>BTVB01000019.1:0-62794 GCA_045863275.1 Gemmatimonadota bacterium
GGCAACCCAACCGGCTCATAGATGACCCTCTCGCTTACGCGCTTGCCGAGAACGTCTCAATCTCCGTATTTCGCCCACTCCACCTTTCGCGTCACTCTACACCTTCCCTATCCCAGCCGCACTCTCAATTTGGTACGCAATGCGCCCGCCCCAGGGACAACCCCAAGGCGGGCGGGTGAAGCCCGGGGGCGAAGATCGCCCCAGTTCGTCGGGATGGCCGGTCGGTTGCGCTAACGCACCTCGCCCCCGCTGGGTCTCCGAACGGGTTCGTTGAAGACCCCCGGGAGGGCCTCCAGGTAGGGGGGAGCACCCACCCCCACCCCCACCCCCACCCCCACCCCCACCGCCACCCCCACACCCCGCTCCACCGCGTAGATCAGGTCCCCGAAGGGCGAGTTGTCCCCGTTGGCCGAGTTGGCCGCCGCGTGCACCCGCACCGCGCCCCCGCGCCCGGGAGCGACCCACTCCACCGTCCAGCGGGCCACCTCGGGGGTGTCGGGTGTGGTGCCGCCGGGGGCGTGCTGGGCGTAGGGCACGCCGGTGGAGTCCACCACCGCCGTCCGGGGGCCGATGGGGGCGAGGCGCCCGGCGGGCGTCCCGTCCTCGAAGCGCACGGACATCTGGAAGCCGGCGGCCACCATCTCGGTGCTGTGGAGCACCACCGTGAGCGCGTAGCTCCGGCCGGGCTCCCAGGCGTCGGGGAGGCCCTCCACGGCCAGCGACCCCCCGGGCTCGTTCAGGGCGTACTCGGTGTGGCAGGCCTGGCAGGTGGGCTCACCGAAGCCGCCGGTGTGCCCGGCGGGGGGGCCCGCCAGGTGGACGCGCGAGGGGGACGGGGGAGCGCCGCTCCCCCATCCCCCCAACGCCACGGTGGCCGCCAGCGCGGCGGCGCCGACGGCTCCTCGCATCAGCTCACGCTGCGCTTCCTGGGCGGCACCACGGCCTTGCCGATGGTGCCGGTGTCGGCGCCGAACCAGATGGTGCTGGTCTTCGGGTCGAAGACCATGTGGCGGATGGTGCCGCCGCCGCTCTCCACGTCGGTGGAGCTGAAGTACTCCTCCGTCAGGGGGTCGAAGCCGACGAACTTGTTGGGCTGCACCCCCGTCTCCACGAACCAGATGCGGTCGTCGGCGTCCACGGCCATGCCGTACGGCCGCGACTGGGGCCCCGAGGGCATGGGCCACTCCTTCACGTCCCCCGAGGCGGGGTCGAGCCTGCCCAGGTAGCCGCGCGCGTAGTCCACGTACCAGACCATGTCGTCGGAGGTGATGCCGATGCGCCGCGGCCGGGCGCCGGGGTCGGGCAGGTCGTAGGCCTTCAGCTCGAAGGACTCGGGGTCCACCGTGGCGATCTTGTTCGTGTTGAAGAGGACGATCCACGGCCGGTCCCGGGAGTCCATCTCGATGCCGTAGGGCCGGCTGCTCCCCATGCGGCCGCCCCGGCCCTCGGCCTCCGGCGCCTTCACCAGCCGCACCTGGCCGGTCTCCTTCCAGAACTTCCCGATGAAGTTCCCACCCTGCACGGTGAACCACATGTCGCCGTTCTTGTCGAACGTGAGCGTGTGGGGATCCCGGGCGGCCTCGTCGGGCATGGGGTACGTGGTGATCTCGTGGGTCACGGGGTCGATGCGCCCCAGGTTCCCCACCAGGTTGCCGGTGTACCAGGGCACCCCGGCGGCGTCCACGACGATGTTGTGGGGCCCGGCGCCCTCGGGGAGGTCCACCCGGGTGAACCGTCCGGTGGCGGGGTCGAGGATCCCGGCGTAGTGGCCGGTCTGGCCGACGAACCAGACCTTCCCGTCGGGGGCGACGTACGGGTCCCGGGGGCGGGTGTTCTCCCAGGGGACCTTCCACTCGGTGAGCCTGGGATCGGTGTCCTCCTGGGCCGCACCCGGCGCGGGAAGCGCCAGCAGGCCCAGGGAGGCGGCGAGGAGCAGGGCAGGCGCTCTCATGACCGCGACCTCCTTGGGGGTTGCGTCTGTCGGGGTCCAAGAAGACACCCCGGAGCCCCAACCTGCTGCCCCGGGGTGTCCCCCTCAAGGAAAATCGCCGGGCCCGCCGGCGGGGCCCCCTACCGCCAGGGGTAGGGCCCGGGCATGGCGACGCCGCGGGCCTCGAGGAGCATCTCCATCATGCGCTCCCACGATTCCCAGCTCGTGGTGCGCCCGTAGATCGAGTTGGTCTTGTGGGCGATGACCAGGTCCACCGCCGGGAGCACGGTGATCCACTGGCCGATGGCGCCGCGCGCCGTGTAGGCGCCCTCGAAGGGGCCCACCGCCCTCGGGCCGTCCCACACCCACCACATGTAGCCGTAGCCGAAGTAGCCGTCGCGGCGCCGCACGGGGTTCATCTCCCCCAGGGGCGTCACGGGCCGCACGATCTCCCGGGCCCACTCCCGGGACAGGACCCGGCGCCCGTTCCAAGCCCCCTCGTTGAGCATGAGGAGCCCCACCCGCGCCATGTCCCGGGTGGAGAGCCACATGTGGTACGCGGGGTTCACGGAGATGGTGAGGTCGCCGCTCTTCCTCTGGGCGCTCCGGTCCCAGTCCTCGAACTGGAGCGGGATGGCGAGCTGGGCCTGCAGCTCGTCGTAGATGTCCCGCCCGGTGAGCTTCTCGAACACGGCGCCGGAGGCGTTGAAGTCCCAGTTGCTGTAGAGCTGGTACGTGCCGGGCTGCTGGCTCCCCCGCTCCGGCGCCGACGCCAGGTCGTCGCCCCCGTTGGACGCGGGGTGGTAGACCCCCGAGCGGGCGGTGACGAGGTGGCGGACCTTGGCCTGCCGCTCCAGGGGCAGGAGGCCGCCCACGTCGTCCATGCCCAGGTCCTGGAGCGTGGCGTCCAGGTCGATGGTGCCGTTCTCCACCCAGTAGCCGTAGAGCATGGCCAGGATGCTCTTCCGGGCCGAAGCCAGGTACGACAGCTCCTCCACGTCGCCGTAGGCGAACACGACCCGCCCCCGGTCCACCACCACCAGACCGGTGGTGAAGGCGCTGTCGCGGATGAAGTCCCGGAGCGCGACGAGGCGGTCGGCGTTCCAGCCGTATGCCGCCAGGTCGACGCGGCGGACCGTCTCCCACGTCTCCCCGGGGAAGACGGGGTCGGTGCGCACCTGGCCGCAGGCGGGGAGCGCCGTGACGGCGGTGGCGAGGGTGACGAGGAGGAGGGAGAGGAGGACCCGGGGGGCGCGGACGAGGCGGTTCATGGGCGTCGCGGGATGAGGGGAGGGTCGGGCGCAACGTACGCCGCCGCCCCACGGCGGGCCACCCCACGCGCCCCGGGCGCCGGGGAGCCCGCGGCGGTGCCGGACAAGACGAAGCCCCCCGGCGCTTTCGCGCCGGAGGGCTTCAGCACTTCAGTGGCTCAGAGCCCGGCTTAGAGCTTGGTCACGTTCTCGGCCGCGGGGCCCTTCTGACCCTGCGTGATCTCGAACTCCACCTTGTCACCCTCGCTCAGGGTCCGGAAACCCTGGGCCTGGATGGCCGAGTGGTGGACAAAGCAGTCCTTGCCACCGTCGTCGGGGGTGATGAAGCCGAAGCCCTTCTGGTCGTTGAACCACTTCACAGTGCCTTTGGTACGCATCGTCCTACTCCATCTTGCGCTTTGGCCGAGTCGGTTTGGCGGACGAAGCCGTACCTGCCGACTGCTGACCCACGTGGACTCTGACCCCCCACGCTGGGACCGTGGCGACGTGCCACGAAAAACGGGAAACCCTCTAGGTGATAGGGCTTCCCGGTCTATCCTTGCGGATCCTGTAAAAGACCATCACGACTCATATGTCAGCAAAGAATGTGGCTTCCGGAAAAGACCGCGTCAATCGTCTTGTTGAGGCTACCCGCACATCCCCGGCCATCCCTGCCGGCACCCCAGGTCCCTCAGGACCGCGGGGTCCCTCTCGGTGAGGGCGGGCTTGGTGCCCCGGAGCACGATGGGGAGGTCGGCCACCGCGGGGTCGCCCCTCACGAGGGAGGCCACCTCCGGCCGGCCCTGCGCGTTGGCGCACCCGGGCTGGTACCCCAGCTCGCACGCGCGCTCGAAGGCCCGCCCCGGCGTGCGCCGCTCCTCCATCTCCAGCGCGCCGTACTCGTTGCACGCCCACCCGGACCCGTTCTGGCAGTAGACGAAGGTCAGGTAGCTGCGGTAGCGGCACGCCCGCTCGCTTCCCTCGGCGCACGCCTCCTGCCAGAAGGGGAGGTACTGGCCCGGGTGCCGGTCCCCCACCCCCTGGGTGGCGTAGAGCACGGCGAAGAGCACCGTCCACGCCGAGGCGTACACGAAGTTGCGCTGGGGCTGGGTGAGGGCGGCGCCGATGCGCGCCGGGTCCAGCGCCGACAGGGGCCGCGCCTGCGCCCAGGCGTCGAAGCGGCGCACCATGAGGTTCATGAAGGGCACCGGCAGCAGCTTGTCGTAGAACGTCGGCGCCCCCACCAGGGGGAGCAGGACGAAGAGCGCCGCGGTGGCCACCGAGTACGTCATCCCGAACAGGATCCGCCCCAGCTCGGTGCGGGGCGACGTGGACGGGTCGGTGAAAAGGAGGTGCATGCCCAGGAAGACGGGCACGGGGATGTGGGAGTCGAAGAAGAAGTAGGTCCCCGTCACCTGGAAGTAGACCAGGCTGATGGCCATCATCGTGGCCACCGACGCCAGCGTCATGCGGGCCACGCCGAAGAGGAACTGCCCGGGGAGCGCGGCCAGCAGCAGGATCAGGTAGATGTGGGGCGGATCGTGCTGGCTGTTGGCGATGAACTCGCCGAAGGTGACGTTGGGCGCCGCCGTGGCGATGAGGATGATGGAGCCGACGGCCAGGGGGAACGACGACGGGTTGAAGATGTGCGCCGAGCGCCCCTCCTTCTGCCACCGGATCAGGTCCTTGGCCAGGAAGCCCACCAGGATCATGGCGTACTGCCAGTAGAACCAGTCGGCCTGGAACCAGAGGAAGAGGTTGATGCTGAGGATCACGGGCATGGGCCCGAAGCTCATGGCCCAGTGGTCCCGTCGGCTCCAGTTCAGCAGCGCGTCCACCGCGTAGGCGAAGAGGAGCTGGGTGACGAGCAGCGGGATGAACGCGTAGACCACGCGCACGTGCCATCCCCACCAGGCGTACACGACGAGCTGGGCGATGACCTGAACCCAGTGCTGGCGCTTGGCCACGAAGGACCAGGTGAGCGTGCGCCTCGAGCCGCGCGCGGTGGCGAAGAGCACCCCCATCCAGACCGCCGCCACCAGCGCCGCGCCCACGGTGGAGGCGTAGAGCACGGGGTGGCCCCGGGTGAAGAGCTGGGCCGCCACGAGGAGCGCCGCCGCGAAGGCGGCGGGAAAGGCCATGGCCTGGGCCGGCGTGAACGTCCGTACGGCGGGGGCTGCCTGCGTGCTCATGGGGGGCGTCGTGGCTCCACGGGGGTCGGAAAAGCGGACCTAAGGTCGTTGGCCGGGGTCCCCGACGCCATCCCCGGCGTCGTCGGGCCCGGGCGCCGGGTCGCCCGCGCCCCGGTGCCGCGCCCGGAACGCGGACCACCCGGAGGGGAGGAGGAGGTCGTCGGAGATGCCCGCCAGCTCCTCGGCCTCCCGCCACGCCGCCTCCAACGCCGCCAGCTCGCCGCGGAGCGCCTCGGCCTCCCGGTTCTCGTTCAGCGACATCTCCAGCCCCAGGCGGAGGGGGAGGGGCATGCGCGCCGGCAGGTCGGCCTGCGTCGCCTTCTTGTTGAAGGGCGGCGTCCAGGTGGCCTTCTCCCGCCAGTCCCGGTCGTTGTGCACGAACTCCAGGAAGCCCTCCGGTCCTCCCCGGCCCGCCACCTGCTTCACCGCCTCGTTCACTTCCGGCTCCCGGGCTCCGTCCCGGTTCAGCGCCGGGAGGATGCGCGCCAGCAGGCTCCACGCCTCGTCGCCCTCCCGCCGGATGGCGCCCCACACGTGGGGGATCTCCAGGAGGAGGGGGTCGCCCAGGGGCACCCACGGCAGGCGGGTCGTGCTGGCCTGCCCCACGGTCAGCCTGGTCACCGTGTACCGGTTGACCCGGACCCGGACCATGCCCCGCTTCAGCCCCATGACGTTCGCCAGGCTCACCAGGTTCGCGGCGGTGACGAGACCCCCGAACGCAGCCACCCCCGCCACCCACTGCCCCACCACCCCCGCCGTCAGCACCACCCCGACGCCGCCGGCCAGCAGGGTGTTGCGCATCCACCGCCTCCGGAACACCCGCCCGTAGCGCCAGAACGCGTACTCGTGCTCCTCGGGCCTGCCCACGCGGATGAGGTCCAGCCCCGACGGGTGGCGGGCCAGCCCGATGTTCTCGGTGCTGAACCGGCGGGGGAGCCCCCGGTAGAGGCGCTCGCACTCCTCCACCGCCTCCCAGCGCTCCTCCAGGGGGACCAGGTTCCAGCGGGCGCACGAAGGGCACAGCACCCAGAGGCGCCCCCGCTCGGTGTCGAAGGCCAGGCGCCGGCCGCGGGGGAAGGCCTCCACCACGGCGTTGTCCTTCAGCGCTCCCTGGCAGAAGAGGCAGTGGGCGTACATGCCCGGGAAGCTACGGGGCGCCGCCGCCGTACGCACCGCAGCCGGCGCCGCCGCCCTTGAGGGGGCTGGGGCCCCGGGTTAGCGTGCTGCGTCGCGCTGGCCCCTGTCCTTCCCGCTCCGGCCCTGGAGTCCCCACGGCATGACCCGGCGAACCGCCACCGTCCTCCTCCTCGGCCCGGGTCCGGCGTTGGGTCCGGCGTTGGGTCTGGCGTTGGGTCTGGCGTTGGCTCCCGCCCCCGTCGGCGCGCAGGAGGCCGCCCCCGTCGGCGCGCAGCCCGCCGACACCCTCCCCGAGGCGGGCTCGGAGCTGCGCGTGTGGCTCCTCACCGCCGGGCCCGGCGAGGCGGTGTGGGAGCGCTTCGGGCACAACGCCATCCGCGTGCTCGACACCGCCACCGGGCGGGACGTGGCCTACAACTGGGGGATCTTCGACTTCGACCAGCCGGGCTTCATCCCCCGCTTCCTCGAGGGGGAGATGCTCTACATGATGGCGCCCTTCCAGGCGGGCCCCATGGTGGAGGCGTACGCCCGCACGGGGCGGCGCATCGTCATGCAGGAGCTGGCCCTCGCGCCGGCCCAGCGCCTGGAGCTGGTGGCCTTCGCGGAGCGCAACGCCCTCCCCGAGAACCGGGACTACCGCTACGACTACTTCCGCGACAACTGCTCCACCCGGGTGCGGGACCTCCTGGACCGGGTCCTGGGAGGACAGCTCTCGGAGCGCTTCTCCGCCGAGCCGTCGGGCACGTCGTGGCGGGACCAGATCCGCCGTCTCACCCGCGACGACGTCCCCCTCTTCACCGGGATGGACGTGCTCCTGGGCACCCCCGGCGACGAGGCGATCTCCGTGTGGCAGGAGATGTTCCTCCCCATGACGCTCCGCGACGCCCTCCGGGACGTGACCGTCCCGGGCCCCGACGGGGCGGCGCGCCCCCTGGTCGTCGCCGAGGAGGTCATCGTCGAGGGGATCCACCCCACCGAGCCCGCCGAGCCTCCCTCCTGGATCCTGCCCTACCTCCTGGCGGGGCTGGCGCTGGGCGGCCTGCTGGCGTGGGGAGGGGGCGGGAGCGCGTGGGGCCGCCGGACGGTGGGGGCCGTGGCCGTGCTCTGGAGCCTGGCGGCGGGGCTCGTGGGGACCATCCTCCTCCTGGTGCTCTTCACCGACCACGTCTTCATGTACCCCAACGCCAACGCCTTCCTCCTCACGCCCCTCTCCCTGGGGCTGGCGGTGATGATCCCCCTCGCGGGCCGCCGGCCGGAGGCCCGCCGCCTGGCGGAGCGCCTGGCGGTGGCGGTGCTGGCCGTGGCCGCGCTGGCGCTCCTGGTCCAGGGGGTGCCGTCGCTGCGGCAGGACAACGCCATCTTCCTGGCCCTCATCCTCCCGGCCCACGCCGGACTCTGGTGGGGCCTGCGCCGGAGGGCGGGGGAGGTCTGACGGGGCGTCAGCCCTCGTCGGTGGGAGGCAGCGCCGGGGGCGACTCGCCGGCGGGGAGCTGGGCCCGGCGCGCGGCGGCCACCGACGCCGGCGCGAAGATCCCCCCGAGGGCGCTGGTGAGGAGCATGGCCTCCACCACGTCCACCACCGAGGTGCCGGCGCCGAAGGCACCCATGGCGGCGAAGAGGAGGGGCACGGCGGCCGAGCCCACCACGCCCCAGAGAGCGACGCGCTTCAGCGACAGCTCGTCCAGCGTGTGGCGTCCCTCGGTGAGGGAGAGGACGGCCGCGAAGCCAATCCCCGACGTGAGGCCGTAGAGGCCCATCCCCACCGACCACCACATCACCAGGTCGGAGAGGGCGAAGGGGAACGGGTTCACCATGCCCAGGACCAGGCCCACCGCGGCGCCGATCCCCGCCCAGGCGACGCCCCACGTGGCGCCCACCCCCAGCATCCCCCGGAGCTTGCGGAGCCATTCGCTCATGAGTCCCCTCCCCCGCTCACGGCCCCGCCAGGCCGCCGGTGAGGAACGTGACGAGGCCGAAGACCAGGACCAGGAAGAGGACGAAAGCGCCGCTGAGGACGAAGGCGGGCACGAACGCCTGGAGGTCGGCGCGGTACCCGGCGTCCCCGAGGGGCGCGCCGGGGTCGCTCCAACGCACCGCCACCGAGCCGTCGAAGCGCGCGGGCTCGCGGCTGATGCGGGTGACGCCCTTCTCCCGGAGCTCCAGGAGGAACCCGGGGAGCTGGCGTTGGTGGACGACGGCGCGACCCATGGCACCTCCCTGTGGACCGGCTTCCTGAAGGTAGCACGGCCTCGCGCCCCCGTCCCCCCTACTCGCCGCGCAGCACCTCCGCGGGGGGCAGCCTTCCCGCCCGCGCCGCGGGCGCCCACGCCGCCAGCGCCGCCGCCAGCGCCAGGGCCGCCGCCGGAGCGGCATACGCCCAGGGGGCCAGCGTGGACACGCCGAAGAGCAGCGACTCGAGCCAGCGCGACGCCAGCGCCGCCGCCACGCACCCGGAGGCGATGCCCGCTCCCGCCACCACCAGCCCCGAGCGCACCACCTCGCCCACGATGGTCCCCGGCGCCGCGCCCAGCGCCATGCGCACGCCCAGCTCCCGGCGGTTGGCCGCCACGTGGTGGGCGAGCACCGCGTAGATGCCCAGCGTGCCCAGCCCGGTGGCCAGCACCGCCAGCACCACGAGGAGCCCCATGACCACCCACGCCGTGGAGTAGGCCGCGCGCACCACGTCGTCCATGCGCGCCACCGAGCGCACAGGCACCAGGGGATCCACGTCGGCCACGGTACGGCGAACCTGCGCCCCCAGCGCGCCCAGGTCGCCGCGGGCGCGGATGACCAGCGTCACGTCCCGCGCCGGGCTCTCCGACAGCGCCACGTAGAGCGCCGGGCCCACCGCCCCGGTGATGCTCCCCGAGCGGAGGTCGGGGACCACGCCCACCACCGGCACCCAGCGCATCCACGCGTGGGGGTCGATGGCGATCTCCTGGCCCACCGCCCCGCCCTCGGGCCAGAGCATGCGCGCCAGGGTCTCGTTCACCACCACCGCCGAGGGCAGGTCGCCGCGGTCCTGGGAGCCCAGGAGCCGGCCCTCCAGGGGCTCGACGCCGAAGGCCCGGAAGAAGCCCGGGTCCACCAGGTGCATGGGCGCCTTCACCGCCTGCGCGGGCACCACCGGGGCCCGGGCCGGGTTGATGGGCGTGGTGGGCGCCTGGGCGCGGAGCGGGAGCCACCCGGTGAGGCCCACGGCCTCGACGCCCGGGAGCGCGGCCACGCGCTCGGCCAGGCCGTCGTAGAGGCCCCGCGCCCTCGCCGCCGACGCCATCCGGTCCTCGGGCGGAGACAGCTCCACCGCCAGGAGGCCGTCGCCGTCGAAGCCCAGGGGGACGCTCCTCAGGTTCTCGACGGTGGCCACCAGGAGCGTGGCCGTCACCAGGAGAAGCGTGGCCAGCGCCGCCTGCACGCCCACCAGCGCGCGCTGCACCGGCGCGCCGGAGGACGGCGTCACCTCCAGCCCCGCCCGCTGTCCCCGCAGGAAATACGCGATGGGCACGCCGCTGAGCACCATCCACGCCGCCAGGGAGACGGCCAGAGCGAAGCCCGCCACCGACGGCGAGAGCACCGGGCTCGCCGACACCACCGCCTCGCCCACGAAGAGGCCCGCGACGAGGGGCGCGCCGAAGGCGGCGCTCACCCAGCCCAGCGTGACGGCCAGCGCGGTGAGCACGCCCCCCTCCACCAGGAGCTGGCGGAGGATGCGCCCCCGGCCCGCGCCGATGGCGGCACGCACCGCCAGCTCCCGGCGCCGCCCGATGGCCCGCCCCAGGAGGAGGCTCCCCACGTTGAGGGCCGTGACCAGGAGGAGGAGCGCCGTGCCCCCCAGGAGGAGGAGGAGGGGCGTGGCCACGAGGCGGCGCTGGTCGGCGTCGGCCCGGGTTACGCTGGCCTGGCCGTCGGCGAAGCCCGGCGGGTAGAAGGCGGGGAAGAGCTGGGACAGCCGGTCCGTGAACGCCCTCAGCTCCGTGGCGGCGTCATCCAGGTCGAAGCCGTCGGCCAATACGCCCACGAAGGTGAGGTTCTGCGCCTTGAAGTAGTCGTCGTCCCGGGGGTCCATGACCAGGGGAAGCCAGAGCTCGGCGCGCCCCCCGGGCGCCCGGCCGCCGGGCCCCTGGATACCCACCACGCGCACGGTGGCGCCGCCCATGTCCACCGTGCTCCCCACCACCGACGGGTCGGCGCCGAAGGACCGGCGCCAGAGGGCGTCGCCCAGCACCACCACCGGCTCCACGCCCAGGATCGCGTCGTCGTCGGAGAGGCCCCGGCCCAGGGCCGGCTGCGCCGCGAGCTCCCGGAAGAGCGCCGGCGTCATGAGCACGCCGGTGACGCTCTGGCTCTGCCCGTCGGGGGTGCGCAGCGCGAAGGCGAACTCGGTGTAGCCGCCCACGGTGCGGTGGGCCGTCTGCTCGTCCCGGTACAGCTCGAGCATCCCGAAGGAGATCTCCCGCTCGGGCCATATGGCCACGGCCCGGTCGGCGTCGGCCCACCAGCTCGTGTTGCGGAACGTGCCGTCCACCACGGCGAACACCGAGGCGTTGGCGCCGAGCCCCAGCCCCAGCACCGCCACCACGCCCAGGGCGAAGCCCGGGTGGCGGAGGGTGAGGCGCGCCGCCCAGCGCAGGTCGGTGGCCAGGTCCGAGTTGAGGGCGGAGCTGTCGGCGCCGCTCCCGGTGAAGACCCTGTAGGCGACGATGGAGGCGGCCTGCCGGGCGTACCACACACGGGCCCGGAGGGGCGACGTCCGGGCGCGGCGCTGGAACTCCTCGGCCAGGTCGCCCAGGGCGCCCTCCCCCGCGAGACCCGCGGGCAGGGCCCATCCCACGACCCGCTCGAGCCAGCGGGGAGGCGTGGGGCGGCTCATCGGTCCAGCGCCCCTTCCAGCCCGTCCCACAGCGCCAGGAGTGTGCTCCGGGAGCGGGCCAGCATGGCCCGCCCCTCGGGGGTGAGGCGCACGTAGCGCCGGGGGCGACCGCCCCGGTCCGCCGAGCCCTCGCCGGCGTACGACGCGAGGAGGCCCTTCCGCTCCAGCCGCTCCAGCGTGGTGTAGAGGGCGCCGCTGGAGGGGCTCCGCCCCGCCACGCCCTCCAGCTCGTCCTTGACGGCCAGGCCGTAGGCGCCGTCGCCCAGGCGCATCACCGACAGCAGGACCATCTGCTCGAACTCCCCCAGGTAGTCCTGGCTCATCGCACGCACGTCCTCAGCTCGCGATGGACCCAGCTCACGGACACGGCGCACTCCAGGGCCACGGCGCTGCCCACGAGGACGAAGCCGTCCCCGTTGGGCGAGAACCGCTGGATGGCCGGGTGGTCCGTAGCCTCCGTGGGCACGTCGGCGAAGGTGCGCGCGCCCAGCTCGAGCGACGCCCGGCCCCCCGTGACCGCCGCCTCCGAGAAGACGCGCGCGTTCACGAGCACGCCCGGCGTGCCCAGGTCGAGCATGGCCGGGTAGGGCTTGCCGTTCAGCTCCACGTCCAGCCCCAGCACGATGCCGTGGTACACCCGCAGGCGCACCGGCTCGGACAGGGCCACGCCCTCCCACGACACCGCGCGCCCCACCGGCTTGAGCACGAGGCGTCGCCCCGGAACGTCCACGAGGATGTCGAAGGCGTTGAGCATGTTGGGGCCGATCATCCCCGCGAAGTCCCGCCCCGAGGTGCGCAGGCTGGCGTCGGGCACGGTCTGGGCGCCGTCCATGGGCACGGGGAGCCCGCCCAGCGTGAGGGCCGCCCCCTCCCCCAGGCGCCGGGCGGCCGACTCGGACAGCACCGTCACCCCCGACCCCGTCGTGAGGATGAAGTCGAGCTGGGCGCCGTCGGCGGCCTTCACGGGGACGATGAGCCGCCCGCCGTGCGTCCGCAGGGGGACCTCCACGGGGCCGGCGGGCCCCGTCTGGGCGTTGGCCGGCCCCGCCAGGACCGCCGCCGCCAGCACCGCCACCGTCCCTGCCTTCCGCGCAGCCCTCATCGTCCCCCTCCGTCCCGTGGTCGCGGCCAGGCGCCCCCGCGCTCCGGCCTCAGGTCACAATGTGATGCTCACAATGTGAGAATGGTTGCCGGGGGGCAAGCGGAACGTGCGGGCGGGGGCGCGGCGGCGCGGGGGCGCGGGGTCTACGCGACGCCGGTGAGGTAGCTCAGGTCGTCCAGGTCCTTGGGCCGGCCGCCGGCCCGCTTGTTCCGCACCAGCGCGTCCAGGCCGATGAACGGGAGGCGCGTCTCCCTCCCCTCGCCGACGAGCGCCGCCTCCACCCGCCCGGCCCAGGCCTCCTCGAACGCCACGCCGTCGATGGCGTTCATGAGGTCGATGCGGTTGGGCGGCTGCCCGAACTGGAGGACCATGCCCTCGGGCTCGAGCTCGTCGGCGGATGCGATCCCCGGGACATCGCCCCCCCAGAAGTCCTGCAGGGCCGCGAAGAGGGCGGACGCGTTGGCCCGCTCCCCGGAGAAGAAGAAGTCCACGTCGCCGGTGAGACGAACGTGTCCGTGGAAGACCACGGCCTGCCCGCCGACGACCACGTATCGAACGGCGTGCGCGTTCAGGAGCTCGACGAAGGCGCGGGTGTCCGGCGAGAAGAGCGCCGCGTCTAGCCGGACCGATGCCATGCCCGCACGTCCTTCGCGTCGGGAGGGAAGACGCGGTCCCGGAGAGCCCTGGCGGCCCGCATGCGCTCTCCCGGCGACATGGACTGGTTCTGCTCCACGTCCCAGCGCCGCGCCTCGGCGTGGGATGACGCCTTGTGCGCCACGCGCTCCGTGGCCCGCGCCGGGGCCCCGGCCCGGGCGAGGTACGCCTCCATGGCCTCGTTGACCACCTGGCCCATGGTCTTCCCCTCGAGGGCCGCGTGGGCCTTCATGCGGCGGTAGACGCCCTCGTCCAGGTTCCGGATGGTGCTGTCCATGTGTTCATTGTAACACATGTGTGCGTCACGGCCCAGGGCGGACCCCGCGCCTGGAGATCCTGCGGGGGCCTCAGCGGAACGGATCGTCGGGCAGGGAAGGCGGGCAGGCGATGCGCTCCATCGCGGCGGCTCCGTCGGGGTCGGGGGTGACGGGCACGGCGTCGTTGATCAACCGCACCCGCCCTTCCAGCCCCCCCTCCCCGGGGACCATCACGAGACGGGAGCCGGCGAAGCCGTTGGTCCAGACCACGGTCACCGAGTCGGCGCCGTGCTCGATCCAGTGGGCCGCGGGCGTGCCGTAGCCCACCTCCGCCGGACGGGGGCGCGCCACGCGCCATCCCGCCACCAGCTGGGCACGGGCCCGGCTCAGCTCGTCGTGGAGGCGGAACGTGTCCGGCGGCGAGTGCCGCTCCACCGCCCACGCCTCGACGGGGCGGGACCAGGTGAGGGAGCGCACCGCGTAGCACCCCGCCCACGGGGAGGGGGGCGCGGGCCCGGCGGGCGGGGCCGCCTGCGGCGGCGGCTCGGCCTCGGCCCCCGACGCCTCCACCTCGATGCGCGACTCGGCGTAGGCGTACACGCGCACGGGCTCGCGGCCCACCACGGCGTCGCCGGCCTTGAGGACCACCTCGTAGGCCCCCGGCAGCACGGAGAGGAAGGAGAAGTCGCCCGAGGGCCCGAAGCTCCCCAGCGGGGTGCCGGGCAGGAGCGCCACCTCGGTGACGCGCTCCGCCGCGGGGCCGCGGAACACGCCGCGCACCGAGCCCCGGAAGGAGCCGTCGGGGATGGGCCCCTCCCCCCGGGTCCAGATGAGCACGTTGCCGCACCCCTGCGGGTCCAGCACGGGCCCCTCCATCCCCCCGTGGACCTCCAGCGCCAGGAGGTCCCGGGGCGACGCCAGGAAGTCCACCGTCCAGTTCCCGCCGGCGGCGCGGCGGCTCACCGGAGAGCCGTTGACGTAGACCGCCATCTCGCAGCGGCTGCCGTCGGGAAGCGTCCGCACCACGCCCCACCCGTCGGACCGCGGGATGCCCACCAACACCCCGGGAATCTGATCCAGCGCCCGGGACACGGGGTTGGTCCCGGCGAGCTGCGTCCGGCCCCGGTGGAGCAGCGTGCTCGACCATTGGGCGCGCTCGGGGAAGCCCATCTCCCGGAGCCAGGCCTGGTTCTCGCCGCTGGACGAGAAGATCCCCCCGCCCCCGCACCCCCCGAGGAGGGCGCCCAGCGCCAGGGCGACGAGGGCCCGGGCAGGGCGTGTCGGCGTGGGGCGCGGGCGGCTCATCCCTGGAAGAGCCCCTCCACGCTCAGGTAGCGCTCGCCGCTGTCGCAGAGCATGCAAACGATGAGGGCGCCCTCGTGGCGCGGCTCCCGGGCCAGGCGGAGCGCGGCGCACACGCTCGCCCCCGAGGAGATCCCCACCAGGATCCCCTCCCGCCGGGCCAGCTCGCGGCACATGGCGAAGGCGTCGGCCTCGGACACCAGCGCGATCTCGTCCACCAGGGAGCGGTCCAGGACGCCGGGGACGAAGCCCGGCGCCGTGCCCATCATGCGGTGGGGCTGGAAGCGCCCCTGGGAGATGAAGGGCGCCTCCTCGGGCTCCACGCCCACGACGCGCACCTCCGGCTTCAGGGGCTTGAGGGCCCGGGCCACGCCGCAGAGCGTGCCGCCGGTGCCCAGGGGCGCCACGAACACGTCCACGGCGCCGTCGGTGTCCCGCCAGATCTCCGGGCCCGTGGTCTCGGCGTGGGCCAGAGGGTTGTCCGGGTTGTCGTGCTGGCCCACGTAGAAGGAGCCGGGCGTGGCGGCGTGGAGCTCCAGCGCCCGGGCCTTCGCGCCCTTCGTGCCCTCGGCGGCGGGCGTGAGGTGCAGCTCGGCGCCCAGCGCCTGGAGGACGAGGCGGCGCTCCACGCTCTGGATCTCGGACATGCAGAGCACCACGCGGTAGCCGCGCATGCGCCCGATGTAGGCCAGCGCCATGCCCGTGTTGCCCGAGGTGGCCTCGATGAGCGTGGCCCCGGGCGCCAGGTCTCCGCGCCGCTCCGCCTCGCGGATCATGAAGAGGACGGGGCGGTCCTTGATGGCCACCGGATTGAGGAACTCGCACTTGCCCAGCACGCGGGCCCCACCCCCCTCGTTGACCCGGTCCAGCGCCAGGAGGGGCGTGCCCCCGATGAGGTCGGTGACGGACGCGGCGACCTTCATGCGGCGGCGGCCTCCGGCGCCTTCACGCCCTTCACGAGCAGATAGAGGCAGAAGCCCACCTCCGCCAGGATCACCGGCGCCATGAGCGCCCCCGTGACCCGGGCCGCGAGGGCCGGGGCCAGGAAGAAGCCGAAGCCGTCGGCCAGGTACGCCACGCCGGCGATGGCCATGAGCACCCCCAGCACGGAGGGGAAGTACGCGGCCCGGACCACCAGCCAGCCCAGGAGAGCGCAGTGGACGCCGAAGAACATCTGGCTGATGAGGTACCCGTGACGCTGCACGTCCATCATGAGGAGCGCCAGGGCGTCGAGCTGCTCGGGGGTGAACGCCGAGAGGGCGCCGGCGCCTCCCACGACCAGGACGGCGGCGAAGTGGTGCACCAGGTTCAGTCCCAGGATGGCCGACTGCACCAGGCGGAACGCCGCCGCCACCATGGCCAGGCTCCGGCTCACGGGCCGCAGGAGCAGGTAGAGGAGCACGGCCAGCGCCGCGTCGCACAGGAAGGCCACCAGGTCGGTGACGAAGCCCAGGCGGAAGAGGCCTTCGGCGGCCCGGATGTTGGCCGCCGTCGTCAGGGCGTCGCCGGGCACCACCAGAGTGCCGCGGACGTACCCCTCGGCGAAGCCCGCGCCCACGATGATGGCCAGGTACAGCAGCCCGGCGATCCTCGCCTGGTGTGCGGAAGGCGTCTCCATGGGATGGGACGTCACGTCGTCTCTTCTCCGGTTCGAGTGGGGCCGCCATCATAGGCCCCCCGGAGGCCCTGCGCACCCCACGGCTGGCGGCCCCGGAGGGCGCCTCCCAGTTTCGGATCCTGGATCCACTGTCCCGGTCACCGGGATCCGAGCGAGGAGGATCATGAAAGACCTGACCATCCAGCTCACCCACCGCCCCGGCGACCTGGCGCGGGTCGCCGAGGCCCTGGCGAGGCGCGGCGTGAACATGAGGGCCCTCACGGCCCTCACCTTCGGCGGGGAGGCACAGGTGCGCATCCTCCCCGACGACATCGTCGCCGCCCGCGGCGCGCTGGAGGCCGCCAACATCCGCTTCGAGGAGGAGGAGGTGAACACCGTCCTCATCGAGAACCAGGCCGGTACCCTGGCCGCCGTGGCGGAGCGCCTGGGCATCGAGGGCGTGAACCTCCACGCCGTCTACCTCACCGGCATCAGCGATGAGCTCGTGGAGGTGGCCTTCGTCAGCGACAATCCCAAGAAGACGAAGAAGGTGCTGGAGGAGTTCTAGCGGGAGGGAGGGCGGACTCGGGGCTCCGGCGGGCCGCCTCCGCTACCCTCCCTCGCGGGGGTCCAGGAGGAGCAGCCGGTGGCGCCCACCGGCGGCCGGCGCCGGGAAGAGGTAGACCGTGGTCGTGCGGTTGTGCCACGTGGCACCGGGGCTCCGTTCGGATTGAACCCCCGGGCCGTGCTCCGCCTCCAGGCGCCGCGCCAGCCCGGCCACGTCGTAGTCGGGCGGGAAGCGCAGCTCGATGTGGTTGAGCACGCCCCTGCGGTTCAGGCGCACCACGATGGTGTCGGCGCCGGGCAGCGCTCCGCCGGACGCCCCCAGGATCGTCCATGCCCCGGAGCGCCGAGGCTCCATGGACACCCCCGCGGGCAGCGGTCGGGCCAGCGCCAGCGTCGGGCCGTCCTGGAGCGGCACCTCCCGGGGGAGGCGCCGGTCGGCGGAGGCAGGGATCGGGGGCGGGGTGTCGCACCCTGCGGGCACCAGACGGACGTCGCGCTCGTAGAGGAGCGTGCCCCCCACGTCGGTGAACGTGCGCAGCGTGCCGGCCCACCCGCCCCCGGAGGGGAGGGCACGCCCCTCCAGGCCCGCGTACCCGGTGGACAGGACCAGCAGGAGGGAGTCGCCCATGGGGCGCCACCCCTTGAAGGAATGGGGCGTGGAGAGGGCGTCGTCGGGGACCGTTACAGGCCGCCACTCCGTCTCCGCGGCGGCTTCGGTCGCGTCGAGCCGGACCCGCGGCGGCGCCGAGTAGATCACCGAGTCACCGGAGACGTCCGGCGGCGGCGCGTACAGGCCGGCGGCGGCCTGTGTCCGCGGCAGGGGGCGCCACGGGCCCGTCTCCACGTCGAAGCAGCGGCCCTCCACCTGTTGGGCCCGGGCCGGGAGGGCGAGGAGCGCGGCTGCGAGGAGCGCGGCGGCGGTGTCCCGGACGAGGATCCTCACGGTTCCACCTCCCCGCGCCCCTCCAGCTTCTCCGGGAGGCGCACGTCCCCGTCCTCCACGTCCCACGCGATGGACGTGATCCACCAACGTCCGTCGTGGCGGAGGAGCTGCACGCTGTTCACGCCTCGCCCGACGGGCTCGGCGTCCACGGAGCCGACGCGGGACTCGTAGGCGCTGAACACGTGGGCCACGTTGCCGAAGCGCTCCACCCGGGCCGCCAGCTCGGTCTCCCAGAAGCCGCCCTCCTGCCAGGCGCTCCGGCCCTCGGCGACGAAGCTCTCCAGGTCCCACGCGTACACCACGTCGCGGGGGTGCTCCGGGTCGGCGAGCCAGCGCCCGATGAGGAAGCGGACCCTGGGGTCGAAAAGGGAGCGGAGGCGCGCCCAGTCCCGCTCCTCGCCCCTGGGGCCCGAGATCGCGTCGTACAGGGCGAGGACGATGGCCTCGGGCGTGGCCACGTCGGTGGGGGCGGCGCCGGCCGCGTCGGCGTCGAAGTCCGGGGTTCGGTCGAGCATGGTGGTCCTCCCGAGGTCGATCTAGCGGCTCGGCTCCCCGACCTCAAGGTCCGCCTCGCAGCGTCAGCCTCCACACATCCACGTACGGGATCCCCAATGCGTCCTGCCGCCACGCCCACAGCAGGTCGTTGGACAGGAAGCCCTGGAGCTGGGCGGGGACTCGGTGCGAGACCAGGACGCGGCGCCCCGCCAGGTCCCAGAGCTCCAGGACGGAGTCGTAGAGGGCGTCGCCATCCAGCTCGTATCCCACGTACCCGTCCGGGCGCTCTATGCGCGCCCCCACCCCCGAACGCCAGTCCCGCGCCGCCACGTGCGCCACCGTCCACACGGTGCCCGGGTCCGGGGAGTGGATGGCCACCAGGCGGGGGTTGGGAGGCTGCTCCGGGGTGGCCAGGGCAAAGGCGAGTCCCTCCGGGAAGAACTCGGCCCGGCGCTCCACGGCCCGGAGGAGCTGCCCGCCTTGCGTCCATTCCTCGATGCGATAGGCGTCGGGGCGACCGACCCACACGCCACCGGCCGCTCGGCCCATGACGCGGCTCCGGTTCTCCGGATACAGAAGGGACATCGGATCCCGGACGCTGGTAGCGGTGTCCGTGCCCAACGAGGCGCGCCGCGTGCCGTCGAGGCCGTACACCTGGACGAGCCTCGGGCTCAGGGGGTTGGCCGGGTCGTGCCCGTTGAGCGCC
Organism: Gemmatimonadota bacterium; assembly: GCA_045863275.1. Taxonomy (GTDB): domain Bacteria; phylum Gemmatimonadota; class Gemmatimonadetes; order Longimicrobiales; family Gaopeijiaceae; genus SZUA-318. The sequence continues at coordinate 19,003 of BTVB01000019.1, forward strand.
ACGGCGTCGGCGCCGACGGCGAGCCCCCGCTCGGCGAGGACGCGCCAAGGGTCCGAGCGCGCCCAGCCCCCGTCGGGACCGTAGACGCTTCGGCGCTGGTTGCCCCTGTCGAGGACGTGGAGGGAGTCCCCCGGACCCACCACCAGCACCGTCACGTGCCTCAACTCGCCAGGTCCCTGCCCGTGGCGTCCCATGCGGCGAACGAAAGCGCCCCGGGCGTCGAAGACGAAGACGGTGGCCGGCTCCTGGTAGTCCACGACGTACAGGTACCCACGGGAGTCGCGCACCACCACCCTCGGCCCACCCGAGAAGGAAGCCGGCCCGTCGGTGGTCCCCAGGGTCGCCACACGCTCGAGGGTCACCGCGCAGGTGGTGCAGCCGGCGGGGCCCGTGAGCGTGGTGGTCCCCTGTGCGGCGGAGGAGGCCGGAAGGACTGGGAGCCAGCCCAGGCCGGCGGCCACTGCGGTCCAGAGACGGCCCGCCCTCATGAGCTCCCCACGATGACCGTCCGGGGCGGTGCGCCGCGGGGCTCCGTGGCGTCCACCCGCAGGGTCCACGCGGACGGCAGGCTCCGACTCCGCTTCATCGTTTCGCTCCTCTCAGCGGGCCCCCGGACGACGGCACCACGGCACGGAAGTTGCTATCTTCCCACCCCGCATGTGACCCTCTCACCGGCCTTTCGGCCACCCATCGGGAACGAGAATGACGACTCTGCGCTTCGCGGCCTCAGCCGGGCGGCACTTCTTGCTGGCGGCGGCACTTCTCGCCGGCGGCTGCACGTCCGGCTCCAACGTCCTCGGCCCGGACAACCAGGTCGAGGTCAACAACACCACCGACACGTTCCAGTGGCAAGCATCCAACGTCTCCGACGTGACCCAGACCCTTACCTACACCTGGGCCAACACCGGGTCCTCGGCCAACGTCAACCAGTCGTCGGCCCTCTCGGGAGGCTCCGCGACGCTCTCGGTGGCCGATGGCGCCGGGGTCCAGGTCTACAGCGGAAGCCTCGGCGACAACGGCACCTTCCACAGCTCGTCGGGGGCTCCGGGGAGCTGGAAGGTGACGGTGGTCCTGACCGACGCCACCGGTACGTTCAACTTCCGGCTCCAGAAGCCATGAACCGACCGCGGCGGGGTCGGCGCCCGGAAGCTCACGCCGCCGGGCGCCGGAACACCCGCTTTACCCTCGCCCAGAACAGCCAGAGCGTGGTGACGGCGGCAGCGCCCCAGAGCGCCGTCGACGCCACCGCGCCCACGAGCCACCACACGCCGGGGGGCCGGCCGGTCCAGTAGGCCCCCAGCAGAAGGCCCGCCTCGAGGACGAAGACCCCGAGGTAGAAGGGGTAGCTGAGGAACAGCACCTGCTGCAGCCAGGCCGGCACGCCCTCGGAGGTGTAGACCGCCAGGTCGATGGCGTTGGGCGCCCTGTCGTACGCCTCGAAGGGAATCGCCCGGTCCACCTTCTCCAGCTTCATCTCCGCGGTCTTGGCGGCGCGCAGCGTGCCGTGGATGACCAGGACGATGAACGAGATCACCGCGGGGCCCGTCGCCCACACGATGGCCGACGCCAGCTCGATGCCCACGAAGGGCAAGGGCATGGCCCCGGCCTCGTCGACCCGCACGCCCAGCGCGGCGTAGAAGACCCCCGCGAACAAGAGGAACCAGAGGTACCGCTCCTGGGCCCTGCCCACGGCTTCGAGCCGTCCCGCCCACGGGGTGTTCAAGGCATCTCCTCCCGGCTAGGTCCCCGGGGGAAAGAAGGTCCGCTCCTCGGGGCGTTCCATCCGGAGCACGGCCCGATACGCGTCCTCCGCCATGAGGGCCCAGAGGGTCAGCGTCCCCACCACGTCCGGCTCGCCCTCGTCCCGGACGCGCCACCGGCCGATGGCCACCCCCTCGCCCGTCGCCCGCCCCTCCGGCACCCACCCGGCGGCGGTGAGCTGCCGGGCGTAGTGCTCGAAGAGGACGTCCAGGGGGAGGCTGGACCCGAGCGTGGCTTCGGCGTCGACGCTGCGGGAGGAGCCGCCTCCCGACCCCCGCTGGACCGTGGTCCGGGGCGGCGGCTCGAGGCTCGGGAAGCGCAGTCCCCCGAACAGGTCCGCCGGACGCATCGCCTGCGTGTCGGGCGGGTCGCAGACGTTCCAACGCTCGCGGCGTCCGAAGTTGACCCGCAGGTACGTCCGCTCGTCGAACGACATGCTCGAGGGATGGACGAAGTACCCCTCGCCGCACAGCGTGCTCTGCCCCGGGAACACCTCCGTGGTCTGGAAGCCGCCGCGCTCGTCGGCCGCCGGGACCGGCCGCCGCCACCCCTGCGCCTCGAGGTACGCCTTGTAGTCGTCGAGCGCCTGGCGGGCGCTCCCGGTCACCTCGACCACCATGGTCCCGCCGCTGGGCGACGAGAGGGACCCGACGACCCGCCGCACGTCCCCCAGGGGGATCGCCTCCTGCACCTCGGGCGGGAGAGCGCCCACCATGATCCGTGTCCCCTCCCCCCTCCCGCCCAGGAGGGCCATGACCAGGTCCATGGGAACGTGGAGGGAATCGATCTGGGCGGCGGCGGCGGTGGGCGCCGCCAGGAGCAGGACGAGGGGAAGCGCCGCGTGGAATGAGAGGGATCGGGTCATCACTTCGTTCACCTCCGCGTGTGTGCCTCAGGTCTGCGGCGGCTCTTCGCTGGGAAGGTCGAACCAGAAGGTCGAGCCGACGCCGTCGCCGACGTCGACTCCGATCCGGCCTCCGTGCGCCTCCACCGCGAGCTTGCAGAACGCGAGCCCCAGGCCGGCCGAGTGATACGACCGCGTCTGCCGGGCCGCGACGGTCCCGAACTTCTCGAAGATGGTCTCCCGGGCCTCCACGGGTACACCCGGGCCCTCGTCGCGCACTTCGACGCGAACGGGTGCCCCGCCGGTTACGACAACGCGGATCCGCCCCTGCTCGGGCGTGTGCTTGATGGCGTTGCTCACCAGGTTCTCGATGACCCGCCGGATGACGGCGGCGTCGCACTGGACCGTGACCGGGCCCACCGCCTCGACATCGATGGCCCGCTGGCGTTGCCACACGGAGAGCGCGGCGCCGACCTCAGCCGCCAGCTTCGCCACGTCGGCCTCGCTCCTGACGAGCGGGAACTTGCCTTCCTCCATGCGGCTCACGTCGAGGAGGTCGTTGGCCATGCGGTTGACCGCGCCCGCGGCCTTCGCGGCCGATTCCAGATCGTCCAGCGACTCTCCTTCGAGCACCTTCCCGACGCCGTCCTTCAGGAACTCGAGGTGCGCCAAGAGCACGGTGAGGGGTGACCTCATGTCGTGGACCACCATGTGGATCAGGTCGTCGCGAAGCTCCTCCAGCGCACGCAGCCGCTCGTAGTTCTGCGCGAGCTCCACGCGCGCCTTGCGCAGCGCGAGGTGTACCTGGACCCGCGCCATGACCTCCTCGATCTGGAACGGCTTCGTCACGTAGTCCGCCCCGCCGGCGGCGAAGGCCTTCACCTTGTCGGCGAGGTCGCCCAGGGCCGTGAGGAAGATGACGGGGATGTCCTCGAGGCCCGGCGTCGCCTTCAGGCGGGCGCAGGTCTCGTAGCCGTCCATCTCCGGCATGGTGATGTCGAGGAGGACCAGGTCCGGCGGCGCGCGTCGCGCCGCCTCCAGGGCCTCCGCTCCGCTCCGCACGGGGCGCGCCTCGTAGCCGCGCTCGCCCAGCATGGCCGCCAGGAGACGGAGGTTCTCGATGGTGTCGTCCACCACGAGGATGTTGGCCGAGGCGGGCGCGGTCATGGGTGCGTTTCCTCCGTCCGGGAGTCGGACCGCTGCGCCATGTCCAGCGCAGCCACCAGGGCATCGTAACGGAAGTCGAGGGCGAGGGCACGGATCCGGTCTGCCGCCGCCGCGGAGTGCTCGGCGGCGCGCGTCGCCAGCTCCGCGACCCGGGCCGCCCGCGCCTCCATCGCGGCCGCCTTGAGCTCTTCCAGGAGGGCGTCGGGCAATGCCGTCAGCACCTCGGCGGCGGGAGCGTCGGCGGGAGGCTCGGGGCTCTCCGCCGCCGGCGTCCCCTGCTCGTAGACGTACCGCACCCCGAGCAGCCTCTCGAGCCGCTGGAGAAGCTCGGCCTCGCGGTACGGCTTCATGAGCACGCCGTCGGCGCCGGCGGCCACCGCACGCCGGCGGGTCTCCTCGATGCCGATGGAGCTCGCCGTGAACAGAAGCATCGCCGCGGTCGAGCCCGCCTCTCGGAGGCGGCGGATCGCTTCGAGGCCGTCGATGCCCGTCATCTTCAGGTCCATGAGAACCAGGTGGGGGCGCCAGGCATCGTGCACCTCGATCCCTTCTTCTCCGCTCGCCGCGGTGCGGGTGGCGAAGCCGACACGTTTGAGCAGCTCCGAGGCCACGTCGCGGTTGGTGGCCTGATCGTCCACCACCAGGATCCGTGGCGCCTGCTGTCCCTCGGCCAGACCGACGGCAAGCAGCCCGCCGGCGGCCATTCGCCCGCCCTCGGAGCCGCGTGCGACGAAGCTGAAGCTGAACGTGCTGCCCCGCCCGGGGACGCTCTCCACCTTCAGGTCGCCACCCATCACCCTCGCGAACTCCCGGCTGATGGCCAGGCCCAGACCCGTGCCGCCGCTGCGCGCGCCCAGGTCGAGCTGCTCGAACGCGCCGAAGATCCGCTCCAGCTCTTCCGGCGTCATCCCCTCTCCGCTGTCCTCCACCTCGATGGTGACCCGGTGGACACCTCCCGGCGCCGGCTCCGACCTCGCCCTCACTGCGATCCATCCCCCCGGGGGTGTGAACTTGATGGCGTTGCTCAAGAGGTTGATCACGACCTGACGGACCTTGCCTCCGTCGGCCTCGACGAGGGTCACCAGGCCGCTCGCCCGCTCCACGCCCAGGCGAACCTGCTTCGTCCGGGACATGGCCGCGAACATCTGCTCCACGCTCTCCAGGAGGGCCGCCAGGTCCACCCTCTCCTCCACGAGCGTCACCCGTCCGGCCTCGATCTTCGACATCTCGAGGACGTTGTTGATGAGGAAGAGCAGGTGATCGCCGCTGGACAGGATCACGGAGATCTGGCGCCGCTGCTCGTCACTGAGCGAAGCGTCGCGCCGGAGGAGTTGGGCGTAGCCGAGGATCGCGTTCATCGGCGTACGGATCTCGTGGGACATGGTGGCGAGGAAGGTGCTCTTCGCGCGGTTGGCCCGGTCCGCCTCCTCCTTGGCGGCGCGCAGCTCGCGCGTCCTCGTCGCCACCAGCTCCTCGAGGCCCTGACGGTGCCGACGCAGCTCGATGTGGGCGACGAGCATCTCAGCCAGCGAGTCCAGCAGGGAGCGCTCCTCGGTGAGGAACGGGCCCTCGTCGGCCTCGGGTCGCTCCTCGAGGTAGACGACCTCCAGCGAGCCCTGTCCCGAGCCGGTGTCGAAGGTGACACCCTGCTGCCACGGAGAGGGGCGCCACCCGGGCGTGGCCACGATGACGTCGCCCAGGCTGAGTCGCGCCTCACAGCACTCTGGGAACTGCCACGCCGGGGGGATGAGCGTGATCCAGTCCGCCAGCAGCGGCCGCAGGTCGCCGGATTGCCGCTGGAGCACCCTCGCGGTCTGGTGGAGCAGGCCGAGCTCCTTCACGCGCTCGCCCAGGGCGTGCAGGGTGACCTCGCGCTCCTCCTCGGCGATGGCCCGCGCCGCCTCCAGGGTGACCCGCTCCGAGACGTCTCGCCCGACGCCGAACACGCCCACCACGCGGCCGTCCTCGACGCGCGGCGCCACGTTGATCTCCGCGTGGAGGTAGCCCCCGCCCGAGGTCCGGACGCGGAGGGGCTCGTTGTCCTCGGAGGTCCCTGCCAGCGCGCCGGCCATCTCCGCCACCGCCCGGGGGACGTCGTCCGGGTGGAGCACCTCGAAGAAGGGCCGCCCGATCCAGTCGGAGGAGCGGAGGCCCGTGAGCTTCTCGAACGCCGGGTTCAGCGCGGTGACGATCCCTTCGGGCGTCAGGGCGAAGACCACGTCGCGGACGCCTTCGACCACCTCGCTGTAGAGCCGCTGGGCCTCGAAGCGCTCCTGCTCGGCGCGCAGCCGCTCGGTGATGTCCTGGATGCTGGTGACCGCGAGCTTCTCCCCATCCATCTCGTACGTGGTGGCCCAGACCTCCGCCGTGAACGGCTCGCCGTCCAGACGGCGCGCCGGAACGACGAGGCCATCCGTCTGGCCCGCCGCCACGAACTCGTTGAGCCTCTGCCGGTCCTGTGGCGCGAAGATGCCCAGCTCCACGGTGGTCCGGCCCACGACCTGCTCCGGGGACGAAGCTCGGACGAGCCGCAGGAACGCGTCGTTGACGAGCAGCAGGTGCTTGTTGGCGCGATCGGTCACGACGAGCGGCACTGGGTTCGCCCTGAAGACCCCCCCGAACTGCCGCTCGGAGACCGCCAACGCCTCCTCGGCGCGCTTGCGGTCGGTCACGTCCAGGAACGTCGTGATGATCGCCCGCTCGCCCCCGAAATCGATGACCTGGGCCGAGCCGCGCACCACCCGTTCCTCGCCGTCCTTCCGGCGAAGCCGGAGCTCGAAGTCGCGGGTGTCCCCCTGCGCCTGGAGGGCCCCCACGGTGCTCGACCGCTCCTCTTCGTCCTGCCACAACCCGATCTCCGCCGCCCCTCGCCCCAGGATTTCCTCGCGTGTCCAGCCGAACATCCGCTCGAACTCGGCGTTCACCTCCAGGAAGCGACCGTCGGAAAGGGTGCTCAGGGCCACGCCGGAGGGCGTGGCGGCGAACACGCGGCTGAACTTCTCCTCCGACGCCCGCAGCGCGTCGTACGATTCCTCCAGCCGGAGCTGTGCCTCCCTGCGCTGAGCGAGCTCGCTCTCGGTGCGCCGGAGCGCGTTGCCGAGGGTCCGCGCGACGCGGTCCTGGATGAGGATGGCGAGGGCGATCCAGACTCCGCTGTAGAGCCAGATCGCCACCGGCGTGAAGGCGAGGGTGGCCTCGGGCAGGGCGCCCCTCGTCTGGGCGAGGGCCACGCCGAGGGTGGTGAGCCACGCGACGACGCCCATGACGCCCCCGCCCCAGGTGCCCAGGAGGAGCCCCGCGACCAGGACCACGATGAGGAAACCACTCGTCATCGGGGCGCTCACCCCGCCCGAGGTGAGCGCCCGGAGGAAGAGCAGGCCGAAGAAACCCAGGACCAGGACCCAGCTCCCCAGGCGCGTCCGGCCCGCCCGGTTGAGGACCTGGACCACCCCGGCCACCGCGAGCAGAACGAGGAAGGAGACCGCGCGTCGGGTCAGGGTCGCGGGCTGGGCCACGATCAGCACGCCCAGAACGAGCGCGTTGACTCCCACGAGGAGCATCACCACCAGCGCCAGCGTGCGGGCGCGCTCCGTGCGCTCCACCGTGTCCAGCTCGGGGGGCGCCCACCAGAGGAGGAAGCGCTTCACGGTCGGAGGGCCGGCGTCACGAGCATGGGGTGTCTGGAGGGAGGGAGGCCGGGGGCACCGTCATCGCAATATGCGGCGGGCCGGCGACGGCGTACAAGCAACCAAAGCGAAGGGGCTCCGAGCCATTCCCACCGGCACGGAGCCCCCGGGCGCTTTAGCACGTTGATCACCCGGATGCAATCGCCAGAACTCGCCGGGGCACGCGACACACGTGCATACGTAATATGGTGGGTGAGGCCTCCGGACGCCAGGAAAATCGGAGGCGCGGCCAGGCCCCCGCGGAGCCCCTGGACGGCCCGCCGGCGGCGCCTACCTCGCCAGCCGCGCCGCGACCCCGGCCACCCGCCTCCCCAGCGCCCGTCCCTTGGCCAGGAACCGCTCCTCCACCACGGGCACCGAGCCCTCGGTAGGTGCGGGCGCGCCGGTGATCTCCTCCGTAACCGCCGACGCGCCGAAGGCCGACGTCCACTCGGGGCCGCCCACCACGATCATGCCGTAGACGAGCATGGCACTGAGGATCGCCATCTGGGTCAGCTCCTCCCCCGCCGAGATCCCGCCCCCGGAGACGAAGGCGGCGCCCACCTTGTCCTTCATGCGCCCGTCGAAGGGCATGCCGCCCAGGAACGCCAGCGCCTCGGGCGAAGGGTTCCCCGTGCGCACGGGGCTCCCCAGCACCACCGCGTCGGCCCAGGCCAGGTCGTCCGCCGTCGCCTCCTCCACCGAGACGAGACGCACCCGCGCATCCGCCACCCCCGACGCCCCCTCCGCCACGGCCTCGGCCATGAGGCGCGTGTGGCCCGTCACGGTGTGGTAGGCGACGAGGACGTTCTGGGCACGGGCGCCCGTGGGTCCGAGGAGGACGACGACGGGAGCGAGGGCGAGGGCGAGGGCGGTGCGGGCGGGCGGCATGGGAAGGCCTGCGCGAGAGGGCGTGGAGGAAGACGGACCTCCCCGAGGATACAGCGCCGGGCTTCGCGGCGCCCGGCCGTCCCACGTCGCCCTCCCGGTCGTCGGCTCCCTTTCGTCAGCTCCCCAGCGCCTCCACCGGGTCCACCGTCGTGGCCTTCCGCGCCGGGACGACGCACGCGGCCAGCCCCACCAGGGCCAGCACCACGGCGACCACCCCGAACACGCGCAGGTCCGTGCCCTGCACGCCGAACAGCAGCGACTGGATGAGCCGGGTGAGGAACCAGGTGGCCACGGCGCCCACCAGGAGCCCTACGCCGGTCACGCGCATCCCCTGCCCCACCACCGAGCGGAACACGTCGTCGGGGGCGCTCCCCATGGCCATGCGGATCCCGATCTCCTTCCTGCGCTGCGTCACCGAGTAGGCCAGCGCGCCGTAGATGCCCACCACCGCCAGGAAGAGCGCCACGCCGGCGAAGACGCCGAGGAGCACCAGGGGCACCCTGCGCTGCGCCAGCGACTCGTCGATGCGGCTCGCCATGGTCTGCGTGCCGAAGAGCGGCAGCTCCGGGTCCAGGCGCCGCACCACGTCACGGAGCGCCGGGGTGACGCCGGCGGGGTCGGTGGCGGTGCGGGCCACCACGAAGGCCGTCCCGGGCGTCTGCTGCTCGTAGGTGAAGTAGTACGCGCCCACGTGCTCGCCGGGCCCCTCGGTGAGGGAGCCGTTCTTCACCTGGCGCACCACGCCCACGATGGTGTAGAGCGCCTCGTCGGGAACCGAATCGGCGCCCGGCGCCTCGCCGTAGACCATGCGGTCGCCCAGGGGGCTCCGGTCCCCCCAGTACCTGCGCGCAAGCCACTCGTCGAGGACGATGACCTGCGGGGCGCCCGGCTCGTCCGACTCCTGGAAGGCGCGCCCGGCCAACAGCTCGATCCCCATGGCTTCGAAGTACCCGGGGCCCACCACGTAGCGCAGGGGCGAGAGGACCGACTCGCCGGGGGGCAGGACGTATCCCTCGGGGAGGATCACGCTGCTGGAGTTGTTGCCGGTGAAGGGAAGCTGCGCCGTGAGGCTGGCGGCCTGCACGCCGGGGAGCGCCCGCACCTGCCCGAGGAGGTCGCCCCAGAACTGGCGCCGCGCATCGCCGTCGGGGTAGCGCGCCGAAGGGAGCGAGACCATGCCGGTCATGACGCCCTCGGCCTCGAAGCCCGGGTCCACCGAGAGCGCGGCGCGGAAGCTCATGAGCATGAGGCCGGCGCCGATGAGGAGCACGAAGGCCAGAGCCACCTGGCTGGTGACCAGCGCGCTCCGCACCCACACGGCGCGCCGCCCCGCCGTGCCCGTGCGCCCCTCGGCGCGGAACACGGTCGTGAGGTCGCCGCGCATGATCTGCGCCATGGGGATGGAGCCGAAGAGCACGCCCGCGCCCACGGCCAGCCCGAGCGTGAAGAGGAGCACGGGGGCGTCGATGCCGATCTCGGTGCCCCGGGGGAGGTCGGCGGCGCCCAGGCCCATGAGGAGCTTCAGGCCCAGCCACCCCACGCCCACGCCCAGCGCGCCCCCGGCCAGCCCCATGACCACCGCCTCGGTGAGGACCTGGCGGGCGACCCGGGAGCGGGGCGCCCCCAGAGCCAGCTTGGTGGCCACCTCCGCCACACGGGTCTGGGCCCGGGCGAGCATGAGGTTGGCGATGTTCACGCACCCGATGAGGAGCACGAGCCCCACGCCCCCCCACAGGAGGTACAGCACCGGCTGGATGTCCCGCACCAGGTCCTCCTGGGCGGGGACGAGCTGCACGTTGTACCCGGCGTCCTCGAGGAGCTGGCGGGCGTTGGGCAGGGGCCACTCGTCGATGAGGCGCTGGTTCAGGGCGTCGTTCTGGGCCTGGGCCTGCTCCAAGCTGGCCCCGGGGGCCAGCCGGGCCATCATGGAGAAGTTGTTGCTGTGCCAGGCGTCGAGCTGGCGCTCCCGCTCGCTGAACGCCACGGGGAGGAAGAAGCGTGTGTCGGGCCGGCCGGGGACGAGGAAGTCGGCGGGGAGCACGCCCACGATCTGGCGGGGGCGCCCGTCCACGCGCATGTCCCGGCCCACCACGCCGGGGTCGGCGCCGAAGGCCTCCCGCCAGTAGGCGTCGGTGAGGAGGACCTTGTACTCGTTGGCCTCCTCCATCTCGTCCTCGGTGAACGTGCGCCCCAGCGCCGCCTCCACCCCGAGGAGGGGGAAGAACGAGGGGGTGACCCGCATGCTGGTGACCCGGTCGGCGCTGCCGGCCTCGCCCACCGTGCTCCCCGACCCCTGGTAGAGGGCCACCTCCTGGAAGGCGGGGACGTTGGCCCGGCGCTGGAAGAAGTCCACCGAGCCATTGGACGCCCGCACCGCACCGGCGCCGGGATAGGAGTTGAAGACGGTGACGAGGCGCTCGGGCTCCTCGAAGGGCAGCGGCTCCAGGAGCACGGCGTGGATCACGCTGTAGATGGCCACGTTGGCGCCGATGCACAGCCCCAGCGTGAGGAGCACCGTGGCGCTGAACGTGCGCTCCTTCACCAGGAGCTTCAGCCCGAACCGCACATCCCGAAACAGCGTCTCCACGCGCCACTCCCCGTCGACGAGGAACACCCCCCGGTCCCTCCTCCCGACGTGGCGCGCCGAGGAGGGGTTTCAGCGGAGGCCGACGGGGCCGTATGCTTGCCGTGTCCACCCCACCGGAGGTCCCCATGACCCTCACCCGCCGCACCTTCGTCGCCGGTCTCGCCGCCGCCGCCGTGGTCCGCCCCCGCGGCCTCGTGGCCGCGCCCCCCGCGCCCCCCCAGATGGAGGGGCGCTTCGACCCGTGGGTGGAGGTGGACGCCGCCGCGCTCCTGGAGAACGCCGCGACCCTCTCGCGCCTGGCGGGAGGACGCACGCTGCTGGCCGTGGTGAAGAACAACGCCTACGGGCTGGGGTGGGCCGAGGCGGCCCGCGTGCTGGAGCGCTCCCCCCACGTGGAGGGCTTCGCGGTGGTGAAGACCGCCGCGGCCCACGCGCTCCGGGACGCGGGCGTCGCCAAGCCGGTCCTCCTCATGGCGGTCTTCGCCGACGCCGACGGGCCCGACCTGGTGCGCCGCGACGTCTCCCTGGCGCTGGCCACCGACCAGGGTGTGGCCCACGCCGCCGGCCTGGCCCGCCGCACCGGGCGCACCGTGGGCGTCCACTTCTACGTGGACACGGGCATGGGGCGCATGGGCGTGCCGGCCTACCGGGCGCTCCCCTGGGTGCTCGAGGCGAAGCAGGCCCCGGGCCTCCGCGTGGACGGCATGTTCTGCGCCCTCACCGAGGACCCCGACTTCGACCCGGAGCAGGTGCGCCGCCTCACGGACCTGGCCGACGCGGCGCGGACCCAGGGCGCGGAGGTGGGGCGCCTGCACGCCGCCTCCTCCCACGCCGTGTTCAACTACGCCGGCGCCCACCTGGACCTGGTGCGCCCGGGGATCAGCCTCTTCGGCGGCTACCCCACCGACGCCGGCGGCGAGCGGGACATCGCGCCCCTGAAGTGCGCCGTGCGGCTGCGGGCCCGCGTCGTGCGCGTGGAGCGCCTCCGCCCCGGCGACGGCGTGAGCTACGGCCGCAACTACGTGGCCGACCGTCCGGTGTGGACCGCCACCCTCCCGGTGGGGCACACCGACGGGTACCCGCGCCAGGCGGTGCGGGGCGCCCGGGTGCTCATCGGCGGGGGGCTCTACCCGGTCATCGGCGCGGTGAGCGCCAGCCACACCATCGTGGAGCTGGGGGACGAGACCGCGGTGAAGGTGGGCGACGTGGCCACCCTGCTGGGCCCCGACGCCCCCGACATCGAGCCCAACCGGCTGGCCGTGGCCACGGGCACGTCGGTGTACGACCGCTTCATGCACCTCAACCCGCTGCTCCCCCGTGTGGTGACGGGGTGAGGCGCGGGGGTAGGGGCGCCGCCCCTACCCCACCTCCACCGACGGCACGGCCACCGGCGCCGGCGCGCCGCCCACCTGCAGCTTGCTCCGCATCTCCAGGTGGAGCATCCAGAGCGCCGCCCCCGCCTGCAGCGCGACCGTGCACACCGACGTGTACCAGAGGTGGCGCAGCTCGAACCACGGCCGGGTGGAGAGCCACACCGCCGGCACCGCGAACGTGACGATGCGCGTGGCGCTGGCCACCAGCGACGGCACCGTGTTGCCCAGCGCCTGGAACATGCCCGAGCACGTGAAGACGATGCCGCTGGCCACGAAGTTGAAGGAGATGATGCGGAGGAACTCGGCGCCCACCGCCACCACCGCCGGGTCGTCGGTGAAGAAGGCGATGAACGCCCCCGGGCGCACCTGACACAGGAGCGTGAGCACGAGCATGATGCCCGAGAGGGTCACCACCGCCGTACGGAACGTCTCCCGGACGCGGTCGGGCTTGCCGGCGCCCACGTTCTGGCCCGCCACCGGCGCGGTGGCGAAGGCGATGGCCATGGCGGGCAGGAAGATGGCCTGCATGACCCGGGAGCCCACGCCGAAGCCCGCCTGGGCCTCGGGCCCGAAGCCCCGGATCGTCCAGTAGATGACGCCCATGTAGACGAACATGAGGGCGAACTCGCCCCCGGGCGGAAGCCCCACCGAGAGGATGCGCTTCCACGCGGCCTTGCGAGGGGGCATGAGCGCCGCGTCGAACACGACGAAGCGCTCCAGCTTCTGGAAGTACGCGAACATGAGGGCCACGCCCACGGCCACGGAGACGGAGGTGGCGATCCCCGCTCCCGCCACGCCCAGGGGGCGTCCGGTGAGCCACCCGGCGATGAGGATGGGGGCCAGGATCCCGTTGAGGATCACCGTGAGGACCTGGACCGCGATGGTGGGCTTCACGATCCCCGTGCCCCGCAGCGCCGACCCCATGGAGATGAGCGCGAACTGGAGGCCGAGGCCGGGGAGGAACCAGTACAGGTACGTCATGCCCGCGGCGATGGTGGCCGCGTCGGCGCCCAGCGTGCTCATGTACCGGCCCGCCAGGGCGTATCCGCCCACCAGCGTGAGCGCCGCGCAGACCGCCGCCAGCCCCAGGCTCTGGTTGAAGACCAGGTTGGCGTCGTCGCGGTCCTTGCGGCCGCTGGCGTGGGCGATGAGCGCGCCGGTGCCCACGCCCAGCACCTGGGTGAGGGCCATGACCAGGAACTGGAGGTTGCCCGCCGAGCCCACGCCGGCGATGGCGGCGTCGCCCAGGCGCGCCACGAAGAAGAGGTCCACCAGGTAGTAGAGGGTCTGGAAGACCATGCCGATGGCGATGGGCACGGCCATCCGCACCAGGTGGCCCCCGACGGGGCCTTCGGTGAGGTCCTGCATGGGTCTTACGCGTCCCCTTGGAGGGTTTGGGCAGCGGTCGGCGCGGGGAACGCGTCGGCGCCAAGGTGCATGCTGTGGGCGCGGACGTCGTCCGGCCAGTCTTCCGTGTGGGCTTCGAAGCGGGCCCGGTCTCCGGCGAACAGCGCGCGGATGGCCTCCTCGTACCCGGGGAGGTTTCCCGCCATGGCCGACATGAAGCGGTACGCCGCGTCCTGGGCCCGGCGGGCCCGGTCCCGGTGCCCGCCGGCCTTGCGGGCCTGCTCCACCAGGCGCCGGAGCGTCGCCGACGCGCCGCCCCGCTGCTCCGCGAGCCACGCCCACTGGCGGGGCAGCAGCGTCACTTCCTTGGAGACCACCCCCAGCTTGGGGCGGCCCCGCCGGCGCGGCTCCTCGGCGGTGACGGCGTCGGGGCCCTCCTCGGCGAAGCGCGCCCTCAGCTCCCCGGCGGTGCCCCGGAGGTCCAGGTCCACCTGCCGGCCGGTGGCGTCCTCGAAGACGAGGACGGGCTCGGTCCCGCGCCGCGCCTCGGCGGCCCGGGTGGCCAGAGCCACGTCCAGCAAGGAGCCCGACGCCAGGCGGCGGGTCCCCTGGAAGGCGGTCCATCGGGTTCGGTTCTCGGCGTCCATGTGGTCCCGGCCTCGGCGCTTCCCTCGGTGGCGGTGCGAAACGACCGAGAATTATACCCGGGTAATATTTGGCGTCAAGGGATCGGCCCCCTCGCGGGCACCGGGACCAGGTCCGAAGCCGGGCCCCTCGCCGTCCACCCCTCCCTCCCCCACCTTGGACACATGCTCATCCTGGCCCGTGCGCTCCTCTGGGGGTCGGCCTTCGTGGCCTTCGTGCTGGTGTACCTGCCGGCGCAGACCCTGGCGTGGTCCGGCGTGAGCCGCCCCGAGGCCACGGGCACCGCCCAGTGGGCGGGCGCGGCGCTGGTGCTCCTGGGCATCGTGCCCATGGCGTGGAGCTTCCTCTCCTTCGTGTTCCTCGGGAAGGGAACGGCGGCCCCCTTCGACCCGCCCCGGCGCCTGGTCGTGGAGGGGCCCTACCGGTACGTGCGCAACCCCATGTACCTGGGGGCGGCCATCTCCCTGGCGGGCGCGGCCCTCTACTACCTGTCGCCCTGGCTCGGGGCGTACGTCCTCCTCTTCCTCACCTGGGCCCACCTCTTCGTGCGCCACTTCGAGGAGCCCCGTCTGCGCCGCGCCTTCGGCGAGGCGTACGGGGCGTACACCGGGCGGGTGCGGCGCTGGCTGCCGGGGCGGCCCGGGCGCACGTAGGGCCGACGACTTCACCGGGAGCGAGCCTCCCGCCATCTTCCCCACCCGAACGTCCGCTCCCGTCCCCCGCCCGCCGCCCCGACCCATGGCCCTCCTCTCCTGCCAGGACCTGCGCATCGCCTTCGGCGGGCGGCCCCTCCTGGACGGCGCCCCGCTCCAGATCGACCGCGGCGAGCGCGTGGGGCTCCTGGGGCGGAACGGCGAGGGGAAGTCCACGCTGCTGAAGATCCTGGCCGGCGACGTGCAGCCCGACGGCGGGAGCGTGGTCTTCGAGTCGGGGACGCGGGTGGCGCTCCTCACCCAGGAGGTGCCCCCGGGGCTGGCGGGCGCCACGGGGGACGTGATCCGGGCGGGGGCGTCGGGGCACGGCGACCCCGACCACACCGTCCAGCGCCTCTGCTCCGTCCTGGGGCTGGACGCGGGCCACGCCTTCGAGGCGCTCTCGGGGGGACAGAAGCGCCGCGCGCTCCTGGGGCGGGCGCTGGCCGCCGAGCCCGACCTGCTCCTGCTGGACGAGCCCACCAACCACCTGGACCTGGAGAGCATCGAGTGGCTGGAGGGGTTCCTGGCCCGTTTCCCCGGGAGCCTCCTCTTCGTCACCCACGACCGGGCGTTCCTCCAGAGGCTGGCCACGCGCATCGTCGAGCTGGACCGGGGGCGCCTGACCTCGTGGGCGTGCGACTACCCCACCTTCCTCCAGCGCAAGGACGACCTCCTGGCCGCCGAGGAGAAGGAGTGGGCGGTCTTCGACAAGAAGCTGGCCGCCGAGGAGGCGTGGATCCGCCAGGGCATCAAGGCCCGCAGGACCCGCAACGAGGGCCGCGTGCGGGCGCTGAAGGCGCTCCGCGCCGAGCGTGCCGCCCGCCGGGAGCGGGTGGGGGAGGTGAAGCTCACCATCCAGGAAGCCGAGCGCTCGGGCCGCCGTGTCATCGTCGCGGAGGACGTGTCCTTCGCGTGGGAAGGGGAGCCCCTGGTGCGGGACTTCTCCACCACGCTCATGCGCGGCGACAAGGTGGGGGTCATGGGGCCCAACGGGTGCGGGAAGACCACGCTCCTGAACCTCCTCCTGGGCCACCTCCAGCCGCAGCGGGGCGAGGTGCGCCACGGGGTGGCGCTCAAGGTGGCCTTCTTCGACCAGCACCGGGAGCAGCTCGACGAGGCCCGCTCCGTGGCCGACGCGGTGGGGCACGGAAGCGACCACGTCACCATCGCCGGCGAGCGCCGCCACGTGGTGGGGTACCTCCAGGACTTCCTTTTCTCGTCGGAGCGGGCCCGGGAGCCCGTGGCCAACCTCTCCGGTGGCGAGCGGAACCGACTCCTCCTGGCCCGCCTCTTCACCCGCCCCGCCAACGTCCTCGTCCTGGACGAGCCCACCAACGACCTGGACGCCGAGACGCTGGAGCTCCTCGAGGCCCGCCTGGTGGAGTACCCGGGGACGGCGCTGGTGGTGAGCCACGACCGGCGCTTCCTGGACAACCTGTGCACCAGCACCCTGGTGTTCGAGGGAGGGGGCCGGGTGAAGGAGTACGCCGGCGGCTACTCGGACTGGAGGCGGGTGGCCGACGCGCGCCGGGAAGCAGAGCCGGCCAAGAGGGGCGCGGGCGCCGGGCCGGCCAAGGCCGGAGGGGCCCCGGCGCGGGGTGGGGGCGGGCGGAACCGGGGCGAGGACGTTTCCGCGGAAACGCGCCCGCGGAAGCTCGGCTTCGCCGAGCGGAAGGAGTGGGAGGCCCTCCCCGCCCGCATCGAGGCTCTGGAGGCCGAGCTGGCGGCGCTCCACGCCCGCATGGGCGCAGCCGACTTCTTCCGCGCCGACCCCGACGAGATCAGGGCCGCCACGGAGCGCGCCCAGGCCATCCCCCCGGAGGTGGAGACGCTCTTCACACGGTGGGCGGAGCTGGACGAGCGGGCCTGAGGGGGCTCGTGCCGTTGACGCAGGACGAGCCCCCCGTAGTCCGGCGCGTCGAGCCCTGAGAGCCCCCCGGCCCTCTCCCTTCCAACCTTCTTGCTCCCCCCGCCGTCTGAGGGGCATACTTCTCTCGTTTTTCGAGAGGAAGACGGCACTGGGCTCCTTGGGGGCCCATGGAGGAGAGATGACCAAGAGCCAGCCCGACGTCATCCGGGGAACCCTGGACATGCTCATCCTGCAGGTACTCTCCCTGGAGCCCATGCACGGGTGGGGCATCGGCGAGCGCATCCAGATGCTCTCGGAGGATGCCCTCCAGGTGAACCAGGGCTCCCTCTACCCGTCGCTGCACCGGCTCACGCGGCAGGGGTGGATCCGCTCCGAGTGGCGCGTCACCGACAACAACCGCCGGGCGCGCTACTACGTGCTCACCCCGGCGGGGGAGCGCCAGCTCGGCGTGGAGCGGGCGACGTGGGAGCGGCTCTCGGCGGGGGTGGCCCGGATCCTCGCCACGGGGTGAGGCCGGCGACGACGACACGGACGACGACGAGGAGGGGACGACGATGCGGTGGCTGGGAGACCTGTGGTACCGGATCCGGGCGCTCCTGGGGCGCTCGGGCATGGAGCGCGACCTGGAAGACGAGGTGGCGTTCCACCTGGAGATGGAGGCGCGCAAGCTGGTGGCCGGCGGGATGCGTCCCGACGAGGCCCGGCGCGTGGCCGCGGTGAACTTCGGCGGCGCGGACCGCTTCAAGGAGCAGGCCCGCGCGTCTTGGGGGGTGGCTCCCCTCACCGACCTGGGCGCCGACGTCCGCTTCTCCCTCCGCCAGCTTCGGAAGAACCCCGCCTTCGCGGTCCTCGCCACGCTCACGCTGGCGCTGGGGATCGGCGGCACGGTGGCGCTCTTCAGCGTGGTGAACGGACTCCTCATCCGGCCCCTCCCCGTCCAGGACGAGGAATCGCTGGTCACCTTCTGGTCCCCCTACAACTGGCGGGGGGTGGAGTTCGACTTCGCCAGGGAGCGCCTCCAGGCCTTCTCGGGGCTGGCGGCCTGGTCCAACGACGGCTTCACGCTGCGCACCGACGCGGGCTCCACGCTGCACCTGGCGGGTGTGGCGTCGGCGGAGCTCTTCGACGTGCTGGGCTCGCGCCCGCTGCTGGGCCGCGCCTTCCGCGCCGGAGATGACCGCCCGGGGGCCGAGCCGGTGATCATCCTGGGCCACCCGCTCTGGCGCCAGTTCTTCGGCGCCGACCCCGGGGTGGTGGGGACGCGCGTGGACGTCAACGGCCGACCGACGACGGTCATCGGCGTCATGCCCGAGGGCTTCTTCTTCCCCAACCCCGAGGTGGCGGCGTGGATGCCCCTGGAGCTGGACCCGGCGTCGTCCAACTACCAGGGGAACGGGTGGCTCGTCCTCACGGGGCGGATCCGCCCCGGCGCCACCGAGGCCGTGGTGCAGGCGGACCTGGACGCGCTGGCCGTGTCGCTTGGGGAGGAGTGGACCTACCCCGACGCCTGGGACAAGACGCGCAACCCCGCGGTGACGCCGCTGCGCACCTACATCATGGGCGACCTGCGTCCGGTCGTCCTCCTTCTCATGGGGGCGGTGGGCCTGGTGCTCCTCATGGCGTGCGTGAACGTGGCGGCCCTCCTCCTCACCAAGTCCGCCGACCGCACCGGCGAGATGGCCGTGCGCGCCGCGTTGGGCGCCGGGCGCGTGCGCCTGGCCCGGCAGGTCCTCACCGAGTCGGTGCTCCTGGGCGTGGTGGCGGGCGCGGCGGGGACGGCGCTGGCCGTGGCGCTCTTCGACGTCCTGGTGACCAGCTTGCCCCTCCCCGGCCAGATGGGGGAGACCCTCCACCTGGACTGGACCACGCTGGTGGCGGGGCTGGCCCTGTCGGTGGGCGCAGGGGCGCTCGTCGCGCTGGCGCCCATGCGCGGGCTCCTCCGCGGCGACGCCGTGGGGGGCGCCCTGGGCGAGCGTACGCAGGCGGGAGGGAGCGGCCGGCCCGGGCGGCTCCAGTCTGGGCTCGTGGTGGCGGAGGTGGTCCTCTCGGTGACGCTGGCCACGGGCGCGGCACTCCTCGTGCGCACCGTGGACCGGCTCCGGGACGTGGACGCGGGGATCGACCCGGCCGGGGTGGTGGCGCTGGACGTCTTCCTGCCCTCCAACGCCATGGACGCCGACGAGCGCGCCCTCTACTTCCAGGCCCTCGTCGAGCGGGCCGGCGCGCTCCCCGGGGTGTCGGCGGCGGGGCTCATCAACCGCCTCCCCCTCCGAGACGGCGGCTGGCAGGGCACGGTGCTCATCGAGGACCGCGCCGACCTCCAGGACCGGACGCGGCGCCCCAACTCGTACTGGCGGGCGGTGACCGCCTCCTCCTTCGACGCGCTGGGCGCGCGCCTGGTGAAGGGCCGGGGGATCCTCCCCACCGACGGCGCCGACGCGCCCCGGGTGGTGGTGGTGAACGAGACCTTCGCCCGGCGCATGTGGGGCACGGGCGATCCCCTGGGCCGGCGCGTGGCCGGAGGCTTCGGCGGCACCGAGTGGCGCGAGGTCGTCGGCGTGGTGGCCGACCTGGCGGTGGAGGGGCTCGTGGACGAGCGCCCCATGGCCATGTACGTCCCGTGGGAGCAGGCGCTGCGCGGGAGCGAGTACGCCCTGCTGGTCGCCCGCACCACCGGAGACGTGTCCACGCTGGCCACTGCGGCCCGGGCGTTGGTGGGCTCGGTGGACGACCGCGCCGCCGTGGGACGCGTGGCCCGTATGGACGACGTGGTGGACGACGCCATGGCCGAGCCGCTGCGCCTCCGCTTCTTCCTCGGGATCTTCTCCTTCCTGGGAGTCGTCCTGGGCACCGTGGGGGTGTACGGCGTCGTGTCGTACTCGGTGCAGCGCCGGCGGGCCGAGTTCGGCATCCGCATGGCGCTGGGCGCCCGGCCCGGCGTCCTGCGGGGAGAGGTGATCCGGGGCGGCATGGCGCCGGTGCTCCTGGGCGTGGCCGGCGGAGTGGCGGCTTCCCTGCTGGCGACGGCCACGCTGGCCCGCTTCCTCTACGGCGTCACGCCCACCGACGTGCCTTCGCTGCTCTGGGCCGCGGGCGCGCTGATGGCGGCGGGGCTGGTGGCGGCGTTCCTGCCGGCGTGGCGGGCGGGGCGGACGGATCCGGCGGTGGCGCTGAGGGCGGAGTGAGCGGCGGGGGGGCGGAGGGCCACCGTGGCCCCGCCCCCCCGGTTTGGCTACTCGTTCTCTTCCATCCCGATGTCCACCTCGGGGTCCAGGTCCACGTCGGTCCCGTTCACCACGATGTGGAGGGTGAAGTCGTACCTCCCCGTGGGGGCCCCGTCGTGGATCTCCAGGCGGGCGTTTCCGGAGGAGTTGATGGATCCGGTCCAGTACCGGGAATCCAGGCCGGAGACGCTCACCGGAGGGTTCGCCCACGCGAACTTCTCCGGGTTGTAGCCCACCACGTGCATGGACCACTCCACGACGTCGACGCCGTTGCTGCCCGAGATGGCGTTGAGGACGTCGTGGTCGGGCGTCACGCTCCACCAGAACTCGGCGCCGTCGGCCTGCATGGACGCGATGGTGAGGACCGCGCCGATGTCGGCGTAGTAGTGGGCGCCCGCCCCGGACATGATGACGTGACCTGAGCCCTTGCTGCTCATGCTGCCTCCTTCAGGAGAGTGGGGATCGTTCGGCGAGAATCGCTTCCAGCCCGGGGTCCGCGTACCCGAAGCCCCGGAGCCGCTGCAGGTACGGTCGGGCCTCTTCGGGGCGGTTCAAAAGCACCAGCACCCTGACCAGGCCCGACAGCGGCTGATGTTCGGTGGTCTCTCTCGCGCCCGTGGACTCGAGCGTCTCCAGCGCCCGCTCCCACTGGGCACGGGCCGCCACGTCGTCTCCGGCCGCCAGGAGCGTCTCACCCAGGTGGATCCGTGCCGACACCAGGTTCCGGGCGGCATGCAGGCTGGAGGGGTCGTCCCGCGACAAGGCTTCGAGGGCGGCCACGGCGGCCTCGCCGCTCTCCAGGGCGCCGCGGAGGTCGCCGTCCTCCCGCAGCCGCTCGCCCAGGTCCCCCCGCGCCCCCGCCAGGTCTACGGCCCACCCGCGCTGGTCGGGCGCCCTGCGCACCGCCTCCTCGAGGATGGCGACGTGGGTGCGCTCCAGCTCCAGCGCCCGGGCCGCCCGGCCCCGGAGCGCCTCCACGCGGGCGAGCCCCCCGTTGGCCGTCCCCACGCTCCGAAGCCACCGTGCGTTGGCGGGGTCGCGTCGGCTGACGCCGGAGATCAGCTCGAGGGAGCGGGTGAAGTGCACGGCGGCCGAATCCACCGCGCCCAGGGCCACGTGGATCCGTCCCTGGGCGTACTCCGAGTCGGCGAGCGTGGTGAGCCACACCGCGTTGGCCGGGGAGGCTTCGAGAAGGCTGCGCTTGAGGGCGGCGTCGCGACGGAGGCTCTCCAGCGCCTCACCGAAGCGCCCCAGGTCTTCCTGGACCAGGGCCAGGTTGTAGTGCCCCCGTGCCAGGTCGTAGACGCGCCGCGGGTCTCCGCCCGAGGCGTCGGAAACCACCTGCTTCACCTCGAGGCTCCGCGCCATCTCCCCGGCGGCGCCCACCAGGTCGCCCCGGGCCAGGAGGATGGCCCCGACGTTGGTGTGGCTGTACCCCACCTCGAGGAGCCACGCCATGTTCGCCGTGTCCCGCGCGGACAGCCCGGCGGACAGGTCCCGGTAGCGTTCGAAGTGGAGAAGGGCCCCCGCGAGATCACCCCTTCGGCGGGCCGCCTCCCCCGCCCAGAACTCCGCCTGCCCGACGCCGAAGAGCCAGTCGGTGTTGTCCGGGTCGCGTGCGCTGAGCGCGGCCGCCAGTCGGAGGGACTCCTGGAACGCCGTGTCCGCGGCGGGTATGCGGCCCTGGTCCAGGCGCACGCTCCCGATCTGGTAGAGGGCCTGCGAGCGGCTCAGCAGCTCCTGCTCGGAGAACGCGTCCTCCGGCAGGGTGGCGAAGTACGCCATGGCCTGCTCCCCCACCCCGTCCATGATCTCGAGCTGCCCCAAGGGCTCCAGCTTCTCCCGGAGGTCGGTGAGCATGAAGTCCAGCACGCCTTCGGCCTGCTCCCTCCGGGCGTCGGCCAGGTCGCGGGCCTGGCGGATACGCTCCGCCTGCACGGTCTGCCATACGCCGACGGCCGCCAGCGCCACCACCGAGGCCGCCGAGAAGGCCACGCCCACCGTGTGCCTGCGCACGAACTTCCCGACGCGGTACGAAGCGCCCGGGGGACCGGCCAGCACCGGCTGCCCCGCCAGATACCGATCGAGCTCCAGAGCCAGGCCGTTGGCCGTCTCGTAGCGCCGGTCCCGCTCCGGGTCGGTGGCCCGGGCCACGATCCACTCCAGGTCGCCCCGGAGTTGGCGGCGCAGCCCCGCCGGATCGGTGCGCCGGGCGTCGGCCACCGTCACCTGCGTGTCGTCCAGCGCCGCGAGGCGCGCCGTCATGCGTGGGGCGTCCTTCCGGAGGTTCACGATGTACGCCGCCAACCCCCGGTACGCGTCGTCCTCGAAGGGGAGCGTGCCCGCCAGGAGCTCGTAGAGGATGATCCCCAGCGCGTACAGGTCGCTGCGGACGTCCACGTCGGAGGTGGAGCCGAGCTGCTCGGGGCTCATGTACGCGGGGGTGCCCAGGACGTCGTCGGCGTGGGTCAGGTGCGCCCACGCCTCGACGTCCGCCTCCACGGCCTTGGCGATGCCGAAGTCGATGACCCGGCACAGCGGGCGCCCGTCCACCAGCGAGACCATGACGTTGGACGGCTTCAGGTCCCGGTGGATGACCCCCTTGCCGTGGGCGTGCTGCACCGCCCGGCACACCTGGCCGAAGAGCTCCACGCGCTCGCGGACGGTGAGGCGGTGCTCGTCGGCGAAGCGGGTGAGGGGGAGCCCCTCCACCAGCTCCATGGCGAAGAAGGGCAGGCCGTCGTCGGTGGTGCCTGCGTCCAGCACCTTGGCGATGGACGGGTGGTCCATGACGGCCAACGCCTGCCTCTCGGCCTCGAAGCGCGCCACCACCTTCGCGCTGTCCATGCCCCGGCGGATGACTTTGAGGGCCACGGTGCGCCGCACGGGGTCGGTCTGCTCGGCCCGGTAGACCACGCCCATCCCCCCCTCCCCCAGCACGCCGACGACGCGGTAGGGGCCGATGGCGTCCGGGGCGCTCGCGCCAGCACGCGAAGCGTCGTCCAAGGGCAGGCCTTCCAGGGAACGGGAACCGGGTTGCTGAAGATGTCAGCATAGACGCAGGCTGAACCCACCACAAGAAGAACCCGATCCGCCCGTCGCGCCCTCAGCCCGGTACGCGGAACCTCTTTCGCGCCGCGGCCACCTTCGCCCGCACCGGGCATGCGTCCTCGTGGTCGTTCACGAGCCCCATGGCCTGGCTGAAGGCGTACATGGTGGTGGGTCCCACGAAGCGCCAGCCGCGCTTCTTCAGGTCCTTGGAGAGGGCGACGGCCTCCGGCGACGTGGTCATGGTCCGGAGGACCTTCTCGTCGATGCGCTCCGGGCGCGTGGACGGATCGGCCTCGAAGCGCCAGACGTACGCGGCCAGCGAGCCGAACTCGTCGGCCGTCTCGCAGGCGCGCTTCGCGTTGTTCAGCGTGGCCTCGATCTTCCCCCGGTGGCGCACGATGCCCGCGTCCTGGAGGAGCCGCTCCACGTGCCGCGGGCCGAAGCGCGCCACCTTCTCGAAGTCGAAGCCCGCGAAGGCGGCCCGGAAGTTCTCCCGCTTGCGCAGGATCGTGAGCCAGGAGAGCCCCGACTGGAATCCCTCCAGGGAGATCTTCTCGAAGAGGCGGTGGTCGTCGGCCACGGGGAAGCCCCACTCGTGGTCGTGGTACGCCACGTAGTCGTCGGCGGCGCTGCGGACCCAGAAGCACCGGTGGGGCGCTGGAACCGACCGGGGGGCCATCAGCGGTCCCCTCCCGCGGCGCGGGGAAGCGACTCCGCTTCGCGGGCCAGCTCCGCGGCGAGGCGCTCCACCCGCGCCCCGCTTTCCCGGGAGATGCGCCCCCAGAGGATCCGTCCCGCCGCGAGGCCGGCGGCGGCCCCCGCGGCCAGGAACGGGAGCGCCAACGCGCTCCGGGGCTCGAGGATGCCCAGGCTCCCGGCCGCCAGGGCGAGCCCCATCATGGTGGGAATGACGTGCGTGACGCGCCGCAGCCGGTGCGCCGCCCGCTCCACCACCCGGACCCGCGTCTCGCCGGCCGCCGGCGTGATGGACACCTGGGTCGTGCGGAACCGGTCCCGGGCCGTCCACTGGGTGGCCCCCAGCGCCTCGGTGACCTGCCCCACCTGGTCGGCGTTGGCCTCGACGTGCTGCATGAGGCGAGCCATGGCCTCCCGGCCCACCTCGCCGGGCACGGCGCGCAGCGCCTGGCGCGCGAGGGGCCCCCCGGCGAGGAGACCGGAGGCACCCCCGCGCGTGTCCAGGTCCGCCACGGCCCGCTGCACCAGCTCGGGGGCGATGCCCACCTCGGCGGCGATCTCCTCGAGCTGCTTCAGCGTGAGCCCCGCCGCGGGCCCCGTCCCGGCCACGTCGTCCAGCTCGGACGCCTTGCGGAGGACGAGGGCGACCTCGCGGTCGGTGAAACGTCGGCTCGGGTCGGGGGTCATGGCGGTTTCGGGGGAGTTGCGTCAGGTGACGGTGAAGGGCAGGACCATGCCGTGCAGAAGATGGGGCCGCCCGTCGCCGCCGTCGAACACGAAGCACGCGGCGATGTACTCCCCGGGCGTCAGGTCCAGCTCCACGTACTCCACCTGCCCCACGGCCATGGCGGCAGCGCCCCCGATGGACTCCACCGGAGCCTCGCCCTCGTACGTGGCCCCCCAGGCGGCGAAGTCGTCCATGGTCTTGCCCGGCTTCAGGCGGAAGAACGCCACCTCGTGAGGCTGGGGACCGGCGTTGACCACCTTGACCACGTGGTGGCCGGCGGTCGGCGCGGCGGAGAATCCGAAGGCGTAGTCCACCAGGTCCAGCGTGAGCGTCTCGGTGGGCGCCGGCGCCGGCGGCCCGCTCGCGGGCATCACCGTCAGGGGCTGGATCATCCCCTTCATGAGGTGAGGCACGTGGTCGGGAATGTCCACGACGCACAGCACCGCGTACTCCCCCGGCTCCATCATGAGCGTGGCGCGGGTCTCGGCCCCCGGGTCGGGCGGGTTGACGCCCCCGGCCGGGATCATCCAGGGCGGGGGCGGATCGGTGGGCTTCATCTCCGCCAGCCCGGCCTCGATGTCGGCCACCGTCATGCCGTCGGTGAGGCGGAAGAGCTGCAGGTGGTGCAGGTTGGGGCCCTCGTTGGCCAGCACCAACGTGGTCATTCCCGCCGCGATGGTGTCCGGGCCTTCGAACGCGAAGTCCCGGGCCACGAACCGGGCCTCGGCGGGCACCACCGCCACGGCCGCCGGTTCCGGGGCCCCTTCCTCCGACTCCGCGTCGGGGCGCGCGCACGCGGCGACGCCCAGCAGTACGATCCCCGCCACGATCATGGACCGCATAGTTCCTCCCTGAGGGTGAAGTGCAACGGGCAGTTTGCACGCGGCCATGACGATGAAGCCGAGGGCGGAGCCGAGGCAAGGAAGTCGTCGCCGGCGGGACGCCTGGCGCGGCGGTCGCCCGCCCGGCCATCTTGCCCCCCCGCGGTCCCTCGAATCCGGAGCAACGATGCCCCAGCCAGCCCGACTCCCCACCGCACTCCTCTGCGTGGCCCTTGGGTATGTGGCGGCCCCGCCCTCCCCCGCCGCCGCGCAGGCCTACGGCACGCTCTCGGAGCCGGTCCGCGCCTTCGTCGACGTCTCGACGCCGGTGGTGCTCATCGAGAACGCCCGACTCATCGACGGCACGGGCGCGCCGGCCCGTTCGCGGATGTCGGTGCTGGTGCGGGATGGGCGCATCGCGGCGGTGGGGCCCTCGGGGTCGGTCCGGCTGCCGGCGGGCGTGGCCGCGGAGGACGCCACCGTCATCGACGCCACGGGGCGCACGCTCATCCCGGGGCTGGTCATGCTCCACGAGCACATGTTCTACCCGTCGGGGCAGGCCCGCTACAACACCAACGAGGTCTCCTTCCCCCCCCTGTACCTGGGGGGCGGGGTGACCACCATGCGCACCGGGGGGTCCCTGGACCCGTACTCGGACCTCTCCACCCGCCGCCTCATCGAGGCCGGCGCCATCGTGGGGCCCCACATGGACGTGACGGGGCCGTACCTGGAGGGCCCGGGGGGCTTCATCCGCTCCTTCCCCCAGCTCGCCACCCCCCAGGAGGCCCGGGACCACGTGGACTTCTGGGCCGACCGGGGCGTGACGTCGTTCAAGGCGTACAACCTCATCACCCGGGAGGTGCTGGGCGCCGCCATCGAGGCCGCCCACGCCCGGGGGATCAAGGTGACGGGGCACCTCTGCTCCATCACCTACCGGGAGGCCGCCGACCTGGGCATCGACGACCTGGAGCACGGCTTCTTCGCCGCCACCGACTGGGTGGCCGGCAAGGAGCCCGACCGGTGCCCCCGGGGCGCCAGCCAGTCGTACCTCACCCTGGACCTGGAGGGCCGCGCCTTCCTCGACGTGGTGGACCACCTGGTGGCGAAGGGCGTGGCCCTCACCTCCACGCTCAACGTGGTGGAGCGCCAGGCGGAAGGCCGTCCCCTCCCGCCCGACGGCGCCGCGGCCGCCATGCTCCCCGAGCTGCGGGAGACGGTCATGGCCCGGGCCGGGAGCCGGGGCAACGTCCAGGGCACCGAGCTGCTCCGCCGCTACATGGCCATGGAGAAGGCCTTCTTCGACCGTGGCGGCCTCCTGGTGGCGGGCACCGACCCCACCGGCGCCGGCGACGTGGTGCCGGGCTTCGCCAACCAGCGCTCGGTCCAGCTCCTCGCGGAGATGGGCCTCACGGTGGAGCAGGCCGTGATGGTGGCCACGCTCAACGGCGCGAGGTACCTGGAGCGCGACGCCGACATCGGCTCGGTGGAGGCGGGAAAGGTGGCGGACCTGGTCCTCATGGAAGGAGACCTCACCGCCGACATGGACGCCATCCGCCGCATGACGCTGGTCTTCAAGGACGGCGTGGGGTACTCCTCGGCGCGGCTCTTCGAGGCGGGGACCACCGGGTGGGTGGGGGTGCGCTGAGAGGAGGAAGCGCGGCCCCGGAGCAGCTCCCGATCCTTGCGGTTCCGACAGCGCCGGATTAGCGTCGGATCCTTGCCGCACCAAGGGCGGCCGGAACCCTTCCCGCAGGGGTTCGACCCGCCCCCGCGCGTACGGCGACCCCGCTTCCTGCCTGGCGACACCCCCCACACCCCGTCGTCACCTCCGGCAGTCGAAGCAGACGTTGCACGAGCTCGACGTCGGGTCGCCGTCGCGAGATCCATAGCCATCCCGCGTCACGCCGGCGGACCCTTCCGCCGGCCGGGGCCGGCCCACGGCGCCCCCCGGGCGCCGACGGCGAACGTCCCGTTCGCAGGGCCCGCCCCGACACGCATCCAACCCCACGACCGGAGTGCGTATGCCGTTCATTCGAGAGGGCGCTCTCCCCGAGATCCTGTGCGGGCCCATCCTGCGCACGGTGACGCCCACGTCGGTATCCGTGTTCCTCGTGACCAGCGTCCCCGCCGACGTCAGACTGCGCGTCCTCGAGCGGGCCGGTGTCGTCGGCGCGTACCAGCAGCGGGGCGAGGCCAGCCGCCACACCGAGCCGCTGGGGCCACGCCTGCACCTGCTGGTGATCCGCGCGGAGATCCCGGAGCCGTGGCTCGTGGCCGGTACGCTGTACCACTACGACATCGAGCTGACCTACGGGACCGCCGACGGCGCGACGCCCCCCGAGACGGTCACGAAGTCGCTGGCGGACCTGAACCTCCTCAGCGGCGAGTACGCCCTCGGGTACGACGAAGGCGCCCTGCCGAGCTTCGCGCTGCCGCCCGGCCTGGCCCACCTCAACCTCGTCCACGGCTCGTGCCGAAAGCCCCACGGCGGCGGCGAAAGGGACATGCTCGCCGTGGTGGACGCCATGGTGGCGGCGACGCGATCGGAGCCGCTGGCGCGTCCTCACCAGCTCCTCCTCACGGGGGACCAGATCTACGCGGACGACGTGGCTCCGTGCCTGCTCGCCAGCCTCACCAGGACGGCGGAGCACCTCACGGGTTGGTCCGCGCTCGAGACGATCCCCTTTGGCGCTACGTTCTCGGAGTCCCTGCCACCCGGGGATCCCCGGCTCACGCCGGGGCCCTCGCGGGAGTCCATCGACCGCCACCACGCCCCGGTTCCGCCCACCACGTCCGCGAGCCGGGGAGGCTTCGCGGACTTCCGGACGCGGCTCGAGTACGTCTGGTCCCAGACCGACCTCTCCAGCCTGGAGGCGGACGCGCACCTGCTCTTCCTGGGCGAATACCTGGCCATGTACCTCTTCGCGTGGTCGGACGAGCTGTGGCCCCGGGGGGACACCATCGTCCCCCCCAACGCCGAGGGGCTGACGGAGCACGCGTACACGCTCCCCACCACCTGGGAGATGAGCGCCTCCTGGCCCGCGGAAGAAGACGAGGACGACGCCACGCGGCGCAGGATCTACCTCCTCGCGGCCGTCGAGAGCCGGGAGGCGGCGCTGCGATTCGCCCACACGCTGCCGCGCGTCCGCCGTGCCCTCGCCAACGTGCCCACGTACATGATCTTCGACGACCACGAGGTCACGGACGACTGGAACCTCCACCGGGCCTGGCGGGAGAACGTCCTGGCGAACCCGGCCGGGAAGCAGGTCGTGCGCAACGCCCTCGTCGCCTACGCCCTGTTCCAGGACTGGGGGAACCAGCCGACGAACTACCTTGCGGGGCCGGGACGGCGCCTCCTCGACGCGTGCGTGACCACTCCGACCCGGGCCGTCCCCCTCCTCGTCGGAGAACCGGACCGCCTCGACATGGAGCTGTCCATCGTGCCGGCCACGCCGGCCTCGGGCGACTGCATGACGTGGGACCACGTGGCCTACGGCGCCGAGCACCAGATCATCTTCCTGGACTGCCGGACGTGGCGTCAGTACGACGAGCAGGCCGGCTCCACGGCTCCGGCCGCCCTCATCCACCAGGACGTGATCGACCTGCAGTTCGACAGTGAACGCCTCGTTCCCAACGCGTTCACCTTCGTCGTGGCGCCCGCCCCGGTGCTCGGGTCGAAGCTGGCGGAGACGGGCCAGGGCGCCGTCGTCTGGTGGAGTCGCAGCGAGGGTGGCATCACCGAATACGATCGCGAGACCTGGGCGGCCAACGAGGACGGCCTCTGGGTGCTGCTGGAGCGACTGCTCCCCTTCCGCGTGGTCGTCCTCCTCTCCGGCGACGTCCACTATGCCTTCGCCAAGGACGCCGAGTTCCGCCGCAGTGGAGGCGGCGCCTTCAACACCGCCCGCCTCGTGCAGTTCGTGGCAACCTCGCTGCGGAACGAGGACCGCAAGACGCGCGGCCTGAGCGCCGCCAGCGTCGCTGCGACCCACGAGGAGGACGAGCCGTGGTTCTTCGCGGGCAGGGGGGCCGAGCTTGCCGTCCTGCTCGACCAGCACTTCCACGGCGCCCTTCCCGACGCCCTCCAGTCCAACGACCGGGTGTACGCCGACCGCGTCTGGCAGGCCTACAAGGACGTCCGCCGTGCGCGCATCCTGGGCGAGCCCCTGTCGGTGCCCGGATACGAAGACAACGTCTTCGCGGAGGCCCGGCTGCTCATCGAGCAATACCGCTACGCATACGTGGGCTACTGGGACTACGAGGTCCGCGGGCTGCGCCTCGAGAACGCGCAGCCCCTGGGCTGGGACCTGGCACCCGTGTCCCACCCCGGGCCCGTCGACCCACCCGTCGTCCCGGGCACCTCCACGGGGGTCCTCGTCGTGCCGAACCAGGTGGTCGGGAACAGCAACATCGCGCGCGTCACGTTCCGGATGGCCGGAGCCGCGAGCCGGGTCGTCCAGACCCTGTACTGGCACAGCGACTGGAATCCAGCCCTCCCGCTGATCAGCGCGGAGCAGTCGGCCTCGATCTACCCTCCCACCTGAGATCCCACCATGAGCGCCGCACGCCAGATCCTCGCCCGCGCCGCCGACGAGCTCGCCATCGCCCTCGAGCCCCTCGTCGCCTGCAGCCGCGACCCGCAGGCCCTCTACGAGCTCCTCCTCGGCTTCGGATGGAGCCTGGAGGGCCTCGCCGCCAGCGACCTGGCCGCCTTCCGGGCCGCCCTGGCGTCCGTGGACGACGCCGTCGCCCTCGCGCACGCCGCGTGCGACCGGCCCACCGACGCGGAGGCCGCCGAGGCGCTCCGCTCCGCCCTCGACCTGGTGCGCGCCACCACCGAGGCGCTCCACGCCTCGCTCCTCGAGTCCGCGGAGGTCGCCGCAGCGGTGGACGCCGGGGAAGAGCTGGGCGTCGACCTCGTCGAGCACCTCGCCGTCCGGTATCTGTACCGCCGGGCGCCCATGGTCGCGCAGCTGGCGCAGATCCTCGGGGTGGTGCGCCGCGACCGGCCCGCCGAGATCCGATCGGTGGACGGAGCCACCGTGCTCCGCTACCCCCTCCCCCGGCTGGGCTTCAATCGCGCCGCGCTGGACGCGCTCACCCGCGACCCCCTGGCCCAGGGCCTGCTCGCCACCATCACGCCGTCGGGGGGCGCTCCGCGCACCGCCGCGGAGCTCGTCGAGGACGTCCAGACGAACCTGGTCTCGGCCCTCGGGCGACTGGCGGTGGTCCTGGGCGAAGAGAGCCTCCGCGACCGTGTGGTACGCGTCGACGCTTCCGGCGCGCGGGTGTCGCCGCGGCCCGTGGCGCTCAACCCCGGGGGGCCCGTCGAGCTGCCCCTCCCCATCGAGCGGGCGCCCACGCTCCTCGTCACGGATGCCGACCTCCAGATCGCGTGGGCCGAGGCGACGGTCGCCACGCAGGAGCTGGTGCTCTTCGAGGAGGGCGGCGTCTCGTTCGCCGTCGCCGAGGTCGGAGCGGAGGGGTGCCCGGCCCGCGAGCTGGTCGCGGGCATGGCCGGGGGCCGCCTGTCGATGACGCTGTGGGGCGGCATCGTGGTGCGCCTGCCCCTCGGCGCCATCACCACCGCCGATGGCGACACCGTGTCCGGGCTGGCTTGCGCGACGCTCGACGTCGCCCAGGGCGCTCCCCCCTCCCTCACCTTCGACGTCCTGCAGATCGGGCCCGCGGCCTTCCACCTGGGGGGAGCCGACGGCATCCGGATCGTCGACGCGACGCTCCGCATGGAGGGGCTCGCGTTGCCCTTCGCCGATCCCGTGCCTCCGGTCCACCTCTCCGCCCGGGGCACGGTGGCGCTCGGCGACAGCACCTTCGGCGCCCGGGCCGCCTACGACGTGGGCGAGCGGGCCTTCGGCCTGTCGGCGACCGCGTCCGTACACCTCGGCGACGGCATCTGGCTCGAGCCCGTGGACGACGACACCCCGGTCCTCCGGCTCACCGCGACGCCCGACGCCCAGACCGGCGAGGTGCACGCGCTGTTCCGCGTGCCTCAGGAGGCGGTGGGCCTCACCGCGGTGCGGGTGGACGGGACCATCGGCGTGCGCATGGGCTCCGACGGCCGCCTGGAGGTCACGTCGCTCTCGGCGGAGAGCGCGGTCCAGGGCGACTGGGCGCTGCCCGGCGGCGTGCACGTCGGGAACGCGCGCGTGGGCATCGCCTACGACGGCACCCGCTTCACGGGGACCCTCGGTGGCACGCTGTCCCTGCCGCAGCTGCCCGGCGACGCATTCCAGGGGAGCCTGGCCTTCCAGGCGACGATCTCCGCCACGGCCGACGATCCCGAGGACGTCCGGGTGGATGCCGAGCTGAGCAACGTCCGGATGGCCCTCCTGGACGAGCTGCGCGTCCTCGACGGCCGGCTGGCCGTCGCCATCCGCACCAAGCCGGCCCCGGGCGAAGTCCCCGCCCACGTGCAGCTCCGGGAGGCCAGCGGCGGCCTCCTGGCACGCTCCACCCCCGCGCCGGCCACGCTGGACGGGTACTACCTGGCGCTGGAGGGCGCCGAGGCGGACTTCGCGTTCCACGCCGGCGGCGCGGACCTGACGTTCTCGGCCGGGAGGGTCCTGCTTCCCCGCGAGTTCTCCGCGGATCCGGGCACCGACGGCTCGGTGCGCCCCTCCATCGCCATCGCCGACGCCCAGGAGCCCCTCGTCGTCGGCTACTCGGCTCCGGCCCAGCTCCACTTCGGTGGGAGGCTCCGATTCCAGGACTTCGGGGTGCGCATCCCCGTGGACGCCGGCGACCCGCTGGTGGCGCAGCTCACGTCGGCGGACCTGCACTTCTCGTCCAGCGCACTCCCCGAGCTGTCGGGGGGCAGCGGCTATCTCGACGCCCCGCTCCCGGATGGACAGCGCGCGCGCCTCGACTTCACGGACATCGGATGGGACCTGCGGGGGCTCCCCGTCGGGAGGATCGCGCTGGGGGCGCCCATCCGGGTGGACATCGGCGGCGACTTCGCGCTCGAGCTCCTCGACGATTCCACCAGCGCGACGGGTACGGGCCTCACCGTCGCGCGGATCCCCGACCCCGCCGGCTCGGGCGGGGAGTACCACCAGTTCACGTTCTCCGCCGCGGTCCGCCTCGAGTTCCCCGAGGCGGTCCTCTCGTCCAGCAGCGCCGAGGTCCACACCGACGCGGCCGGATCCCTGATCCTGAGCACGGCGCCGGACGCCCTGCCCCGCCTCCAGCTCGACGAGCTGGGGGTCGGCGGCGACTTCCGCCTGGGAGGCCCCGAGGGCCTGGAGCTGAAGGGCGCCGACATCCGCGCCGAGGGCATCGCCAACGTGTTCGACCGCTCGGTGGACGAGGCGCACGCGTTCGCGCTCTCGGTGAGCGGCGAGGTGATCTTCCCCGACGGGGGGCCGGAGCTGGAGCTGGAGGACGCGCGCTTCACGTTCACGAGCAGCGATCTCCGCCAGCCGCCCCGCTTCACCGTCGGCGCGATGACCGTCCGCTCGGGGCGCATCCTCGAAGGGCTGCCGATCTCCGTGCACGAGGCCGGCCTCGACTTCGTGGACGAGACGCTCCCGATGCCGCGCCTCGTCCAGACCGACTCGGACGGCAACAGCAACCTGGTCATCACCTGCGGCGTGGGGCTCGACCTGGACATGGGCGCCGCGGGCGTCATGGGCCGCATGGACGCCGTGACCGCGACGATCCGTCATGGGCTGCCCCAGATCAGCATCGGGGGCATCGGCTTCGGCGTCGAGAACTTCACGGTGTCCACGATGACGCTCAGCGGCATCGTGTACCTCGGGGGCCTCGAGCACATGTTCCGACTCCCGCCCGACCCGACCCAGCTGTTCTTCGCCGGCAAGCTGGGGGGCACCGTCAGCGGCACCGGCGTCACGGCGCTGCTGGCCGTCAAGCTCGCGCCGCCCATGCTGCTGGGGGTGTGCTTCCAGCTGTCCGGCGGCTCGGCGGGCATACCGCTGGGGCAGACCGGGATCCTCCTCACCGGCGCGGCCGGCGGCGTTTCGTTCACCAACACCAACGGCAGTCCCTGCGACTTCACCACGTACGTGCAGCTCGGGCCGGACGGGAAGCCGCTACCCCTCCCCACCGACGAGACCGGGGCGCCCGTCACGGTTCCCCCGTCCGCGACGTCCGGCCCGGTGGAGAAGAAGACCCGCAAGGAGAAGCCGTTCGAGTTCCCCGGATGCCCCTGCGGCTGCCCGCCGCCCTCCATGAACGTGTTCTGCCAGCCCCACCCGGATCAGGAGCAGTTCCCCGGGCGGGTGGTCCTGAAGTTCAGCTCGCTGGACCAGGAGATGATGGACGGGATCATGCTCCCGGTGTTGGGCGGAGACCCCGTCCCCCTGCACTCGTGGATCGACGACCTCGGCGTTCCCACGCCCGAGGAGGCGGGCGAGATGGCCAACCACATCAGCCAGTCCTTCACCGGGGCGGCCGTGGAGCAGGTGGTGCGGCTGTGGCCCGGTGGCGCCGCGGAGCTGCCCCCCGACTTCGATGACAAGGTGGAGGTGATCCGCGCCGAGCTGTCCAACCGCCTCCGGCAGGGGCTGGACTCCCTGGACGGCCGCACCGTCTGGCAGATGATGTGCGACGAAGCCTACAAGGGCCTTCCCTGCCCCGACGCCACGATCCAGGTCACCGCGACGTTCTCCTACACCGGCGTCTCGTCCTTCCTGTCGGTCACCGGCGGCGTGAGCCTGAGCACCACGGGCGCCGTCGGCGTCATCGGCTGGCTGAACCTCGTCGGGATCCCCATCGGCCGTCTGAACGCGTTCCTGGTGGCCACCAGCGCCACCGGCGAGATCGACCCGGCCATCTGCGGCGAGCTGCAGTGCTCCATCGGCCCCCTCGACATCGGCAAGGTCAACGTCGAGCTGAGCTGCCGGGGCTTCATCACGGGCGTCCGCAACGCCCTCGTCGGCGCCGTCGGGCAGCTCGCGGGCCCCGTCGTCCGGGAGATCTTCCTGGCCGTGGACGAGAAGCTCGGCGAGCGGCCGGACCTCGACAGCGACCCCGAGCAGGTCGTCGCCGAGCTGCACGCCGACAAGCTCACGGCGTTCGTGGAGCAGGTCGCGCTCCGGGCGCGCAGCCAGGCGCCCGACGCGGCCACGTTCCAGACCGTGATGCGGAACATCGTCGTCGACACGTACGACGCGTTCGATCCGCTCGTCGTCATGTGCGGCAAGCTCCACCTCAAGATCTTCGGCATCCCCCTGGGCTCCGAGCTCATCGCGGGCAACGCCTGGGCCAACACGACCGGCATGGGCGGCAGCCTCGCGTTCTCTCCGATCTACCTGGTGGTGGGGGGCATCAACGCCGCCACCGCGACCACGGCGGCCTTCTTCTGCGGCATGGAGCAGGCCGTGCTGGGCTTCACGGTGAAGTTCCCCGACGTCCTCGGCCTCGCCGTGGACGCCATCACCGGAGACGTGGCGACGCCGGAGCAGCTCCGGGGCTACCTGGAGCACGGCTTCGACACGATCCTCAACCGCAGCACGATGATCGCGTCCTACAGGCTCGCGCCCATGGGCCTCACGCTCACGAGCTGCGGCGCGCGCGTGGTGCTACCGGACCTGGTCGATCATCCGGTGCTCCGGGACCCGCCGTGGCAGCGCCCCGAGGACCGAGGGCTGCCGTCGCGGCCCGAGCTGCTGCAGCGCGTGCTGCGGGCGGCCAAGCTCACCGACGCGTTCTGGGACGGGGCGTTGGACCCCTTCGGCCTGCCCGGGCTGCGCCTACGCGACGACTACTTCCCCCACGGCGGCATCATCGGCGCCGCGTTCCTGGACGTTCCGCGCGCCCTCGCGGCCGCCCCACCCGTCGAGCTGCTGGACACGATCTTCAACGGCGCCGACACCCTCGAGCGGCTCCAGGCCGGCCTCACGTACGTGAAGGACTACCTGGCGGCGACCGAGAACATGGGTACCCTGGGGTTCTACGTGCCCGCGCCCAGCCCGCCCACCGTCACCGCCGACGGCCGCCCCCTGGACCCCGAGGCCATGCTGCGTGTGTTGAGCGACCCGGCGTACGCCAGGGAGCTCACCGGAACGGATCCCTCCCCGAACGTGGACAAGGCCTTCCTCGTCGGGCTCCTCGAGGGCCGTCTCTTCGGCGTTCCCGTCGTCAACGCGGTAGCGAGCTTCGTGCCCCCGCCGGAGAACGACCCCGACGCCGAGGCCGTCCTCGCCATCACGGCGGAGACTCCGGAGGACTCCTGGCCCGCCCGCCTCGGCCTGCGGACCGGCCTCGCGTTCAGGATCACCCAGTGCCCGCCCACGCCCATCGCCACCCACGTCGAGGCGCTCATGCGCGCCCTCGGGACGCCCTTCGACGGGTCCGGCAACCCGCTGCCGCCCGTGGGTGACGCCCTCCAGGCCGCCATCGCCGCGGCGCCCCGCACCCCCGCCGACGTCCTGGCGCTGTTCGACGCCGTGGTCCAGCGCGCCGTGGGCCAGGCGAACGAGATGGCGGAGGAGGTCAAGCAGCTTCCCTACCTGATCGGCGCGCACGACCCGGAGTACCGGGCGCCGGACTACGTCCCGTTCGACACGGAGGCGCGCGCCGGGCAGGAGTTGGAGCGAGCCGCCCACATCGAGGCGAAGCTCGGCGACCTTCGCGCCACCCTGGAGCTGCTCCAGGCCGACGTCGCCGAGGCGGAGGCGGGCGCCTCGCCGGGCGAGCGCGCCGGCGCCGTCGCCAACGTCCTGGTGCAGCACCTCCTGCGCACGCTCCGGAGCGACCTGCCCCGGGTCTCTCTCGAGGCCTCGTTCTCCCTGGACGTCGCCGCCATCGCCGACTACCTCACCGCGGACGCCGCCATGACGGCGAGCGTCGCGGCCTTCTCTCCGGCGTACGACCCGGTGTCCACCGGGTCCGGCGCGCTGGGCATGGCTCGACGCGAGGGCGGGGTCGTCCTGTCCGGGGCCTTCCGCGTGGGCTTCCGCATGGGCGGCCACGCGCTCTCCCTCGAGCTTCCGCCCGCCACGTACGCCCTCGTCCCCCC
Organism: Gemmatimonadota bacterium; assembly: GCA_045863275.1. Lineage (GTDB taxonomy): Bacteria > Gemmatimonadota > Gemmatimonadetes > Longimicrobiales > Gaopeijiaceae > SZUA-318. Next base: position 55,366 of record BTVB01000019.1, read on the forward strand.
TGGCGTGCCCACCGATCCGCCTCGGCTCCACGGAGACGTCCAGATCGGCGAGCTCGAGCTGCCGCTGCGCGGGTCGACGCTGGCGCTGAGCAACGCACGCGCGTCCTTCGACACGCAGCCGGCCGACGGTACGACCGTGCTCACCATCCGGGCCGAGGCCGACCCGATTCGCCTCGGCCGGTTCCTCGTGCAGCCGGCGGGCGCCGCCCCGGCGGTGCTCGGGGTCACGGTGCTCGTCCGGAAGACCGCCGACGGCCTGGCCGCCGAGCTGCACGTCGATCCGGCCCGCCTGAGCGTTCCCGCGCTCTCCAGCGGGTCCTCGCTGCTCATCCATGGAGCGGATCCGACGGACCCGTTCCGGCTGGGCACCGACGGCTCGCTCTCTGCGGGCCTCTCCCTGAGCCAGGAGGGGGATCTCCTCATCGAGAGCCCCTACGACCCGACGGACCCGCCCCTCGTGCGCGTGCCCGCGGCCGCCGTGACCGCGGCGATCACGAGCAGCACGGCCACCGCCACCCGGGTGGAGCTGGGCGCGAGCGCGGGAGCGGGCATCGAGGTGCTCCCGTCCGTGCTGGACGGCAGCCTGGCCGGAGGCTCGTTCCTGTTCTGGGCGAAGAGCACCGGCACGTTCGGGCTGACGCTCAGCGTCGCGCCCATCGAGTTCGCCGCGTTCAAGCTGCACGGCGACGTGCCCGACCCGGCCAAGGCCGACGAGATCGATACCCGCCTCGAGTTGGCGCTGTCCCACTACGGCTTCCGCGTCTCCGGGGCACGGCTTCGCATCGAGGGCGTGACCGCGCGCTCGCTGCGCCTCCGGAAGTTCGTGATGAACGGCAACGGCGACTTCTCTGTCACGTCGACGATGCGCACGCTGGACGTCGCCGGCTTCTTCCATTTCAGCTCGGCGGGCATCCGGCTGGTGCGCGAGGCGGGCGACGCGCGCCTGCTTGTGCGCACTCCACGGATCACGCTCCTGCCGGACACGCCCATGGAGGCGACGGTCCTACCGGGGGCGACGCTGGAGGTCGCGTCCTCGGGCGCGTTCCACGTGGAGGCCGTCACCGACGCCTCCGCGCCGCTCTTCGCCGTTCCGGGCCAGTTCGCGGTGAGCGGCCGGCTGGCCGCGGGCTTCGCGCCGCTTTCCCAGGGCGGCCAGGGCCCCTTCGCCCGCATCACCGACGCTACGCTGAAGGTGCACGTGCTGCCGGGCGACCCGGAGCTGCACGCCTCCGAGGTCGAGCTGTCCCCCGCGCGCGTGACCGCCGACGTGGAGCTGCCCGGCTTCGGCATTCCGGGGATCGCCACGGTCTCCGCGTCCGCGTGGTCGTTCGAATACCTCGTGGGCGGGCACGTCGTCCTGCGCGCGTCTGCGCCCAGCGTCACCCTCTTCGAGTCGTTCACCTTCACCGGACCGAGCCTGGACCTGCGCGCGGACGTGGGCGGGGCCCACTTCCACACCGACTCCGTTCCCCTCGTGCCCGGGCTCCTGGAGCTGCGCGACGGCGACTGGAGCGTGGACCGGAACGCGGGCACGGCCGCCTTCTCGGGCGGGATCGTGGTCCTCGGCCGGACCCTTCTGAACACCACCGCGCGGTTCTCCGTTGCCGGGAACGACGTGAAGCTGTCCCTGTCCACCCCCATCGCCATCGCGTCCCTGGGGAGCGCCCTGAGAGTCCAGATTCCGACGCAGACCTTCACGCTGGTGAGGCAGGGCGGCGCCTTCGGGCTGAAGGCGCACTTCGGCGTCGATCTCCTGGGCAGCTCGGCCACGGCCACGGCGCTGGTGACGAGCACGGGCAGTCTGTCGCTGGCGGTCTCGGACGTGCGCCTCGGCTTCGGTCCGTTCACGCTGGCCACCGACGGCGACAGCACGATCACCTGCAACGCCCTGGATGCGCTGGCGCCCGTCGCCGCCGACGTCCCGGGCGGGACGCTGCAGGTGAGGCAGGGCTACGCCCTCGCGGGCTGGCCCTCGTCACTGAGCCTGCCGGGCTTCTCCCTGACCAGCGACGGATCGTTCTCCGTGGACGCGGGCACGCTGTCGTTCCACGGCATCCCGCTGACGCCCGAGGGCCCGGACAGGTACGCCCGCCTTTCGCGCGACATGGAGGGCAAGGTCTCCGTGTCCGTCCGAAACTCGGTGGACTTCCTGGGGTCAGCCTTGGCCCTCCGGCTCGACGTCAGCGACGGCGGGGTGGTGACCGGCAACGTTCGGGGCACGGTGAAGCTCAGCTTCGGCGGCATCCTCGCCTCCCTGGGAGAGATCACCTTCGCGGACCTGGAGCTGGGCTACACGGGGAACGCCGAGTACCCGTTCTCGACCACCCGGAGCGCGCTGGGTTACACCTTCTGGTTCGGGTTCGGCGGCACGGGAGCCAAGGCGTGCAGGTACGAGGTCGACGAGAACGGGAATGTCGAGCTCACCCTCTGTCGGTGGTGAGTGGCCGGGCGGCGGTCGCGATGGGGCGTCGGCCTCCGTCGCTACCCCCTCGCCCTCTCCCTGTCCCTCAGAGCCGCGAGCTGCCGCGGATAGGTCTTCTCCACGATGTCGTTCCAGAGCTCCGCCCCCTCGATCCCGAGGCGCTCCGGCACGAACACCGGATCGAGGCCCATCTTCTTCTGCTCCTCGTAGTCCTTCAGCGTCTTGAGGCCCGGCTTCGTCAGGACGAGGATGACCATGACGTTGAACCACGCCATGGCCCCCACGCCGGCGGAGCCGAAGTTCCACACCACGTCGGCGGAGGAGAGGGTGCCGATGACCACCATGGCCACCAGGACCACCCGCGACGCGGCCAGCGTGACGCTGTAGCCCTTGCCCTCGCTGTTGTGGCGGAAGAGGTACCCGACGTTGGAGTCGGTGTAGAAGGCGTAGGCCAGGACCGTCGTGAAGGTGAAGAAGAAGAGGGCCACGGCGACGAAGCCCCCGCCGACGCCCGGGACGACCGTGTTGACCGCGGTCTGCGTGAAGTTGCCGTACACGACGTCGGGGATGTTCTCCGTCACGAATCCCCCGGCGGGGTTCGCCGTGTTGAAGGACCCCGTGGCGAGGATCATGACCGCCGTGGCGGTGCACACGAACAGCGTGTCCACGTACACCGAGAACGCCTGGACCAGGCCCTGCTTTGCCGGATGCGACACCTCGGCGGCCCCCGCCGCCTGCGCGCCGGTGCCCTGGCCGGCCTCGTTGGAGAAGATCCCCCGCTTCACGCCCCAGCTCACGGCCTGGCCGAACACGGCGCCGTACACCGCGTTCATGTTGAACGCGGACGAGAGGATCAGGGCGAAGACCCCGGGGATCTTCGATGCGTTCACGAAGAGGATCACGAAGGCCAGGATGATGTAGCCGATGGCCATGAACGGCACGACCAGCCCCGCCGTTCTCGCGATCCTCTTGCCGCCCCCGAAGATCACCCAGGAGATCAGGACGCCGTAGACGACGGCCATGTAGGCGGGCGGGACGTTGAACGACGCCTCGGCCGCGATGGCGAAGGAGTTGGACTGGATCCCGGGGAGGAGGACGCCGCACGACAGGATCGTCAGGAGCGCGAACGCGGTCCCGAGGCCCTTGTTCCGGAGCCCCCGCTCCATGTAGTAGGCGGGTCCGCCGCGGTACTCGCCGTGGATCTCCTCCTTCCAGACCTGCGCCAGCGCCGACTCGATGTAGGCCGACCCGGAGCCGAGGAAGGCGATGGCCCACATCCAGAAGACCGCGCCGGGGCCGCCGTAGAAGATGGCGGTGGCCACCCCCGTGATGTTCCCGGTGCCGACGCGGCCGCCCAGGGCCATGGCGAATCCCTGGAACGACGAGACCCCCTTCTCCGAGCTCTCCCCGCCGACGAGCTGGCCGACCATGTCCTTGATGAGGCGCAGCTGGGGGAAGCGCATGAGGACGGAGAAGAAGATCCCCGCCGCGAGACAGAGGTAGGTGAGGAACGTGCCCCAGAAGAAGCCGTCCAGCCTTGCGGAGAACGCGAGCAGATCCATCGGGTAGCTCCCTGGAGTTCGCCCCGAGCTCGGGCGTGGTCGAAACCTCGGCGCCCCAATCTGCCCCTCCACCCGCCTCCGAGGAATCCCCCGGGGCGATCGGGGTCCCCCCCAGGTCTCCACCCCTCCCCGCTCTCTCATTGCACCCCCGCCCCCCGCCCCCCACCTTGCCCCGCATCCACCCACCCGTTCCGAGGCACGACCATGAAGTCCCTGCCCCGCGCCGTCGGCGCACTGGCCGCGCTGTCCCTGCTGGCCATCCCCGCCCCCACCCGGGCCCAGACGTACCCCACCGAGCTCTACGAGAACCTCCAGTGGCAGAACATGGGCCCCGCCCGCGGCGGACGCTCCACCGCCGCCGCCGGGACGCCCTCGCGCCCCATGGAGTACTACTTCGGCGCCTCCGGCGGCGGGCTCTGGAAGACCGTGGACGGCGGCACCACCTGGGAGCCCGTCACCGACGGCCAGGTGAACTCGGCGTCGGTGGGCGCGGTCCAGGTCTGTGACGCCGACCCCGACGTGGTCTACATCGGCATGGGCGAGTCGGAGATCCGGGGCAACATCCAACAGGGCGACGGCGTCTACCGCTCCGACGACGCGGGCAAGACGTGGCGTCACCTGGGGCTCCAGGCGAGCCAGGCCATCGCCCGCATCCGCATCCACCCCACGAACTGCGACGTGGCGTGGGCGGCGGCGTGGGGCGTCCACTCGGCCCCCTCCGCCGAGCGGGGCGTCTACAAGACCACCGACGGCGGGAAGACGTGGCGGAAGGTCCTCTACCGCGACGAGCGCACCGGCGCCCAGGACATCGCCCTGGACCCGAACGACCCGAACGTGCTGTACGCCGCCCTCTGGGAGGCCTGGCGGAAGTCGTGGGGGATGAGCTCGGGCGGCCCGGGCTCGGGGCTCTTCAAGAGCACCGACGGCGGCGAGAGCTGGACGGAGATCACCCGCAACCCGGGGCTCCCCGCGGGGACCATCGGCAAGATCGGCGTCACCGTCTCGGGCGCCGATTCCAACCGGCTCTGGGCTCAGGTGGAGGCGGAGAGCGGCGGCCTCTTCCGCTCCGACGACGCCGGCGCCACGTGGGAGCTCGTCAACGATTCCCGCGACCTGCGCCAGCGGGCCTTCTACTACACCCGGGTCTACGCCGACCCCCAGGACCGGGACCTGGTCTACGCGCTGAACGTGGGGATCTACAAGTCCACCGACGGCGGCAAGACGCTCCAGTCCATGAGCGTGCCCCACGGCGACAACCACGACCTCTGGATCGACCCGACGAACCCGCTCCGCATGATCGAGGCCAACGACGGCGGCGCCAACGTGAGCTACACCCGAGGCGAGACCTGGACGGACCAGGACTTCGTCACCGCCCAGTTCTACCGCGTGACCACGACGAACCACTTCCCCTACCACATCTGCGGCGCGCAACAGGACAACTCCACCGCGTGCGTGCCCAGCCGCGGCTGGGACCACCTCTACGGCGGCGACAAGGCGGAGATGTTCCTCTACGACGCCGGCGGCGGGGAGAGCGGCTACATCGCCTCCAACCCGGACAAGCCGTGGATCATCTACGCCGGATCCCACTCGGGCACGCTCACCCGGAAGAACACGCAAAACGGGCAGGAACGGAACATCAACGTCTGGCCCGAGAACCCCATGGGGCAGTCGTCGGGGTCGCTGGTGGAGCGGGTGCAGTGGACGTTCCCCATCGTCTTCAGCCACCACGACTCCAACGTGCTCTACACCACCAGCCAGCACGTCTGGAAGACCACCACCGAGGGGGGGAGCTGGGAGCGCATCAGCCCCGACCTCACCCGCCACGACCCCATGACGATGATCGAGTCGGGGGGACCCATCACCAAGGACCAGACGGGCGTCGAGGTATACGCCACCATCTTCGCCCTGGCGCCCTCCTACCATGATCCGAACGTGATCTGGGCGGGCTCCGACGACGGCCTGGTGCACGTGACGCGGGACGGCGGCGCCAACTGGGCGAACGTCACGCCCCCCGACGCCCCCGACTTCGTGCGCATCAACACCATCGAGGCGTCACCCCACACGCCGGGCAAGGCGTACGTGGCGGGGATCCGCTACCTGGTGGACAACGACCGGGCGCCCTACGTGTGGAAGACCATCGACTACGGACGCACGTGGACCAAGATCGTCACCGGCATCCCCGGCAACGACTTCGTGCGCACCATCCGCGAGGACCCGAAGCGCCCCGGCCTGCTGTTCGCCGGCTCGGAGAGCACGGTCTACGTGTCCTGGGACGACGGCGCCCGCTGGAACCCTCTCGGCCAGAACCTCCCCAACGTCCAGGTGAGCGACCTGGTGGTGGAGGAGAACGACCTGGTCATCGGAACCCACGGCCGGGGCTTCTGGGTCATGCGCGACATCACGCCGCTCCGTGAGCTGAGCGCCCAGGTGGCCGCGGCGGCCGTCCACCTCTTCCGGCCCCTAGACGCCTACCGCGGCGTGGACGACGGCGTGCTGGTGCGGTACTACCTGAAGAGCGACTCGGACGTGAAGCTCGAGTTCCTGGACGGGCGGGGCACCGTCATCCAGACCTTCGAGGGCGACGCCTCGGTGGCCAAGGCCAACCCCATGCAGGGACGGCGGCCGCGCTTCGGCGGTGGCGGCCGCGCGGCGGGGCCTTCGGGGAAGGCCGGGGCCAACACCTTCCAGTGGAACCTCCGCTACTCGGGCTTCGTGGACTTCGAGGGGATGATCTTCTGGTCGGGCAACAACCAGGGCCCCGTCATCCTCCCGGGGGACTACACCGTGCGCCTCACCGCGGGTGACGAAGTGCAGCAGCAGTCCTTCGCGGTGCGACTGGACCCACGCAACGAGCCCGTGACCGCCGCCGACCTCCAGGCCCAGCTCGCGCTGGCGCTCGAGGTCCGGGACAAGGTCACAGAGGCCAACGAGGCCGTGATCAAGATCCGCGAGATCAAGGGAGAGGTCACCGACCGGCAGGGCAAGACCGACAACTCGGAGATCCAGCAGCAGGGCAACGTGGTGAAGGACAAGCTGCTGGGGGTGGAGTCGGAGATCTACCAGGTGAAGAACCAGAGCCGGCAGGACCCGCTCAACTTCCCCATCAAGATCAACAACAAGCTGGCGGCGCTCCTGAACCAGGTGGCCGACGGCGACTATCCGCCCACCGAGCAGTCCCGTGACGTCTTCGATCGCCTGCAGGGGCTCCTGCAGGAGGAGGTGGTCCGCTTCCAGCTCATCATCGACCAGGACCTGGCCCGGCTCAACGAGCTGCTCCGGGAGAACGGGCTGGATCCCATCGAGGTGCGCAGGATCATCAGCTAGGCGGGGCTTCGGCCTCCCACCGTGCCGCGGGGCCGGCGCACCGGCGGGGGGCCGCCCCCCGGCGTGCCCAGGGCGGAGCGGGGGGGGGGGGGCCCCCGGGGTTGCGGGTGCCCCCCCCCCG
>BTVB01000019.1:62804-84576 GCA_045863275.1 Gemmatimonadota bacterium
GGGGGGACCCCCTCGTGGGGCGCTGGATCATCCGCTTGGGGGGGCTTCGGCCCCCCCCGGGGCCGGGGGCGGGTCCGACGTCGTCGGGCCGGCCCGCTTGCGTCCCATGGGCTTCGCGGCGGCGTGGGCGCCGAAGGTGTTCCGGAGCCCCCGCGCCGGCTTCCCGACTACGCCGCCGTATCGACGGGCTCCCCCAGAACGTAGCCGAGTGGGACCTGCGCCCTCCACATGTCGAAGTAGCGGCCTTCTCGCTGCATGAGTTCACGGTGCGCGCCATCCTCGACAACCTCCCCGCGATCGAGGACCACGATTCGATCAGCGCGCATGATGGTGCTGAGCCGGTGCGCAATGGCGATTACGGTCTTCCCCTCGGCCTTGAGCTGCTCGAGCGCCCGTTCCACATATCGCTCTGACGCGGAGTCGAGCGCCGATGTCGCCTCGTCGAGGATGAGGATCTCCGGATCCCGATACAGCGCGCGCGCGATGGCGATCCTCTGCTTCTCCCCTCCCGAGAGAGCCGTGCCGTTCTCCCCAAGGGCCGTATTGAACCCGCGGGGCATGTTTTCGATGACCCTGTTCAGGCCGAGGAGCTCGCAAACGCGGAGCACCCTGACCATGTCCGGCTCCAGATCACCTACGGCGATGTTGTCGACTACGTCCCCGGCGAAGAGATCCAGCTTCTGTGGTACCACCCCCACGATATCCCTCAGGCTCTCCGTGCTCACATACCGGAGGTCGATGCCTCCAATCCTGATGTGTCCCCGGTCGAGTGGATAGATCTTCTGGAGCAGCGCCACGAGAGTGCTCTTGCCCGACCCGCTCTCTCCGACCAACGCCGTCATCTGACCTCTGGCGACCTTGAGATTCAGGTCCTTGAAGACCTGGGTCCGCGTTCCATAGCGGAACGCCACTTGCTCGAAATGGATGTCGCCAACCGCCTCTGCCGTGAGCGTCACTCTCTGTTTCGCCGTTTCCCGCTCCAGGTCCATGACCTCGAAGAGGCGGTCCGCAGCGATCATGGCATCCTGAACGGTCCGGTTCATCATGATCAGGGACGCGAGCGGCCCTGTCAGGTACCCCAGAAGGGCGTAGGACCCCATCAGCTCACCCGGCGTGATGCCTCGATCGATCGCCAAGCCACCGCCCACCCACAACAGCATTACGGTGGCCAGACTGGCAACCAGTTGGCTCGCGTTGGCGGCGAAGATGCTGTTCGTGCCCGAGACGTAGACCGACTTCAACAGCCGAACGAATCGAGTCTCCGTCTTGAGGTTCGCAAACCCCTCGAGGCCGAACTGCTTGATCGTGGAAACAGCGTTCAGAGACTCTACCAGGTGAGACTCCAGGTCCGCAGCACGCTCCATCATGCTGCGTTGCGTCTTTCGGTTTACGCGGTTCGTCACGTGGTACACGATGCCGAACACCGGGATCATGGCCAACACCAGCAAGCCGAGCTCCCACGAGTAGACGAACATCAACGTCAACGAAAAGACCACGACAAAGGCGTTCACGACGAGATCCAGGGACACGTCGTTGATGAACGCTCGGATCTTCACCGCATCATTGACCCGAGAGATGATCTCCCCCACACGCATGGTGTCGAAGAACCGCTGCGGAAGACGCATCAAGTGTTGGTAGTATCCGAGAATCAGTGCTGCGTCGATCCACTGTCCTGTATGGAGGGTGAAGAGTTGCCTCATCCAGCCCAGAAACACCTGGATGAGGATCACCCCGACCATCACCACGCTGAGGAGGTTGAGGAGGTTCTGGTTGCCGTCGACCAGCACGTAGTCGACGATCTTCTGAACGTAGACCGCCGTGGAGAGGCCGAGGATCGTGTACGCGGCGGCACCCACGAGTGCCTGCGCCATGATCGTCCGGTGCGGACGCAGCAGCGTAAGGAACCTCCTGAGGATCGAAGCACGCTCGTTCGTCGCGACGAAGTCCGTGCCCGGTGCCACGAGGACGAGCACTCCGGTCCACTGCTCCTGGAACTCCGCGTGCGTCCACCGGTGCGTCCGGCCATCCATCGGGTCCATCACGACGACGTGCCGTTTGGTGACCGCATAGACGACCACGTAGTGTGCAAGCGTTTGCTTCACGAGAACGTGGGCGATCGCGGGTTTCGGAATGCTCTTCAGGGCCTCGAATGGTCCCTTGACGCCCTTTGCGACGAACCCCATTCGCGTAGCCGCTTCCACCAACCCCAGCACATTCGTACCCTTGCGATCGGTCGACGCGAACTGGCGGATCCGCGCCACCGGGAGCTTGCACCCATGGTACTCGGCGACGGACGCCAGACAGGCAGCTCCGCAGTCGGTGATGTCTCTTTGCTTGCTGGTGGGAATGCGCTTCGCCATGGAGTCCCCATCTTGCGCGGGTTGGTGGTCGCCTTCGGGTCAGCGATCCGATTGCTGGGCTTGTAAGGGGTTCAGCCAGTCATTGACGTCGTCACGAAGCAACTGGTATAGGCTTCGCTTCGTGACGAGAAAGCGCGCGCGCAACGTCATACCCTTCTTCAGCGTACTCGTGTAGCCGTTATTCAACTGCAAGCGCGTGTCATCCATGGTCACCCGCACGCGGAACATCGGTCGCTGGTCGATGAGCACGAAATCGTCGGCGATCTGGGAGACCTCGCCGGTCACAAACCCCCAGTCGCGGTAGTTGAACGCATCGATCTGCATACGAACGTCCGTGCCGAGGCGCAGAAAGCCGATGCTACGCGGAGGGACGAACACCTCGGCGACCAGATCCGACTCGGGCGAGATGACCGCGATGACGTCACCGGTCCGTACGTAGCTCCCAGGCGAGATGGGAGTGACTCGTTCCAGCGTGCCGGTGACCGGCGCCTCCATCGAGTACAGGGCCTTCTCATCCACCATCTGCCCCTGGCGAATCTGCGCTTGGTCGAGTTCGCGCCGAAGGCTGGTCAACTCCGCCTGCCAAGCGTTCTGGTACTCCTCGACGAGAAGGCCCTGGGTGGCTCGGATCCTGGCGAGCTCGTACTCCCGGTCCTCCAGGTCGACACGCGATAGGAGTTGGCGTTCGTACATCGTCTGGCTGCGCGCGAGCGCCTGGGCCGCTCGCTCCTCGTTCAGGCGCCCCTCCTCGAACTCGTAGAGGAAGCGCACAAGCTCCTGACGGTACTTGGCCGTCTCGAGGAGCTCGCGGCTCAGCGCGAGCGGTGACTCGGTGGAGGTGAGAAGCTCGAGATCCCGCACGAGGCTCCGTGCTTGCCCCAGTTGCGCTCGACCCACAGCCAAGCGCTCCTGCAGAGGGGCGTCGCGCAAGCTCAGCAACAACTGTCCCTCCTGTACCTCCTGGGCCTCACGTACCGCCACGGTTTCCGCGTACCCGCTGGTCGGCGCCTTCACTTCGTGCTTCTCGATGACCGGTCGCACGATGCCCTCGGCCTGCACGGAAACGTCGACACGGATCATCGGGAGACTGGCCGCCGTACCGCAGAGGGCCAGCAGGATCGTGATGTAGATGGCCTGGCTTCGGGTCGAGTGCCGGCCGAGGTGTTGCTCGATCGACGAGTCGATGAACTCGGTGGGATAGAGCTGTCGCTGCATATCGACTCCAGCGGGAATCGTCCTTGATACGGCTAGATACCCCTTGGCGGCGGGCTCTCCGGGGACCCCGACACGGACGCCCCGAGGTCGAAGATCTCGGTGAGCTGGGCGATCCGATCGCGAGCCACATCGGTCGCGCCGAAGGTGTCCCTGCCCCTTGCGATCAGCTCCCCGGCGGTCTTCAGGCGAGCGCGCGCCAACGTACTCTGGCCCTCGGAGGCCAACACGGCTGCTTCCGCGGTCAGGCGTACATGCGCCTCGGCCGAGCCCCGCGTGCCGGCGCGACCGAACCATCCCCGGGCAAGCGCCGGATCGCCTTCGTATACCGCAGCGAACCAGGCCGCTTCGAGATACAGTTCGGACCGGTCACTCCCCTCGGCCCCCTCCGCAGCCGCCAGAGCCTCGTTGAGTCGACGACGGGCCTCCGTTACGTCCCCCCTGTCCAGCGCCCATTCGTAGGCGTATTGGCGTGACATCAGGCCGTGCGGAGAGTCCGGTGGCGCCGCGAGAGCGCCCTCGATCCAGGATTGATCCCACATCCTCGGCCGGATGCCACGCATGGAAAGGCCGACCAGGACCGAAAGAGCCTTCTGGACCTCAGCCTCCTGTCCTCCTTTCAGGAGCGCCAACAGCCGGGCGCCATCGGTCATGGCGTGCACGGGTAGAAGGGTCACGCACGCGAACATCAGCGAGATCAGCCCGGCAGCTCCCGCCACCAGCGCAAGGAAGAGCGCCCTGGACGAGCTGGCCGCCGGTTCCGGTGTCAGAACGAAGAACCCGACCAGGGCGAGCACCCCTGCGAGCAGGCTCGCGCCTGGGCCACCACCCGTCACGTAGATGAGGCGTCGCCTCAGGTCGTGCGTCTCGATCGGAACGCTCAGCACGATCCCCAGCCCCAACGAGGGCCGCGGATGCAAGCGAATGATCGAGGGACGTCCCATCGGTCTAAGGAGCACGATGGGCCAGATGCCGACCGCCATGGTTCGGAACCCGGCGACCCATGCCCCCACGAGATGGCCGAACTCATGCACGAGGGTGGAAGCGACCGTCAGGGAGACAATGACCACCAGTCCGACCAGGAGGTCACCGAGACCCGGCGACATCGAAGGAAGGCGGCCATCCATCGCCGAGAACAGGAGCCAAGGCGAAGAAAACCCCACGATGCCCACAAGAAGAAGCGCGGCGATCCGCCGGGCTCTCCCCGGCACCTTCGTGCTCGTCGATTCGACCTCTACGACCGCCCCGGAGGAGGACGGCGTACCATCGGCCATCGGTCTTCGCGCGGTCATTTGGTCGTCTCGATCCCCAACGTGGTTCTCTCGCGTGTGCACGCCACGCGGGTGGTCGGCCGGATGTGCGTGCAAACCAGCAACATCCTCCGGCGCATCCGCGATTCGCAAGCTTGCCACGTCATGCCTCATGGGTCGGTCAGGAAGCGCTGCACATCATCCAGCAGTTCGCGTTGGTCGATGCTTGGCTCGACGCTGAGCAGCTCCATCGCTTGTCGATGGTGGAAACCCCGAGAGAGAATCCGTGTCCGCAAGGAAGCGATGCACTCGTCCGGGGACAGGTCGACATCGAGCCACTGAGAGCTATCCGTGCAGGCGCGTTCCCGGCCAAGTGCGGTCTCCTCGAGACCCGGTACGCGCACGATCGTGATCTCGGCCTCGATCACGTGTGCTGGGTTGTCGATGTGCAGGATGCCGGAGCGGCCGGTCCGTCCATCGAGCCTGATCGACTCAGGTGCCCAGTCTACTCGGGCCAAAGCGAGCGACGCGGAGACGGCCGCCGGAAGGCCCGCGTCCCCGCCCGGGTCCATTCGGCGGAGCGTGCGGGTCCCCGGCATCGAAAGGAAGCGTTCGTTCCTGTCACGTAGATAGACGACCGTCGTCCCTTCCACGCACGTCACCACGTACCGGTCGGTGGCATACTGCACCTGGCGGGCTTCGCATCCGGGGCCGACCAGTCGGGTCGTGAGTGTGAATCCGACACACGACGGCTCCGCGGCCTCGTGACGCACCGTCGAGGAGTTCCTCGACCGCCCCAGCGGATCGGGCCCGGCCCCCGCGGGGGCCGGGCCACGCGACTCGATCATCAGTGGGTGAGCGCGTAGACGACGCCGCCGACGACGGCAGCGCCGATCACGGCGCCCGCCACCCCACCCACCAGCAACCCGACCCTCCAACCCCACGTGATCTCCTTGACCAGGCCTCCGTCGACCGCCTGCATCTCGTCGGTGGTCATCAGCTCGAGACCCCGAGTCGGCTCGGCAAGGCCGAATGCCGGATGAAGGGCTGCAGCGCTTGTCATGAGTACCTCCCGCCATTGAAGTCGTTGTTGTGAACTACGCCTTCTCAGAATGCGCTATTGAAGTAGGTCCCCAGGTGGCGGTAGCCCCATGAGAATCCCAGGAGGAGCGCCGCGCTGATCAAGCCGGCGACCGCCGCCTTCGACCAGGACACCTCCTTGTCATCGTGTGGCATCAGAAGTACCGGTTGAAGACCGGCCCCAGATTCTCGTAGCCCCACACGAAGCCCGCCCCCATGGCGCCTGCCACGAGGGTCGCGTACCCGACCATGACCGCGGAAAAAGGCTCTCCGCCCGTCACGTCCTCGTACTCCAGCTGGCTCAGCTCCCTCAGGTCCCAAGCTGCCAGGTCGTACATCGTCGCCCCCTTTGGTTAGGTGATTCCTTGACGTGTCACCAAGAACCGTTAGAGATGTCCGGAGCATCTGCTAACGTATTCGCGGAGCATCATGGGTGCGGTAAAACGCCTTTGTCAAGAGCGTTGACAAATGGGGAGTGGCCCAGGGTGTAGGCGAGTCGTCGAGGCCGTGGCTGCCCTCTCCGCCACCGCGCCCTCCCCTGTCAGCGCCGACGACGAAACGACGAGCTGCGGGACGCCTGGTCGTCGGGCTGGCCCGCTACGTGGGCACCACCCTACCGGGCCGCCGTTTGCCGACCGTCTCCCCGGCGGGGTGACGGGATAGCACCGTTCGTGTGCTCCCGGGTGGCGGCAGCACCGTGACCCGACTCCGCCTGCGGATCGCGGCGCCGGGCCGTGGGAGTCGCCCACCGAAGCCCGTCGCCCCGCCTCCGGGCCGTACGCGTTATCTTCGCCCCATGACCCCCACCTCCTCCGCCGCGGCGAACCTGGAGTTCGGCGCCCTCGGCCTCGGGCCCGAGCTCCAACGCACCCTGGCCACGCTGGGGTACGAAGAGCCCACCCCCATCCAACGCGCCGCCATTCCCCACCTCCTGGAGGGGCGGGACCTCCTGGGCCTCGCCGCCACCGGGACGGGGAAGACCGCCGCCTTCGCGCTCCCCCTCCTCCAGCTCATCGAGTGCCGGCGGCCGGTGCCCGGAGCCCTCATCCTGGTCCCCACCCGGGAGCTGGCCATCCAGGTGGCCCAGGCCGTCCACCGGTACGGGAAGGAGCTGGGCGTCGAGGTGCTCCCCATCTACGGAGGGCAGTCGTTCCAGCAGCAGCTCAAGGTGCTGAAGCGCGGGGTGGACGTGGTGGTGGCCACCCCGGGGCGCGCGCTTGACCACATCCGGCGCGGCACCCTGAACCTGAAGAGCCTGAAGGTGCTGGTGCTGGACGAAGCCGACGAGATGCTGGACATGGGCTTCGCCGAGGACATCGAGGCCATCCTGGCCGAGGTCCCGGCGCGGCGTCAGACGCTCCTGTTCTCCGCCACGCTGGCGCCCCGCATCGCCACCATCGCCGCCAAGCACCTGAAGGACCCGGTGGAGGTGCGCATCGCCGCCGACCCGGAGGGCGAGGGGGAGGTCCCCCTGGTCCGGCAGGTGGCGTACCTGGTCCGCCGCCCCCACAAGCTGGCGGCCCTGGGCCGGGTGTTGGACCTGGAGAGCCCCGAGGCGGCGCTGGTGTTCTGCCGCACCCGGAACGAGGTGGACGAGCTGGTGGAGGCCCTGGCGGGCCGCGGCTACCGCGCCGAGGCACTCCACGGCGGGATGTCCCAGGAAGAGCGGGACCGGGTGATGAAGAAGCTCCGGGGCGGGAGCGCGGACCTCCTGGTGGCCACCGACGTGGCGGCCCGGGGGCTGGATATCGCCCACCTCACCCACGTGGTGAACTACGACGTGCCCTCGGCGCCGAAGTCGTACGTGCACCGCATCGGCCGCGTGGGCCGCGCCGGGCGGGAGGGCGTGGCCATCACCCTCGCCGAGCCCCGCGAGCACGCCCTGCTCCGCAACATCGAGCAGGTCACCCGCCAGAAGATCACGGTGGCGTCCGTCCCCACCGTGGCCGACCTGCAGGCGCGTCGCCTGGAGCTCACCCGCGCCTCGGTGCGCGAGTCCATCATGGAGGGCGGCCTGGACCGGTTCCGGGCGGTGGTGGAGTCCCTCTCCGACGAGTTCGACCTCGTGGACATCGCCTTGGGCGCCGTGAAGATGGGGCACGAGGCCACCGTCACCGGCGGGGCCGGCGACGACGAGGAGATCCCCCAGGAGAAGCCGTTCCGGGAGAAGAACCGGGGTGAGCGGGGACCGGGCCCGGGCACGCGGGGACGAGCCCGCATGGGCGGGGTGACCCGAGTCTTCATCGGGGCCGGGCGCTCCGCGGGGATCCGCCCCCAGGACCTGGTGGGCGCCATCGCCGGCGAGGCCGGGGTGTCGGGACGCCAGGTGGGCGCCATCCAGATCTCCGAGCGCTTCAGCCTGGTGGAGGTCGCCGACGACGTGGCCGACCACGTGGTGCAAGCGCTGCGGGCAGCGAAGATCAAGGGGAAGAAGGTCACGGTGAGGCCGGACGGGGGGCGCTGAGTCCCGCTTCCACGGATCGACCTCCGGCGTCGCCGCCCAGGGCCCGTCAGAGCACCACGGCCAGCACGTAGGTCACCCGCACGGGCCGCCCGTTGGCGCTCCGCGCCAGATCCACCTCGACGCGCTGCGGCACGCGGCCCCGGGCACCCTGCCGCAGCCGGGTGAAGCCCTCTCCTTCGCCGGACATCGTGGCCTCTCCGCGGATCGAGGCCGTGAGCACGTGGGGAGACGGGCTGGTCACGCCCACCTCGCCGCGCAGCTCCAGGGACGCCGGAGACGCCTCCACCAGCCGGAGCGCGCCGGAGGCCTCCACCGAGACGGGATCGAGGATCGTCGCGGACGACGCCACGGTACCCTGGGCCGACTGGGCCTGGGCGGCGGTGGCCGGAAGGAGGAGCGCGATGCCGAAGAGGACCACGGCCTCCACCCACGAGCGGCACCTCGCGTCCGTGCCGTGGCGTCGGGTGCGGCGCAGGCTCATCGCTCGTTCTCCTGGGGGGGGCGGGGACAGCTTCATCCCGCTATGGAACAAGGATCGGGCCAGGAACGCAGGGCCACCGCAACACGATGCCTCTTAACGACTTATGGATACGCACACCCCTGGAGACACGGGTCCGGACGTAACGATTCGTTACACCGCACGCCGCGTCGTTACACCTCGACGCCGTACTTCTTGATGAGGCGGTCGAGGCGGGGACGGGAGATGTCCAGGATGCGGGCCGCCTCGGACTTGTTCCCCCCGGTGAACGCCAGGACGCTGGCCACGTGGCGCCGCTCGGCCTCACCGAGCGTGGGGAGGGTGCCCTCCTCGGGAGACCCGGCGGGCCGGAGCGCGAGGTGCTCGGGGTGGATGACGTCCCCGGGGCTGGTGAGGACGGCCCGGGTCAGGCAGTTCTCCAGCTCCCTCACGTTGCCGGGCCAGTCGTGGGCCAGGAGCGCCTGGACCGCCGAGTCCGTGAGGCCCTTGGGCGAGAGGCCCGCCGCCGACGTGGCCTTCCGTACGAAGTGATCCACCAGCACCGGAACGTCGCCCATGCGCTCCCGGAGGGGCGGGAGCACGATCTCCAGGACCCGGAGGCGGTAGTACAGGTCCTCCCGGAACTCCTCCTTGGCCACCAGCTCCTCCAGGGGCCGGTGGGTGGCGGTGATGACCCGGGCGTGCACCGGCTCGCGGCGCTCTCCCCCCACGGGGCTGTACTCGTTCTCCTGGAGGACCCGGAGGAGCTTGGCCTGGAACCCCGGGGGCGTGTCGCCGATCTCGTCCAGGAAGATGGTCCCGCGCCCGGCCTGGGCGAAGCAACCCTGCCGGCTCGACGTCGCGCCCGTGAACGCGCCCTTCACGTGGCCGAAGAGCTCCGACTCCAGGAGCGTCTCCGGGAGGGCGTGGCAGTTCACGGCCACGAAGGGCTCCCCGTGGGCATCGGATGCGGCGTGTATGGAGCGGGCGACAAGCTCCTTCCCGGTCCCGCTCTCCCCCCGGATCAAGACCGGAGCACGGCTGACCGCTATGCGCCCCACCGTCTTGAAGACCTCCAGCATGCGCGGGTCCCGTCCCACCAGGGCCCCGGGACCGTCGCCGGCGCCGGAAGCGACGGCGGGGCCCCGCGTCCGGGCGGCCCGGTCCTCGGCGATGCGGTCGAGAAGGCGGTAGAGGTTGCCGATGTCGAGGGGCTTGAGGAGCATGTCCACCGCCCCGTGCTTCATGGCCTGGGCCACCGTGGGAAGGTCGTCGTGCCCGGTCATGACCACCACGTCCACCTGCGGCGCCCGCTCCCGGAGGATGCGCAGGAGCTCGAGCCCTCCCATCCCGGGCATGCGCACGTCGGTGAGGACCACGTCCGGGACGAAGGTCGCGAGCTTCCCCAACGCGGCCTCCCCACCCCCCACCGCTTCCACCTCGGCACCGTGCCTCCCCAGCGCGCGGGTGAGGGCGCTCAGCACGGAAGGGTCGTCGTCGACGAGGAGGATGCGGCGGGCCATGGCTCATCTTGGCCGATGGGATCGACCGTCGCCAGAGCCGGCGCCGCGTGCGAGGCGTCGCGGGTGCTGTCGCCGGGAAACCCGCGCGCGTAGTCTGGGGAACATCGGAGCTCCCCCTCCGGCGCCCAACCCGTCCCTGGAGGCATCCCATGAGGAAGATCCTCGCCCTGGCCCTGGTGGCCCTGGCCCTCCCCGCGTGCATCGAGGAGGAGCCCGACGACGACGACGTCGAGTCGGCGTACTTCGACAACACCGGCCGCGACGACGTGCTCGGCGGGGGCGTGAAGCTCATCCCGGTGGAGACGGCCAACGGGACGGTGCGGGTGTGGACCAAGCGGGTGGGGAACCACCCCACCATCAAGGTCCTGCTCCTCCACGGCGGCCCCGCCGCCACCCACGAGTACTTCGAGGCCGCCGACTCGTGGTTTCCCGGCGCGGGCATCGAGTACTACTACTACGACCAGCTCGGCTCCTTCTACTCCGACCCCTCCCCCGACCCCTCCCTCTGGAGCATAGAGCACTACGTGTCGGAAGTGGAGCAGGTACGCACCGCGCTGGGGCTGGACGCGAGCAACTTCTACCTCATGGGCCACTCGTGGGGCGGGATCCTGGCCATGGAGTACGCCCTGGCCCACGGGGAGAACCTGAAGGGGCTCGTCATCAGCAACATGATGGCCAGCATCCCGGCGTACAACGAGTACGCCCGCACGGTGCTGCAGCCCCAGATGGACCCGGCCATCCTCTCGGAGATCCAGGCCATCGAGGCCGCCGGGGACTTCGGGAACCCGCGCTACATGGAGCTCCTCACCCCCCACTGGTACGAGCACCACATCCTGCGCATGCCCGCCGCCGAGTGGCCCGACCCGGTGAACCGGGCCTTCGGGCACCTGAACTACGACATCTACCTGGCCATGCAAGGCCCCAGCGAGATGGGCGCGAGCGGCGTGCTCGCCGAGTGGGACCGTACGGCGGACCTGAAGAGCATCACGGTGCCCACGCTGACCATCGGCGCCCAGTACGACACCATGGACCCGGCGCACATGGAGTGGATGGCCGGGGAGCTGCCCAACGGCCGCTACCTCTACTGCGCCGGCGGGAGCCACATGGCCATGTACGACGCCCAGCGGACCTACTTCGAGGGCGTCATCGCCTTCCTGAAGGACGTGGACGCCGGGCTGTAGGGGGGGGCGGGCGGCCCCGCGCTCATCGATAGACCAGGTACGGCGCCCGGAGCTGCTGGAAGGCGGCCAGTTCCTCCTCCCACCCGGCCATGAGCTCGTCCACGTCCTGGCCGGCGTCGATGCCCAGGCGGATGCGGTCCGTGCCCGAGAGGATGTCCATGTGGCGCGTGCGCCACTCCCAGTGGTCCTGAGAGCGCCGGTAGACCTCCACCAGGGTGGCGAGCCCCGCCCGCGGCGCGTCGTAGTCGGACGTGAGGGGCACCAGCGTCACGCCGTGGACCTCCACGCCCTCGAACTTCTGGTCGCCGGCGCCCACGGGCGTGAAGGTGGCGGGGTCGAAGCGCACCCCGGGAATGCCCCGCGCGTTGAGCGCCGCGGCCAGCTGCTCGCCGTCGAGCCAGGGCGCGCCCACCCACTGGTACGCGTGTTCCGTGCCCCGCCCCACGGAGATGGGCGTGGCCTCGAAGAGGCACGTGCCCGCGTAGGCCAACGCGCTCTCCAGGGTCGGCATGTTGGGCGACGGCTTGAGCCAGGGGAGGCCCGTCTGGTCGAAGGTCATGTCCCGTCGCCAGCCGTCCACCGGCGCCACGTGCAGCTCCACCTGGACGCCGAACTCGCCCACGAACAGGCGTGCCAGCTCGCCCATGGTCATCCCGTGGCGCATGGGCACCGGGTAGAGGCCCACGAAGGACGAGTACGCGGGGTCGAGGACGTTGCCCTGGACGACGTCCCCCCGCACGGGGTTGGGACGATCGAGGACCACGAAGGGGATCCCCTTCTCCCCGGCGGCCTCCATGCCGTACGCCATGGTGGAGGGGTACGTGTAGTAGCGGATGCCCACGTCGTGGATGTCGAATAGGAGCACGTCCACCCCGTCGAGCATCTCCTGCGTCATGCGCTGGGAGCTGCCGTACAGGGAATGGATGGGCACCCCCGTGCGTTCGTCCACTCCGCTCTCGATGTGGGCTCCGGCGTGCTCGGTGCCGCGAATGCCGTGCTCCGGGGCGTAGAGCGCCACCAGCTCCACGTCCGGATGCCCGTGCAGCAGATCGATGGTGGACGTGCCGGTCCGGTCCACGCCGGTGTGGTTGGTGATGAGCCCCACGCGCTTGCCCCGCACCAGGTGCAGGGAGTCGGAGAGGAGCACCTCGATGCCCGGGCGCACGACGGTGGGTGCCTCGGCGACGGCCGGGGCCGCCTCGTCCTCGGGAGCCGCACAGGCCGTGGCGGACAGCCCGGCGAGGAGCGCAAGGGTCAGGGGAAGGGGAAGGAGGGCGGGGGCGGGACGCCCCGGGAACGGGCTGGGGCGCCTGGGGCACCCGGGAATCGGCGTGTTCATGGGTCGAAGCTGCCGTGAGCGTCCCCCGGCCCGCAATGGGCGGAGAGGGCCCGCGGGGGCCCGTTCCGCCGCGGGCGTACGGGCGCGTGAGAGGGCGCCGGTAACACCCGGGGAACCAGGGGGCCACGGGCCCGCGAACGGCATTGCCGGGGGGCCCGGTCCCCGTAGATTCCACGCAAGCGGCCTCCCACCCGCCGCGACTTCCAGTGGTGCTCCTGTGTCCCTTGCGTCGGAGGAGTGCAATGCGCTTCCCAGGTCAGCATCGACCCCAACGGCCCAGGGAGCGCGCTGCGCTCTCCGGCCTCGCCCTTTGCCTCGCCATGGCGCTCCTCGCGACGCCCCTCGAGGCCCAGACCGGCTCCGTCGTGGGGCGGGTCATCGACGCCCAGACGGGCCGCCCCGTGGCCACCGCCCAGGTGGCCGTCAGCGGAACCTCGCTGGGCGCCCTCGTGGACAACGAGGGACGCTTCCGCATCGACAACGTGCCCGTGGGGAGCCGCGAAGTCCGGGCCATCCGCATCGGGTACCAGACCGCCACGGCGGTGGTCACCGTCCAGGCCGGCGCCCCGGTAACCGTGGAGCTGCGCATGGCCGAGAGCGCCATCGCCCTCGACGAGATCGTGGTCACCGGCACCGCGGGCGACACCCGGCGCAAGGCCATCGGCAACGCCGTGTCGTCGGTGAGCGCCGCGGAGATGCTCGAGAAGGCACCGGCGGTGAACGTCACCGAGGTGCTCCAGGCCAAGACGCCCGGCCTCACCCTCATGCCCGGCTCGGGCACGTCGGGCACCGGGTCCAACTTCCGCCTGCGGGGCGCGTCGTCCATCTACGGCGGCGTCCGCCCCACCGTCTACGTGGACGGCGTCCGCATCCACAGCGGCGGCTCGGGCAACTTCGACGTGTTCGGCCAGAACACGTCGGCGCTGGACGCCATCAACCCCTCGGACATCGAGTCCATCGAGGTCATCAAGGGCCCGGCGGCCGCCACCCTCTACGGGGCGGAGGCCGCCGGAGGCGTCATCCAGATCATCACCAAGAAGGGCCGTCCCGGAGCGGTGGCGTGGGACGCCCGCTTCGAGTACGGCGGCAACGAGTGGGTGGAGTCGCTCCGGCCCATCAACTACGGCGTGGCCACGGCCGCGCGCATCGCCGACCCGGTGAACTACCCGGGGTACCAGGGCCTGCAGGTGGGCGACATCATCTCCCACCGGCCCATGAGCGAGCCCGACGCGCTGCGCACGGGCGCCATCAAGCGCTTCTCACTGGGCGCCCGGGGCGGCGGCGAGAACTACGCGTTCTACGTCTCCGGCGGCCGCGACGAGGAGGAGGGCACCTACTACAACAACTACTCCAACCGCACGTCGCTGCGCGGCAACTTCCAGTTCCAGCCCAGCAGCAAGCTCACGTTCTCCACGGACGTGGGGTACAGCATCAACGAGGTGGCGCTCCCCCTGAGCGACAACATCGCCACCGGGCTCATCATCAGCTCGTGGCTGGCCACCCCGGGTCGGAAGTACCCGTTCCCCGCCGGGCTGAACTACTTCACCATCGCGCCCGAGATCTTCAACACCTACGAGAACGTCACTCAGACCGACCGCTTCATCCTGGGTGCCAACACCGAGTACAAGTTCACCGACGCGCTGAGCACCAAGCTCGTGGTGGGCTACGACCTGAGCGCCGGCCAGGCCGAGGTCTACTTCGCGCCGGCGCCTCCCGGGACCAACCCCTTCACCGCCCGCGCCAGCTTCAACGTGGACAACACCAAGGGGCTCATGGCCGAGGGGCGGCCGCTGTACAAGAACCTCACGGTGGACTGGACAGGCCAGTACACCCGCCGCATCGGAGACGAGATGGTGTCCAACTCGTCCATCGGCATGCAGTACCTGCGCAACAGCCTGGAGCGGACCGAGGCCTACGGTCAGGACCTGGGCGCCGAGGGGATTCGCTCCATCTCCGCCGCGGCGGTGACGTGGAGCGACGAGGCCTACTCGGAGCAGAAGTCCCTGGGCTTCTACGTCCAGGAGCAGGTGGCCCTCCGTGACCGGCTCTTCATCACGGCCGCCGTGCGCATGGACAACAACTCGGCCTTCGGCACCGAGCTGAACCGGGTGTTCTACCCGAAGCTGTCGGCGTCGTGGGTGATCTCCGACGAGGACTTCTTCAGCCTCCCGAAGGTCCAACAGCTCCGACTGCGAGCGGCGTGGGGACAGGCGGGCAATTCCCCCGGTCCCTTCGATGCCGTGCGGAGCTACACGACATCGGTGGCCACGGGCCAGTCCAGCACGTCGTCGGCGCTACGCTACAGCTCGGTGGGCAACCCGGACCTGAAGCCCGAGCGCGCCTCGGAGATCGAGGTCGGGTTCGAGGCCGACATGTTCGCCGGCCGCCTGGGCGTGGACTTCAGCTACTACAACAGCCGCACGAAGGACGCGCTCCTGCCGGTGGACGTGGCCCCATCCACGGGCTTCACGAGAAGCCAGCTCCAGAACCTGGGCACCATCTCCAACTCGGGCATCGAGCTGCTCCTGACGGCGACGCCGTACCGCGGCTCGTTCCTGGAGTGGGAGTCCACGGTGAGCCTGTCCACCAACAGCAACAAGCTGGTCTCCTTCGGTGACGAGCGGAACTACATCGCTTTCGGCGCCTACGCCCCGGTGCACCGCTACCAGGAGGGCTACCCGCTGGCCGCCTACTGGGCCCAGCAGGTGCAGTACGACGCCTCGGGCAAGGTGATCAGGAACGCCCAGAACCGCCCCATCATCCAGGACACGTCCATCTACCGCGGGCCGTCGACGCCCACCCGGGAGGTGGCGTTCTCCAACACCCTGACCCTCTTCGAGAAGGTCCGCGTCTACGGACTCCTCGACTACAAGGGCGGGCACTGGATGTTCAACGTGAAGGACTGGCGGCGGGACCGGTCGGGCGTCTCCTGGGAGACGGTGAACCCGGCGGCCGACCCCGACGAGGTGCTGGTGCGCCAGTTCGCCTCGCAGACCTACATGCACGTCCAGCAGGCCGACTTCATCAAGCTCCGCGACCTGTCGGTGAGCTACGACCTGCCGTCGTCGGTGCTCGCGCCCGTGGGCGTGCGGCGCTCCACGCTCACGCTCTCCGGCCACAACCTGAAGATCTGGACGAAGTACGGTGGCGCCGACCCCGAGATCAGCTTCCACGGGGACGACACGTTCAACCGCAACGATTCCTGGACGGTGCCCCAGACCCGGCGCCTGTCCGTCTCGCTCACGGTGAGCTTCTGATGGCCACCCCAACGACTTCCAGAGAGCCTACCATGAACGCGAACCCTGTGCGCCGGCGCCGCGTGTCCGCAGCCGTCCTGGCGCTCCTGACGGGGCTGGCGTCGACGGGATGTGACAGCCTGCTCGACGCCACCAACCCCGAGTTCATCAACGAGGACCAACTCACCAACCCGGCCCTCGAGCAGCTCGTGGTCAACGGCGTCGTGGGCGAGTTCCAGTACGCCTACGGCTACTATGCCCTGTACTCGTCGGCCATGACCGACGAGAGCTTCCTCGACCACACCGAGGTCAACATCCGGGAGCTGACGCTCCGCAACATCCGCGACGCCAACACCGTGGACGCGGCCATCTACGCCAACCTCCACCGGGCGCGGCAGTCCGCGGAGGACGGCGTCGCGCGCCTGAAGGAGATGCTGGGCGACGCCAACGCCGCGAAGAGCACCAACATGGCGCTCATCCAGGCGCTGGGCGGCTACGCCTACACGCTCCTCGGCGAGGGCTTCTGCGAGTCCACCGTGAACCTGAGCGCGCCCATGAGGTCGGACGAGATCCTCCAGAGGGGGATCACCCTGTTCGACCAGGCCATCGCCACCGCGCAGGCGGCGGGCTCCAGCGCCACCGCCACCGACATCCTCAACATGGCGAGGGTGGGAGCGGCCCGGGCGGCGTTGAAGCTGGGCGACGGCGCCAAGGCCCGGGGCTACGCCTCGCAGGTGCCGGCCAACTACGAGAAGTGGGCCTGGTACTCGGCCAACTCGGTGCGGGAGAACAACATCTTCAACGTTCCGGCGGGCGTGTCCGGAGCGTGGCAGAGCATGGGCCCGTACTTCCAGGGCCTGAACGATCCCCGGGCGCCCAAGACCACGTCGACCACCATCCGGGGGCTGAACTCCAACCCCATCTTCCCGGCCCAGCGGCCCTACATGTACAGCGGGTGGTCGGCGTCGACCCCGGACAACCGGATCCTGATCGACACGGACATCAAGTTCGCCACGGGGCTGGAGGCGCGGTACGTCGTCGCCGAGGTGGACGGGCCCACCGCGGCCACGCTCGCCTTCGTCAACGAGCGGCGCGCCGTGGGCGGCAAGCCCGCGGTGAGCCTGACCGGCAACGACCTCATGGCCGAGCTTCGCGTGAACCGCGCGCTGGACTTCTACCTCACCGGGCAGCGCCTGGGCGACCTGCGTCGCTACAAGGCCAAGCTGGGGGTCGACATGTTCCCCACGGGGAAGTTCCCCGTGTCCAACGAGGTGTACAGTGACGCCACGTGCTTCGTCGTGCCCCTGACGGAGAAGAACTCGAACCCGAACTACGGCGGCTGACGTAGCGGGACCACGGCCCGGAGGCACCGGGGCCCGGCGCGGCGAAGCGTCGGGCTCCGGGCCTCCGGGCCTCTTCACACGGATGCCGACATGCGCACCCTGACCGCTCCACGGGCCGCGCTGGCCCTGGCCCTGGCCCTCCCCTGCCTCACCGTCGGTACTCCGGGGGCCCTCGGCGCCGCCGGGGTCGTCGCCGACACCGTCCGGGTGGCCCATGCGGGCCTCCGCCTGGGCTTCGAGGACGAGCGTGGCGCGCTGGTGGAGCTCACCGACCTGGCGTCGGGGCAGGCGTTCCTCGCCGCGGGTGCGCCGCCGGCGGACCTGTGGCTCCTGGATCTTCCCACGGGAGGGCCCGCGGCCTCGGTGACGCCCTCGGACGCCGGGCGCTTCGAGATGCGCCGACCGGACGGGAGCGACGTTCTCACGCTCTCGTGGTGGGATTTCGGCTTGGAGGCCGCCCCCGGCCTCCGGGTGACGGTCACCGTGGCCCCCCGGGGCGACGAAGCCCTCACCGAGTGGCGCATCGCGCTCGCGGGGATGGGGACGCTGGGGGTGGAACACGTGCGCTTCCCGCGCATCGTGGGCATCCCGCCCCTGGGCGCCGGCGAGGAGCTGGCGGTGCCGCAGTGGATGGGGCAGCGCACCCACGACCCCCGGGCCCAGTTCGCCGGCCGGGACGGCGGGGGCGCCCGCCGGGAGTGGGCGTACCCCGGCCAGATGGCCATGCAGGTCATGGCGCTCTACCGCCCCGACCAGGCGGGGCTGTACCTGGCCGCGGACGACACGCTGGCGTACCGGAAGACGTTCGCGTGGTGGGGGGACGCGACGGGAGCCCTGTCGTGGGAGTTGGTGCAGGCCCTCCCCGACCCCGCCGCCCCGAAGGACGCGTGGGCTCCGGCCTTCGCCGCGGTGGTGGGCACGTTCCACGGGGACTGGCTCACCGCCGTGGAGCGATACCGGGCGTGGGGCACCCGGCAGGCCTGGGCGCGGAACAGCCGTCTGCGCAGGGGTCTCGTCCCGTCCTGGCTCCTGGAGACGGGGATGTGGGTGTGGAACCGGGGGCGCTCGCCCGGCGTGCTTCCCCAGGCGGTGGCGCTCCGCGAGGCACTGGGGCTCCCAGTGAGCGTCTTCTGGCACTGGTGGCACCAGGGTCCGTACGACACCAGCTTCCCCGACTACCTGCCCCCCCGGGAGGGCGCCGAGGCCTTCACCCGGGCGGTGGCGGAGGCGCAGGCGTCGGACGTGCACATGATGGTCTACATGAACCAGCGCCTCTGGTGCACGGGGACGCCGAGCTGGACGGCGGAGGGGGCCGAGCGCTGGGCCGTGAAGGAGCGCGACGGCTCGGTGCGGCGGGAGGTCTACAACATCTTCGACCCCCAGCCGTGCGCCCCCATGGACGTCACGACGGCGTTCTGGCGGAACAAGTACGCCGGCATCGCCGACACCGTCCTGAATCGGTACGGCGTGGACGGCATCTACATGGACCAGGCGGTGCTCTCGTTGGTGTGCTGGGACTCGACGCACGGGCACCCGGTGGGAGGCGGCAACTACTGGATGGGGGGCTTCGAGGCCCTGGCCGGCGACATCCGCTCCCGGGCGGAGAGCGGCCCCGAGCTGCTCCTGGCCGGGGAGGGGGCGGGCGAGGCGTGGCTCCCGTCCCTGGACCTCATGCTCACGCTCCAGGTGAGCCAGGAGCGGTACTCCAACCCCGCCAGCGGGTGGGAGCCCATCCCCATGTTCCAGGCGGCGTACCACGACTACGGCATCACCTACGGGAGCTACTCCTCCCTCACCATGCCGCCCTACGACGACCTCTGGCCCGACTCCACCGCGCCGGCCGAGCCCCTGAAGCTCCTCGACGAGGGGTTCCAACGTCAGTTCTACCTGGAGCAGGCCCGCTCCTTCGTGTGGGGGGTCCAGCCCACCATCGCCAACTTCCGCGAGAGCCACCTCACCGAGCGGGCGCGGGAGACGGCGTACATGATGCGCCTCGCGAAGGTGCGGAGCCGGGCGCTGGACTGGCTCCTGTACGGCACGTTCCTGCGGGCGCCGGCGCTCGACGTGCCCCAGGTGGACGTTCGGCTCTCGCGGGTGTCCATCTACGCCGCCCAGCGGAGCGGGCCCCAGGTGTCCGACGGCCGCTACCCCGCGGCGCTGGCGGGGGCGTGGCGCGCGCCCGACGGGCGGGTGGCGGTGGCCGTGGCCAGCATCCTCGACGAGCCCTCGGAGGTGTCGTTCACCTTCGACCCGGCGTCGTACGGGTTGTCGGGTGGAGGGGAGATCTTCCGCATCGACGAGTACGGGCGCGCGCCCATGGGCAGGTTCGGCCCGGGGGCCACGCCGGTGCGCCTGGAGCTTCCCCCGGGGGGCGCCGTGGTGCTGGAGTTCAGGGAGTAGGGGAGCGATACACGCGGGGCCGCCGCCGCCCCTTCATTTGGCGATGGCGGGCTCGGGGCCTATCATCCGACCCTTCCTCCCACCCGCCCCCCTGCCTGGAGAGCCCCATGACCGCCCCCGTCGACCTGATCCGCGGCCTGTACGACGCCTTCGGCCGCGGCGACGTGCCCGCCGTCCTCGGCGCCATGGCCCCGGACATCGAGTGGAACGAGGCCGAGAACTTCCCCTACGCCGACGGAAATCCGTACCGTGGCCCGGGCGCGGTGGCCGAGGGCGTGTTCATGCGCCTCGTGGCCGACTTCGACGGGTTCACCGTCACGCCCGAGACCTTCCTGGACGCCGGCGACACCGTGGTGGCGATGGGCCGCTACACCGGCACCGCCAAGGGCACGGGGACGGCCCTGGACGCCCAGTTCGCCCACGTATGGTGGGTGGCCGACGGAAGGGTGGCGCGATTCCAGCAGTACACGGACACGCTACAGGCTAATCGGGTGGTGGGGCGGGGCTGACGGAAACCCCCGCGCCCACCAACCCGTAGGCTTCCCCATGATCACCATCCTCAAGCGCCTCGTGCGCCTGGTCCTGAGCTGGATCCTCGGGAAGATCTGAGGGCCGCCTACCGGCTCTTCAGCCGAATGAGCCCCTCCTGGGCCGTGCTGGCCACCAGCGTCCCGTCCCTCGTGTAGAACGTGCCCCGGGCGAAGCCCCGGGCGCCGGCGGCGGCCGTGCTCTCGGCCACGTAGAGGAGCCACTCGTCCATGCGGAAGGGACGGTGGAACCAGATGGCGTGGTCCAGGCTCGCCACCATGAGGCGCGGATCCCGGTAGCTCACGCCGTGGGGGTCCAGGGCCGAGCCCAGGAGCCCGTAGTCCGACGCGTAGGCCAGCGCCGCGTGGTGCTCCAGGGGGTCGTCGCCCAGCGGGCCCACCGTCTTCACCCAGTAGCGGCGGAGCGGAGGGCGGGGCGTCACGTCGAAGAAGTCGCGGTCGTCCACCAGGCGGAAGTCCAGCGGGCGGTCCTGGGTGAGGAAGGGGCGGAGCAGCTCGGGGATCTCGTCGGCCCGGGCGCGGATGAGATCCAGCTCCGGCACGATGTCCTCCGGGGCGGGGACGTCGGGCATCTCGGCCTGATGCTCCCACCCCTCCTCGGGGCGGTGGAAGGACGCCGACATGGTGAAGATGGCCTTGCCGTGCTGGATGCCCGTCACCCGCCGCGTGGTGAACGAGCCGCCGTCCCGGAGCACGTCCACGAAGTAGACCACCGGCACGTCCAGGTCGCCGGCCAGGATGAAGTAGCCGTGCATGGAGTGGACGGGGCGCCCGTCGGGGACGGTGCGCTGCGCCGCCACCAGCGCCTGGGCCAGCACCTGCCCCCCGTAGATCCGGCCGGTGCCGATGTTCCGGTTCTGGCCCCGGTAGATGTTCTCCTCGATGGGCTCGAGGTCGAGGAGGGCGAGGAGGTCCTGGGCGGTGAAGGACATGGGCGATCAGGCGGGCGTGGGGTTGCGAATGGACCTCGTCGTTACCCCGGCGCAGTTGGGGGGTTGCGGCGACGGTGCGCGCCGCCTGCGCCACGTGGGGGTTCGCCAGACACGGGGCGGGCCGCCCGGGCGGCGCTCCTCGCCCCCGCCCGGCAGATTCGGGACGTCCGTCTGGGGCCCTCAGGCGGCCTCCTCCGCGCGCTCGAGGACGTCCAGGGGGGTCTCGTCGGCCCGCCTCCACCGGCACGAAGCCGTGTCCCACGACGGATCGACGCCACGCCGGAGGTTGGCGCGGACGAGGGCGTCGACGGGGTCGCGCTCCGCCCGGTCGTGGCCCGACACGGTGCTCCCCGGCTCGGTGCTCCCCGACGCCGCCTCGGCCCGCTCCCCCACCTCCACCCTCGGCGGCGCCTCCGGCACCGGCACCCCGCGCCGGTCGTAGAACAC
>BTVB01000020.1:0-46360 GCA_045863275.1 Gemmatimonadota bacterium
CGCGTGCGCATGGGGAGCGACGAGAGCAACGTCACCGCCGAGGTGGTGGACGACGGCTGCGGCTTCGACCCGGGCGCCGCCCTCACCCACTCGGTGCAGAGCCTCGGCCTCTTCGGCATGCACGAGCGCGCCGGTTACGTGCAGGGAGAGCTCTCCCTGGAGTCGGGGCCGGGCCGGGGTACCCGCGTCCGGGTGAGCATCCCCGTGGAGCCCCGGCGCTCCTCCCCGCCCGCGAGCGGCACCGTGGACCGCCTGGTGGACGGCCTCCTCGACGTGGTCGACCTCGCGCCCGCGGCCCACGGCTGAGCGCCCTCCTGCCGCGGCCCGTCTTGCGATAGCTTTATAGGTAGCCGAGGTCGCGCTGCCCCGGGACGGGGCCACCGCGTACCGGGCCCCGCGCCCCCGCGCGGAAGCCGGCACGCCCCCCTTCTCTCGCGACCAGCCCAGCGCGGAGGTTCCCATGTACCGACGCATCATGGTACCCCTGGACGGCTCGCGCTTCGCCGAGTCCGCCCTTCCCCTCGCCCTCTCCGTGAGCCGCCGCACCGGCGCCCCCGTGCACCTGGTCACGGTCCAGGAGCCCATCCCCTCCTTCGCCTACGACGAGTGGGAGAACGCCGCCGAGGATTGGAGCCGGGATTACCTGGACCACGCCGTGGAGCGGGTCCGCCCCCTGGCGGGCTCCGACGTGACCGCGGCCCTCCTCTCGGGACACGTGGTGGAGGCCCTCGAGGAGGAGGCCAAGTCCCAGACCGCGGACCTGGTCGTCATGGCCACCCACGGCCGGGGCGCGTTCTCCCGTGCCTGGCTCGGGAGCGTGGCCGACGCCTTCATCCACCACGCGGCCCGGCCGGTCCTCCTGGTGAGGCCCGAGGAGAAGGGGGGAGAGGTGGATCTGGCGGCGGACCCGGGCTTCGGGCGCATGCTGGTCCCCCTGGACGGCACCGAGCTGTCCGAGGGCGTGCTGGCCCACGCCGTGGACTTCGGCGCCCTCTTCAAGACCGCGTTCCACCTGGTCCGGATCGTGCCCTACCCCATGCAGTTCAGCAGCCCCTACCTCCCCCACACCATGCAGGTGAACCAGCAGTTCGTGGCCGACGCCAAGCAGGCCGCCGCCGAGTACCTGGACGGCCACGCGGAGCACCTGCGCCATCGGGACCTCACGGTGGAGACGGCGGTGGTCGTGGTGGCGCAGCCGGGACACGGCATCCTCGTGGAGGCGGAGGACGCGCGGTGCGACCTCATCGCCATGGCCACCCACGGACGGGCCGGCCTGACCCGGGCCATCCTGGGGAGCACCGCCGACAAGATCGTCCGGGGCACCCACGTCCCGGTGCTGCTCTACCGCCCCTTGGACTGACCGTGCGGAGGCACGCATGCTCACCGTGCGCGACATCATGAACTCGAAGGTGGTGACGGTCACCCCAGACACCACCGTTCGGCAGCTCGCCCGCATCCTCGCGGACGAGGAGATCAGCGGCGCCCCGGTGGTGGACGGGAACGGATCGCTCCTGGGCGTGGTCTCCGCCACCGACGTGGTCCGCCTGGCGGCGGAGGACGCCGAGATCCACGTGGCGGCCTCGGCGCTTCCCGCCGACCGGATGGCCGTGCCCGACCCCGATGGCGACGAGGAGCCCGACCCCGACCCCTACGGCTTCTTCCTCCCCGAGGACTCCCCCTTCACCGGAGAGCGGCTCCTCGACCAGTTCGCCGAGACCGAGCTGGACTCCGTGCAGGTCGGCGAGATCATGACGCCGGTCACCTTCTCCATCGCCCCCGGCGACTCGCTGAAGGAGCTGGCCGATTTCCTGGTTCGCGGACGGATCCACCGGGCCGTGGTGGTGGAGCACGACCGCCTCCTGGGCATCGTCACGTCGGGAGACGTCCTGCGGGCCGTGGCGGACGGGCGCCTGACGTGAGGCGCGGCGCCGCGGCCTTCCTGGCGGCTGCGCTCCTCGGTGCGGTCGCGGGGTGCGGCGACGACCACCTCTGCGACATCTGCGACCTCAGCGCCCGCGTCGTCGGAACGGTCCGCGGGGAGGGCGGCACGGTGCCCAACGCCCTCGTCCGACTCACGCCCCTGTACGGCGCCCAGCCCGTCGTCCCCGGCGCACGGGACACCGTGCGCGTGTCCACCGACGGGGCGGGCCGCTTCGACGCCACAGTGGTGGGCGTCTCCATCCTCGGGCCCGACGGCATCGAGGTGCGCATCGATCCCCCCCCGACGGAGGGGCTGGCTTCCCTCGTGGACACCATCCCCGCCTCCTTCGCACCGCCCTGGGACGACCCTCCCGTGTTGCGGCGGGACTTCGTACTGTTGCAGCTCCGCTGAGGCCCGACTCCCGCCCGGAGGTCCCATGCTCCGCCGCCGTTCCGCCCTCGTCGCCGCCGCCGTCTGCCTCTCCGGGGCGTACCTCCCCGCCGCGGGCCAGGCCCCACCCCAGACCCAGACCGACGACTACACCCGCTACGAGCTGCAGGCACCGGGCTCGGGGGCGTTCCGCATCTTCTACGACGTCACAGCCACCACCCCCGGGGCGCGCTTCTACTACAACTCCATCCGGGCGGGCGCCGAGGAGGAGGTCCACGGCGTCACCGACCTCCACACCGGCAAGCCCCTGGCGTGGGAGGTGGTGGAAGGCGCCTACGCCCGGGAGCACGGGCACCCCCACGCCAGTCTGGAGGGCCGCTACATCCAGGTGGCGCTGGCGCGTCCGGTCCCCGAGGGAGGCCAGGGGCGGGTGCGCATCGACAAGACGTACGTGGACCCCGCCAGCTACTTCGCCGAAGGCGGGGACATCGTGTTCTCCCGCTCCCTGGGGATCCGCCGGAACGCGGTGGTGCTTCCCGCCGGCTACGAGCTGGTGGCGGCCAACCACCCGGTGCAGGTGGACACGGAGGCCGACGGCCGCATCCGCGTGAGCTTCATGAACCCGGGCCCGGGCGGCGTGGACTTCCGCGTGCGGGGGCGCCCCCTTCCCGCCGGCACGCGGAACGTGCCCCGGGCCAGGAGCGGCGGTGACGACGTCCCCCGCTCAGGCGGCGGGTCGCCGGTGCGGGCGCGGGTGGGGTGGTCCTTCACGGAGCGGGCCTTCCAGGACCGGGACATCACCTACTTCCTCCAGCAGCCCGAGACCCACGCGTTCCGCCTCTTTCACGACTACACCGAGAGCCGCCCGGGAGTGGACCGCTACCTGAACGTGGTGCGTGCCGGCAGCTCGGCCTCCGACCCCGAGGCGTGGAACCTGGACACGGGGGAACGGCTCCGGGTGGAGCAGCTCCAGGGGGAGGAGATCACCCGGCGGGGCATCGACATCGGCTCGCCCGTCGCCCCGGAGACGGAGGTGGTCGTGATCTGGTTCGACCCGGTTGAGCAGGGGGCCTCCACGCGCCTCCGGATCTGGGAGACGTATACCGACCCGGGCCGCTACGTCCTGGACGGCGACGAGCTGGTGTGGGACCGGGCCTTCGGGCGGCCCCGCAACACGGTGGTCCTCCCCGAGGGATGGTACCTCACCACCAACGCCATCCCCGGAGTGGTGGGCCTCACCGACGACGGCCGCGTCCAGGTACGGTACGAGAACCCCCGCCCCGACGAGATCCAGGTGTTCGTGAGGGCGCGGCGGCGCTAGCCGGGAGCTCAGCCGCCCCGGCGGTCCCGGCGCTTGTCCCGGGGGACGTCCACGGTGCCGGCGACGCCGCTGTAGCGGATGCTGCCGCTGCCGTCGGCGCGCACCTGGAAGTCGCCGCCCACGTCGCGTACGGAGATGGAGCCCGAGCCGTCGCCCAGGATCACCACGTCCCGGCCCACGTCCTCCAGCTCCACCGAGCCCGACCCGTCGCGGATGCGCACCGAGCCTTCGACGCCGGACACGTCGATCTCCCCGGAGCCGTCGCTGATCTCCAGGTCGCCCTGCACGCCCTCGACCTCCACCTCGCCGGAGGAGTCGTCGATGGTCACCGGCCCGGCGGCGTCCCGGACCGAGATGGAGCCCGACGAGTCGTCGATGTCCAGCGCGCCGGTTCCGGAGACGATCATCCCCCCGGAGGAGTCGGAGACGTCCACGTCCATGCCCAGGGGCATCTGCACCACCAGGTCGAGTCGGGCGTAGCGGTTCCCCTCCCACGAGCGGCGGCCGGACCGGTCGGGGTAGTGGGCCTCCAGGACCAGGTCCGAGCCTTCCCGGCCCAGCGTGAGCAAGAGGGAGGCCAGGTCCTCCTCGTCGGAGGCGCAGGCGCGCGCCACGGCTTCGACCCGGGCGAGGCCGGCCCGCCCCTCCACCTCCAGCTCCCCCGAGCCCGCCCGCACCAGGAGCGCCCGGGCGGCGCCCACGTCCAGCGCCACCGTCCGGGTGGCTTCGTACCGGCAGTCGTCGTCGTCCCAGCGGACCCGACGGTCCACCTCGACGGACGCGTCCACGACCCGGTCCACGCGCACGTGGACGTCGTCCTCGGCCAGGGCCCGCCCCAGGGCCTCCACGGCATAGTCCCCTCCCATCCCCACCGCACCGTACCCCAGGAACAACGCCGCCACCCTCAGTCCCTGCACGATCATCTCCGCCTCCCTGGAACGGGCCCGCATGCCTTCCGACCCCCTTGGACGCCCCCGGAGCCCCTCCGGTTGGAACCGCGTGGGGGCACCTTCGGTGAGACCGGGGGTCGTCGTTACCTTCCTGTTCCCTGACGAGTCTTCCCCCTCCCGGGTTCCACCGGCCCGCACGCTTCCATGGACCTCCTCATCTGGGTCGGCTTCATCGTCCTGATCCTGGGCCTCCTGGCCCTGGACCTTGGGGTCTTCCACCGGAAGGCCCACGAGCCCACTGTGACGGAGGCGCTGTCCTGGAGCGCCTTCTGGATCCTCCTGGCCATGGCGTTCAACGCCGTGGTCTACTTCCTCTACGAGAACAACTGGATCGGGGTGGGCCTCACCTTCCCCGAGGACATCGACGGCAAGACGGCGGCGCTGGAGTTCTTCACCGGGTACGTCCTGGAGAAGTCCCTGAGCCTGGACAACATCTTCGTCATCGCCCTCATCTTCTCGTACTTCCGCATCCCCCTGAAGTACCAGCATCGCGTGCTCTTCTGGGGCGTGCTGGGGGCGCTCGTCATGCGGGGCGTCATGATCGGGGCGGGCGCGGTCCTGATCTCCCGGTTCTACTGGACGACGTACCTCTTCGGGGGGCTCCTCCTCGTCACGGCGGCGCGCATGCTCGTGGTGCGCCACGACAACCTGGAGCCCGAGAAGAGCCCCCTCATCCGGCTGGCGCGCCGCTTCTACCCCGTCACCGACGGGCTGCGGGAGGAGCATTTCACGGTCGTGGAGAACGGGCGGAGGGCCATGACCCCCCTCCTCCTCGTCCTCCTCATGGTGGAGGGGACCGACCTCCTCTTCGCCGTGGACTCCATCCCGGCCATCTTCGCCGTCACCGCCGACCCCTTCCTCGTCTACACCTCCAACGTCTTCGCCATCCTGGGGCTCCGCAGCCTGTACTTCGCGCTGGCGCCCCTCCTCACCTACTTCCGCTTCCTCAAGGCCAGCCTGGTCTTCGTGCTGGCCTTCGTGGGCGTGAAGATGCTCATGGCGCACCACCACCCCATCCCGGTGGCGTTCTCCCTCTCGGTGATCGTCGGGATCCTGGGCGTGGGCGTGCTGGCCTCGGTGGTGTGGCCCGAGGAGGACCCCGACGCCCTCCGCTCCCCCGTGGAGAGCGAGATCGAGCGCTTCTTCCGGCTGAGCCGGGCCATCGCCATCCGGAGCATCGCGCTGGTGGTGGGCGGCTCGCTGCTGGTGCTCGGGACGCTCCTCATGGTGGTGCCGGGCCTGGGCGTGAAGGCCATCCTCCTGGGCCTGGCCATCCTCGCGTCCCAGTTCGTGTGGGCCCAGAGCCTCCTCGCGCGCGCCGAGGACCGGTTCCACCACCGTGAGGGTCGGGAACGGAACGGCCCCTAGGGAGGTCTAAGGGAGGTTCGGAACCCCTGGCGCCCACGCGACGCCCCCGCCTCCCCTGGCCCGAGATGACGACCATGCGCTCCACCGCCTCCGTCGCCCTCCTGCTCCTGGCCCTCGCTCCCGGCGGACTTCACGCCCAGCGCTTCGGCGGGGCTCCGGTTCAGCGGGGGTGGCCGCCCGTCACGGTGGGGATCCGCGCCGGGTACGACTACAACTCCACGGGAAGCCTGGTGGGCGCGCAGGCGCGCGTCGCCGCCCTCCCGTCGGGATTCGTGGAGGTCGTGCCCAACGGGGAGATCACCTTCCTCAACGGCCTGCGCGAGTACCAGTACGGCGTGGACGCCGTGGTGGTGAGCGGGGGACGCAGCGGGGGAATCTACGCCGGTGGCGGCATCGCCTGGCGGAGCACCATCTACGAGGGGCCGGACAGGGAGACGCGGAGGGCGCCCACGGTGGTGGTGGGCGCGCGGTCCAGCGCCCTCTTCGGCTCGCCGTTCGGAACGCAGATCGAGATGCGCTGGACCTTCCCCGAGGGCGACTTCAAGCCGCGCTCCCTCACGCTGGGTGTGAACTTCCCCCTCTGGGGCCGCGGCGGCCGCTAGCGGCGAGCAGGGTCCGCGGCGGGAGGGACGTCAGCGTCCGGTGATGCGGACGCCCACGCCGTCGGGGTCGGACAGGAGGCCCTCTCCCCCCTCGCCCACCAGCATCTCCCTCACCGCCGGGTCGGGGATCACCACCTCGAACTGCACCAGGCCCCGGCTCCCCTCGGGGCGGCGGGGCGCGCCCGCGCCACCCCAGACGTTGAGGCCCACGTGGTGGTGGTACCCGCCGGCGGCAACGAACAGCGCCCCCGGGTACGAGCGGGTCACCACGTCGAAGCCCACGATCCCCACGTAGAAGTCCTCGGCGTCCTGCAACGTCGATACCCTGAGGTGGACGTGCCCCACCGTGGTGCCGTAGGGGAGGCGCGAAGCCGCCGCCGGCGCCGCCACCAGGAGCCCGGGGACGTCCAGGGGCTCGGTGGTCATGAAGACCTCTCCGTCCACGCCGCGCCACACATCCTGGGAGCGGTCGGCGTAGATCTCGATGCCGTTCCCTTCGGGGTCGGTGAGGTAGGCGGCCTCGCTCACATTGTGGTCGCCGAAGCCGTCGAAGGGCACCTCGATCCGCTGGATCCGCCGGATCATGGCCCCCAGGTCCGCGCGGGTGGGCACACGCAGGGCGACGTGGAAGAGGCCCGTGGTGCCCCGGGGCCTGGCCGGCGCGGAGGGGTCGCCGTGGAGGATGAGGAGGGGACGCCCCTCCAACGTGCCCAGCGCCGCGGTGGCCCCGTCTTCGGCCATGAGGTGGAGGCCCAGGACCTCCTCGTAGAAGGCGACCTGGCGCTCCAGGTCCCCCACGCGGAGGTGGACCGTGCCGAGACGGGTGTTGGGGGGGAGTCCGTTCTGGCTCATCTCACCTCTAGTATCGGGGGCCGGGGGCCCGTGCGCCACGGCTCCCCACACCCGAGAGGGGGGGCTTTCGCGATTCCCGGCCCACCCGTGGCCGGGCTACGGGCCGACGGCGTGGACCGGGCGGCCGACCTCACCCCCGCCGAGGGCTCCTAGGCGCCGCTCGTCGGGTCGGCCGCCGGGCGCTTCGTGAGGATGACGAAGTCGCCCAGGTCGTCGTGCTCCTCGTCGTCCCAGGCGTCGATGTCGGCGACGGGCTGGAGCACGACGGTGACGACCTTCGTGCGGGGACGGTACCCGGCCACCCGTTCGGGGATGCCCGTGCCCCGCTCCACGTGGAAGGAACCGGCGTAGTGGACCACGAGGGCGCCCGGCCAGGCGTCCAGCGCCGAGGTCACCGCGTGGCCCATGGCGGCGTCCCAGAGCGCCTGCGCATACAGCGCGTTACCGATCCCGTGGTTGGGCCGGGCGCCGGCGGCGGCCTCGGGGGGCGGCGCCTGACCCTCGGGACGCTGCGCGGCCATCATCTCGGCCATGAGGGCGTTCCACTGCGCGGTGTACTTCTCCGAGGGGCCCGGGTAGGGGAGGGGCGGAAGGAAGGCCTTCGCCTGGGCGGAGAGGGCGTCCAGCGCGCCGGGGCCCTGGCGGCTCACCCGGTTCACGTAGCGCCGGGGCGCGTTGGCGGCCACCACCGGGAGCCCGTGGGCCTTGGCGAACTCCACCATGCCCCGGTAGTCCGTGTCGTACCGATCCCAGGGGCGGGCGCTCCGCTTGAACTGGTCCTCGGTGATCAGGTCCGAGAGGTACTCGTCCACCACGTACTGGACGTCCCGCTCGAACATCTCCAGGGAGAGCACCACGGGCCGCCGGGTCTCGGCGCCGCTCCCCACCGCCCCCATGCGCTGGGCCGCACGGATGAAGATCTGCGCCTCCACGCCGTGGCCCACCACGTCGTCGTGGGTCTCCCCCACCAGCACGGCGTCGGCGCCGTCCAGGGCCTTCAGGACGTCGGCGAAGGAGCGCGAGCGGCCCCGGTGGTCGTACACCCGGAAGTCGGCCCCCTCCACCACCGTGGCCGCCATGGTGTCCGGGTGCTGGGCGGCGGACGGAGCGGGGGCGAAGGCCAGGGCGAGGGCCGCGAGGGCGACGGTGCGTGGCAGCATGGACGCGGGTGTCGAAGGGGAGTCGGAGGACCCGGTAACGTAACCGTTCAGCCCTTCTCCCACACGTGCCGGAGGTACCGCTCGGGAGCCGCGAGGAAGTCCTTCACGAGCTGCACCGACGCCACCTCCTCGAAGGGGACGGCGCGTACGGGCGCCTCGTCGAAGGAGAGGATGGTGGCGCCGGGGACGGCCATGAGGATGGGGGCGTGGGTGGCCACCACGAACTGCGAGCCCTCGGCCACAGAGGCGCTCATCATGGCCAGGAGGCCGAGCTGGCTCTGGGGCGAGAGCGCCGCCTCGGGCTCGTCCAGGAGGTAGAGCCCCCCGGGCACCAGGCGCGCGCCGAAGAGGCGGAGGAAGGCCTGCCCGTGGGACGCGGCGTCGGGGTCGGCGCCGTAGCGCCGCTCCATGTCGGCCAGCGAGGCGCGGTGGGGGCCCTTGGCCAGGTTCCGGGCGTACGCCGACGCGTCGGCGAGCTCGGCGTCCATGCGGCCCATCTCGGCGCGGTGCTCCGTGCGGGCCCGCACCAGCGCCTTCTGGAAGCCGAAGAAGTCCTCCGCGCGGAGGAAGAAGCCCCGGTGCGTCCTCCCCCGCCACTCCAGCTTCATGGCCCGGGCCAGACGACGCTGCGCCTCCAGCGTGGGGTCGTCCTCCAGGCGGGCGGAGCCCACCGCGGGGAGACCCGCCGCCAGCGCCAGCCCCTCCAGCAGCGTGGACTTCCCCGTGCCGTTCTCCCCGACGAGGAGCGTCACCGGCGCGGTGAGCTCCAGGCGCTCCAGCGCGGCGATGCAGGGCACGTCGAAGGGGAAGCCTCCGGCACCCGCCGGGCGCCGGAGGGTCAGGGCGGCGAGCTGGGGGCCGCCGGCCGGGTCGCCCCTCAGGCTCACGCCGCGCCTTCGGCGGCGGCTACCGCCCCGCCACCCACCGGTTGTTCTCCCGGTCCACGTCGGGGAAGCGCTGCTCCGGGTCGAGGATCACCTCCACCACGCGGCCCGGTGCCAGCCAGAATACCGGCGCACGCCGGTCCCGCCACACGTCCACCGCCACCATCATCCGCGAGCGGTTTCCCCCTTCCATCACCACCTCCACGATCACCGGCATGGGGATCTCGCCCCGGTCCTCCAGGAGGATGGTGCTCTTCCCGCCTTCCTGCTCCACCCCCACCACCGCCTGGTCCAGCACCCGGGTCGTGTAGAGCCACGGGTGGAAGTACCAGTCCAGGTCCTGCCCCGAGACGCTCTCGAACGTCCAGAACAGGTCCAGCGGGTTGGGGTGCTTGAAGGCCCACCGGCGCAGGTAGGTCCGCATGGCCTCGTCGAAGACCGCTGGCCCCAGGATGGTGCGCAGCGCCCGGAAGACGGTGGCGGGCTTGCCGTAGGCCGCCATGCCCCGGTTCCCGAAAGGGCCCACCAGGTCCGTGGGGCGCATGGACGGGGACTCGGCGTCGGTGCCGGCGATGCGCAGGTACCCGTTCATGGTGTTGAGGCCCGGGTCCGATCCCTCGAAGAACGCGGCGAAGGAGAGGTCCTCGGCGAAGGAGGCGAAGCCCTCGTCGATCCAGGCGAAGTTGCGCTCGTCGGACCCGGCGACCATGGGCCACCACATGTGGGCGAGCTCGTGGGAGGTGACGCCGTAGAGCGACTCGGGCGTCCGCCCGCCGCCGATGATCGTGATCATGGGGTACTCCATGCCCCCGCCGATGACCCCCTCGTTCACCGTCATGTGGGGGTACGGGTAGGGGTACCACGCCGAGTGGCTCTCGATGGCGTGGCGGGCGAACTCGGCGGAGCGCTCCCAGTTGGGCCGGTCTGGGCGGTACAGCGTGTAGATGTTCGAGCTGCGCCGCCCGGCGCCGTCGGCGTACTCGGCCACGGTGCCGTCCCACACGTACCGGTTGGACGAGCCCCAGGCGAAGTCGCGCACGTTCTCGGCCGTGAAGTGCCAGGTGAGCGTCCCGTCGGCGCCGGCGGCGGCGGTTGCGCGCCCGGCGCGGACGTCGGCCTGGCTCACGATGTGCGTGACGCGGTCGCGGCGCAGCGAGCGGAGCCGCTCCACCGCGGCGGGCTGGAGCACCTCGTCCGGGTTCTGGAGGACGCCGGTGGCGCTCACCAGCCACCCGGCGGGAGCGGTGATGCGCACGTCGAAGTCGCCGTACTCCAGGTAGAACTCGCCGTCGCCCATGTAGGGGTCCCGTACCCACCCGCGCAGGTCGTCGTAGACCGCCACCTGGGGATACCACTGGGCCAGGTAGAAGACCTCCGAGCCGTCCCTGCCCATGCGGAACGTCCCCTCGGGGACGACGAAGCTCCAGTCGATGTCCAGCACCGCCGTCCCCCCCGGCGCCAGCGGCGTGGCCAGGGGCACCGTCTCCGACGTGGTGAGGGACATCCCCCGGGGGGTGAGCGTCACCGCCTGCCCCTGCACGACCACCCGCTCCAGCGAGAAGCCGCCGGTGACGGGGGCCTGCCGGTTCCGCGGGTTTCCCGGCGCGAAGACGTTCTGCGCCAGGTTCAGCGCGATGCGGTCCAGCGTGTCGGGGGAGCGGTTCGTGTACGTGATGCGCTCCGAGCCCGTCACCCGGTTCTCCGCCGGGTGGAGGCGGGTGCGGATCTCGTAGGAGACGTGCTGCTGCCAGTAGCGCGGGCCCGGCTCGCCGGTGCGCGAGCGTGTGCCCGCGGCGAGGGCGTCCAGGTAGGCATGGGGGACGGGGAGGGTGTCGGCGGGGGCCGCCAGGACGGCGGCGAGGAGGAGGTGGAGCATGGGAATGGGGCCGTGGCTCGGGACGCGGTAGACGGGGACGTGGAGGGAGGAAATCGGAGTCTGACCCTCCCCCGCACGGACGGCAACCCCGGCGCGACACCGGCGCGGCGTCGCCCGCCGGACGCGTCGCCGCCCCGCTCGCTCAGCCCTCCGGGCGCGCCGGCGGGAGGGCGGCGAGAAAGGCTCCGACGGCGTCGAGCACGGACTCGCGACTCAGGTTCGGGTAACGGGCGTACGACGAGTCCGGAATCGCCTCGACCAGGCCCTGAAACCGTCGTGCGTCCACCCATCCGCTTCCGACGAGCCGCTCGGCGTCCAGGAGGTCCTTGCGGAACCCCCGCACCACCTTCGACAAGAGCTGCGCGTAGGGGTCGTAGTGAAGGAAGTCGACGTTTGCCACGCGTTCGATGATCCGGTGCCTGTCCCCGCTACCCGTGAGCTCCGGGACGAAGTCCTCCGGCCGGACGAACTCGATGTTCAGGCGGAGCCGCTCCTTGATCCCCTGGATGTCCCTGAAGACCTCATCGTCATCGGCATGGAGATCGACGTCGATGGTGGCAGACCGCCATCCGGCCAATACCGCGGTGCCGCCCCCCACCAGGTAGACCCGATACGAACCCTCGCGAGGGGCCGTGCGGGCCAGCTCGGACATGAGTGCCCGCAGCGACTCCCGTGTGAGGTCACGCCTCAAGACGCGCCTCGATCGATGCGAACGAGACGGCAGGCATCCGCGAACGAGACCAGCCGGCGTAGCCGAGCATTGTAGCGTGCGTGCGCCAGGTCCCCTTCGGCCTCCTGGAGAAGATCGAAGAGGCGGCGCTCCGGATCATCGAGGCCCGGTCCCATCGGAACGCCCTCCCGTCGGAGGCGAGGCGCCGCGATGGACACCGCCAGGCTCTCCGCGGTCACGCGCTCCGCGGCGAGGTCGGCCAGGCCCGCGTCGACCATCTCGCCTCCCGGGAGGCCCAGCGCCTCGAAGCTCGACGCACCGAAGCGTTGGCGGATCCAACGGGCGGCGGCGGCGCGGCGTGCCACCGTCCGACGCGCCGCCGGGACCATGGCTTCCGCGCGGCGACGGCCACCCACGCCACCGTACCGTCGGAACAGGTCGCGCACGTCGTCTGGAAGGTCCATGCTCCAAAATACTTAGGGGGTAAGCATCCTGGAAGGCCGCTGGACCGAAGGCTCCGCGCGACCGTACCGCAGCGACCGGCCCCCTCCCCTACAGCGCCTCCAGCTCCTTCCGCGCCCGGTCCAGGATCTGGCGGATCTTCTCCGTCTCCTCCAGGTCGGCGCGGGCGGCGCGCTTGAAGGCCTCCTTGGTGAGGCGCCCCCACGCGCTCCAGATCTCCGCCGACTCGGGGCCCACGTGCGCCCCCCACTCCTTCCACCCGCCGGCGCGCTTCCAGATGCGCTCCACCGCCTCCTGGTTCAGCTTCAGCTCGTCGCGCCCCGCGTCGGTGAGGTGGTACACCTTCTTCCCCTCCTCCTCCTGGCCCCGGATCAGCCCCTCGTCCTCGAGCTGCTGGAGCACCGGGTAGACGGTGCCCGCGCTGGCCTGGTACATGCCCCCCGAGCGCTCCTCCAGCCGCTTCATGAGCTCGTAGCCGTGGGCGGGCCCGTCGGAGAGGAGGGACAGCAGCGCCATGCGCACCTCCCCCTGGCGGAAGAAGGCCCGCCGGGGGCCCCTGCCCCCCCGCCCCCCTTTGCCCCCCGAGCGTGGGCCGAAGCCGAAGTCCCAGTCGAAGATCCAGTCGAAGTCCCGGCTCATGCACCCGATCCCCATGACGCTCATCGTCCCGCCTCCCGTGTGGAGCCAGCTACGGCCCTCCTCGGCACGACGTGTTCCGAGATAGGTCGTAGAGTGTATCGTACGATATACTTTACGACGGGTTTGGCGCAAGGGTTTCGCCAGGGGCCACCCCGCCCCCCCTACCTCGCCTTCAGCTCCTCCAGCTCCTCCAGCGTCCGGGGCCAGTCGTCGCCCAGCAGCCGGGAGAGCCCCCTGTCGGCCAGCACCTTCCCTCCCGTCTGGCAGGTGGCGCAGTAGTTGGTCTCCCGGTCCGCGTAGCGGATGCGCTGGATGGGGGAGCCACACACCGGGCACGGCTGGCCGTACTTGCCGTGGGCCGCCATGGCGGGGTGGAACGCGGTGACCTTCTCCGGGAAGCGCGCGCCGAACTCTTGGCGGAGGCGCTCCGTCCACTCCTGGAGGGAGCTCCGGGCCACGTCGTGGAGCCGCCGCATCTCCTCCTCGGTGAGGTTGCGCGTGAGCTGCAGCGGCGAGAGCCCGGCGAAGAGGAGGATCTCGTCGGAGTGGGCGTTGCCCACCCCCGACAGGATGCGCGGGTCCGTGAGGGCCCGCTTCAGCGTCCGGTTCTCCCGCGTGAGGGCCGCGGCGAACGCCTCGGGGGTGGCGTCGAGGACGTCCAGCCCGCCGGGGTCCAACGCCCGCACCCCTGCCTCTCCCCGCACCACGTGGAGGGAGGCCCGCTTCTGCGTGGCCTGCTCGGTGAGGAGAATCGTGCCGTGCTCGAAGTCGAACGCGGCGTGGCCGCCCTTCTTCGGCACGGCGGCCCCGGGCTTCCTCCAGTGGAAGCGCCCGGTGATCATGAGGTGGAAGACCAGGTGGACGTCCCCCTCCAGCGCCCACGCGATGCGCTTGCCCACCCGCCGGAAGCCCACCACGCGCCGCCCTTCCGCCTCGGAGAGGGGCGGGTCCCAGGTGCGCAGGAGCGACGGCGAGCGCACGCGGGCGCGCTCCAGCACGCGGCCGCCCACGGTCCGCTCCAGCCCCTCCAGGTACGCGGTGATCTCGGGGAGCTCGGGCATGCCCCATGGTAGCGAGG
Organism: Gemmatimonadota bacterium; assembly: GCA_045863275.1. GTDB lineage: Bacteria > Gemmatimonadota > Gemmatimonadetes > Longimicrobiales > Gaopeijiaceae > SZUA-318. Next base: position 14,174 of record BTVB01000020.1, read on the forward strand.
CGCCCACGGGGCGGCGAGGAAGCCTTGCATCCGGACCGAAGGCGGCGAAGGTTGAGCCCGCACGCTCAGAAGGAGGTGACGTGGACGCCGAGTGTACCGGTTGCGGCGAGCGGGTCATGCCCTACAGGCAGTACGTCCTCCACTTCAGGCCCACCGCCGTGTGCGCCGCGTGCGGAAGCCGCGTGCGGCTCCGCCACTTCGCCCGGGTGCTCGTGGGCTTCGCGGCCATCCTCGCGGCGTACACGCTGGTCCTGTGGCTGGCGGAGTCGCGGGTGTTCATCGCGGTGGGGCTGGCGCTGGCGGTGCTGGCGTCCCTCCTGGCCGACTTCTGGACGTTCCGGAACCTCCCGTGGGACCCGGTGGAGGGGGGCGAGGGCCCCCCGGGGCCTTCAGCGTAGCGGGAGCACGTCCCGGGTCACGACGTCCCAGTACGTGGCGAAGCCCCCGCGCACCACCGTGGCCACGGGCTGGAGCGTCTGCGTGGCGTAGTAGCCCGGCACCGCCGACGGGTGCGTGCCGCCGAAGTTGGGGAAGTAGCTCCGGATGACCACCGCGTTCTCCTGGGCGGGCAGAACCGCCAGGTTCTCCACCCACGCCGGGAAGGTGCCGCCCCCCCAGAGGTAGTACTCCACGTTGGACGTGTAGAACGCCGAGAGGCGCACGCCCATCTCCTCCATGACCCTCCCCAGCTCCCGTACCGCGTGGGAGCCGGCCAGGTCGCCCACCACGGGGATGATCCGGTTGTCCACCTGGAGCCCCCGCACGAAGGCGTAGTCCTCCTCCCTTGCGAGGTACGAGGCGGGCGCGCCGTCGAGGTCGGTCTCCAGGACGAGCTGGCGGAGCGTGGGGTAGTAGGGCCGCGGCGGGCGTCCGAAGGTGGTGAAGCGGAGGTCCAGCCCGGCGTCCATGAACGTGTGGTGGAAGCGGCGCACCGTGGCCAGGTCGGCGTCGTCCACGGGGACGCCGAAGCCCACGACCGCCGCGGCCACCGCCGCGTCCAGCGCCCGGCGCCGCGCCTCCGACGCAGACGCCACGTCCACCCAGGCCGCCAGCTCCGCCACCGGGCGGGCCGTCCAGGCCGATGGGTCCTCCGGCGGCTCCTTCCCCAGCAGCGCCGCCAGGAACTCCACCCGCGTGGGCGAGCCCTCCATGAGGGCCTTGAGGAGGAGGTGGTGGAGGAGGTTGTCCCGGCGGATGTCCAGCATGAACGCCACGTCGGGGCGGACGCGGGCGACGTACGAGAAGTTCTGGTCGGGGGCGACGCCCACGTACGCGCCCCCGCGCACGCCCAGGCGCTCCAGCGCCCCCATCACCTTCAGGTACCCGCTCTCGTTGGAGATGAGGTTGTCGGTGTCGAAGTAGCCGCCGGGCTCGGAGACGCGCGCCACCAGCGCGGCGAAGGCCGAGTCGGAGAGGGCACCGCTCCCGATCCGCTCCTGCGTGGGCTGTGCGAGGACCGTCCCCGCCGCGCCCCCGCCGTCGCACGCGGCGGCGGACAACAGGACGGCCGCCAGCGCCGCTGGGGCGCGGCCGCGGGCCCATCGCCGGGGTGCGCTCACTCCTCGTCCCCTCCCGGCGGCTCCTCCTCGTGGAGCACCGAGCGCACGTCGGCGAGGAACCACGCGAACACCAGGACCGACCCCACCACCAGCACGCCGATGGCCGCCCAGGTGGCCAGAGCAAGAAGCGTCATGCGCCGGCCCCTCCCCCGCCCCGCGACGGGCGGGCGGGCCCCAGCCACTGCCCCAGCGCGAAGGCCACCGCCGACACGGGGAGCGCCACCAGCACGGCGTACTCCTGCCACACCTCCCAGTGCCGCCCGCCCCACGCGAAGCTCCAGATCACCGTGCCCCACTCCTCGTTGTCGGCGCCCATGAGGTTCACCAGGCCGTACACCGCCGACACGGTGACGAGCCCCGAGAGGCTGGACGCCAGCCCGGCGGCGGCCTTGAGGGGCCTGCGGGTGAAGAGGGCGGCGCACACGGGGACGAAGGCCGTCCCCACCAGCACCGCCGTCATGAAGACCCACGCCGACACCATGGACGTGAAGAACAGGGCGAAGGCCACCGAGACCAGGCACGCGACGACGATCCCCCACCGGGTGAGGCGCAGGAGCCCGGCGTCGTGGATGCGGGGGTTCACCAGGGGCCGGTAGAGGTCGTAGGCCAGGTTCCCCCCGGCGATGAGGAGGTAGGAGTCCACGGTGGACATGCCCGTGGCGATGACCCCTGCCACGAAGAGCCCGGTGAGCCCCGGCGGGAGCGCCTGCGTGACCAGCGTGAGGAGGGCGTAGCGGGGCTCCACCTCCAGGCCGGTGGCCTTGGCGGCCATCCCCAGGAGGGCGGTGACCCAGTCGTAGGAGCTCCAGAGCACCAGCCCGATCAAGAGCGCGCCGTAGATGGCCTTCCGGCTCCGCGCGGCGAAGATGCGCTGGTAGATCCCCGGCTCCACCAGCACCGAGAGGGCGCCGGTGGCGAAGACCAGGAGCACGGGGAGGGGGTACGTCCCGCGGGGGTCGAAGTACGACGCGGGCAAGAGGGTGGGGAGGGCGTCCACGCCCCCCACCTTGTCCAGGGCCAGCGCCGCCGCGATGCCCAGCGTGACGCACATGAGCGTGAACTGGACGGTGTCGGTGATGGCGTCGGCGAGGAGGCCACCCATGAGCGTGTAGATCACGGAGATGAGGGCTCCCAGGATCACCCCCCACACGAAGGGGAGCCCCATGACCACGTCCAGGAGCACGCCCATCCCCATGAGCGCGAAGAGGGGCAGCGAGTAGAAGAACGACGCCACCGCCACCACCGCCCGCGTGCCCTTGCCGTACGCCGCGTCGGCCACGTCGGGAAGGGACAGGAAGTCGCGGGCGCGCAGCTTGCCCGCCACCAGCACCGCGGTGAGCAGGAGCCCCACGTAGTAGGGGCGGGCGTACCAGAACCAGCTCACCACGCCGTCCAGGTACCCCACCTCCGAGCCGCCCAGGAGCACGTCCAGGCCGTAGTAGGTGGACACCAGCGTGCACACCAGCAGCGGCGTGGTCATGCGCCCGCCGGCCACGAAGTAGTCCCGGAACCCGGTGATGGAGCGCGACACCACCCAGCCCAGCACGAGCATGCCGGCCAGGTACACGACGGTGATGGCGTGGTCGAGAGGCGTCAATGCGGGCAGCGTGGGGGAGGGAACGGGTCGCCCAAGGTACCGCGGCACGGGTCGCCGCGCAGCGGCACGTCGTCGTCATTGACACCCCTGCGGGCCCCTCCGCACCTTCGCGGAGCCACCACGCGGTCCCTCGGCCCCCGGCTCGGGGCCGGCCCCCCACCCTCCCGACGGAGCCCCGACCATGAGGACCCTCCGCGCCCTCGCCGCCCTCGCGCTCTTCTCGTCGCCCCTGCACGCCCAGGACCTCCAGCGCCCGGAGGGGTGGCTGGCGCGCTTCGACCGCGAGGGCTCCACCGAGGCCGACATGGAGATGTGGGTCACCATGCCCCCGGGCTGGCACATCACCACGGGGCCGGCGGGGATCTTCTGGCTCCCCGGCACCGAGGCCAGCGGGGCCTTCCGCGTGGAGATGGAGGTCTTCCTCTTCGACCCCCAGGAGAGGCGCGAGGCGTTCGGGGTGTTCTTCGGGGGCCGCGACCTCCAGGGGGATGCCCAGGCCTACACCTACTTCCTGCTGCGCGACGGCGGCCAGTTCATCGTGAAGCGGCGGAGCGGCGCGGAAACGCCCACCGTGGTGCCCTGGACGGAGCACGGGGCGATCCGCTCATACGCCGACCGGGGGGACGACGCGTCGGTGAGGAACGTGCTCACGGTGGAGGCGGGGCGCGACTCCATCCGGTTCCTGGTGAACGGCGAGGAGGTCACCACGCTCCCCCGGGACGGCCTGCCGGTGGACGGCACGGTTGGGATCCGGGTGAACCACGCCCTCAACCTCCACGTGTCCCGCCTGGAGGTCACCCCGCTGGGGTGAGGAGAACCTCCCGCGGGCCGCGCCCCGCCGGTCGCCTCAGCGCCTGAGCTGGCGCGTGACCTTGAGGTCGTCGGGGGTGTTCTCGCGCCCGTCGGGGCCGGCGGAGCCCACGGTGAAGCTCCCGCGGTTCTGCTGGAGGTAGTAGAGGTTCCCCCAGGGGTCTTCGGGGACGCCGGAGAAGTCGCGCCTGAGCCAGCTCTCCCAACTGTTGGGGAAGCCCTCGCCGCGCCCCACGCGCACCTCCAGCTGGTCGGCCATGGCCTCCAGGCGGGTGGGAACCAGCTTGGCCTTGAAGCCGTCCATCACCGGCGCCGCCTTTTCCATCATGGTGGCGCGGGTGCTTGGAATGGCCATGGCGACGCCCAGGACCACGACGATCAGGAGGATGATCTTTCCGAACATAGTTTCCAGATTCGGTGAAGGTACGCCCGACGGGGGCCGCTCCTACTAACCTGTCCGTGCACCGTGCCCCGAGGCAACCGGGCTACTCCGCCACCACCACCCGGTCGTGGGTGCGCCGGAGCGGCACCTCCGGGACCCGCACCGCCAACAGCAGGGCCGCCGCCGAGAGGGCGAGCGCCAGTAGGTACACCCGGTGGGTGGCGTGGGCGAAGGCCTGGCGCACCTCCTCCCCCAGCGTCTCGGCCTCCGCCGCCCCGGCAGCCTCCACCGCCTTCGAGAGGCGCCGGGCGGCCTCGGCGGACTCCGGGCCGGGCCCGGCGGCGACGGCCGAGCGGGCCGCCAGCTCCGCCGCCACGTCGGCGGGAAGGTCGGGGAGGCCGACCAGCTCCGCCATCCTCCCGGAGTCGCCCGACGCCACCGCCGCCTCCACCTGGGCGGCCAGGTCGGCGTAGGCCGCGCGCACGTGGTCGGGGAGGTCGCCGCCGCCGGTGGAGGCCAGGCGCTCCACCGAGCCCTCGCCTCCCAGGGCCACCGCCGCGGGAACGTCCAGACGTGCGAAGGAGACGCCCAGGGCCGTGGCCAGCACCGTGCCCATGACCGCCGCCCCCACCGTGCCGCCGATCTGGCGGAAGAACTGGGCGGCGCTGGTGGCCTGCCCCAGCCGGCGCACGTCCACCGAGTTCTGGATGGCCAGCGTGAGGAGGGGAAGCGAGGGGCCCATGCCCAGCCCCGAGAGGACCATGATCACCGTCACCCACGCGTACGCCACGTCGGCGTCCATTCGGGCCAGCAGGGCGACCGACGCCACCAGGAGCACCGCGCCTCCCACCACGAGGTTCCGCAGGTGCCCGATGCGGGACACGAGCTGCCCCGCCGACGTGGAGCCCACCACGAGGCCCAGGGAGTACGGGATGAGCGCCGCCCCCGCCCGGGTCGCCGACACCCCCAGGACGTTGACCAGGAACAGGGGGAGGAAGATGACGATGGAGAGGAACGTGGCCCCGAAGAAGAAGCCCGCCGCGTTGGCCCTGCGGAACACGGCGTTTCCGAAGAGGCGGGGGTCCAGGATGGGGCTGCGGGCCTTCCCCGCCCGGTGCCAGAACGCCGCGAGCATGGCGCCGGAGAGCACGAAGAGCCCCAGGGTCACCCACGACCCCGGCCGCCCCGGGTCCGCGAAGGGCCCCACGCCGGGGAGCCACGGGAAGCGGCGCTTGTCCATCTGCAGCGCGAGGATGAGGGGCACCAGGCCGGAGAGGAGGAAGGCGGCGCCCCAGAGGTCCGGGCGCACCCGCTCCCCCGGCGGGTCCAAGCGGGGCATGCGCCGGGCGATGAACCAGAAGGCCACCGCGCCCAGGGGCATGTTCACGTAGAAGACCCACCGCCAACCCTCCACCCCGGGGATCACCCCCGAGGCGTGGTCGGTGAGGAGGCCACCCACCAGGGGCCCCAGCACCGAGGCGATCCCCCACGTACCCCCCACCAGCCCCTGGTACCGCCCCCGCTCGGCGGGGGTGAAGAGGTCGGCGATGACGATGAACGTCATCGCCGTGAGCCCGGCGGCGCCGGCGCCCTGGATGGCCCGGAAGGCGACGAGCTGGTTCATGCCGTCGCCCACGACGGGGAGCGTTCCGAACTCGCCGGAGAGCCCGCACAGGAACGAGCCGGCGAGGAAGAGCACCACGGCCCCCATCTCCACGTGCTTGCGCGAGTAGGTGTCGGCCAGCTTCCCGTACACCGGGACGAGCACCGTGGAGGCAAGGAGGTACGCCGTGGCCACCCAGGCGTACCGGCTCACCCCCTCCAGGTCCTCGACGATGCGGGGGAGCGCCGTGGAGACGATGGTCTGGTCCAGGGCCGCCAGGAAGAGGGCCAGGAGGATCCCGGCCAGGATGAGCGTGCGGTCACGGTCGCTGACCGGGGAGGCGAAGGGCGCGTCGGGCGTCTTGGTCATGGGCGCCGGAACGTGGCCAATGACGCCGCCGGTTGGAAGGCCCCGCGGCCCACGCCCCGAACGAAGGAGGCCGGCCCGGCGGCGCCGGACCGGCCTCCCGCGTCACGCGGCGGTGCGAGGGGGCGTCAACGCACCCGGTCGAGCCGCTGGAGGAAGCGCTCCCACTCCTCCTCGAAGGGCGACGAGCTCCCCCCGAACCCGTCCTGCCGCTCCACCTTGAGCTGCTGCGCGTAGGTCTTGTCGCCCACCTTGAGCGCCACGGTGTACGTCCCCGGGGCCGCCAGGGCGCCCTGGGGCCCGCCGCCACGGCGGAAGAGGGAGCCCAGGCCGCCGCCCGGGTTGATGATGTCGGCGAGCTGGCGCGCCTGTCCGAAGTCGAAGCCGCCGCCGCCGCTCCCGGGAGGCGTCTCCCCCGGCCGCTCGCGGAACGCCTCGGGGTCGCGGGCGCCGCCTCCGAAGCCGCCGCCCCCGCCGCCGAACATGCCGAAGGCCTGCTCCCGGCTCACCTCGCCGGTGACGACCCCCACCATCCGGTCCAGGAACTGGGCGTTCCATCCCGCCGCCTTGAGGGAGTCGGCCACCACCTTGGCCCGGGCGGCGATACGCTCCTGCTCCACCTTCTCGAAGGGCGACGGCTCGGCCGCCGGGGGCGCCTCGCCGCGGAAGTTCCACGTCACGCTCTGGAGCCCCGCGGACGCGGGCCCGGTGAGCTTGCGGATCACCTTCCCGTCGGGCCCGGTGATGGTGATGTCCACCTGGGCGCTGCGACGGGCCTGGGGGCCGGCCGCCTGTTGGCCGGGACCCCCGGCCGACGGGCCGGCCTGGGCCGCGCCGCCCGCCGGCGGCGCGGGGGCGGCCACCGCGCCCGCCAGGGCCCGGGCGGCCTCGGCGCTCAACCGGTACTGGATCACCGCCTCGGCGCGGGGCGTCGGCCGTTCGAACCAGGCCTGCCCGGTGGACTCGCCCCCTCGGGGCTCGGCGCCGTACTGGAACGCCGGAGCCGGCTCGAAGAGGTGCGCGTCGGCGGCCAGGACCGCCTCGGTCATCTCCTGCAGCGGCGCGATGTCCACGATCCAGATCGCGCGCCCGTGGGTGGCGGCGATGAGCTCGCGGTCCCGCGGGTGGACCTCCAGGTCGTGCACCGGCACGGTGGAGAGCCCGTTCATGAAGCGCTGCCAGCTGCGGCCCCGGTTCACCGACACGTACGCCCCCACGTCGGTGCCCACGAACAGGAGGTTCTCGTTCCTCGGATCCTCCTTCAGGACGTGGACGAAGTCGACGCCCCCGGTGGGGAGGTCGGCCACGATGGAGCGGAACGTCTTGCCGTCGTCGTCGGTGACGAAGACGTACGGCGTGAAGTCGCCCCGGCGGTGGTTGTCGAAGGTGACGTAGAAGCGTCCGTCGGCGTGCGACGACGCCTCGATGCGGCTCACGTACGTCCCCGCCGGCACGCCCTTGATGCGGTCGGTGAGCTCCTCCCACTGGGCGCCGTCGTTCTTGGTGCGCCACACGCGGCCGTCGTCGGTGCCCGCCCACAGCCAGCCGGCGTGGCGGGAGGACTCCTCCAGCGACACCACCGTGGCGAAGGTCTCGGCGCCGGTGACGTCGGGGGTGATGCCGCCGGTGGTCTGGGTGCTGATCCGGACCTTCTCCGGGTCGGCGTAGCTCAGGTCCGGCGAGATGGGCTTGAGCCACTCACCCCAGTTCGTGCTCTTCACCACCATGTTGCCGGCGGCGTAGAACCACGTCCGGTCGTGGACCGACTGGAAGAAGGGCGTGTTCCAGTTCCAGCGCATGTCGTTGGCTGCCGAATCCGCGGCGGCACGCCGGCGGAATTCCAGGATGCGCGGGTCGCTCTCGCTCACGCCCTGGCCCGTGAGGACGACGATGCTGTCCTGCCAGGGGAGCCACGCGTCGCGCCACTGGGGCTTCTGGAGGCTCGTGCGCTCGCCGGTGGCGGTGTTGACCCGCCCCATGTTCCCGCCCTGCGACTCCACCCACGCGATGGACGCGTCCACCGGGTCCTGGGCGCTGACGAAGCCGTCGCCGCCGCCGATGGTGGCCCAGTGGTACTTGCTGATTCCCCCGGAGGGGACGCGGCTGGGGGCGCACCACGTGCCGTTGTCCTGGAGACCTCCGCACACCCGGTACGGCACGTCCATGTTGTAGCTGACGTCGTAGAACTGGCCGATGGCGAAGTGGTTCAGCGCGACCCAGTTGCCGCCCTTGTCGAAGGTGATGGCCACGCCGCCGTCGTTGCCCACCACGATGCGCTCGGCGTCGTTGGGGTCGATCCACATGGCGTGGTGGTCCACGTGGATGCTGTTCGTGGTGGAGCCGTAGGTCTTGCCGCCGTCGGAGGAGAAGTTCACCGGCGTGGACGAGAAGTAGACGCGGTTCTCGTCCACCGGGTCCACGCGGACCTGGGAGTAGTAGAACGGCCGCACGTTCACGTCGTTCATCTTCTCCCACGTCTCACCCGAGTCGGCGGAACGGTACAGGCCGTTGCCGCCGGTGCCGTCGGCTTCCTTCTCCGCCTCCACCATGGCGTACATGACGTGGGGGTTGGAGGGCGCGATGGCCAGGCCGAGGCGCCCGGTGTTCCCCGTGGGGAAGCCGTTCCCCTTCACCGCGGTCCAGGTGTCGCCGCCGTCGGCGCTCTTCCAGAGGCCGCTCCCCGGACCGCCGCTCTGCAGGAAGTACGGGCCGCGGACCCGCTCCCACGACGCCGCCCACACCACCTCGGGGTGGTGGGGGTTGAGGATGACGTCCACGAAGCCCGCCTTGTCGCTGACGTGCTTCACCAGCTCCCACGTCTCGCCGCCGTCCTTGGTGCGGTACAGCCCCCGCTCCGGATTGGCGTTCCAGACGGCGCCGAGGGCAGCCACGTAGACCAGGTTCGGGTCGGTGGGGTGCACGACCATGCGCCCGATGGCCTGGGTCTTCTCGAGGCCCTTGGCCACCCAGGTCTTGCCGCCGTCGGTGGACTTGAAGACCCCGCCGCCGGGGGAGATGGAGTTCCGGGAGTCGGGCTCACCGGTGCCGATCCAGACCTGGTTCGGGTCGGAGGGGGCGATGGCGATGTCGCCCATCGAGACGACCCGGCCGTTCCCGCCCCAGACGAGCTCGAAGCTGGTGCCGTTGTTGGTGGTCTTCCAGACACCACCGGCGGCGGCGGCCACGTAGAAGGTCTTGGAGGGGCTGGGCACGCCCTCCACGTCGCTCACGCGGCCCATCATGTTCACGGGTCCGACGGAGCGCCACGTGAACCGGGCCAGCGTGGCCGAGTCCAGGGGTTGGGAGGGTTGGGCATGGAGAGGGAGGGCCCAGGTCGCCGCGAGGGCGAGGGCGAGGGCGAGGACAACGGTGTGGCGTCGCATGGTGCGCGTCCGGGGTGTGGAGTGCGGGACGGGGGACCGCGGGAGGGTGGCGGCCGGTCCGTCGGAGGTGATCCTTCAGACCCAATAGACAGCAGGCCCCGGCCGGATGTTGAGGGGTGGCGCCTCCGCCCGGGCGGGAGCATCCTTCGGGGTCCCGTTTCCACGCTCCGGAGATCCCCGTGCCCCGCACTCCGTTCCGCCGCTGGCTCCCCGCCGTCCTGGCCCTGGCCCTCTTCGCCGTCCCGGCCCCCGCGCTGCGGGCCCAGGAGGCGGAGGCGGCGCAGAACCCCGACCACGACCGCTATGTCCAGCCGCCCGAGGCGGTGCGCCGACTCCTCGCCACGGACAAGAACTACGCCACGCTGGACTACATGTCCCCCGACGGGGACCACTTCCTGGTGGCGAAGGTGAACGAGCTGTCCACGCTGGCGCTCATGTCCCGGGAGACGTACCGCCTGGCCGAGCTGGAGCTGAGGCCCCGCACGGACCGCCTCTGGCACCTGGACACGTACGGGATCTTCGAGTTCCGCTTCTACTCGCTCTCCGCCGGGCGCTTCGTGGAGGTGGACCTTCCGGAAGGTGCCTTCGCCAGCGACTTCACCTGGTCCCCCGACGGGAAGCAGATGGCGTTCCTGGCCCACCTCCCCACCCACACCGAGGTGTGGACCGCCGATCCCTCCACCGGGCGGACCCGCCGGTGGAGTGACGCCCGGGTCCTGGCCACCGCGGGGACCAGCGCCAACGGCCAGGGCACGCGCCCGTCCGAGATGCTCCAGTGGACGCCCGAGGGGACGCTCCTCACGCTCCTCGTGCCCGCCGACCGGGGCCCCGAGCCGGACAGGAGCCGCGTCCCCACGGGGCCCAAGGTGCGGCGCACCCGCTCCGAGCCGGTGCGGAACCCCACGTACCCGAACCTCCTCCAGGACGAGCACGACGAGGCGCTCTTCGAGTTCTACACGAAGAGCCAGCTCGCCGAGCTGTCGCCGGGGCGGCGCCCGGTGCCCCTCGGCCCGCCCCGCATGTACGAGTCCCTCTCGGTGAGCCCCGACGGACGGCACGTCATGGCCACGTGGATGGACCGCCCCTTCTCGTACCTCACCAGCTACCGCGGCTTCCCCCGCACCACCGCCGTCCTGGACCGCCGGGGCGAGGTGATGCGCACGCTGGAGGAGACGCCGCTGAGGGAGGGCCGCACCCCCGGGGGAGTCGGGGGAGGCGGCGGAAACGGTGGGGGCAACGGCCCCCGGGCCTTCGCGTGGCGCCCCGACGGCGCCGGCCTCTCCTACCTGTCCCGCACCCCGCGGGACCGTGACGCGGCGGCGGACGCGCCCCGCCCCGACCGGGTCATGCTCGCCACCGCTCCCTTCGACCTGGACCAGGCCACCGAGGTGGCGCGGAGCGACGACCCCATCCGCTCCGTGGCGTATTCCATGGACGGGCGGCACCTCTTCGCCGACGTGACCAAGGGGGGACAGGCGGGGCTGGCGTACTGGAGCCTCGGCACGGGCACGCCCGAGCGCCGCATGCTCGTGGCCTTCCACGGCACCGACGACCCCCTCACCCAGCCCGGCGACCTCCTCACGCGGCGCACGGGCAACGGCGTGGCCTACGCCCTGGTCTCCTCCGACGGGGGGGCGGCGTACCTCCGGGGCGACGGCTACCAGGCCGACTTCCGCCCCAGGCCCTTCGTGGACCGACTGGCCCTGGCCGACGGCGCCACCTCGCGGGTGTTCGAGGGCTCCGCCGACTCCTTCGACCGGCCCCTCGTGCCCCTGGACGCCGACCTGTCCCGCATGATCACGAGCCGGGAGTCGAAGACCGACTTCCCCGACTCGTACCTGTGGATCCGGGACGGCGGGTGGGGCGCCAACCTCACGAACAACGTGGATCCCTTCCCCGAGATCACCGCCGCGGTGCGCCGGGACTTCGAGTTCACCCGCCGCGACGGGCTGAAGGTCCAGGGCCGGGTCTCCATGCCCGTGGGATGGCAGGAAGGCGATGGCCCCGTGCCCGCCATCTTCTGGACGTACCCCAGGGAGTTCGACACCAACCAGGAGTACGAGCGGAGCGCCATCCAGGCGCGGAACGTGAACGCGTTCACCCACCTGTCGTGGTTGCGCTGGTCCGACATCTGGCTCACGCAGGGGTACGCGCTGGTCTACCCCGACATCCCCATCATCGGCGAGAACTACAACGACACGTACATCGCGTCGCTGGTGGACGCCATGTACGGCGCCATCCGCGCGGTGGACGGCCTGGGGATGGTGGACATCGACCGCATCGGCCACGGCGGGCACAGCTACGGCGCCTTCGCCACGGCCAACATCCTGGCCAACGCGCCCTTCTTCAAGGCGGGCATCGCCGGCGACGGCGCGTACAACCGCTCCCTCACCCCCGACGGCTTCCAGGCGGAGCGGCGGAGCCTCTGGGAGGCGCCCCAGACCTACATCGAGATGTCGCCCTTCTTCAAGGCCGACCAGATCAACACGCCGCTCCTCATGTACCACGGGGGCGACGACAACAACACGGGGACCTTCCCCCTCCAGTCCCAGCGCATGATCTCGGCGCTGACCATCCTGGGGAAGAACGCGGTGCTCTACGAGTACCCGTACGAGTCCCACACGCCGCGGGCCTTGGAGAACAAGCTGGACATGTGGGCCCGCTTCATCGACTGGTTCGACCGGTACGTGAAGGGGACGGGCGAGGAGGGCGCGATCTCGTAGCGACGACGCTCAGCGTGCCGTCCTCTCCAGCAGCTCCGCCAGGTACCGCTTCCAGAGCACGGCCTTCGTGTGGGAGCCGTGCCCGACGGTCTCGGTGCTCTCGGGAATGACCACGGCCCGGCCATGGCGCACCCGCGCGATCTCCCGCTCCAGGATCCCCTGGTCGGTGGGGTTGATGAGGTCGTCCTCGGTGTTCACGGCCAGCAGGGGTACCTGGATCTTCTCGAGGTCCGGCGCCGGGTCGTAGTCCCAGGAGGCTTCGACGGCGTACAGGACGTCGTTGGCGTCGCGGGTCCCCACGTACCGGTCCTGGTAACGGGACAGCGCCTCGTCCGCGGCGGCGAGCGTAGGTGCCTGCTCGTAGTGCAGGCGGGGGTTGCTCCCCATGAAGAACAGGAGCCCGGCGGCGAAGCGCAGCCCCCTGGGCTGGGCGGTGTAGTCCCCGCCCTGCCACTCCGGGTCGGTGCGGATGGCGTCGATGAGCATCTTCCGCCAGATGCGGTTCCGGCCGCTGATGGGGCCCGGGAGGCTGGCCAGGGGCATGAGGGCGTCCATGAAGTCGGGGTACATCTCGCCCCAGAGCCACGTGTGCATCCCGCCCATGGACGTCCCCATGACCAGGCGGAGGTGGTTCACCCCCAGCCCGTCCACGAGCATCTGGTGGTCGGCGCGGATCATGTCCCGGTAGCCGTACCGGGGGAAGCGGGCGCGGAGCCCGTCGCTGGGCTTGCTCGAGTCCCCGTGGCCGATCCCGTCGGGGAGGACGACGTAGTACCGCGTCGTGTCCAGGAGCTGCCCCGGCCCGAAGAGCTCGTCGGCGAACTGGGGCACGAGGAAGTTGGTGGAGCTCCCCGTGGTCCCGTGCATGATGTAGACGGCGTTGACCGTGCGGCCGGCGGCGTCGTAGCGGGGCGAGCCCAGGGTCCTGTAATGGAGCCGGAGCTCGGGGAGGGTCTGCCCGTCGTCGAAGCGGAAGTCGCGGATGACGTGGTCGCCCTCGGTGACCCGCAGGGGCGCCCGCCCCTGCGCCGCCACCGCCGGGGGGCCGGCGGCCAGGAGGAGGGACGTCACGAGGGGGAGTGGGGACAGCTTCATGGAGGCTCACCTCACGCGGGTGCTTCGCAGGGGGTCGATGCACCACATTCGGGAGCGGACGGCCGCCTGGCCAGGGGGCCATGGCGACACCGGGCGGTGAGCCCGCCCCCTCAGAACGGCACCCGCACCCCGCCGTTGAACATCCGCCCCTCCAGGGGGGCCCACACCTCGGTGGTCCAGCGACCGCGGGGGTCGGCGGCGGGGCGCACCAGCGGGGTCCACCGCGTCTGGCGGGCGTCCAGGAGGTTCTCGGCGTTGAGGAAGACGCGCACCCCCGACGCCAGCCTCCGCTCCACCAGGAAGCCCAGCACCACGTAGGCCCTCGACGCCGCCCGGTACGGGTCCTCGTCCAGCTCCTGCCGGCCGGTGTAGTACAGTTCCACCCCCACCCGCCCCCATTCCTCGTCCTCCCACGCCCCCACCACGCCCGCGGTGTGGCGGGGGGTGAGGGGCACCTCCCGGCGCTCCCCGTCCCAGGTCTCCGTGGACCGGGTGAACGTGTACGTGGCCGTGGCGTGGAAGGGCTCGGCCTCGTAGCGGGCCAGCCACTCCGTCCCCCACGTGCGCACGGGAGCGGCGCCGTTGGACATCACGAAGCGGCCGTCCCCCGAAGGGAGGGCCTGGAGGGGGTCGCGGACGTCGGAGGCGAAGAGCGTTGCGTTCAGCTCCAGGGGCCCGGCCTGCCGCCCCACGTCCAGGGAGGCGCTCCGTCCCCGCTCCGCCACGAGCCCGTCCGGAAGGGGCGCCAGACGCCCCAGCCCCACCGCCTCCACCTCCTCGGTGAAGGGCGTGGGCGCGAAGGTGCCCGTACCCGCCGACGCCCGCACCGTCCAGTCGCCGCGGCGGAGGAGGACGGACAGGCGGGGGTTCACGAACGTGCCAAAGGCGCTGTGACGGTCCGCCCTGGCGCTCGCGGAGAGCGTGAGCCAGGGCCCCACGGTCAGCTCGTCCTGGACAAAGGCCGACGGCACGGTGTGGGTGTAGTCGAAGGCCGTCAGGTCGCGGCCCCGGTACGCGTCGGCCTGGAAGGACGCCCCCGCCGCCCACGTGTGGGCGCCGTCGGTGCCGGCCAGCGTGGCCTCCACGAAGCCGGTGGCGTGGCGGTCCCGCTCCAGGCGCGCCCCGAAACGGTGCTCGTGGCGCTGGAGGGAGCCCGACCCCCGCACGGAGACGCGCCGCCCCGACGCCGTGAACCAGCGCCCCACCACGCCGGCGTCGGCCCGGCGGGTGGAGAGGTCCTCGCCGAAGGGGGTGCCCGCCGGCGTGGCGCCCCCCTCGACCGTGCCCCCCTCCCGGTCCTCCGCCATGGCCCCCACCGTGGCGAGCCACGACGCCCCCGCCCCGTCGTCCCACGAGAGGCGGGGGCGCACCACGACACGGCGGAACGACGGGAGGTCGGCCCAGGCGTCGTCGTCCACGTCGGCCTGCCGCTGGCCGTGGAGCCCCGCCAGGAGGGACCACCCCCACGGACCCTCCGGGTCGTCGGCGAGCCAAAGCACGGCGTCGCCGCCCCCCCGGGTGGTGGCGTTGAGGAGGAGCTCCCGCTCCGGCGTGGGGCGGCGGGAGACCAGGTTCACCACGCCCCCCAGCGCCGTGGCGCCGTAGAGCGCCGACGCCACGCCCTTGATGACCTCCACCTGCCCCAGGTCCATGGGGGGGATCTGGAGGGGGCCCAGCGCGCCGCTCTGCCCCCCGTAGAGCGGGAGCCCGTCGGACAGAAGGAGCGTGTAGCGCCCCCGGAGCCCCTGGATGCGCACGCTGGCCCCGCCCAACGACGGTGACGTGGGCTGGACGCGGAGGCCCGCGGTCTCGTTGAGGAGCATGGCGATGTCGCCGGGGGTCATGAGGAGCTTCTCCTCCACCTCCTCCCGCCCGATGACCTCCACGCGCAGGGGCTCGTCCTCGATGCGCCGGTCGGCGCGGGTGGAGGTGACCACCACGCCCTCCGTCTCCACGGCCTCTTCCTCGAGGGTGACCCTCACCGCGGTCTCGGCGCCGGAGCGGACGTCCACGTTCACCTCGGCGTCGGCGAAGCCGATGCGGGTCACGCGCACCACGTGGCGCCCCGGCGGCAGGGGCAGCCGAGCCGTGCCCGCCGCGTCGGTGAGGGCCGTGGCGCCGGCCGAGGCGGCCAGGGCCCCCTCCACGGGGGCGCCCTCCTCGGTGACGACCCTGAGCACCACGGTGCCCCCGGGCGTCTGCGCCCCCGCCGGAGACGGGAGGACGGCGTGGACGAGGGACGCGACGGCGAGGGCGATGCCGGCGAGGCGGGCGACGGGTGCGGCAGCGCCGGCGGACGGGCGGAGCGCGGGCAGGGGCATGGGTCTCGCGGCGGAGCGGAGAAGAGGGATTTAGTTCAAGCTAAATTCCTACCCGACCCGGTCGCCCCGGTTCCCCCGGGACCACGCCAGGAACGCCGGGACCCCCGCGCCGATGAGCAACGTGCCATAGAGGGCGTTGCGGGGGTTGGAGACCACCGAGCTGTACACCACGAAGAGCGCCGCGGCCACGAAGAGCCCTGGCACCAGGGGGTGGGCGGGGATGCGGAACGTCCCGCCCACCGCACCCCGTCCCTCCCGCGCCCGGTACACGAAGAGCGTGGCGGCGATGAGGCCGAAGAAGATCCAGTCGCCGAAGACCACCCAGTCCAGGAGCTGGGCGTAGGTGCCGGACAGGGCGAGGAGCACCGCCCAGACCGCCTGGATCCAGATCCCCACGTTGGGGGTGCGGGTCCGCGGGCTGAGGCGGGCCACCGACGCGAAGAAGAGGCCGTCGGCGGCCATTTCCCGGTAGATGCGCGGGGCCGACAGGATGAAGACGTTGAGGATGCCGAAGGTGGAGCACACCACCCCCACCCCGATGGCCACGCCCCCCCACCGCCCCGCCGCCGCCCGGAGCGCCTCGGCGGCGGGCGCCGTGCTCGCCGCCAGCCCCGCCGGCCCCAGAGCGGCCAGGTAGGCCGCGTTGGCCGCCACGTACACCGCCACCACGAGGAGCACGCCCATCACCAGCGCCCGGGGGAGCCGGCGCTCGGGGTCCCGGATCTCCTCGGCGATGTTGTTGGCGTGCTGCCATCCTCCGTAGGCGAAGAGGACGGCCACCAGCGCGGCCCCCATGGCCAGGACGCCGCCGCCCCCCGTGGTGGCCGCCGGCTCCGCCGACGCCGGCGCGGCGCCGCCCAGCCAGAGCCAGGCCCCCGCCCCCACCAGGAGCGCGAGGGCCGCCAGCTTCAGGAGGGTGAAGGCGTTCTGCACCAGGGAGCCGAAGCGCACGCCGGCGGCGTTCACCCCCGAGAGGAGCACGATGGCCGCCACCGCCGAAGGCTTGATCCACGCCTCGCCCACCCCCGCCAGGTCGGCTCCGTACGACGCGAACGTGATGGCCACCGCGGCGATCCCGCCGGTGTTGATGACCAGGAGCTGCGTCCAGCCGTAGAGGAAGGCCGGAAGAGGCCCGAAGGCGTCGCGGAGGTAGACGTACCCTCCGCCGGCCCGGGGCAGGCGTCCCCCCAGCTCGGCGAAGCAGAACGCGCCCAGCAGCGCGATGACGCCGCCCAGCCCCCAGGCCAGGAGGATCATGGGGGCCGTGCCCACCCGCTGGGCCACGATGGCCGGGTTGAGGAAGATCCCCGCGCCCACGATGGCCCCCACCACCACCATGGTGGCGTCGAAGGTCCCCAGGCGGCGGTCGTATCCGGGGCCCTGCGTCGGGGTCTCCGGGGGGGTGGGCGTCGGCATGGTCGCCCAACATTGCACGCCGGGCGCCTACGCGCGAGGGAATCGCGCCGGCCGGAGCGCTCGGGGCCCCGGCGGAGGGGAGGCTACCCGCCCACCCGGTCGGCGTGGGTGAAGCGGAGGCGCGTCTCGCGCACCACGTCCAGGACCACCGACTTCCGGAAGCGGCGCCCCTCGGACCAGAGGTCCTGGCTCACCGCGCTGGCGTTGACCCGGCGGGCGCTGCACGCCACCTCCACGGTCACGCTCTGGCCGGCCGCCAGGAGTCCCAGCGAGCGGTCCACGCCCTCCAGGTCGAGGAGGGCCTCCAGGACCTGGTCGGTGCCGTTGTTCACCACCACGGGACAGGCGCGGTCGAGGTCGGCGGCGAGGGTCTTGAGGTCGGCGGTGCGGTCGTGGGCCTGCCACGGGCTGGAAGCCGTGGCGCAGGCGGCCAGCGACAGGCCGAGGAGCCCTGCGGCCGCGCTCTTGATCAGGCTCTGCTTGCTCATCCGCCCCTCCTTTGTCATCCGCCTGCGGGGTGGGCGCAGCCGGAGGCGTCGTCACGTATTCGTATCTAGTCCTGAGACATCGTAGATGTCAAATCGTTACAATTCTCCGCGTATCTCCGGCGCTTTCCCGCGCGGCGGGAGGGGCGGAATCGAACGATCTCCACCCTCATGGGTTGCACCCCCCGACGCCGTCCTTCTCCACCCGATGGGAGCCGCTTCATGCCCGCCGCCGCCTCCGGCGACACCGTCCACGTCCACCACACCGGCCTTCGGGAACAAGCGGGCGAGATGGTCCTCTCGTTCTCCCTGGAGGAGCTCCCGCGGGGAGCCGACCCCCAGGTGGGCCGGCACCTCCAGGTGTCCAGGCCCGAGGGCCAGGCGGCTGATCCCACGCCATGAACGCCGCGGTCCTCCGCCGTCACGGCCCCCCGGACGTCCTGCGCGTTACCCGGGTGCCCGACCCCACCCCGGGGCCGGGCCAGGTGCGCGTGCGCATCGAGGCGGTGGGCCTCAACTGGGCCGAGGTGCTGTCCCGGAAGGGACTGTACGGATGGGCGCCCCGCCTCCCCTACGTCCCGGGCATGGAGGCCGCCGGCCACGTCGAAGACGTGGGGGAGGGCGTGGACCCGGCGCGCGTGGGAGAGGCGGTGGTGGTGGGCGCCCAGCACGGCGCCTACGCGGAGCTGGTGGTGGTGCGCAGCGCCCAGGCCCTCCCCTCCCCCGCCGGGTGGACGGTGGAGGAGCGCGCCGCCTTCCCCGTCCAGTGGATGACCGCCTGGGTCTCCCTGAAGGAGATGGCCCGCGTCCGCCCCGGCGACAGGGTGCTCGTCTCTCCCGCGGGCGGGGGCGTGGGCACCGCCGCCGTCCAGCTCGCCTCCCGCATGGGGTGCGACGTGGTGGCGCTGGCGGGGAGCGACGCCAAGCTGGAGCGCCTGCTCCCCCTGGGGGCGACGGCCACCCTCAACTACCGCGCCCCCGGGTGGGAGGCGCGCCTCGCGGCGCTGGCGGGGGAGCGGGGGGTGGACGTGGCGCTGGAGATGGTGGGGGGCGACGTCTTCCGGGCTGTGCGCGACACGCTGGCCCCCTTCGGCCGCGTGGTGGTGGCGGGCTACGCGGGCCTGGACTACCGCTGGTGGAGCCCCGCCTCCCTGTGGCGGGCGTGGCGGGGGATCCCCCGCATGAGCCTGGATCACATGCTCAAGCGCTCCAACGGGATCCTCTCCACCCACCTGGGCTACCTCCTCGGCGACGCCCACCGCCTGGAGCGCGTCTGGAGGGAGCTCACGGCCTTCGTGGCCGAGCACGGGCTCCGGCCCCAGGTGGGGCACGTGCTCCCCTTCGAGGCCGTGGCCGACGCCCACCGCCTCATGGAGTCCCGGGACAGCTTCGGGAAGATCGTGCTGAGGCTCTGAGCCCTCGGCGGATCAGAAGACCTTCGGCGCCTCGTCGGGCTGCAGCACGCCCAGGCTCATCACCATCTTGAACGCCTCCTCCACCGTGAACTCGGTGTGGGTCACCTGATCCGCCGGGAGGAACTGGAGGAACCCGGTGGTGGGGTTGGGCGTCGTGGGCACGAACACCGTGTGCCAGGTCCCGCCGTCCTCCCCGGTGAACGTGGAGGTGAGGAAGCCCACGGCCCGGGTTCCGGGCCGGGGGAACTCGACGAACACCACCTCCTTGAACGCCTTGGAGTTGGGTCGCTGGAAGGCGTTCACCACCTGCTTGGACGCCCGGTAGACCACCTTGACGATGGGCACCCTCAGCAGCGCCGACTCGCCGATCTGGAGGATGCGCCGGCCCACCAGGTTCGTGGCCAGCTCGCCGAGGAAGTAGATGAAGGCGATGAGGACGGCCAGGGAGAGGCCGGCGCGCCAGAGCCACGGCCAGTCCTCCACCGCGGGGTCGATGAAGGGGAGGAAGATCCCCGCCGTGAGCCCGAACAACACGCGGAGGACGTACACGGTGATCGCCAGGGGGACCAGCGCCACCACGCCCGACGTCATGCGGGAGCGGAGCCTCCAGGCCACGCCTTTCATACCTGACTTCCTCGCTCTGACAGGAAAGGGACGACGGCCTCGAGCCACGCCTCGGGGCGCTCCAGGTGGACGGTGTGCCCGGCGTCGGGGACGACGGTCAGCGTGGCGGCGGGGAGAGCCTCGGCCATCCGGCGGCCGATCTCGGTGAACTTCCTGTCCAGCCCGCCCACCAGGACGAGCACGGGTACCCCCAGGCGCGGCAAAGATCCCCAGTACGACGGCATGCTCCCGGTCCCCAGGCCCCGGAGCGAAGCCGCCAGCGACGCCGGGTGGTTGCGCAGGCGCTGGGCGCGGCGCCGTACCCGCACCTCCTCGGGGAGGGCCCGCTGGCTCTCGAAGAGGGGGAGCGCCTCCCAGTGCTCCACGAAGGCCGGCATCCCGTCGCGCTCCAGGCGTTGGGCCAGCGCCTCGTCGGCGTCGCGGCGGGCCGAGCGCTGCTCCTCGGTGACGAGCCCCGGGGAGGCCGACTCGAGGACCAGGCGCCGCACCCGCTCCGGGTTCCGCACGGCGTAGGCCAACGCCAGGCGCCCGCCCATGGAGTACCCCACCAGGTCCAGGGGCCGGCCCCGGGCCAGGACGTCGATCTCTCCCTCCACGGCCTCCAGGGAGTGGCGCCACGGCGCCACGTCGCCGCGGCGGCGGCCGTGCCCGGGGAGGTCCAGCAGGAGGGGCGACCCCACCGCCGAGGCGAGGCCGTCGACGAGGGGATCGCCCCAGGACTGCGACGATCCGGTGAAGCCGTGGAGCAGGAGTGCGGCCAGGGGCTACCTCCCGCCCGGGCGCCGCGACGGACGCGAGAACGGCGGGGGCGTCACCGCCCGCCGTCCGCCCTGCTCCGCCAACAGGCGGAGCGCCTCCTCCACCGCCCGCTCGAGCTGCGGGTCCCGTCCCTCGGCCACGGAACGCGCGTCGAGGAGGACCTCGATGTCCGGCGGCACCCCTTCGTTCTCGGCGATGTACCGGTTTTCAATGGGGTCGAAGACCGCGCTGTTGGGCGCGGTGAGGGCGCCGCCGTCCACCATCGGATAGTGGACCGACGAGGCCACCAGGCCGCCCCACGTGCGCGTCCCCACCAGGGGCCCGACCTGCTGCTGCCGGAACGCCCACGGGAAGTAGTCGCCGCCGGAGCCGGCCAGCTCGTTGATGAGGAGGACCTTGGTCCCCAGCACCCCCTGCGGGAGCACCATGGGACGGCCGCCCGGCGCCTCGTTGGTGATGGCGGCGCGGAGCGTCCGGGTCATGTAGTCCACCATGTAGTCGTCCAGCAGCCCGCCGCCGTTGAAGCGCTCGTCGATGACCGCGCCCTCCTTGTCCTGCTGGGCGAAGAAGTAGCGGTTGAACGACACCACGCCCGGGTTGCCCGTATTGGGGATCCAGGCGTACGCCAGCCGCCCGCCGGACAGCTCGTCCACGCGGCGGCGGTTGTCCTCCACCCACGCGCGCTGGCGTAGCATGCTCTCGGAGCGGATGGGCTCCACGACCTCGGTCCACGCCCCGTCCATGGTGGGGCGGTCGTTGAGGTGGAGCACCGTCTGTCGGCCGGCGGTGCCGTCCAGCGCCGCGTAGGGGTCCTCCTCGGCCGTGAGCTCCTCGCCGTCCACGCCCACCAGGTACGTCCCCTCGGTGACGCGCATCCCGGGGCGGTCCAGCGGCGCCGACAGCCCCGGGTTCCAGCTCTCGAAGGTGTAGATGCGGCCGATGCGCCAGCGGCCGTCGGCGGCCTCGAAGTCGGCGCCCAGGAGGCCCACGCGCACCGTGTCCACCGACGGCATGTCGCCGCCGAAGACGAAGGAGTGCCCCACGGACATCTCGCCGTTCACCTGGTCGAGGATGTAGTTCAGGTCGGCGCGGTGGCGCACGTGCTCCACCAGGGGCTGGTAGCGCCGGCGCACGGCGTTCCAGTCGTTGCCGTGCATGCCCGGGTCGTAGAAGAAGTCACGCTCGTAGCGCCACGCCTCGTCGAAGATCTGGCGCCACTCCTCCAGCCGGTCGAGCTGCATGCGCAACGCCACGGTGAGGTTCCCGCCGTTGGGCTCGGGAGGCCGGGCGGTGCCCACCACCCGCCAGTTCTGCCCCGAGCGGTAGAGCATCTTCTCGCCGTCGTGGGAGACGGACACGGCGCTGGCGCCGCGCACGAAGACGTCCGCCTTGCGCTCGCTCAGGGAGAACTTGTGCACCGTGAGGCCGGGGCCGTCGTCCCCGGACTCGCCGATGAAGACCGTCCCCTTGGGTCCGGCCACCGTCGTCTGGTAGCTCCGCACGGGCATGGGGAGGGCGAGGATGCGCCTGTCCGCGCCGTCGAAGTCGATGCGCACCTGCACCGCGCCCGTGTCGGGCTTGGGCGCCGGCGCCGCGTTCTCCTCGTCGCTCTTGGGCGGGAAGGGCGTGCCTCCGTCGCCGCGGAGCACCAGCACGTAGGCGCCGTAGGTGGGGTCGGCCTGCATGGCGCTGGTGTTGGCCCACCCCGAGGCCAGCGCCAGGTCGGTGCTCGCAAGGAAGTAGAGGTGCTTGCCGTCCCGGTCCCACGCCGGCGACCGGGCGTCGGCCATGGCGTCGGTGAGGGGCGTCACCTCCCCCGACTCCGCCGACCACACCACGACGCGGCGGAAGTTGTTGGGAAAGCTCTTGGCGTAGGCCAGCCACCTGGAGTCGGGCGACCAGGTCACGCCCATGCCGCCCCGGTCCAGGAGCGTGCCGGCGGCGTCGGCGGTGCGGACGTCCCCCCCCTCGACGTCCACCACGCGCACGCGGGCGTCGTCGTCCACGAAGGCGATGGACTTCCCGTCGGGCGACCATGTGGCGCCCCAGGCGAACTTCGACTCGCCGATGGAGATGCGCCGGGGCTCGCCCAGGCCGTCCTGCGGCGCGACGAGGAGTTGGTAGCCGTCGCCGGCGTCGCTGAACCAGGCGATGCTCTTCCCGTCGGGGGACCAGACGGGCTGCCGGTCGGCGGCGCCGGAGCTGCGGGTGAGGTTGCGGGCGTCACCGTCCTCCCCCGGCACGGTGAAGATCTCGCCCCGGGCCTCCATGAGCGCCCGCTTCCCCGTCGGAGAGAGCGACGCCGAGGAGACCCGCCGGCTCACGTCTTCCCAGCGGGTCTCGGCCCAGGGGAAGTCGCCGCGGATCTCGATGTCCAGGCGCGTCGCGCGGCCGGTGGCCGGGTCCAGCGTGTGGATCCATCCGTCCTGCTCCAGCACCAGCGCGTCGGGCCCGCCGGAGAGCCACTTCACCTCGGCGTCGGCGAAGCGGGTCACCTGCGCCGTCTCGCCGGAGGCCACGTCGTAGGACCACACGTTCATGGCCCAGTCCCGGTCCGACACGAAGTAGATCTTCCCGCCCATCCACACCGGGTACCGGTCGGTGGTGCGCTCGTTGGGGAGGCGCACCTCGTCCAGCGTGTTCAGGTCCAGGATGCTCAGCGGCGTGTTCTGTCCGCCGCGGTAGGAGCGCCACTCCCAGTCCCACCGGTCCACCCGGTCCACCACCAGACGCCGCCCGTCGGCGGAGTACGACCCGTCGTGGCCCCAGGGGGCCGGAAGGAGCGTGGAGGGACCGCCCTCCGGCGACACGGTCCAGAGGCGGTTGTACCCCGTGGGCGCCGTCTCGCGGCTGGAGGCGTAGAGGACCCGCCGGCCGTCGGGGGTCCACCCCCGGGCCTCGGAGGGCGCCGGGTACCAGGTGAGGCGCCGGGGCTCCCCGCCGTCCACGCCCACCACGTACACGTCCTGGTTGCCGCTCCGGTTGGACGAGAAGGCGATCCACCGGCCGTCGGGGGAGAAATGGGGATCGCTCTCCACCGCCGGAGTGCTCGTGAGGCGCCGGGCGATGCCCCCGCTCCGCTCGGCCACCCAGAGGTCGCCGCCGTAGGTGAAGGCCACGTGGGTGGCGCTCAGGGTGGGCTGGCGCAGGAGGCGGGCCTGAGCCTCGAGGGAGGGCGCGGAGGCCGAGGCCAGCGCGGCCAGGAGGACAAGGGACGGGAAGGTGCGACGCATCATTTCAGGGCTCCCAGAGGCGGGAAAAAGGCGGCTTCAACGTCCTTTGCCACGGGGTGGCGCGCAAGGGCGTTTCCCCTTCCGGGCCCTACCGCTCCGGGTTCCGCTCCCAGCTCCCGTACATGGGGTTGGGGAGGACGAAGAAGCGCGTCCCGAAGTCGGCCAGGGCCGCCGCGTCGCCTTCGCGGAGCGCCTGGCTCCCTCCGGGGAAGTCCTGGATGTTGTCCCCCACCCACGCCAGCACGTGCAGGGGCGGGAGGCCGGCGTCGGTGGTCCCCTCCCGCACCATGCGGAAGCGGGTCTCCTTCTCCGAGGGGCCCGGCCGGCGGCAGAGCACCACGTCGGCCTGGACGCCCACGGCCTGGAGGTTCCTGCGCGTCTCGGCGCACACCTCCTCGTCGCGGTTCGTGACGATGGCCACGCGGCCACCCAGCGCCCTCACCCCCCGGATGAACGCCACGGCGCCGGGGAGCGCCGGGGCCGCCTCCTCCCGCACCCACTCGTTCCAGGTGTCGTTGGTGAAGCCCAGCCCCTGGCGCGCCCGGCGGAGCTGGTAGGTGGAGTTGTCCAGCACCGTCTCGTCGGCGTCCAGGATCACCCCCCACGGCTCCATCACGTCCCGGGCGGCGGCCGCCACGCGCTCTCCCGCCCAGGCGTAGACCTGCTCGTAGAGGGCCCGCTGCTCGGCGGCGGTGCGGTACCAGTGGATTGCGCCGGGGACGGCGGCGGCGGCCGGGGTGGGCGCCGCGGGCGCGGGAGGCGGGGGAGCCGGCGCGCCGGCGGAGCACGAGGCCAGGACGACGGCGGCGGCGAGGGCGCCGCGACGGAGGAGGGCGGTGGCGTTCATGGCCACAGCCTGGGGACGTCACGGGAGGAGCGCCAGGGCCGCCGCCGCCAGGAGGAGGGTGAGGAGCGTCACCGGCACGCCCACCCGGGCGTGGGCGCGCCAGTTGACCTCGATGCCGCAGGCCCGGGCCTGCTCCACCACGATGATGTTGGCGATGCTCCCCACGACGAGGAGGTTCCCCGCCAGCGTGGACGAGAGGGCCAGCAGCGCGCCCAGGCGCTCGCCTTCCACCACGGGCAGGAGGAGCATCACCGCGGGGACGTTGGAGACGGTGTTGGAGAGCCCCACGGAGAGGGCGAAGAGCCACCCCGGGTGCCCCGCGTCCACGCCGTGGGCCGCGAGGGCCGCCACGCCCCGCGCCACCAGCCCGGTGTCGGCCAGGGCGCCGTTCACCACGAAGAGGCCGGCGAAGAGCACCAGGAGCTGCCAGTCCACCAGGCCCAGCATGTCCCGGGAATGGAAGCGGCGGCTGGTGAGCACCACGCCGGCGGCGGCCAGCGCCACCAGCTCCCGGGGCCAGGGCGTGAGGAGGAACGCCGCCATGGCCACGCCGGCCAGCGCGAGTCCCTTGGCCGCCTGCCAACGGCTCAGCGGGGGCTCGTCGGCGGAAGAGGCGTCCGCCGTCGTCCACGCCCCCGCCCCCCAACGCCCCCGCCAGGAGAAGGCCACGACCCCCCACACCACGCCCAGCCCCAGCGACGCGGGAAGGAGCGCCCGCCCCAGGTACCCGGCGAAGGAGAGGCCCAGCGCCTGCCCCACGAGGATGTTCTGGGGGTTGCCCACCAGCGTGGCGGCCGAGCCCACGTTGGCGGCGCACGCCACCGCCAGCAGGAAGGGGAGCGGGTCCAGGCGCCGCTCCCGGGCCAGCGCCACCACCACCGGCGCCACGGCCAGCGCCACGATGTCGTTGGTGAAGGCCGCGGCCAGGACCCCCACCAGCGCCACCACCGCCCCCAGCAGCCGGGGGCCCGCCGCGTCCGGTCGGGTAGGGCCGTCTCCCGCCAGCGCCCCCACCCGGCGCGTGAGCGCGGTATACACGCCGCCCATGCGGAGCTGGGCGGACAGGACCATCATCCCGAACAGCAGCGCCAGGGTGGGGACGTCCACGTGGGCCACCGCCCGCTCCAGCGGCACGGCGCCCGTCACCAGGAGCGCGATGGCACCCAGGAGCGCCACCCCGGCCCGGTCCACCTGAAGGCGGGGCAGCTCGCCCAGGAACATCCCGGCGTAGACCACCAGGAAGACGGCCAGGACCATGGCGGCGCTACGCGGCCCTCACCCCACGCGCTCCACGCCCGGGCGTCCGTGCTCGCACCGCCAGGACGTGGCGGTCTCCACCGGCGCGCCGGGGCGGGTCACGTACGGCACGGTCCGGTAGTCGGCCTGCCATGCCTCGGGCGTCACCCGGCAGCGCACGTACCCCCGGCGGGAGTTCTGCCAGTGGACGTGGAGGTTGTCGGACAGCGCGCGGGTGACCCTCACGGGCTGCTCCTCGCCGTCGCCTCCGGAGCTGATGGACGTCCCCACGAACTCGGTGGCCACCACGGGCCGGCCGGCCTCGTCGAAGCCGGCGCGGAGGTCGTTCACCCAGTTGGAGTGGATGTCGCCGGTGAGGACCACCGTGCTCCCCGCGCCGTGCTCCGCAATGGCCCCCAGGAGGCGGTCCCGCGCCACGGGGTATCCGCTCCACTGGTCCATGGACGTGAAGACGTCCGGGCCGGGGTCGCCGTCGAAGGGCGCCATCATCACCTGTTGCGCCAGCACCTTCCACCGGGCGTCGGACGAGGCGAGGCCGTCCACCAGCCACCGCTCCTGGGCGTCGCCCAGCATGGTGCGCGACGGGTCCGCCCAGTCGCCGCAGGGCACCTGCTTCGTGCCGTCGCCGCACGCCTGGTCGCTCCGGTACTGGCGGGTGTCCAGCACCCAGAAGCGGGCCAACGCCCCCCAGTCCAGCGTGCGCTGGATGGTGAGGTCGGCCCACGAGCGGGCCCGGGGCACGCGCACCGGCTGGTGCTCCCACCACGCCCGGTACCCGGCGGCGCGGCGGTCGCGCATCTGCTCCTCGCTCTCGAAGGCGTTCTCCCCGGAGAGCCCCGCGTAGTTGTTGTCCACCTCGTGGTCGTCCCACGTCACCACCCACGGGCACGCCGCGTGGGCCGCCCGGAGCGCCGGGTCGGTCTTGTACTGGGCGTACCGGGCGCGGTAGTCATCCACCGTGAGGACCTCCAGCGCGTGGTGGGGGCGGACCACGGCCTCCCGGGTGGCGGTCTCGTAGATGTAGTCGCCCAGGTGGGCCACCAGCCGCAGGTCCTCCCGGGCCAGGTGCTCGAAGGCCGTGAAGAGCCCCTGCTCCCAGTGCTGGCACGACACGAACGCGAAGTCGAGGGGCGTCCGCGCGCCCGGGGCCGGGGCGGTGCGGAGCCGCCCCACCGGGCTCGGGCCCTCGTCCAGGAGGAAGCGGTAGAAGTACCCCCGGTCGGGCTCCAGCCCCTGCACGTCCACGTGGACGGAGAAGGCCAGCTCGGGCGCCGCGGCGTAGCGCCCCTGGCGCACCACGTCGGAGAACGCCTCGTCGCGTGCCACCTCCCAGGTCATGGCCACCTTGTCCCCCGTCATCCCGCCCAGGTGTGCGAGGGGGTCGGGCGCCAGGCGTGTCCAGATCACGCACGCGTCGTGGGTGGGGTCGCCGGAGGCCACGCCGAGCGTGAAGGGATCGCCCTGGAGGCGGGGGCGGCGGAGCAGGCGCCAGTCCGCCGGCGCGGCGGCGCAGAGGACGGCGTAGCGGGAGAGGTCGGCGAGGAAGGTGCGGCGGTCCATGATGCTCACCCTCGCTCCCGCTCCTCCGCGAGGAGCGCCCTCGCGGTGCCACCGGGCGCGCGCACCGGGGACGGCGGGTAGGACCCGGGGGCGCGCGCCTCGATGACGCGAAGATCCCCGTCCTCCCCGCGGCGCCCGAAGGCCCGGTCGGTCTCCCACTCCGCCGGGAAGGGTGATTCTGGAGGACTCGACTCGGACATCCCCTACCTCCCCGCCTTCAGCTTCAGCACCAGGTACTCCACCGTGGCCTCGTCGGCGCGCACGGCGTTGGCGTGGCGCATCCAGTGGTGGGTGTCGTCCACGATGACCAGCTCCTCGAACTCCACGCCCTGGGCCGCGAGGCGCTGCACCAGGTCGGTGGTCTGGCTGAAGCGCACGTTCCGGTCGTCGTCGCCGTGGATGAGGAGCACGGGCGAGCGCCACGTCTCCACCGACGAGACGGGCGAGGAGCGCCACGCCACCTCGTACGCCTCCTTGGCGTCGGGGGGTGCCGAGCGGCCGCCCCCGGCCATGGCCTCGGCCAGCGCCCGCCCAGCCCCCGAGTCGGGGGTGGAGTAGTCGTGGACGCCGTGGAGGTCCACGCCGGCGGCGAAGAGGTCCGAGTCCCGTCCCAGCGCCAGCGCCGTCAGGTAGCCGCCGTACGACCCGCCGTAGATCCCGATGCGCGCCGGGTCCACCTGGGGGAGCGCGGCCAGCCACTCCCCGGCGGCCTTCACGTCCTGGTACTCGCTGGCGCCCCGGGCGCCGGCGTTGGCCGGGCGGTGGAAGTCGTAGCCGTACCCGATGCCCAGGCGGTAGTTGAGGGCCAGCACCACGAAGCCCTCCGCCGCCAGCATCTGGTTCACGGCGTAGCAGTTGCTGTAGTAGTCCGAGTAGTGCCACCCCACGAGCATCTGGCGGGGCGGGCCGCCGTGGGCGAACACCACCGCCGGCTTCCTCGCCGGCCCTCCCGGGCGCTCGAAGATCTGCCCGTACACGGTCATGCCGTCGGGGGCGGTGAAGGACACGCTCCGGGGCGTGACCAGGTGGTCGGTGGGGAAGTCGGCGGGGATGCGGTCCTGGGCCAGCCACCGGGGCGCGCCGCCGGAGGCGGGCATCACCGCGGGGAGGGGCGGGCGCTGGGCCGTGCCTCCCAGGAACGCCAGCGTGCGCCCGTCCCCCGTCACCACCGGCGTCCACTCCAGGCCGGTGCCCGGCGTGAGGACGGTGGCGTCGGGCCGGTCCACCGAGACCTTCACCACGTGGCGCCGGTCCAGGTCGCTGGGCGTGCTCCCCGTGTTGCCGGCGAAGACCAGGTACGTCCCGTCGGGCGAGAGCGTGATGTACTCCGCCATGTAGTCGCCGGGGGTGAGGAGGAGGGGCTCGCCCCCCGCCGCGGGCAGCGACCACAGGTGGGGCCACCCGTCCATGTACGACATGAAGACGATGCGGTCCCGCGCCGCCCAGTGGAGGTTGTACCCGCCCTCCGTGCCCGAGGGGGAGCCGCGGAGCGTCTCCGGCGCCTTCCAGAGCTGCTTCGCCTGGCCCGTGGCCGCGTCGGCGGTCCAGAGCGCCCACGGCTGGTGGCGCGCTTCCAGCACGGGCTGGGGAGCGCCCCCGGAGCCGGGGCGGCGCACGAACACCAGGCCCCGGCCGTCGGGGGACCACCTGGGGCTACCGTCCCGGGACGTGGTGGGCGCCACCCAGAGGATGGGCTGGTCCGCCCCGGAGAAGACGCCCACGAACGCGTGGTCGCCCCGGCTGGAGACGAAAGCCATGCGGGTCCCGTCGGGGGACCACTGGGGGTCACCGTTGCTCCCCCGGGCGGTGAAGAGGCGGGCGGGCTGCGCCGAGCCGTCGGCGGGCACGGTCCAGATCTGCCCGCCCCGGGTGAAGGCCACCCGGTTCCCCACGGGCGCCACCACGGGCCCCGCGCCCTCGCCCAGCGCGCGGGGCTCGCCGCCGGCGAAGGGCACGGCCCACATGCGCACCGCCACCGGCTCGGTGGTCGCCGCGGGGTTCACCGGGACCTCGTCGTCCCAGTTGGAGCCGTGGTCGCCGCCGCGCACGTACACCACCCACGCACCGTCGGCGGTGACCTGCACCGAGGTCAGCTCCTGCCCCTCGTCGGTGTCGTAGGCGGTGAGCTTCCGGGGCGTCCAGTCGGGGCCCTCGGCCACGTACAGGTTGCGGCGTCCCTGCTCGTTCATGGCCCAGGCGATGCGGCTTCCCGTGGCCGCCGCGGTGAGCTCGTTGGGGAACGGGTAGGAGCGCACCTGCGCCATGGTGAAGGGCGCCTGCTGGGCCGCGGCGGGCGCCGCCGCGGGCGGCAGCGCGGGCGCGAGGACGCAGGCCAGGAAGAGGACGGTGCGGGCGGCGAGGCGGTGCAGCGCGGACATGCGGACCCTCCGTGGGACGGGGGCGGTGGGGGCGGCCGGGGGCCGATGGCCGACGATACGGAGGGCCGGGAGCAGCGACAAGGACGCGCCCCGCCGCTGGAACGCCCCCCACCGCACGGCTGTACCACCAGGAGCCCCCGCCGAAACCACGGCGCGCGCCGTCTGCCCGCGCGACGCCTTCCCGGGCCCGGCCCGGAAGGAGCCAACGTGGAAGTCCTCCGTTCCCTCGCCAACCGTGCCTCGGCCGTGCTCGCCGCGGCCCTCCTCCTCACCCTGGTCACCGGCTGCGGCGACGGCCTCGCGCCGGCGCCCGACGGCGCCCTCACCCGGGACGAGACGGTGGCGCTGGCGGCCAGCATGGGCATCGAGGCCCTGGCCTTCGCCGGGACCCGGCGGGCCGCGACGCAGGGGGCGGCCGCTCCGGAGGGCGCCGTGCCCGCCCCCGAGGTCGTCACGGTGGACTTCAGCCTCCGGCGCCCCTGCCCGCTGGGCGGCGCGGTGAACACCTCGGGCTCCATCCGCGTCGAGACCGACGGGGGCCCCCCGAGGACCGAGGTGGCGGACGTCACCACCACCGACGTCCACGACCGGTGCGTCTTCCTGGTGGCGCCCACCCGCATCTCCCTCACCGGCGACCCGGAGGTGAAGACCACCGTTCACGCGGCGTCGCGGGACGGTCAGCCCTGGGGCGCGCAGACCGTGACGGTGGTGGGCGCGGTGCTCTGGGAGACCGACGACGACCGGAGCGGCCGGTGCGCCATCGACATCTTCGTGGAGGCGAACCAGGACGCCGGCACCAGCGTCGTGCGCGGGGTGTTCTGCGACCACACGTTCAACGTGACGGTGACGGGGGGCTGAGGGCGTTTCCGCGGAAAGGCCGGTCCCCCTGGGGCCTTCGTGGGCCACATGGAATCGCCCGCGCTGTTTCCATCTACGTGGACGACGGCTCGCCGTTGGAGTGGACTATGATCCGGTATTCTACTCCAACACGACCAGATGGATGGACGAAGTAGAAAACCGGCCGTGCCTTCCACTTCCAGGGGCGTGGCCGCGCGCTCCCTACCCCGCCGCGATCTCCCGCACCGCCGCCGAGAACGTATCCACCTCCTCCAGCGTGCTGAACACGTTGGGCGTGACGCGTATGCCCTCCCACTCGCCGGGGACGAACCGGGGGCGCACGTGGATCGCGTACCGCCGCTGGAGCACGTCGGTGAACTCGTTGGCCCCCATGCCGTCGATGCTCATCGTCGCCAGCGCCCCCGCCTGCCGGTCGTCGTTGGCGGTGTAGAAGCGCACCTTCGGCACGTCGGCCACCGCGTCCATCCAGCGGCGGCGCAGGTAGCGGAGGCGCTCGGCCTTCACCTCGATGCCGATGCCGTCCAGGAAGGTGAGCGCCTCCCCGATGGCGTTGGGGATGGGCACGGGGAACGTGCCGATCTGCTCGAACTTCCGGATGTTCCCGTCCATGGAGGCGGGGGCCGCCTGGAGCGGCCACACCTGGGGGATGCGCTCCCGGCGCACGTACAGGAAGCCGGTGCCCACCGGCGCGGTGAGCCACTTGTGGAGGCTGGTGCCGTAGAAGTCGCACCCCAGCTCGTCCAGGCGGTACGGGAAGTGGGCGAAGGCGTGGGCCCCGTCCACGTAGCTGTAGAGCCCCCGCGAGCGCGCCAGCGCGCAGATCTCCTTCACCGGGAAGATCTGCCCCGCCGTGTACGTCACGTGGGACATGTGGAGCACCTTCGTGCGCGGCCCGATGGCCCGCTCGTACAGCCGCACCAGCTCCTGGGGGTCGTCGGGGGGGGAGGGGTACGGGATGCGCTTGAGCACGAGGCCGTCCCGGCGCTCCCGCTGCTCCCAGGTGGTGATCATGCGCGGGTAGTCCTGGGTGGTGAGGACGACCTCGTCGCCGGGCTCCAGGTCCAGCCCCATCTGCACGATCTGCATGGCCTCGGAGGTGTTGCGCGTCACCGCGATCTCCTCCGGGTCGCACCCGGCCGCGGCGGCCAGGCGGCGGCGCACCAGCTCCCGCTGGGGCCCCAGCATCTCGTCCACCCAGAGCGACGGGCTGGCGTTGGTGATGGCCAGCCCCAGCGCCACCGCGTCCTGCACGGACCGGGGCGCCGGGCTCACCGACCCCGAGTTCAGGTTGATCTGGTTGGCGTCCACGGTGAACGCCCGCCGGATCATGGCCCAGTACGCCTCGTCCCGGGCGATCTCCCGGGGGGCCATGCCCTCCACGAGGCGGGCCGCCTTCTCCACCACGTCGTGGGGGGGGGGGGGGGGGGGCCCCCCCCCCCCCCCCCCCCCCCCCCCGGCCCGCCCCGCGGCCCCCACACCCAAACCCCCCCACCCCCCGGGGGGTGGCCCGGGGGGG
>BTVB01000020.1:46370-73284 GCA_045863275.1 Gemmatimonadota bacterium
ATTCTAACCCTCGTGGGGGGGGTGGGCGGGTTGTGCAACGGCGCCGACGCCCATGCGCTCCAGGAAGCGCCGGCGGTCCATCACTCCATCACCACGCAACCCTCGGGCTTGTCGCAGGAGGGGCTGAGGGGCACCAGGTTCAGGCGCACCAGCTCCGCGTTCACCGCCGCCAGGTCCGTGGCCCAGACCTCCTCCAGCCGGTCGGTGTACCCCTTCAGCTCGGCGGTGAGGATGTCGAAGATCTCGGGCATGTACGTCCCCGGCCGCCCGTCTCCCCGCTCGGCCATGGCCAGGAGGTTGGCCAGGCGGTTGTTCACCTTGATGGGGAAGTTGAGCGGGTCCTGCCCGGAGCGGTTCCGCACCTGGTAGATGTCCGCCTCCACCGCCGACGCGTTGGTGGTGAGCCGGTCGCCGGCGGCCTTGAGGCGCCCGTCGTCGGACTTGGCGTACCGGTCGTCGAGCTGGGCCTTCACCCGCCGGATTGCGATGACGGCCTCGTTGGCCTCGTTCACCTTGTCCCGCACCATGGTGCCGAACTCGAACTGGGCCACCAGGTCGGCGTCGGTGACGCCGTCGATCCACGGGTTGCGCTCCACGGTGAGGGGCACCGTCTGGCTCCGCCCGTCGGCGGTGAGGCGCACGGTGTACGCTCCCGGCGGCACCGCCGGGCCCTGGGCGCGGGCACCCCACAGGATCATCCCCGGGAACGAGACGAAGGGCTGGCTCCGCAGGTCCCAGTGCACGTGGTTGATGCCCGCCTTGTTGGAGAGCGCCGGCCCCGAGCCGCCGCCGAACCCGCCGCTCTGCGACTCCTCCTCGCCCTCGGCGCGGGTCTCGAAGGCGCGGACCACCGCGCCCCGCCCGTCCAGGATCTCCAGCCGGGCCGAGCCCGCCGCGTCCCGCTGCCACCACGAGAGCGTCACCCCCGGCCCCGAGCGCACCGCCTTGGGCGGCGCGAAGAGCTTGCTGGCGGTGCGGGGAAGGTCGGCGGAGTACTGGCGGATGGGCGCCAGGTTGTCCAGCACCCAGAAGCTCCGGCCGTGGGCGCTGATGACCAGCTCGTTCCCCTCCACGATCATGCTCACGATGGGCAGGTCGGGGAGGTTGGGGTTGAGGGGCTGCCAGTGGTCGCCGTCGTCGTACGAGATGTACACGCCGTGGTTCGTGCCGGCGTAGAGCAGCCCCCTGCGCGTCGGGTCCTCGCGCACGGCGTGGACGTAGGCCGACGGCCCGATGCCGTTCACCACCTTCGTCCACGTCTTGCCGAAGTCGCGGGTGCGGAAGATGTGGGGCGACAGGTCGCCCAGGAGCATGCGCTTCACCGCCATGTACGCCGTGCCGGCGTCGAAGGCCGACGCCTCGATGAGGCTCACCCGGCCGAAGTCGGGCATGTCCGGCGGGGTGATGTTGTCCCAGGTCTTCCCGCCGTCACGGGTGACGTGCACCAGCCCGTCGTCGGAGCCCGTCCAGATGACGTTCACGTCGGTCTTGCCCGGCGCCACGGAGAAGATGGTGGCGTAGACCTCGGGGCCGTTCATGTCCCCGGTGATGGGCCCGCCCGACTTCTGGAGCGTCATGGGGTCGGCGCGCGTGAGGTCGGGGGAGAGGTTCTCCCAGGTGGTGCCGCCGTCCTGGCTCATCCAGAGGCGCTGGGACGACGTGTAGAGGCGCGTGGGGTCCACCGGCGAGAAGACGATGGGGAACGTCCACTGCCACCGCTCCCTGATGTCGATGGCCGGCTCGCCGGAGTAGAACCAGGGGTAGGGGTTCACCTCGCGGGACGTCTGGTTGCTCCGGTTGAACTTGTCGATGTAGCCGCCGTTGTTCGTCCCGGAGTAGAAGATGTCCGTGTCCAGCGGGTCGGGGGCGATGTAGCCGGGCTCGCCGCCCCCGGCCACGTACGCCTGGTTCATGGCGCCGGCGGTGATGTCGCCGCCGCTCCCGCCGCCTCCGCCCCTGCGGCCGCCGCCGCCGAAGCCGTACGCCGAGGCGTTCCAGTTGAAGGGCACGCACAGCGTGGAGTTGTCCTGCTGGGAGCCGCACACGTGGTAGGGGATGTGCTTCGTGGTCACCGCGTGGTAGAACTGGGCGGTGGAGTAGTCCTGGGCGGTCCACTGCTGGCCGGTGTTCGTGCTCACCGCGCCGCCACCGTCGTTGCCCACCACCAGGTGCGCCGGCTCGTCGGGGTCGATCCAGAAGTCGTGGAAGTCGCCGTGGGTGCCGTTGTTGATGACCGTGGTGGTCTTGCCCGCGTCCTCGGAGCGGAAGAGGGACGTGTTCTGGATGTAGACCACGTCGGCGTTCTTCGTGTCGGCGAAGACGTGGGTGTAGTAGAAGGCCCGCTGCCGGATGGCCCGGTTGTCGTTGTTCAGCGTCCAGGTGGCGCCGGCGTCGTCGCTCACGAAGAGCCCGCCGGCGTCGTTCTCCACCAGTGCGTACACGCGGTTCGAGCTGGCGCCGGACACGCTCACGCCGATGCGCCCCACCAGCCCCTCCTGGGGGAGGCCCGGGTTCCGGGTGATCTCCGTCCAGGTCTCGCCGCCGTCGGTGCTCTTGAAGAGCCCGCTCCCCGGGCCGCCGGAGGACATCTGGTACTCCTTGCGGTACGCCTCCCAGAGTGACGCGTAGATCACGTTCGGGTTGTTGTGGTCGATGGAGAGGTCGATGGCGCCGGTGACGTCGTTGCGGAAGAGGACCCGCTTCCACGTGGTGCCGCCGTCGGTGCTCTTGAAGACGCCCCGCTCCTCGCTGGGCAGCGAGAACTTCCCGAAGGACGCCACGAAGACGATGTCGGGGTTGGTGGGGTGGACGCGGATCTTGCTGATGCCGTGGGACTCCTTGAAGCCCACGTGTTCCCACGTCTTGCCCGCGTCGCGGCTCCGGTACACGCCGTCGCCCGGGAGGATGTTGCCCCGGATGCACGTCTCGCCGGTGCCGATGAAGACCAGGTCCGGGTTGGTCTCGCTCACCGCCACCGCGCCCACCGATGCGCTGGTGATCTGGAAGTCGGTGACGGGGGCCCACCGCTCGCCGCCGTCGGTGGTCTTCCAGAGCCCGCCGCCCACGGCGCCGAAGTACGCCTCGTTGGGCCGCCCCTTCACGCCCGACACGGCGATGGAGCGCCCGCCCCGGTCGGGGCCGATGTTCCGCCACCGGTACCCGGCGAGGAAGGTGGAGTCGAGGGTGAGGGCCCCGCCCGCCTGCTGGCCCGAGAGCGCGCGAGGCGCGGCGAGGACGGGCAGGGCGAGGGCGGCGGCCAGCGCCGCGGAGAGGAGTCGCTTCGACATGGGAGCAGCCTGGGAAGCGTGGACGTGAGGGAAGGGCGCCAAGCTAAGCGGCGCCCGCCCGTCCCGCACGGGGAGGGGGGCGGCGCCGCCGCTTGTCCCTGGCGGCCCGGACGCAGAGAATCCCTGGCCGCTCCCGCCGCCTCCCCGGCGCCCGGGAAGGCGCCCCACCCCAGGAGAGGTCCATGACCGTCGCCGCCGGCGCACCCCCCACGGCCCCCCCGTGGTACCGCACCATCACCCCCGACCAGTGGCGCGTCCTGGCGGCGGCGAAGGCGGGCTGGATGCTCGACGCCATGGACTTCCTCCTCTACGTCATGGCCATCGGGGAGCTCCAGGCGTACTTCGGCTTCGACTCCGGAACGGCGGGCCTCCTGGGCACCATCACGCTGGTGGTCTCGGCGCTGGGGGGGCTCCTCTTCGGCGTGCTCGCCGACCGCATCGGGCGCGCCCGGGCGCTCATGGGCACCATCCTCATCTTCTCGGCGGCGTCGCTGGGGGCGGCCACGTCCCAGACCCTCCTCCAGCTCGTCCTCTGGCGAGCGCTCCTGGGCGTGGGCATGGGCGGCGAGTGGGCGTCGGGGGCGGTGCTGGTGAGCGAGTCGTGGCCCCCGGAGCACCGCACCAAGGCGGTGAGCATCATGCAGTCGGG
The DNA here is from genome assembly GCA_045863275.1 of Gemmatimonadota bacterium. GTDB lineage: Bacteria > Gemmatimonadota > Gemmatimonadetes > Longimicrobiales > Gaopeijiaceae > SZUA-318. Next base: position 50,307 of record BTVB01000020.1, read on the forward strand.
GTGGGCGCTGGGGTACATCCTGGCCGCCGGCATCGCCGCCCTGGTCCTGGACGTCCTGGACCTGGGCCCCGAGGCGTGGCGGTGGCTCTCCGCCGTGGGCGTGCTCCCCGCCTTCGCCACCCTCTGGGTACGGCGCAAGGTGAAGGAGCCGGAGGTGTGGACGCGGCGCACCCGGGTGCTGGCGGTGGGCGAGACGTTCCGCGTCCTCTTCGGCCCCCGCCTCCGCCGCCGCACGCTCCTGGCCATCCTCCTCACGTCGTCGGTGCAGTTCGCGTACTGGGGGCTCTTCTTCTGGGTCCCCAACTTCCTCGCCAGCCCCGTGGAGGCGGGGGGCGCCGGAATGACGCTGGTGCGCACCATGGGGTGGATCATCCCCATGCAGCTCGGCGCCTACGCCGGGTACCTGTCCTTCGGCTTCATCGCCGACCGGCTGGGCCGGCGCCTCACGTGCGCCCTCTTCCTCGCCGCCGCCGCCGTCCTCGTCCCCGTCTACGGGAGCATGGCCCGCAGCCCCGCCGTCCTCATGCTCGTGGGCCCCGTCCTGGGCTTCGTGGGCCACGGGTACTTCAGCATGTTCGGGGCGTTCCTCGCCGAGCTCTTCCCCACGTCGGTGCGGGCCACCGGGCAGGGGCTCACGTACAACGCCGGGCGCGGGCTCGGCGCCCTGGCCCCCTACACCATCGGCGCGTTGGCGGCCCTCCCCCGCGTGGGGATCGGCTCGGCGCTGGGGGTGACGTCGGCGTTCTTCCTGGCGGGGGCGGTCCTCCTGTACGTCCTTCCCGACACGTCGGGGGCGGAGCTGGAGAGGTAGGCCGTCCTACTCGTACAGCCGGTACTTCCGCGCCTTCTCCGCGAAGGCCGCGGCCTGCCGGTCCCAGTCGTCCAGGAGCGCGGGGAGCGTCCCGTCCTGGAACGCCTTCACCAGCTTGTCCGTGCCCGCGTGGCGCTCGATGGAGTACCCGCCCGGCGCCGACTGGGAGCGGGTGAACTCGAAGTCGTCGGGGTGGAGCCTGCGGATCACGTCCATGAGGAGGAGCGACGCGCGCAGCGGCCGGTACGTGGCCCGGTCCGTGGCGACGAGCAGGACGCCGTGCACCGTCTGCCCCGGGTACTTCCGGTAGCCCTCGGCGATGGGGTAGTCCCGGGCCTCGAAGCGCACCCCCGGGAGCCCAAGGGCGTTGGCCGCGGCGGCCACGTCGGCGGACTTCATCCACGGGGCGCCCACCTGCTCGAAGGGCATGTCCGAGCCGCGGGACTCGGCGACGTTCGTGGCCTCGAAGTACACCGTGCCCGGATAGTGCACCGCCGTCTCCGAGCGGTAGATGTTGGGCGAGGTCTTCACCCAGGGGAGGCCCGTGTCCTCCAGCCACATGCCCCGGGTCAGCCCGCGGGCGGGCACGACGATGAGCTCCGCCCCCACGCCCAGCTCGGCGTTGTAGAAGCGGGCCAGCTCGCCCAGCGTGAGGCCGTGGCGGCTCGCCACGGGCCCGATGCCGATGAAGTTCTCGTAGCCGGGCTCGAGGACGTTCCCCTCCACGATGTCTCCCGTGACCGGGTTGGGCCGGTCAAGGACCACGAAGGGGATCCCCTTCTCCCTGCACGCCTGCATGGCCAGGAGGAGGGTCGAGCCCGTCGTGTACTGGCGCACCCCCAGGTCCTGCATGTCGTAGAAGAGGGCGTCCAGCCCCTCCAGCATCTCCTGCGACGGCGCGTTGGTGCCGCCGTAGATGGAGTACACGGGGAGGCCCGACGGGTCCCGCTCGTCGTCCACCCGGCCGCCGGGGGGGATGTCGCCCCGGATGCCGTGCTCGGCGGCGAAGAGCGCCACCAGCTCCACGTGGGGCGAGGCGCGGAGCAGGTCCACGTCGCTCCGCCCCTGGCGGTCGATGCCCGTCTGGTTGGTGATGAGGCCGATGCGCTTGCCCACCAGCTCCCTCGGAGGCGACTCCAGGAAGACCTCGATGCCGGGGACGACGGGGCCGGTCGCGGCGGTCTGACCCGCCACCGGGAGGGCCGGCGCTGCGGCGCAGGCGAGGACGGCGGCGAAACCGAGGGTGCGCTTCATGGGAGCTCCAGAGGAGTGCGGCGGCGGGCCGCGTGGCGATGCGTGAATATGGAGCCGGCGCCCCACGCCCGGGAGACGGCAGGGCGGCGGCACGGCGGCGGGCCGCGCCCGTCGCACGCCTTGCTCCCGCCCTCCCGGGCATCTAGCGTCATCGAACCGCGCGGCCCTCTCCCCTCCGAACCCGGGGTCCCCATGTCCTCTCGCCGCCGTGCCCCCGCCCTGCCCCGTGCCGCTCTCGCGCTGACGCTGGCCCTGGCCGCGTGTGGCGACGCTCCGGACCCCACCGCCCAGGCCCTCACCGGCGACTGGGACTACTGGCGCATGCTGGGGGCGGCGCCCAACGGCGGCTTCGAGGCGCGGCGGCGCTTCGGCTTCGCCCACTTCGAGGGCACGGACCCGGCGGCGGCGTTCCTCCACAGGAGGGCCGGCGGCGACCTGGAGCGCGTCGCCGCGGTGGGGACCGCGGGGGACGCGGTGTGGGTGGACTTCGCCTCGGGCGCGTCGCTCCGCGCCCGGCTCCAGGGCGACACGGCGTCGGGCGTGCTGGTGCGGGGCGGCGCCCCCGCCGACCGGATCTGGCTCGTGCGCCGCTCGGCGCCTCCGGCCTACGAGCCGTACTTCCCGCTCTGGCCAGGCGAGGTGTCCGACTCCACCTACCCCGTGGAGATCGACCCCGCCGTGCCCATGACCGCCCGGGACGGCACCACGCTCATGAGCTTCGTCGGGCGCCCCGTGGGCCCGGGCCCCTTCGGCGTGGTCATGGAGCGCACGCCGTACCTGCGCATCGACACGGCCAACGCCGTCTTCTGGGCGTCGCGGGGCTACATCTACGTGAAGCAGGACGTGCGCGGCCGGGGCGGCTCGGGGGGCGTGCTGGACATGAACGCCCTCCAGGAGGAGGACGGCTACGACGCGGTGGAGTGGGCCGCCGCGCTCCCGGGGAGCAACGGCAGGGTGGGGATGATCGGCCGCTCCAACCCGGGGCTGTACGCCTGGTACGCCGCCATCGCCCAGCCCCCCCACCTGGCGGCCATCGCGCCCGTGGTGGCCACCGCGGACCCGCTGCGCCTGGTGCCGTACATCGACATGGTGTTCTCCCCCACCATCGTGCCGTGGCTCTGCTACACCGCGGTGAAGGAGACGCTCTCGGACCTGAGCAAGGTGGAGCTCGTGGAGGCCTTCAACCACCTCCCCGTCATCGAGGCCGCCGAGCGCGCGGGTTGCCCCCGGCCCCAGTTCTGGGACGACTGGTTCGACCACCAGCAGGAGGACGCCTACTGGCGCGCCCTCTCCATCGAGCGCCGTCTGGACCGGGTGCGGGTGCCGGTGCTGGGCATCGCCGGATGGTACGACGACGCCCGGGGCAACATCCGCAACTACGTCGGGCTGGACACGCTGCGCGGCCATCCCTTCCAGCGCGTGGTCATGGACCCCGGCGCACACAAGGGCATCGACTACGTGAACGGCGACTTCGGCCCCCAGGCCCGCATCGACCACCGGCGCCTCCAGCTCCGCTGGTTCGACCGCTGGCTCAAGGGCGTCGACAACGGCGTGGACCGGGAGCCACCCCTGGACCTCTTCATCATGGGAGAGAACCGCTGGCGCCAGGAGAGCGAGTGGCCGCTGGCGCGCACCCGCTTCACCCGCTTCTACCTCCACTCGGGCGGGGGCGCGAACACCGCCGCCGGCGACGGCACGCTGGACACGGTACCGCCGCTGGAGGAGCCGGCGGACACCTTCACGTACGACCCCGGCGACCCCACCCCGTACCTGGTGGACGCCCGGGAGCTGGAGCTGAACATCAACGAGGACTACGCCGCCGTGCACGCCGGACGCCGGGACGTGCTGGCGTACACCACCGCGCCGCTGACCGAGGACACGGAGCTCACCGGGCCCATGACGGCCACGCTCTGGGCCGCCACCGACGCCCGGGACACCGACTGGAACGTCATGATCCTGAGGGTGGAGCCCGACGGTCGGGCCTGGCGCATCCAGGACGGCGTGGTGCGGGCGCGCTTCCGGGGCGGCTTCGACCGGCCCGTCCTCCTCACCCCGGGAGAGGTGGTGCGCTACGACATCGACCTCTGGTTCACCGGCATGGTGGTCCCGGCGGGGGACCGGATCCGCGTGGTGGTCTCGTCGGCGGCGTTCCCCAAGTACGACCGGAACCTGAACACCGGGGGCGACAACGAGCGCGACACGGTGTTCGTGCCGGCGCGCCAGCGCGTCCTCCACGACGCGCGACACCCCTCCCACGTGACGCTCCCCCTCATCCCCAGGGAGTGAGGGAGAGGCGCCGTCCGTGGCCCCCGCCGTCGTCGAGCCCCGCCGCCGGGCGCGCCGGATCCTCGCCACGCTGCTGGCGCTGGCCGCCGCCGCGTGCGGCGACGCCACCGGCCCCGGCGACCGCGACCTCCTGGAGCGCCTCAACGCGCTGCCGGGCGTCCGGGCCGTGGAGATCCAGCCGTACTACGGGTACGCCCGGGCCTTCCAGCTCGACGTGACGCAGCCCGTGGACCACCGGGATCCCTCGGGGGCCACGTTCACCCAGCGCGCGTACCTCTCCCACGCCGACGAGGACGCCCCCATGGTCTTCGGCGCGTACGGGTACGGCGCCACCGAGACGTCGGGGGAGGAGATGGCCACCTTCCTCCAGGGCAACGGGCTCTACGTCACCCACCGCTACTTCCCCGGCTCCCGCCCCGAGCCCGCCGACTGGCGGTACCTGGACGTCTGGCAGGCGGCCACCGACCACCATCGCATCGTCGGGCTCCTCAAGGAGATCTACGGCGGGGTCTGGGTGAGCGCGGGGGCGAGCAAGAGCGGCATGACGCCCCTCTTCCACCGCCGGTTCTACCCCGACGACGTGCGCGCCACCGTGGCGTACGTGGCCCCCCTCATGTTCTCCCTGGGCGACCCCCGCTTCCCGCCCCACGTGGCGTCGCTGGGCACCGCCGAGGGACGGGAGCGCATCCACGCGTTCCAGCAGCGCCTCCTGGAGCACCAGGACACGCTGCTCCCCCTCTTCGAAGCGTGGTTCCGCCGGAGCGGCCTGGAGCTGGGCGTCCCCGCGGGGCCCGTCTTCGAGGGGGAGGTGGCCTCGTACGAGTGGGGGTTCTGGCAGCGCCACGTCTACGACTACGGGCAGATCCCCGGGCCCGACGCCCCCCACCAGGTGTGGATCGACCACCTGGGGCTGGTGACCCGCGCCCACTTCGCCTCCGACACCTGGCGCGACTACTTCAAGGCGTACGTCTACCAGCTCTACACGGAGCTGGGCTCGCCGGGCCAGGATCTCTCCCACCTGGAGGGGCTCTTCCGCCACGAGGGCCTCGACCCCCGGGACGAATACGACTTCCCCGCCGCGCTTCCCCTGGACTGGGACGACGGCGCGGCCATGCGCGACGTGGCCGACTGGATCCGTGCCCGGGGCGAGCGCATCGTCCTCGTGTACGGCGGCGTGGACCCGTGGACCGGGGGCGCCATCGACGTGGGGGGGAACGCCTCGGTGCTCAAGGTCGTCCAGCCCGGAGCCGACCACCAGGTGCGCATCCTGGACCTGCCCCAGCGCGACGCGGTGCTGGCCGCGCTCAGCGAATGGACGGGCGTGCCCCTCACCGCCGTTCCCGCCGGGGCCCTCCGCGTGGAGGCTCCCGAGCCCGAGCTGGCGGTGCGCATGGGCGTGCTGCATACGCGCCTGAGGTAGGCGCGCCCGGGGGCCCGGCCCGCGTACGGCGTGGGGGCCACGTGCCGAAAGGGGTTGCAGGAGAGGCGGCCCCGGGCCTTACATTTCCGAATGCATCCACCCAGGGGGACCCCCATGCGCAGACCCGGAACCCGCGCCTCCGGCGCCCACGCCCTCGTCCTGGCCGCAGCCTCCGCCGTGGCCCTCTCCGGCTGCAAGGTCCCCAACTTCGACGGGCCCCAGGTCCAGAACCCTCCGCCGGCCTTCACGCTGAACAAGGAGGCCACCCAGGAACGCCGCATGTTCCCCGGCCGCGCCGTGATCTACCACGACGCGTGGGTGGAGGCCTCGTGGGGGAACTTCAGCGGGATCTACATCAACGGTCACCCCGGCGTGCTGGGGTCGCTGGAGGTGGACCAGGCCCGGAGCGTGGCCATGCAGGCCGCCGCGGGGCAGCGGGTGGAGTTCGGCGAACTGGAGTCCCTCCAGGTGGACGGCCGCACCGCTTGGGGCTGGGGCGAGACGTGGAGGCTGGAGAACGGCGGCCTCCAGTACGTCGTGTTCCGCGCCGCCGTCCCCTACGACACCATCACGTACGCCGTGGACTTCCTCACCGGCGACCCCGGGCTGAAGATCCGACCCGACAGCCTCCGCACCATCGTGGCGTCCTTCGCCATCGGGAAGACCACCTGGAACCTGCCCCTGATCGCGGTGGTGGCCGGCGTGGTGCTCCTGCTGGGGAACGCGGCCCGCTCCCGGGCCAAGGCCCGCGCCGACCGCCATCGCGGCGTGCCGCTGGTCACGATCCCCAAGAAGGAGGCCAAGCCCGGCGCCCCCGCGGGAGGCACGGCCCCCGTGCCCGGGGCGGCGCCCGCGGTCTCCCCGGAGGGGAGCGACCCCCCGGCGGCGGAGGGGAGCATCGCCCAGCAGATCGCCCGGTCGCTGGAGCAGAAGAAGCCGCCCCAGGGGAGCTGACCCCCGGGCGGGGGCCCTCAGTCCCGGGCGCTCGCCCGGTCCCGCGGCTGGTCGGGGTCGGTCCAGACCCGCGGGGGCAGCGCCTCCAGGGAGCTCTCCACGCCCAGCGCGCCGGAGGTGACCAGCCGCCCCACCACGTCGCGGCCGGAGCCCAGGTCCAGGGGGTCCAGCCCCGGCGCCGCGTGGATCCCCACCCACGCGTCCCGCCCGCCCCGCTTGGCGGCGTATGCCGCCTGGTCGGCGATGCCCAGCACCGTGTCCCAGTCCACCGCCTCCGGCTCCGAGGGGAGGAAGGGGAACGCGGCGAAGCCCACCGAGCAGGTGCGGTGGAGCATGCGCCCGTCCCCGGCGGAGAACATGTGGCTGCGCACCGCCTGGCGGATCCGCTCGGCGAAGGCCGCGGCCCCCTTGCGGTCCACGCCCCGGGCCACGATGAGGAACTCCTCGCCGCCCCAGCGCACCACCAGGTCGGAGGCCCGCCCCGTCTCCCCGAGTACGGTGGCCACCTGCTGGAGCACCAGGTCTCCCGCCGCGTGCCCGTACCCGTCGTTCACCGACTTGAAGTCGTCCAGGTCCAGGACGTAGAAGACCAGGTCCGAGCCCTCGGGTAGGCTCCCCCCCTGCCCCGCCACCCGGTAGGCCCGGGACACCACCGCCAGGTCCGATTCCACCGCCTGGAAGAAGTAGCGCCGGTTGGGAAGGTCGGTGAGGGTGTCGGTGAGGCTCAGGGCCCGCAGCCGCGCGTTGGCGTCGGAGAGCTCGGCCGTGCGCTCCTCCACCTGGCGCTCCAGGTCCCGGCGGGTCTGGGCCAGCGTGTGGCGACGGTAGAGGAGGAACCCGATGAGGGCCACCAGGATGGCCACGAGCATCTGCGTGCGGCGCTGCTGCGCCAGCGACGCCGCCAGCTCCGCCTCCGCGCTGAGGCGCTCGATCTGCCGGCGGGCCTGCGAGCTGCGGTATTCCGACTCCAGGACCTCGATGCGCCGTGCCCGATCCTCGTTGAGGAGCTCGTCGGCCCGCTGGTCCCCGGCGCGGAACGCCTCCAACGCCCCCCGGAAGTCGCCCCGGGCCTCCAGCACCGCCGCCAGCTCCATGTAGGCGTCCCGCTCCTCCTCCGGCGCCGAGATCTCCCGGGCCAGGGCCATGGCCTCGTCCACGCGGGCGCGGGCCTGGGCCAGGTCGCCCTCCCGGCGCGCCAGGCGGGCCAGACCCAGGAGGCTCTGGGCCTCGGCCTTCCGCTCCCCCATCTGCCGGCGCATGGCCAGCGAGCGCTCCAGGGGGCCGCGGGCCTCGCCCAGGCGTCCCATGTCGGTGAGGATGGTCCCGATGCTGGCCAGGGAGAACGCGATGCCCGACGTGTTGGCCAACTCCTCGCGGATGGCCAGGGCCTCCTGCTGGAAGGCCAGCGCCCGGTCCAGCTCCCCCACCCCTTCGTACACGCCCGACAGGTTGTTCAGCGTGGCCGCGATGCGCGGCTCCAGGCCCAGCTTCCGCCACCCCTCCAGCGCCTGGTTGAGGTAGCGCACCGCCGCCACCGGGTCGTCCATGTTGTCGTAGATGACGCCCAGCGTGTTGTACGACTGGTACCGCCCCTCCTCGTCCCCCATGCGCTCCCGGATGGTGAGCGCCTGGAGCTGGTTCTCCAGCGCCCGCTGGTAGTCGCCCACGTCGAAGCCCTGCACCACCGACAGGTTGTTCAGCGACGTGGCCACCGCGGCCTCGTCGCCGATGCTCCGGTAGATCTCCAGCGCCTGCTGGAAGCAGTCCAGCGCCTCCCCGAAGTCGCCGGTGCGCCGGGCGATGACCCCCAGGTTGTTCATGGCCCGGGCCTCGCCGCGGCGCACCAGGGCCTCCCGGGCCCGGGCCAGCCCCGCCTCGGCGCTGGCCACCGCCTCGTCGTAGCGCCCCAGCTCCATGAGCGCCCACGCCCGCTCGTTCAGCGCCCGCACCTCGGCGATCCCGTCGGGGTAGGCCGCCGCCATGGCCAGGGCGCTCTCCGCGAACTCCACGGCCCTGGAGGGGGCGGTGGAGCGGTACGCCTCCGTGAGCTCCGCCAGCGCCCGCACGCGCTCGACGCCCGCGAGGCCCGGGAGCCGGGCCTCCAGCTCCGCCGGGTCCATGCGCTCCTGGGCCGAGGCGCCGGACGCGTTGCCGACGGCGGCCAGGACGGCGACGGCGGCTACGACGAAGACGCGCCGGCGGCGGCGCCGGCTGACGGCGGGAAGGCAGGTCAAATGCGGCGGTCGGGTTACGGGGGGGAGTGGTTTGTCTATAATGATCCCGGTCCGCGCACGGCGCCAGCATTCTCCACCTCCCCCATTCACGGCCCCCTTGTCCCAGATCATCGCCTCCGGCGTCGCCGTCGAGTTCGGCGCCACCACCATCTTCCGGGACGTGGGCTTCACCGTGGGCCGGGGGGAGCGGTGGGGGATCGTGGGCCGCAACGGCTCGGGCAAGACCACGCTCTTCAACCTCGTGGCCGGCGCGCTGGCCCCGTCCCGGGGCGTCCTCACCCGCCCCGGCGGCATGAGGTTCACGCTCCTGGACCAGCACCGGGAGTTCCCCCCGGGGACGACGGTGTGGGACGCCGCCGCCGCCGCCTTCGGCGACCTGGTGGCGCTGGAGCACTCCCTCCACGAGCAGGCCGAGGCCATGGGCCACGGCGAGCCCACGCCGGAGGCGCTGGCCCGCTACGACAGGGACCTGGAGCGCTTCGCCCGGGAGGGCGGCTACGAGATGGACGCCCGGGTGGACGCCGTGCTCCAGGGGCTGGGCTTCGATCCCACGGCCGCCCGCGCCCTGCCGGTGGCCCGCCTGAGCGGCGGCGAGCAGGGACGTGTGGGGCTGGCCCGCCAGCTCGCGGCGCCAGCGGACCTCCTGCTGCTGGACGAGCCCACGAACCACCTGGACCTGGACACCACCCGCTGGCTGGAGGGGTACCTGCGGGGCCTGGACGCCACCGTGCTGGTCATCAGCCACGACCGGGCCTTCCTCGAGGCCGTGGTGGACCACGTGCTGCACTTCGAGCACGGCACCGCCACCCCCTACGCCGGCTCCTACAGCCACTTCGTGACGCAGCGCGCCGAGGCGCGTCTCGTCCACGAGCGGGCGTACGAGCAGCAGCGCCGCCACATCGCCAAGGAAGAGGACTTCATCCGGAGGAACATCGCCGGGCAGAAGACCGCCCAGGCCAAGAGCCGGAGGAAGAAGCTGGCCCGCCTCCCCCGCCTGAGCGCCCTCCCCGGCGAGGAGGGCGTCATGTCCCTGGCGCTGGAGCCCCGGCAGCGGGGCGGCAACCAGGTGCTCGTGGCCGAGGAGGTGGGGCTCTCCGTGGGGGAGCGGGTCCTCTTCGACGGCTTCTCCGCCGTGCTGGAGCGGGGCGACGTGGTGGGGCTGGTGGGGGCCAACGGCACCGGCAAGTCCACGTTCCTGGAGGCCGTGGCCGGGGCGCGCCCCGTGGACCGGGGGCGGGTGCGCCTGGGGGCCAGCATCGAGGCCGCGTACTACCGGCAGGACATGGCCCAGGTCCCCATGGGCAAAACGCTCTTCGACGTCGTCAACGACCTCCGGCCCATGTGGGACCGCGGGCAGGTGCAGGGCCACCTGGGGCGCTTCGGCTTCTCCGGGGAGGAGGTGCTGCGCAAGGCCGACACCCTGTCGGGCGGCGAGCGCGCCCGCGTGGCGCTGGCCATGCTCATGCTCTCCCGGGCCAACTTCGTGCTCCTGGACGAGCCCACGAACCACCTGGACGTGGAGTCGGTGGAGGCGCTGGAGGACGCCCTGGAGGGCTTCGAGGGGTCGGTGCTCCTGGTGAGCCACGACCGGGCCCTCCTGCGCAACCTGGTCACCCGGGTGTGGGCGCTGGAGGAGGGCCGGATCACCGACTACCCCGGCACCTTCGAGGAGTGGGAGGCGGCGGCCGAGGCCCGGGCGGTGGCGGCCCGCCAGGACAAGCTGCGGGCGAAGGCCGAACAGGAGGGGGCGCAGCGCCGGCAGGGCCGGGAGCGGGCCGCCCGGGAGAAGGAGGGGCGGAAGGAGGTGCGGGCGCTCCGCCGCGCCGCCGAGGAGGCGGAGGCCCGGGTGCAGCGGCTGGAGGCGCGGGTCTCGGACCTCAAGGACGCGCTGGCCGACCCCGCGCTCTACGGGGGCGAGGCGGCGGGGGTGCAGAAGGCCCTCGGCCTCAAGGCGGACCTGGCGCGGGTGGAGGCGGAGCTGGCGGAGGCTATCGAACGGTGGATGGAGGCGGAGGAGGCGCTGGAGGGTTAGGGGGTGGCGGCGGTGTCGCGGAGGGAGGGGCCCTCGGCCGTACCCCCTCCACGGGTCGGGCGCGGCCACCCTCCCAGCACGTCGTCAATGGGTGTCGACGCGCCAGCTCGCGATGGGGTGCTGTACGCTGAACGCGCCACCCGGCCCCTGTTTCAGGATGGCGACCCCCTCGGAGGCGTAGAGCCCCTCGTCCTCCACGCTGAAATCGAGGAACACCTCGGGCGTGCCGACTTCGTCCAGGTCCAGGAGAGCCAACGGCACCCACGCGTGGCCCGGAACGGGAGCGTGCTGGAAGAGCAGCCGCGGCTCACCGGCTCCTCGAGCTTCGGCCGGAGCTGCGCCGCCGCCCATTCGATGATCTCCGGCTTGCCGCCGTGCACTCGATCCAGCCCTGTTGTGGATCCAGGAGGACCGGCAGCCGCCGAAGGGCCAGTCTCACGGTGACCGCCCGGTTCCGTCGGCGAGGCCCGCGCGGAGTGATCCCGCGAGTCTCCATCGCTCAAGCACCTCGCGCACCGGGAAAGCCTCGGACAACTCAGGACGGGCCCGAACCCATCTCTCGATCTGCCGGAGACCCTCGAGGGGCCTCGACTCAAACGTGTCCAGGGTAGGGAGCACCTGGACGAACTCGAAATACTCTCCGGGCGTCAGCCACCGCCGCTCGACGTCGTCCCCCCGGACATCGTACCTCAGGAACTCGCCGGTGGGATATGGCTCATGCCATCCGAGCACATCAAACACAGGCTTGGCGTCATCCGCCGACACGCGGGTCGCCTCCAGCCTGAAGACCACCGTGTCGCCCGTAGGGACCCAGGGGGCACTCCACCTCTCGAGGTCACATGCGGCGTCATAGCCCCAAGGCACGACGGTGATGGTCGCGCCGGAGGGGACCCCGTCGTCGTCTCCGGCACTCCGCACCACCGTGAAGACGTGCCCGGGCGCCGTTCCGGGAAACCGTCGACCGAAGTTCCACGTCCCTCGGAACCGGAGCGAATCAGTGGACACCGGAACACGCCCTCCCGTGGCCACCGCGAGGACGACAGCCCCCCGAGGCGCGAGGTGCCTCATCGTGGACAACGAACAACGCTCGGAAGGCTGGCCGGCGAGCGCCGCCAGCGTCATCACCAGGTACCACACGTCTCTGCCAACCTCCTGGGATCGTGCGGGCCGAGCGATGCCCTCGCCTCGGCACTCGGTCCCCTCCGGGCTTTCCTTTACCGTCCTTCGGGTTCCGAACCGCCGCCGGCGCGAGCGGTGGACGCAGCCCCTACGACGGGAGGGGTGCGGTACAGCGGCAGCCCACCCGGCCTACCACTTCAACGTCGCCGCAACTCCAACCCGTCCTTCCGGGAGCACAGCCACGCCCAATCCACCCACCGGAAGGCTCTCCCAGCGATCGGTTCGGAGGAGCGCGCCGACCCCGGCGCCCACACCCGCCCCGATCAAGCCGCCAAGAATGTACGCACCAAGGCACGCCCCCGAACCCATCGCGTCCTGATTCGCCGACCGATCACACCGGCTTGTCGATCCGCCACTGTTCAGGACCAGGTAGGTGGTGCCGGCCCCCAGGACGAATCCGACGGAGGCGCCCAGCAAGCGGTGGGAGCCGGATCCCCCCTCTCCCGCGACCCCGCTCGTCCGCTGGCGGCCGTGATTCTCGCGTCCGGCGGCGGCAGGCGGCAGCACAGTGTTGGGTGGACCCTCGAGGAGGTGACCCGCCATGGGGCAGGTAGCCGTCGGCGACCACTCTGCCTCCGTCAGGGTCGGGTGACACAGGGCCGACGATTCCACGACGGTGCTCGACGCCAGCCAAGGCGCCTGGCCTCGAAGGTCGGCAGCCGTGGCAGCAACGCAGAGGAGGAACCCGGCGACCGTGGCACCTCGCCGCCAGGTCTCGCTCATGCGTGTCGGGAGTGGTTCGGCCCCACGGGAATCTCCACCAGGCAAAGCGTGCAAGTGTCCCCCTTTGTTTTCGATACATCCGGCAAGAAGTCCGTTCAACGCGCTATCCCGACCTTCCTTCGCGCCATGGTCACGACGCTGAGACGGTCGCGTCCAACAACACCTGCGTAGGTTCCGCCGTGCCTGGGAACTCGACCAGTACTCGCAGTCGGTGCTGCCCAGCGGGGTAGTGCCGAATCGTGGCGACAACGCGGTGTGCCACCGGGACGGTGACTCCTGGGCTCTTCTGCTCCGCGACGATCACTACGTCGATGCGACCTGACTCAAGCCTCACCTCCGGGCGAAACGCATACCCCCCCGCCGGGGTCCAGAAGGCCGCCCCCAACGACACAACACCTGCCGACGTTGACAGGGCATTCCCCGGCAACTGCGCTCCCTGCGGCAAGACCTCGGTGACGAGATCGACGACCACGTCTCCCGAGACGGTATCGAGAGGCCCTTCCCCAGAGTGGCAACCAGCCAACACCACAAGCACAAGCAGGCTTGACTGCCAGAGCACGCTTGCGACCGTCGAGCCGCCTCTAGATCGGTGCATCGCAACACCTCCATACCATGTCCTCTGCGACTTTCCCATGACGTTCAAGAACTCCGACGCCGGCGCTTTCGCAAGGGGCGACAACACCATAGTAGATCACTCCGCCGTCAGTGCCACCGCCGGCTCCGTGCGAGCCGCTCGCACAGCTGGGATGAAGCTCGAGACCATGGCAATCCCGACAAGAGCCGACCACGCGCCAATCTGGGACGGGACATCAAGGGGACTCACCTCATACAGCAGTGACTCGAGCGCACGGCCCAGAGGTACCGACGCCGCGATGCCAAACAGCGCCCCGAGTGCTGTCAAAGTGAGTCCTCGCCGAAGCACGATACCCCAGACCCTGGTCGGGTTCGCGCCAAGCGCCATCCGCACGCCGATTTCCTTCGTCTGCAAACGGGTGACGAAGGACAGGACGCCGTAGATACCCACTCCGGCCAAGGCGAGCGCAATGGCGGCTGCAAGCGCGAGCAGAGTCATGACAAAGCTCGTACGGCTGAGGGAATCACCTAGGATACCATTCAGCGAACGCGCCCTTGTGACTTGTACTTCGGGGTCCATCTCGGCGACTAGCTGTCGAATCGCAGGTACCAACAAGGCCACGTCCCCTGATGCACGTACAGCGACCATCAGGTCACTGCCGATCTGCGCAGAGTAGATGATCTCATCAGGTGGGAGCCCCAGACTCCTATGGTGCACCTCGCCGGCGACCCCCACGACTGGTCCCCCCAAGCGCCCCCACTTCAGCCGTTTTCCTATGGCACTCTCGTTTGGCCAATACCTTCGCTTCACCGAGGCACTGATGATGAACGCGGTTCGGGAGTAGTCCGCCGAAAAGTCGGAGTCAACGAATCCTCGACCCTCGAGAATCGGAATCCCCATGGCCTCGAAGTAACCCGGCGTGGCGCGCTTCGTGAGGAAGTTCGGTCGAAGTCCTCCCTCCTGGGTCGGGAATTCTTCCACCTCAACAGATCCTAGGGTGCCGCCTGGCTCTCCTACCACGCCCGTGAGCGGCAGACTTGACGTGGCCCCCACTGAGATGACTCCGGGAAGACCGGCAATCCGCTCTCGGAGCGGAGAGACGAACTGACTGAAGTCCACCCCAGCGTCCCCCCGATATCGGCCCACCGACGGAGGCGTTAGGCGAAACGTGAGGACCCCGTCCGCATCAAAGCCAGGGGCCACAGCATGGAGGCTCTGGAAGGTCCGCACCATGAGCCCTGATCCGACAAGCAGTACCAACGCCACGGCCATCTGCGCTACCACAAGTCCGCTCAACGCCCGATTCCTCCCCCTGCCACTGCTCGAACCCGACCCGCCACCACGTAGCGAGGGCAAAGCCCTGCCCCCACTCGCGCGCACGGCCGGAAGGAGGCCGGCAAGCACACCCACGAGGAGTGAGGTCACAATGGTGAAGACGAGAGCTATTGAGTCGATGCGCACCTCATCCATGCGTGGGAGGTTGGCAGGACCCATTGAGACCAGGACGTGGGTCCCGACTAGCGCCAGCCCAATGCCGACCACAGTGCCCGCCGCGGTCAGGACGCCAACTTCCGTCATGATGTACCGGATCAGTCGGCTCCGGCCCGAGCCAAGCGCGAGACGAACACCATGCTCACGCGACTTCGCCTCAGACCTGACCAGCATGAGGCTCATGACGTTGGTGCAGACGACCAACAACACGAAGCCCGCTGACGCCAGTGCGATGAGCAGCGGAAGTCTCGCTTCCCCCACAACATCGTCCAGCAGTGGGCGCACAATGGCCCGACCACTAAACATCCCTTCCCGCCGCTCTCGTGAGTACGCGAGCGCGTCGAACCCGGCGATCAGTCTCTCGGCGTCGGCGATGGCCTCCTCAATCGTGACCCCCCGAGCAAGTCGGGCTATCGCACCCCAACTGTGCTCTGCGACGTCCGGGCTACCCGTCCGCAGGCGTCCCAGTGTCCACACGTCCACCTCGGGCGAGGGAAAGTCGAACCCCTTCGGCATGACCCCGATCACCTCAGCTGACCAATCCCGCAACGTGATGGTACGGCCGACTACGGAGGGATCGGATCCAAAGCGCGATGACCAAAGGTTGTGACTGAGGAGGACCACGGGAGCTACCGGATCCATCAGCTCCTCTTCTCGGGTCGGAAGTCGGCCGACCTCGGGCTCGACTCCGAGAACCTCAAAGGCGCTGACCTGGATCGAGGTGCGGACTACTTCCTGCGGCGCGCCATCGCCCAACAACGGGACACGCCAACGCGTCCCCGATTCCAGGTATCCACCAAACGCCTCGAACGACCGATTGTGTGCGGCGAAGTGGGAAAACCCCGCCGCCGAAAACGGGATCTCGGCCAGGCCGGTCCGGGGCGCCGCAGCTGTAGCTACCCGCACGAGCCGATCAGCGTTGGGATAGGGCAGCGGCCGAAGCATCACCCCCTCGACCACGGAAAAGACCGCCGTGTTGGCCCCGATTCCAACGGCAAGCGTCAGAATCGTGATGACGGCAAACGTGCGATTCCGGAGCAAGGACCGGATCGCAATCCGCAAGTCAGCAGCTAGCTCGCTCCACCAAGGCGGTCGCTCCGCTCTCTCCGTCCACTTCATCTCGTCTCACTCCAGGAAAGAAGGTCGGATCGAGGCCGTCCAGCTTCCCCTTCTAGCTGCATTTCAAGTGACGTTCAAAGTCGCAGGCGTGCCGTTCCAGCGAGGGGCCGAGCGTAGCGACGCCCCGAGTGAACGGTATGCCCCGAAGGGCCGCGCCCCGCACGGGGCGTGAGCTGAGACTGGTTAGTATGGCGAAGGCCCGCCGCCTCACGTCGCCCCTACCCCCTTCCACGCCCTTGATGGGCCAGCGCGTTGATATCGAAACCCTGATCGGTGGCCAGCCGTATGCGGTGCAACAGCGAGGGATGATGGCCGTCGTGAATCTCGGGGAGGCTTCCGTCGCGCAGCCCGTCCGACGAACCGGTGGTCTCTTGTACGACGAGGGTATCGTCCGGCTGTGGGACATCCCACATCCAGAGCGCCTCTTCATCCCATTTCTCTATCTCAGTCATAATGGGCAGGCTCCATTGGCAAGGGCAGAACTGTCCGTCACGGAATGGCTGATAACGTTCAAGAGCTGCGACGCCGGCGCGTCTTCATGCCCCGTCGAGGCACCCGTCCTCGATCCTTCCTTGTACTGCTTCCAACGGCCCACATGCCATGCGCCGGCGTACTCCGGAGCCGCGCGACGCGCGGCGTAGGCGCGGTTCGAGTGCTATATGACGCTGACCCACCCTCGCGCCCGCGAGTCACTGCCGGTGAAGCCGAAGCACCTGTACCGTTTCAACGCCCATTGCATCGAGGGACCGCCCGAGTACGAAATCCTCCCCCACTTCGTACAGATCGAAGCTCGGCGGCACGGACACATGTCCTAGCCATTCCCCATTTGGCTCGAAGACGAGCCAGCGCCTTGGGCCCGACGCGGAGTTGTTGACCACGTACTCCTGCAGCCACACGTACCCGAGAGCATCGACAGTCAGCCCCGAGGACGCAGGTCGCCGGGTTGGGATGGAGTTCGCCATGGCCTCCATCACCGGTCGAAACGGCGGTGGTAGCTCTTGCCCGAGCATTGCCGCCCTGATCGAGTCCCGAACGGCCACCGGGACCTCCAGGTCGTACGCGGGAAGGCGCACGATCTGGCTCAAGGTGCCGTTAACGGCCCTTACCTGAAACCCTAGATAGTCTCCCTCAGCGATGTAGACGAGGGAATCTCGGGCCGCCACATGGAGACGGCGGGACAGAGGCGGCCGTGCATCACCGCGATCGAACACGTACGTCTCGAATCCGGCGACGACAGCCAAGGTATCGACCACGGTGCCGTCGGCCGCAAGCAGCACGAGAGGGGCGGGGACCCTCATTCTGCCTTGGGCGTTCGCCATTTCAGTGATCGCTGCCGTCTGTAGGAGAAACTGCCCCTCTGACAAGGCGTAGAGGTCGGTCAAAGAGCCCTCCTGACCAAACAACGATGTTACTCGGGCGACCGCCCCGGCAGAATCCAGAAGGGTTACCCGTTTCGCCCAGTAGTCGAACGCCACCAGAGAGTCGCCGCGGTACGGCTGTACACTCGTAAGCCGCTGGAACTCTCCAGGCCCTTGACCAGCTCCGCCCGAGCTGAGATGGAACCTGCCATCAGAACCGTAGACGCGGACCTCGCTGGTTCCGTAGTTAGCGACCGCGACCCGACCATCGTCCAGCCGTGCAGCGTCGCGGACTTGGAAGAACTCGTACTCAGGGCCACTTCTGCCCTTCGCCAGATCCATGAGAGGCAGCGAATCGACGCTCCACCCTTCTCCAGAAGCCCACAGCGGCTCCATGGACTCGATGATCTGGACCCCCGCGCTGTCCCGCTGGACCGACACGGGGCGATCGTCGGCGGGCGCGCAGGAGAAGGCACCAAGGCACGTGAGAATCAGGCAGCATCTACTCACTCCAGCCCCCATACTCTCCTTGTCGGGTCAGTGTCGCATAACGTTCAAGGACTCAGAAGCCGGCCCTCCAACACCAGACGTTTCGCCTGCTTCGTTCGTGCAACACTCGTGGTATTCAACGCCCGTGAGCTCAGGGCCGGTTAGGGCCGAGGGGCGCCGCAGGCGACCCGAGCCTGAGCCCGATAGTTATCGGATGCCGGCCCACCTGAGCGAGGCCAAACCGTGGTCGACGCCACGTGAACCACACGCACCTCACGTTTCCTACCGCCTAGAACCTGAAAGCGCCACAAGCGGATCGACTCTTGTCGCCCGATGGGCGGGCACAAGCGTCGCTACGGTCGCGATGCCGATGACCACTACGGCAACACCCACAAACGTCATTGGGTCGAACCGCTGCACACCGAAAAGCATGCCTTGGAGCAACTGGGTCATCCCGAGGGCGCCAACGACACCCAACGCGACGCCCGCAAACGCGAGGCGAACGCCCTTCAATAGAACCGTCGCAAGAATCGTCCGCGCCTCGCCCCCGAGCGCTCGCCGGATTCCGAACTCTCCGGTCCGCTCTCCGACCGAGAACGCCATCAACCCATAGACGCCGATCGCCGCCAGCGTCAACGCCAGTGCAGCAAACGCCGTGACGAGTACCGTGATAAACACCCGTTCTCGCATCCAATCGGCAAGCATTTCCGCGATCGTCCGATTCGCCCAGATCGCCTGTGACGGGTCAGCCTCCAACAAGGTCTCACGGATGGTCCCGACCATGGCCGACGCCTCCGTTCGCGCCCTGACCACAAAGGTCAGGCCGTTGAAGGGCGCTTGTGCGAGCGGGAGGTAGACCTCCGGGTCGGCGTCCGATTCGAGTCCTTGTCGTCGGACATCCCTAAGTACGCCAACTACTTCCCATGTGCGCCCCTCTCGGAAACGGAGGGTCACCCGCTCACCGAGCGGATCTCGGTCCGAGAAGTACCTCCGGGCGAAGGCCTCATTGATGAGGGCAACAGGAGGGGACTGATCGTCGTCCCCAACCGTGAACCGTCGCCCCGCGACGAGCCCAATGCGCATCGTCTCGGGATATGCGGGATCGATCACCGACAGACTGGCGACGGGCTCGGACGCGCCCGAAGGAGGAGGACGGTCGGCGATGTCGAACGAGACCACGATCGGCCGCGCGAGAACGGACTCCGTATCCGACAGCGGCAGATTCGACGTGACTCCGACGCTCTCAACGCCGGGCAGATCGCGGAGCGCTGCGGCCCCGCGATCGAAGTACGCGAAATCACCCTCGTGCTGATCGTTGTACGCGAACACTTGGGTCGCCACCAAACCGCTGGGATCGAAGCCCAACTCGTTGTCGAGCAGAGTATCGAAGCTCCTTAGCAGCAATCCAGCACCGACCGTAAGCATGAGGGCGATCGCGATCTCTCCGACAACAAGCTTGTCCCGAAACGCCGCAGCGCCGACCCCCGCCGTGCTCCCTCTTGACGACTCCGAGAGCACGGCGCGCAGGTCGACTCTCGAGCCCCTCAGAGCCGGGGTGACGGCGGCGGCGAGCGCGCTGCATATCGATACCAGTAGTGCGAAGCCAAGCACGACTCCGTCGATACGCAGGTCACCAATCCGCGGTAGATGATTCGGCCCGATCATTTGAATCACGGCGACACCTAGATACGCGATGGCGACTCCCAAGCCTCCGCCCGCGGTTGCGAGAAGCAAGCTCTCGGCAAACGCCATACGCGCGACTCGACGGGAAGTGGCGCCGAGGGCTCCTCTTACAGCGTTTTCACGGGCACGGCTCGCGCCGCGAGCCACTTGGAGGCCAGCCACGTTCGCCAAGGCGATCAAGAGAACCAACATGACCGCCGCCATGAGTAGTCTTAGGGGTGATTCGACGTCTCCGAGGAGGTTGTCGCGTAACGGCGTGAGCTGAAAGCCCGTGTTCGCATTGGTCTGAGGATAGGTAGCCGCCAGTGTGCGCGCGATTTGATCAGCTTCGGACTGAGCCTCGGAGACCTCGACCCCCGGTCTCAGCCGTAGGACGGTTCGCATGCCCGCCCAACCTCGAAACTGTTCGTCCGACTGGTCGCGGGCGCGGGGTGCCCATGCGTCGACCGGAGATGGGTACTGGAACTCATCAGGCAGCACCCCCACTACGCGGTGCGCTACGTCGTCTAGAACGAGTTCACGACCGAGGATGCCCGGGTCCGCACCGAAACGGTTCTGCCAGACTCCCTGACTGAGGATCACAACTCGTTCGCCGCCCAGGACATACTCAGCCGGGTCAAACAGGCGCCCCAACATTGGTCTCGCATCTAGCGCGGCGAAAAACCCGTCCGAGACGACCCATGCTCTTAGACTCTCTGCTCGCCCGTCGCGCACGAGCCGGAGGCCGTGAATGCCGTCGGCCATCCCGACCGAGGATGCTGTCTGCAGCCTATCCGATAGATCGTGGACGTTCGCAGCGGAGGCCCCTGCAGATAGCGCTCCGTCACGATTGTCTCGTTGCTGGACAACGACGATCCGCTCCGAGTCGCTATAGGGAAGCTCTCTCAACAGAACGGAGTTGACAGCGCTGAACACCGCCGTGGTAGCACCAATCCCCAGCGCCAGCGTCAGTGTCGCAGAGACAGCGAAGCCCGGTCTCGCCCAGAGCCCCCTCGCAGCGTGGCGCATGTCCGTCCACCATCCTTCGATTCTCATCCCCGTCAACCCCTCCCAATCCGGCCTTGGTTCATTCCGCACCTGCGTGATCGCCCAGCTCAGCCGCCTGGTGGCGAAAGCGTCTGCAACCACCCCCGGGAGCAGTCGCGCCTCCGTCCACCAACCCAGCCCCGAGGCTACCGTCCGAGCCTCAGCGATCTCGCCTTCCCACTCCGCAGCCCACTCTGCTCTCATGGCGACAGGAAGCAATCGCGCGCAGAGCGCCACCAACAACCCGGCGGCTGGCGTCACCAGTCTGTCGCTCACTTCCCGCTGGATCGCTCGGGGGGTATCAATCCCATTTCTCGTTGCCGCGAAATGAGAGCTTCCCGGGCGCTGATCAGAACGCTCCGGCCCGAGGCCCTCAGGACGTGCATCCGACGAGGTGGCCGCCCACGGGCGTGAGCCGCCGCTGCGTCCTCCTTGGATGACTCCACCAGGCCACTCACCTCGAATCGCCGGAGCATTGGGTACACGGTTCCGGCGGAGAGGTCGGTAAACGCCATGATCTCGAATCCGTAGTGACAACCGGACGCCATGGCCTGTAGAACCAGTAGCTCATTGTACGAGACGGATGTCTCGGGCTTCTCGCCGATCGGCATCTGGAGCCCCCTGTAGCGGTTTCGATAGATAGTATATCGATATCGCTAGACCGGCAAGATAGCGTGCGGAACCACGCTCACGGTGAAGACGGGGCGCACGCTCATGCAGCGTTAGGTGGGGGAAAGGGGCCCTCTCAACAGGCGTGGACCGTACTCCGGCACACCTAAGCAACTGCAATTACGCCGGTGTCCAATAGCGTTCAAAGTCTCAGGCGTGCCGTCCCAGCGAGGGGACAAGATCCTCCGCAACCTCGCTTCAGCCACAGACCACGCGTTGCATTGCCACGAGTTGGGTGGTCTGGGTCACGTCGAATGCATGCCAACACACCCAGTACCCCCATGCGTTGTAGCCGCAATGGACGCAGGGCACCTGAACGGGCACTCCCGCTCCGCGGGGCATTGCTGGAAACAACTCGCGGTCCGCCTGATCACCCTGCCCACGCGCTTCCGTCTAACGTTCAAAGTCTCAGGCGTGCCGTTCCAGCGAGGGGCTGAGCGAAGCGACGCCCCGAGTGAACGGCATGCCCCGAAGGGCCGCGCCCCGCACGGGGCGCGTGCTGAGACTGAGTGTTATCAGATGGTCCGCCCTCGCGGTGCCGTCCCCTGCCCTTGCGTCTCCAATCACACTCCCCCGTGCTGCCACTGCGGTTCTGCCGCCATCCCAGCACAGCCGGCGCACCTTCGGCGCCTAGCTTCGACACCCGGTCGCCTGGGTGCGACCGCTGCCCATTGCCTCTTCAAGCGTTCGAAAGAACACGAGCTCGTCCGCTGGTCCAGCCACGGAGCGCCAACACAGGTACGTCGCCGTCGGATAGAAGTACTTCCCCGTGGGCGCCGCGGCCCACGGGAGGCTGTCCGCTTTCGCGATCACATCACGAAGTACTGCCGCCAGGCTGTCCCCCCGCTGTTGTTGCCGCGTGGCGCGCTCTGCCGCCTCCCTGGCTCTTTCGATTCGAGCAGCTTCGCGACGCTCTGCCTCCAACTGGGCAGCTTCCTCCGCGTCCCGTCGTGCCTTCTCAATGTCGGCAGTGATCTTGGCTATGGCCGCGAAACACGGAAGCCGTTGGAGTGCGGCCGTGACACCGCTCATCGCAAACCGGGAGTCGTACTCTACTCCACGGTAGTCTGCCACACGCACCACCAACTGATTGGCGGCACGAGCAGCATCGCTGAAGGCGGGAATCACCTCCTGGGGTGCAAACGCCGCGGTTCCATTCGTCGATACCGGCCACCGCTGACGTTCTGACGCCTGCTCGCGGTCGAACCGCCATATTACGGACGCAGAAGCACGGGAATTGAGGAACTCGTCGGCGGCAAGAAAAAGCTCTATGTCGCTCACGCCGTTGCACCGCCACACCAACTGAGCGTTCCGCGTAGCGGTTGGCTCAAGTGCGCTGGTCCAGACGCGACTCCGGTCAGCGTCGGTTATGGCGTCTGCTGCCCGTTCAAACGTGAAGGCACCAAAGCGTTGCTGAGCAGTTGTGGGACCAGCCAGCAAAAGCACAAGCACGCCTGCAAGAAGTACTCTCACCTAACCACCCTCCTCCTCTGCCACGTCCACCGACTGCGAAGGCCATCCCAGTGGCTGCCTCAGCCCTGCGGACCTTCTGATAACGTTCAAAGTCTCAGGCGTGCCGTTCCAGCGAGGGGCTGAGCGTAGCGACGCCCCGAGTGAACGGCATGACCCGAAGGGCCACGCCCCGCATGGCCGACCCCTCGAAGAGGGACCCTGGG
>BTVB01000021.1:0-69685 GCA_045863275.1 Gemmatimonadota bacterium
CACACCATGGTGGGGACGGGGATGGCCACCGCCGGCGCGCTGGCCCTCAACCAGGACGTGGAGCGCGACGTGGACGCGGTCATGCTGCGCACGCGCAACCGGCCCCTCCCCGCCGGCCGGCTGGACCCCACCACGGCGCTCTTCTTCGGCATGACGCTGCTGGTGGGCGGCACCGTCTACCTCGCCGTCGCCATGGGCGCGTTGCCGGCGCTCCTCACCGTGTTCTCCGCCGGGGCGTACCACGGCGTGTACGTGCCCCTCAAGCCCCGCTCCTCGCTGGCCACGCTGGCCGGGGGCGTCCCCGGCGCCATGCCCACGCTCATAGGGTGGACGGCGGCGACCGGCTCCCTGAGCCTGGCGGGCCTGGGGCTCTTCGCCATCGCCTACGCGTGGCAGCTCCCCCACGTCCTGGGGCTGGCGTGGATGCTCCGCGAGGACTACGAGCGCGTGGGCTTCAAGCTCATCCCGCCCCACGACGCCGCGGGCAGGGTCATCGGCCGGCACATGATGGCGTGGCTCCTCGTCCTCGTGCCCCTCAGCGGCGTCCCCACCTGGCTGGGCTACACCGGGTGGGTGTATTTCGCCGGGGGGCTGGCCGCCAGCCTCGCGTTCCTGGCCGTGGGCGTGGGGGCCGCCCGCGACCTCACCGACAGGGCCGCCCGGAAGGTGTTCTTCGGATCCCTCCTCTACCACCCGGTCCTCCTCGGCCTCATGCTCTTCGATACGGTCCGACTCTGACCATGGAGGTCCCGTGCGCCGCGCGATCCTCGTCGCAGCCCTTCTCGCCCTCCCGGCCCCGGCGGTGAGCCAGGACACCCTACCCCGCCCCCGGGCCCGGGACATCGGCCTCGTGGTGGGCGTGTTCCAGCCGGGCACGCACAACGCCATCACCGACGTGGCCGGCGTGAGGGTGGGCCACGCCACCGTGGTGGAGGGGGAGAGCGTCCGCACGGGGGTCACGGCCATCCTCCCCCACGGGGGCAACCCCTACCTGAGCCGGGTGCCCGCGGCGGTCCACGTGGGGAACGGCTTCGGCAAGCTGCTGGGCGTGACGCAGGTGCGGGAGCTGGGCGAGCTGGAGACGCCCATCCTCCTCACGTGCACGCTGTGCGTGTGGAAGGCCGCCGACGCCATGGTGGCCTGGCTCCTGGAGCGGGACGGCATGGAGCGCGTGCGCTCCATCAACCCCATGGTGGGAGAGACCAACGACGGAGGCCTGAACGACATCCGTGCCCGCCCCATCCGCCCGGAGCACGTGGTGGCGGCGCTGGAGTCGGCCACGGACGGCCCGGTGGAGGAGGGCGCCGTGGGCGCCGGCGCGGGGACGGTCGCCTTCGGGTGGAAGGGGGGCATCGGCACCAGCTCCCGCGTCCTCCCCGAATCGCTGGGCGGCTACACCGTGGGGGTGCTGGTCCAGTCCAACTTCGGCGGGATCCTCCAGATGGGCGGAGCGCCCGTGGGCAAGGCGCTGGGCCAATACGCCTTCGCCGAACAGGTGGGTCCCGGGGGGAGCGGGGACTGGGACCCCGCCGCCGACAGGCAGGAGTGGGGCTCCATCATGATGGTGGTGGCCACCGACGCGCCCCTCTCCGACCGGAACCTGGAGCGCCTGGCCAAGCGGGCGGTCATGGGCCTGGCCCGCACCGGCTCGTACGCCAGCAACGGGTCCGGGGACTACGTCCTGGCCTTCTCCACCTCCAACCAGGTGCGGCGTACCACCACGCCCGGCGTGCTGCGCGTGGACGACCTCCACAACGAGCGCATGAGCGGGCTCTTCGAGGCGGCGGTGGAGGCCACCGAGGAAGCCATCTACAACTCCCTCCTCAAGGCGGTGACGGTGACGGGCAACGGCCGCACGGTGCGGGCGCTCCCCCTGGCGGAGACGCTGGAGGTGCTCCGGCGCCACGGAGCCATCCGATGATCCACCGGCACGCCCCCGAGCTGGACGACTTCCATTGGGCGCTCCGCGCCGAGATCTACGCCTGCATTTCGTCCACCACCGTGCCTCCCACGCCCGCCGAGCTGGCGGCGTGGTCGGGGCGCGGCCGGGACGAGGTCATGGAGGCGCTCACCGCGCTGGAGGCCCACCACCACCTGGCCCTCCTCCCCGACCGCTCGGGGATCTGGATGGCCCACCCCTTCTCAGGGATTCCCACCGGCTTCCCCGTGGACACGGCGAAGGGCCGCTTCTGGGCCAATTGCGCGTGGGACGCCCTGGGCATCCCCGCCGTCCTGGGGGTGGACGCCTGGACGCTGGCGCGGTGCGCCGCCACCGGGAGCCCCCTCTCCTTCGGCGTGGAGGGGGGGGAGCGCGTGGGCGACGACGGGGTCGTCCACCTCCTGGTTCCGCCCCGGAACGCCTGGGACGACATCGGATTCACCTGAGGCACCTACCTCGTCTTCCGGTCGGAAGAGGACGTGGACGACTGGTGCCGGCGCAGGGCCCTCTCCCGCGGCGGCATCCTCACGCTGGACCACTGCTGGCGGCTTGCGAAGGTGTGGTACCGGGGGCGCCTCGATCCCACCTGGCGGGGCCGTTCCCTGGCCGAGGCCCAGGCCGTGCTGGAGGGCGTCGGGCTCACGGGGGCGTTCTGGAGGATGGCTCCCTAGCGAGGGCGATCGGAAAGGGGGGGACATGGGTCGGAGCCGGGCATCGGGCGTCGCGTGGGGAGCCATCCTGCTCCCCTTCCTTCTTCCGCTGGCGGGCCCCGGCCCGGCGGCGGGCCAGGCCGTCCCCTCTCCCGGCCCGGCTCCCCTCCGCGTCGTGACCGCGGTGGCCACCGACGAGCCTCCCCACATCGACGGGATCCTGGAGGCCGAGGAGTGGGAGGACGCGTCGCCGGCGGAGGAGTTCATCCAGTACCAGCCCAGCCGGGGGAGCCCCGCCACCCGCCGCACCGAGGTCCGGGTCCTCTTCGACGACACGCACCTGTACGTGGCCATGCGGGCCTGGGACGACGAGCCCGTCACGGCGCAGCTCACCCGGCGGGACTCCGACCTGGCCCAGGACGACTTCTTCGCCCTGGTCCTGGACACCTTCCAGGACCGCCAGTCGGGCTTCCTCTTCGCCATCAACCCCCTGGGAACCCAGTCCGACTCGCGCCTGGCCAACGACGGGCGTACGGAAGAGAAGTCGTGGGACGCCCCGTGGGCCTCGGCGGCGCGCATCCTCGACGACGGGTGGTCGGGGGAGATGGCGATCCCCTTCTCCTCCCTCCGGTACCGGCCCGGGGAGGGGCGCGCCTGGGGGATCAACTTCGGGCGCGGACGCCGCCGCACGCTGGAGTACTCCTTCTGGGCCGGCCCGCTGGAGCACCCCCTCTCCCTCTCCCAGGCGGGAGCCGTGTCGGGGCTCGACCTCCCGCGCCCGGTGCGGCCGCTGGAGGGGATCGCCTACGGCCTGTCCCGTGCCCAGGAGGGGGCCTCGCCGGAGTGGGACGCCGGGGTGGACCTCCGCTGGGCGGTGACGTCCGGGACGTCGCTGGTGGCCACCGTGAACCCCGACTTCGCCACGCTGGAGGCCGACCGGGCGCAGGTGAACCTCACCCGCTTCGAGCTCAGCCTCCCGGAGAAGCGCCCCTTCTTCCTGGAGGGGGCCGAGCTCTTCCGCCAACGGGTGCAGACGTTCTACTCCCGGCGCATCGTGGACATCCAGGGCGGCGCCCGGCTCGTGGGAAAGAAGGGGCCCTGGACCTACGCGTTCCTCGGCGCCGACGCCAAGGGCGCCAACGGCGGGGCCGACCCCTTCTTCTCCGTGGGCCGCGTGCAGCGCGACCTGGGCCGCTCCAGCGTGGGCGCCACGTGGGCGGAGCGCAGGGCGGAGGGGGCAGGGCAGGGCTCGGTGAGCATGGACGCGACGCTCTTCTTCACCCGGACGCTGGGCTTCACGGGGCAGGTTGTGGAGAGCTACGGCCCCCACGACACGGGCACCCGGGGCTTCTTCGTGCGCCCCTCCTACGACTCCCCCACGGGCCACTTCCACGTCCGCTATACGCACCTGGGCGAGCGGATGGCCGACAACGTCAACGCGGTGGGGTTCATCCGCGACGACGACCGGCGGGAGCTGGACTCGGCGGTGGAGAAGACCGTGTGGTTCGCGGGGGGCCGCCTGGAGCAGATGGAGTACGGGTCCAACTACAACGTCTACTGGGGGCAGGACGGGACGCTCCGGAGCTGGCAGGTGGACCAGGGGCTGGACTTCCAGCTCCGCAACCGCTGGTCCTTCGCCGTGGACCACACCGAGGAGTTCAAGCGCTTCGAGAAGGACTTCCGGAACCGCGCCACGGAGATCGAGCTGGGCTACAACACGCGCGAGTTCCAGTCGGTCCTGGTGGGCGCCGAGTTCGGCCGCAACTTCGACGCCGACTTCCACCTCCTCTCCGCCTCGGGGCGGCTCAAGCCCACGCCCCACTCCTCCCTGGAGTACCAGCTCGAGCGGCTCCTGCTGGACCCGGACCCCGAAGAAGAGAGCACCTGGATCCACGTGGTGCGGGCCAGCCAGTTCTTCACGAACGACCTGTACCTCCAGCTCTTCTACCAGTCGGAGTCGGTCCTGGACCGCCACGATCTCCAGGTGGTGTTCGTCTACCGGTACGCGCCCCCCTTCGGCACCGTGCAGCTCGCGTTCCAGCGGGGCACGGCGGCGTACGGCCAGGGTCCCCGCCAGGGGAACACGCTGTTCCTGAAGGCGACGGCGCTCTTCTGAGGCCGGGGAGCCTCAGGCGTCGGCGCCCCCCGCGACCGCTTCGTCGTCGACCAGCCCCCCCAGCCCCACCGCGTCCAGCAGCTTGAGGGCGTTGCGCGTGGTGGCGAGCCCGGGCCGGAGGCGGTAGTCGAAGTCCAGGCGCGTGCGCCCATCCACCTCGCCCACCGTCTCCCGGAAATGGACCGGCCGCGACGCGCTCTCCAGGTCCACGGCCTCGGCCAGCGTGAGGTCGTGGGTGCTCACGGCGCCGATGGCGTCGCGTCGGAGGAGGTGGCGCACAACCGCCCGCGCCGCCACCCGGCGCTCGGCGGTGTTGGTGCCGTGGAGGATCTCGTCCAGCAGGTACAGGACGGGCGGCCCCGCCGCTTCGGCGTCCTCCACCACCTGGCGGATGCGGAGCAGCTCGGCCATGAAGAGGCTCACCCCTTCCGCCAGGGAGTCGTCCACGCGCATGGAGGTGCGGACCCGCACGGGAGGGAAGCGGAGCGCGCCGGCGCACGCCGGCGCCCCGGCGCACGCGAGGACCACGTTGGCCCCCAGCGCCCGGAGGAGCGTGCTCTTCCCCGACATGTTGGAGCCGGTGACCAGGAGGAAGCTCCCGGGGGGGCCCACCTCCACGTCGTTGGCCACGCACGTGCCGGGGGGCAGGAGGGGGTGCCCGAGGGCCGTCCCGCGGAGCCGCGCCTCGCCCCCCTCCTCGACGACGGGAAAGGTCCAGGCCGGGTGGTCGTGGGCGACGGCGGCCAGGGCCGAGAGGGACTCCCACTCGCCCAGGGCCTCCAGCCAGTCCCGCACCCGCGGCCCCGCTGCGCCCCGCCAGCGGTCCAGCGCCGCCGCCAGGTGCACGTCGAGGAGGAGGACGGGCGCCACGGCCAAGTAGACGAGGCTGCGCCGGCTCTCCACCGTCCCCAGGAGCCGGGCCAGGCGCTGGAGGCGCCGCGACGCACCCTCCGCGCCCCGCCCCACCCGGTGGGCGAGAGCCTGGAGGGCCGGGGCCTCCGCCGGCTCGTCCTCCAGGAGGCGGAGCTGGGGCACGTAGGCGGCGAGGAGGGCCAGCCCGTCCTCCGCCAGGAGGAAGTCCGCGTGGAGCCGGCGCCAGTGCCGGCGCAGGAGCTCGGCCTGGGCCAGCGCGGGAGCCAGCCAGTACGGCGGGGCGCCGAAGAAGAGGTCCGCCACCAGCCCCCCCACCAGGGCCGTCGGGAGGACCCACGCCAGCGCCCGCACCCACGGCATCCCCAGGAGCCGGGGCCGTCCCTCCGCCCACGCCAGGAAGCGCCCCGTCCCCGGCGGGTCGGCGGCGCCGTGGAGGCGGCCATGGGCGGCGAAGGCGTGGCGCAGGTCCACCTTGGGCGCCAGCTCCCGCACCGCCTCCTGCCGGGCGCGGATGGTGGCCGGCGGGGCGGGCTCGAGGAGCGACCGGCGGAGTCGCGCCCGTCCCCGCTCCGAGGTCACGGGGCCGGCGAGGCGCGCCAGCGACGCGGTGCCCACCACGTCCAGATCCCGGGCGTAGGGGTGGTCGGCGGGCGTGGCCTCGTGGCGGGCCTCGGCCCTGGGGAGCGCCGCCTCCAGGTCGGCCCACTTCCGCGCCAGACGGAGCAGCCCCTGCCGGGCCAGCGCCCTCAGCGCCTCCTGCCAGGCGATCTCCCGCCGCACCCGGCGGTGCGCCGCTACGTACGTCGCGAAGCCGATGGCGCCCAGCGCCGCCGCCGCCAGCGCCACCCGGGCCACGAAGCCCTCCGTGACGTCCACGAGGAGGAGGGCGGTGGCGGCGGACAGGAACGTGGCCACCCGCAGGGTGGAGAGGCGAGCCGACCTCCCCCGCAGCCCCTCCAGCGCAGCGTCGCAGGCGGCGATACGGGCGGTGTACGTGCCCTCGGGGGTGCCGGCGCCGCTCACGGCGCCGTCGCCTCCAGCGCATCCGTCAGCTCCGCCAGGAGCGCCTCCAGCTCGTCGAGGGTGTGGTCGCCCATGTGGCCGATGCGGAAGGTGGTGTCCTTCACCTTCCCGTACCCGCCCCCCACCACCCATCCCCGCGCCGCCATCTCCTTCACGATGGCGGTGGGCGCGACGCCGGTGGGCACCACGGCCGTCACGGTGGGCGAGCGCGCGCCCTCCGGCGCCAGCACCTCCAGCCGCACCCCCGAGGCGGCCTCCGCCGCCTCCACCCAGGCCCACGTGCGCTCCGCCATGCGGGCGTGGCGGGCCCAGCGCGCCTCCATCCCCTCGGCGCGGATGCGGACGAGCTGCTCCCGGAGGGCGTACACGAGGGTGAGGGCCGGCGTCGTGGGCGTCTGGAGCCTCTCCAGGTTCTCCGCGTACTGCACCAGGTCGAAGTAGTGGCCCCGCCCCGGCGTCCGCGCCGCCACCTCCAGCATCCGCGGCGACGCCACGGCGAAGGCGAGGCCGGGGGGGAGGGCCATGGCCTTGTGGGACCCGGTGAGGACGAAGTCCAGCCCCCACGCGTCGGCCCGGAGCTCCGCGCCCCCCACCCCCGTCACCGAGTCCACCAGGAGGAGGGGGCCGCCGCGCTCGCGCACCACGTCGGCGATGTCCGCCACCGGGTTGAGGGCGCCGGTGGACGTCTCCGAGTGGACCACGGTGACCGCATCGTAGTCGCGCTTCGCCAGGGCGTCCCGGACCGCGCCGGCGTCGTGGACGCCACCCCACGCCACCTCCAGGCGGTCCACCTCGCGGCCGCACGCCTGGGCGATCTCGGCGAAGCGTTGGCTGAACGCGCCGTTCACCAGTCCCAGCACGGGACCCGTGCCGCTGTTCCGGACCCCCGCCTCCATGAGTCCCGTGGCCGACGAGGTCGACACGACGACGGGACGCTCCGTGAGGAAGACCTCCCGGAGCCCCTCCTGCACCTCGCCCATGAGGGCCTGGAAGGAGGCCCCCCGGTGGGCGATCATGGGCCGCGCCTGCGCCTCCAGGACGTCCGGGCGGACCTCGGTGGGACCGGGGAGGAAGAAGCGGCCCCGGGGGCCGTGCTCGCCGTGCGGGCTCATGGGTCCGTCAATCCCGCCATTCGTCCTGCCACCGGGTGTAGTGGACCGTCACCACGCCGGCCCGCTCCAGCACCTCCAGGCCCGCGGGGTCCCGGTACGCCTTCCGGAAGAAGACGTACCCCACCTTGGCCTGGACCATGAGCTTGGCGCACATCACGCACGGGCTCGCGGTGATGAACGCCACCTTGTCGGGCACGTCGCCCCGGGCCTTCACCAGCGCGTTCATCTCCGAGTGGATGCACCCGCACTTGCCCGCCTCGTCGGAGTCGCACCGGTTGGGAAAGCCGCGCACGTTGCCGTTGTACCCGATGGCCATCACGTGCTCCAGGAGCGCGTCGGTGATGACCGTCCCCACCTGGAGGCGGGCGCACGTGCTCCGCTTGGCCAGCTCCTCGGCCATGCGCATGTACACCTCGTACAGGGGGGGACGGTTGGTGGGCTCGAGCGACGACGTCACGAAGTCGTCGGGGACCTCCACCACGTTGAGGGGGTGGGTGTTCTCCGGAACGCCGTCCTTGAAGATCAGCGGCATGGGTTGCTCATCCTCCCAGTTGCTCCTCGATGGACCGGGTCCGGTCCGTGACCACGTCGCCGGTGTGCTTCGTCGCCACCGGCTCCACCAGCGCCAGCCAGCACTCCTCGTCGGCCACCGGGTTGTGGCGCACCCCCGCCGGCACCACGAAGACGTCGCCGGGGCCCAGCGCCACCTCCCCGCCCTCGAGCTGCATGCGGAGCGTGCCCTTGAGGACGAGGAAGAGCTCGTCCTCCCCCTCGTGGGCGTGCCACACGAACTCGCCGTGGACCTTCGCCACCTTCACGTACTGGTCGCCGACGCGGGCCACCACGCGGGGAGACCACAGCTCCTCCAGCGCGCCCGCCGCCGCCGCCAGGTTCACCTTCTTCAGTTCCAACGCACGCCTCCCAGGAAGACCTTGGCCTGCAGGTACTCCACCGGCGCCCACGCGTCGGTGAGGGGGCGCCCCGCGGGGCCCGGAGCCGCCTGCGGCCACGCGATGGACGGGAGGGCCGCGGCGTCGCGGGACGCCACCACGACCAGGTTCTGGATGGCCTCCGGCGCCCGCTCCGCGTCGGTGAGGTACACGCGGACCTCGGGGAAGACCTCGCCCAGCGTGGCCCGGAAGCGCTGCAGGAAGCCCACCCCCGGCCCGGCGACAGGCGAGAGCACGTTGGCCACGAAGAGCCCGCCGGGCTCGAGGTGGTCCGCCATCTCGGTGAGGGCCTCCACCGTCACCATGGTCCACGGCACGGTGAGGAGGTGGTCGAAGACGTCCAGGTACACCGCGTCCCACCGCTCCGCGGTCCCCCGGAGGAAGACGCGGGCGTCGTCGTGGTGGACCCGTATGCCCGGGTACGAGCCCTTGCCGTAGGCGAAGTACTCCCGGGCGACGCGGGTCACCGCCGGGTCGATCTCCACCACGTCGATGCGCATGTCCGGGCGCCGGGCCTGGAACGCCACCGGGAGGGAGAGGGCGGCGCCCCCCAGGACCAGCATGGAGCGGAGGTTCTCCACGACGGGCTCCAGGATGAGGCCGCTGGCCTCCACGTAGACGTGGGCCGGGTCACCGGTTTCCACGTACTCCGCCGAGGACGAGCCCCCGTTCTGCCACAGCTCGCGCACGGCGCGGCCCTCCCCCCAGTCGCGCTCGGTGACCTGCACGGAGGCGTAGAGCGTCTGCGTCTGGAAGAGGGTGTCCGGCCCGGGCCGGGCCGCGGCCACGCCGAGCACGCCCAACCCCAGGGCACCCAGGACGGGGACCCGCGTGGGGACCCGGCGCCCCAGGATCCACCCCGAGAGCACGGCCAGCCCCAGGAGCCCCGCGGCGGTGAGGCCCAGGAGGACGGTGACCGGGAAGGCGGGGAGCAGGTAGAAGCCGGTGGCGAAGGAGCCGAGGATGGAGCCGGCGGTGGCCGCGGCGCTCACGTCGCCGGCGCGGCGCCCCACGTTGCTCAGGCTCTCGGTGTCGGCCTGCACCAGGTAGGGGACCACCGCCCCCAGGCAGAGCACCGACGGCGCGAAGAGGACCACCGCGGTGGCCACCGCGCCGGCGAGGAAGCCCAGCCCCTCACGGGCCAGCCAGGGCACCGAAGAGCCCAGGAGGGGGAGGCCCCCGGTGAGGCCCGCCACCACCAGCACCGCGGAAAGGGGCACCCGCCCGCCGTCGGCAAGACGGCCCCCCAGGTGGCTCCCCAGGGCCAGGGACGCCAGGATCACGCCGATGACCGCCGTCCAGGGCACCGCAGAGAGGCCGTAGACGGGCGCGATGAGGCGCGCCCCGGCGATCTCGATGGTGAGCACGGCGAAGCCCGAGGCGAAGGCCAGGAAGAAGAGCCCGGCCCGGCGCGCCCCGTGGGGGCGGCGTGGAGGGTCGGGCAGGAGGGGCGCCTCGTCCACGTCGGGTCCGGGAAGAAGGAGGGGCCCGGGCGCCGGACGGCGTCGGGCCATGCAAGATCGGGCCGGGCCCGAAGAGGGTCAAACCCCACGAGCCCCGTCCGGCGCCGGGAAACACCGGCGCCCGCCGGCCGTAGAACAGGCATGATGCCCCCGCGCCGCCGAACCCGCCTCGCGCCGCTGACCGCCGCCCTTGTGCTGGCCGCGGCGGCGTGCTCCGACGCCCCGACGGCCGTCGTCTTCGACGAGCCGGTGGACCTGGCGGGGAGCTGGGAGACGGCGTCCCCGGAGGCGGTGGGGATGGACCGCCACGCCCTGGACCGGGCCGTGGAGCGCGCCGCCGGCATCCCCCGCTTCAGGAGCCTGCTGGTGGTACGGCGGGGCCGCCTGGTGCTGGAGCGCTACTTCGCCGACGCCGACGCCGAGGAGCTGGCGGACGTGCGCTCGGTGACCAAGTCGCTGGTCTCGACCCTCACCGGGCTCGCCGTGGAGCGGGGATACCTGGAGGGCCTGGACCAGACGTTGGGGGAGATCGTGCCCCCCGGCGTCGCGCCCCTGGACTCGGTGGAGCGGCGCATCACGCTTCGGAACCTCCTCACCATGAGCGGCGGGTGGGAGTGGCGCGAGGTGGGCGCGGCGGGTTACAACGAGTGGGTCACCTCCCCCGATCCCCTGGCCCACCTCCTCGACCGTCCCCACGCCTACCCGCCGGGCACCGCCTTCACCTACAGCTCGGCGGCGGTCCACCTCCTGGGGGTGGCGGTGGCGGAGGCTTCCCGCCGCTCCCTCCCCACCCTGGCCCACGAGACGCTGCTCGGGCCCCTGGGCGTGGACGCCTTCGGCTGGGAGACCTTCCCCGACGGCCGGGCCAACGGGGGCGCCGGGGCCCGGCTCCGTCCCCGGGACCTGGCGAAGGTGGGCCAGCTCTTCCTCCAGGACGGGGTCTCGGGCACCCGGCGCGTCCTCCCCTCCGGCTGGGTGGACCAGGCCACCCGGGCGCGGTGGACGTGGCGCAACGAAGTGGGGCCCACCGACCTCTCGTACGGGTACCTGTGGTGGACCGACGAGGTGAACGACGCCTACCTGGCCTGGGGGTACGGGGGCCAGTTCATCTACGTCGCGCCCCGCCGCGACCTGGTGGTGGTGACCACCACCGCGTGGTGGCAGGTGGACGGCCAGAGCGCCCCCGCGGACCTCTCCATCCAGGTCCTGGACGTGGTGGTGAACGGCGTGCTCCCCTCGGCGCCGACCCGCTGACCCCTTCCCCTTGCAGGGGCGCCTGGCGTCGTCAACTTCCCAGGGAGCACATCGGCGGTTCACGCGAGGCGTTCCCATGACCACCAACGCAGGCCCCGAGTACCGCGAGGCGGAGGCCCGTTACCGCTCGGCCGTCACCCGGGAGGAGAAGCTGGCGGCGCTGGAGGAGATGCTCCGCCTCCTTCCCAAGCACAAGGGAACGGAGAAGCTCCAGGCGGACCTGAAGAGCCGCATCTCCAAGCTCAAGCAGGAGCCTTCGAAGAAGGGCGGCGGGCGGGGAGCCAGCCACAAGATCATCCACGAGGGCGCCGGCCAGGTGGCCCTGGTGGGCCCGCCCAACGCGGGGAAGTCGTCGCTGGTGTCGGCCCTCACCCACGCCAAGCCCGAAGTGGCGCCGTACCCCATGACCACGCATCAGGCCACCCCGGGCATGATGACCTTCGAGGACGTGGCCTTCCAGCTCGTGGACCTCCCCCCCGTGTGCCGGGAGCACGTGGAGCCGTGGGTCTGGGACATCGTCCGCGGCGCCGACCTGGTGTGGCTGGTGCTGTCCATCGAGCATCCCCTGGTGGGCTACGAGGACACCCTCGAGCTGCTCCGCGGGAAGGCGTTGGGCCTGATCCCCTGGGGCACGGAGACACCCGGGGAGCGGCGCCCGGGGTGGACGTACAAGGACGCCCTGCTGGTGGTCACCGGCATGGATCTCCCCGGGGCCGTGGGCGACCTGGAGGCCTTCCGCGACCTCCTCGACGTGTCCTGGCCCACCGTGGCGGTCTCCGTACCGACGCGGGAGGGCTTCGACGGCCTGGGTCGGGCCACCTTCCAGGCGCTGGGCGTCATGCGGGTCTACAGCAAGGAGCCCGGCAAGGACGCGGACAAGGACCGGCCCTTCACGCTGCCCACCGGGGCCACCGTCGCCGACCTGGCGGCGGCCATCCACAAGGACATCGTCCAGGAGCTGAAGTACGCCCGGGTCTGGGGCCCCAGCGCCCACGACGGCCAGCAGGTGCGGGGCGGGCACGTCCTCATGGAAGGGGACGTGGTGGAGATCCACCGGGGGTAGCGGCCAAAACGCCAGCACTGCGCCCCCACTCGGGGGGCGTTACCTTGGAAATGAAGCCTGCCCTCACAGCCAGCCCCCCGACCAACCCGCCGTGGAACTTCCCAATCTCCGACTGTGGGAGGCGGCGGCGCTTCGGCCGTCCTCGGCAGACCCCTCGCCGAGGCCCCCGCGGCGCCGGCCCGATCCCCTCGCCGAGGCGTCGGCGGAGGACCTGAGCAGGGCCCGTCTCGTCCGGGCGAGGATCCGGGCAGCCACGCTCCATGGCCTCTCGCTGTCGCTGTTCCTCAGCGCGCCGCTGGGGTGGTCCGTCGCCGCATCCACCGTCTTCGCCAAGGACCCCTCGGCGGCGGAGGAGTGCCCCAAGCTGGCCTCGTTCCTGCCCGCCACCCTCCAGCGTCAGCTCAAGGCCGGGAGGCAAGCGCTGTCGTCGTCGGAGGAGAGCACGCTGGCCATCAGGGTGTGCGACCCGGCCATGCGCGTGGTGCTGGGGCCGCTCCTGGGAGGCGTCTCGGACCTGGGAGAGCTACGGGACCTGGCCAAGTCGGCCACGACGGGGCCGGGGGTGAAGCCACTCCCCGCAATCCAGTCGTTCCTGGCGGAGCCGGTAGGGGACTAGGCCGTTGCGCGGGGCCCCCGGGGCGAAGAGTCGCTTCGCCCGGCCGGGGGCCTGCGGGCCGCCCCGGCTTCCCCTACGCCATCTGGAGGGCCTGCTTCGCCGCCTTCTTCCGCTGGGTGGGGTCGAGGACGCGCTTGCGCAGCCGGATCCCGTCGGGCGTGACCTCGATGAGCTCGTCGTCCTGGATGAACTCCATGGCCAGCTCCAGCGTGATCTGCCGGGGGGTCTCCAGCTTGATGTTCTCGTCCGACGCGGTGGTGCGCATGTTCGTGAGCTTCTTCTCCTTGCACACGTTCACGTCCATGTCGTCGGAGCGCGCGTTCTCGCCCACGATCATGCCCATGTACACGGGCTGGCCCGGGCTCACGAACATGGTGGCCCGCTCCTGCAGGTTGAACAGCGCGAAGCCCACGGCCACGCCCTCCCGGTCGGCCACGAGCACGCCCCGCGAGCGGCCGCGGAGCGGACCGGCCCAGGGGCCCCACGAGTCGAACTGGTGGTGGAGGATCCCCTCGCCCCGGGTGTCGGTGAGGAACTCGGAGCGATACCCGAAGAGGCCGCGAGCGGGAACCCTGAAGCGGAGGCGGGTGGTCCCCGAGTCGCCCATGGGCTTCATCTCGGTCATCTCAGCCTTGCGCGGGCCCATCTTCTCGATGACGGTGCCCACCACGTGGGCGGGGACCTCGACGACCGCCTCCTCGTAGGGCTCGAGCAGGACGCCGTTCTCCCGGCGCGTGATGACCCTGGGGCGCGACACCTGGAACTCGTACCCCTCCCGGCGCATGGTCTCCATGAGGATGCCCAGGTGGAGCTCGCCCCGACCGCTCACGGTGAACGTGTCGGGCTGGTCCGTGTCCTCCACGCGCAGCGCCACGTTGCGCTCCAGCTCCTTGTAGAGGCGGTCGCGGACCTGGCGGGTGGTGACGTACTTCCCCGACTGCCCCGCGAAGGGGGAGTTGTTCACGGTGAAGTCCACCGAGAGGGTGGGCTCCTCCACCGCGATGCCCCGCAGCCGCTCCTTGTGCTCCGGGTCGGTGATGGTCTTGCCGATCTCCACGCCCTCCAGGCCCGCCATGGCCACGATGTCGCCGGCGGCGGCCTCTCCCACGTCCAGGCGCTCGAGCCCCAGGAACGTGAAGAGCTTCATCACCTTGGCGCCCTCGGCCTCGTCGTCGCCCACCATGCCGGGCTCGCCCAGCTCCAGGAGGGAGACACGGTCGCCCACGCGCACCGTGCCCCGCTCGATCTTGCCGATGGCGATGCGCCCCACGTAGGAGGAGTAGTCCAGCGTGGAGATGAGCATCTGGAAGGGGCCGGCGGCGTCCACCTGGGGCTCGGGAAAGCGCGTGAGGATGGTCTCGAAGAGCGGCGTCAGGTCGCCGCCGTGGGCGTCGGGATCACGGGACGCCCATCCCTCCCGGCCCGAGGCGTAGAGGAACGGCGCGTCGAGCTGGGCGTCGTTGGCCTCCAGGTCCATGAAGAGCTCCAGCACCTCGTCGTGGACCTCGTGGGTGCGGGCGTCGGAGCGATCCACCTTGTTCACCACCACCAGGGGGAGGAGCCCCAGGTCCAGCGCCTTCCTGGTGACGAAGCGCGTCTGGGGCATGGGCCCCTCGGCGGCGTCCACGAGGAGGACCACGCCGTCCACCATGCGCAGGATCCGCTCCACCTCGCCGCCGAAGTCGGAGTGCCCGGGGGTGTCCACGATGTTGATCTTCACCCCGTGCCAGTGCACCGCGGTGTTCTTGGCCAGGATGGTGATGCCCCGCTCGCGCTCCAGCGGGTTGGAGTCCATGACGCGCTTCTCCACGTCCTGGTTCTCCCGGAAGACACCGGCCTGACGGAACATCTGGTCGACCAGGGTCGTCTTGCCGTGGTCGACGTGGGCGATGATGGCGATGTTGCGAATGCTCATGGGTCGTGCAGCCGCGAGGGCGAGAGGGCGTCGTCTGTACAGCCGTACAAGATAGCGGAAGTCGGGCTGGAGGTTGAGGGGGTAGAGGCTGCGGACAAGCGTCCGGCTTCGCAGGCGTCGGCCGCCGTGGTGGCCGGGTCGAGCCGCCGCCCCGATGCGTTTCAGCGGAAACGTCTCTGGGGTGGCGTCGCGGTCCCGAGTTCCGGTGCCGACATGCGCTCGTTCATGCGCCCGTTTCCAACGGCCCACCTCCGCATCCCGACGTCCCATCCAGCCATGGACGGACTTCGGGGCGGGGAGTCGAGTGGATGTCGGATGGCCTCCGTCCAGGTCGCTGGAGGTGGCTCGCCGGCGCCCTGCGGCGTAGGGCGGTCTCGGGCCGGCTCGCGCAGCCTCCGAGAGCGACTCCGGGCGTCGGCCGTGGATCGCCGCCTGCCGGCGGCTGCGACCGCCCCGCCCTGCCCACACTGCCCCCAAAGGAGATCCACCCGTGCCTGCTCTCTCTGCCTCCCAACACCCGCGCGGCTCCGAATACCCACGCGCCCGCCCGCTCTTCCTCGTGCGCGAGGACGCGCCGCCGTACGGCGGCCACTCCGACGACTCCGGCGGCCTCGACGATCCCGACGCCCTCGAGATCCGCGACCACGGTTGCCGCTTCCCGACCACTCGCCTTCGGCGAGCGGTGCCCGCGCGTCCCGCTTCACCGACGCCCATCACGTGCGCCACTGGGCCGACGGCGGCGAGACGAGCCTGGCCAACACGCTCCTCCTCTGCGCCCACCACCACCGCCTGGTCCACGAGGGCGGCTGGCGCGTGCGCTGGGACGACGAGTGCCGGCCCGTCTTCCTCGACCCCCGGGGCGGCGAGCACTACGACGCACGGTCGCGCACACCCCGGCCGCCGGCCGATCCGGCCACCGACCTCGTCGCCAACCTCGTCGCCGAGCACCATGCCCACGGCATCCACCCCGACTGGCGCACCGCCGGCGCCCGCTGGAAGCGCGAGCGCGACATCCCCGACGAGGTCTGGTTCCGCGCCACGGAGGCCGTGGGATAGCCGCAGGACGAAACGGGAGACGGCCAGGGCCCGCAAGAGCGTCCGCACGGCTCGTCGGACACAGCACCTCCCGGTTGCCCCGGACCGTCACCCGACCTACCGTCCCGCCACCCACCACCCCCGATCCCGAGAGCCATGCGCAACCTCACCCGACTCGCCTTCCTGGCAGCCGTCGCCCTCTCCGCCACCCGCGCCACCGCCCAGGCCCCCACCCCCGCCGCCGACCAGGTCCGCGCCATCGCGCAGAACCCGGCGGTGCAGGAGGCCTTCCGGCGCGTCGAGGCCCTGGACCCCTGGGCCATGGACCGCCTTCTGGAGCTGACGCAGATCCCCGCCCCGCCCTTCGGCGAGGGTCCCCGGGCGGCGCGGTACGCCCAGCTCCTCCGCGAGGCCGGCGCCGACTCGGTGTGGACCGACGAGGAAGGGAACGTGGTGGCCCTCCGGAAGGGGCGCCGCGGCCGGAGGACGGTGGCGCTGGGCGGGCACCTGGACACGGTCTTCCCCGAGGGCACCGACGTCACCGTCCGACAGGTGGGTGACACGCTCTTCGCCCCGGGCATCGGCGACGACACCCGGGGGCTCGTGGTGGTACTCACCGCGCTCCGCGCCATGGAGGAGGCGGGCGTGGAGACCGACGACGACCTGCTCTTCGTGGGCACGGTGGGCGAGGAGGGTCTGGGCGACCTGCGGGGCATGAAGCACCTCTTCCGCGAGGGCGCCGACCCCATCCACGCCTGGATCGAGGTGGACGGCGGCGGCATGGACGGCATCACCAGCATGGGTCTCGGATCGTACCGGTACCGGGTCACCTTCAAGGGTCCCGGCGGCCACTCCTGGGGCGCCTTCGGCCTGGCCAACCCGGCCCACGCCCTGGGCCGCGGCATCCGCCACTTCCAGGACGCGGCCGACACCCTCACGCGGTCGGGCCCCCGCACCAGCTACAACGTGGGCGTCCTGGGCGGCGGCACGTCGGTGAACTCCATCCCCTTCGAGGCCTGGGCCGAGGTGGACATGCGCTCGGAGAGCCCGGCCAGTTTGGACCGCATCGAGGGGGCCCTCCTGACGGCCATGCGCCGGGCCCTGGACGAGGAGAACGCGCTCCGGCGCCGCGGCGACGCCCTCACCGTGGACCTGGACAAGATCGGCGACCGCCCCTCCGGCGAGATGGACCCCGGGGCGCCCCTGGTGCAGCGGGCCATCGCCGCCAACGCGTGGTTCGGCGCCGACGGCGACCTGGGGCGCTCGTCCACCAACTCCAACATCCCCATCAGCCTGGGCGTGCCCGCGGTGACCATCGGGCGCGGCGGCGTGGGCGGTGAGAACCACTCGCCCGGGGAGTGGTGGATCAACCGGGACGGCCACCTCGCCATCCAGCGGGCCCTCCTCCTGGCCGTGGCCGAAGCGGGCCTGGCGGCCCTCATCCCCTAGGCGAACCCGCCCCCGCCCTCGTGGACACCGCCCCCCTCTTCCGCCCCACCTTCACGGTGCCGCTGGCCCGGCCCCGGGACGAGGCCATCGAAGCCATCCGGGCCGCCCTCGCCGGTCGCCCCGACCTGGCGGGCCGCTGGCGGGGGAAGGGCCGGTGGGCCGAGCTGTACGTGCCCGACGCGGAGCGCCGGCTCTGGTCGCCCTACCTCTCCATCCGGCTGGACGAGGAAGGAGAGGGCGGAGGCTGCACGCTCTTCGGGCGCTTCGCGCCCCACCCGGAGGTCTGGACCTTCTTCATGTTCCTTTACTTCCTGGTGGCCTTCGTCGCCCTCTTCGGCGCCACGCTGGCGTACGTCCAGTGGGCGTCGGGCCAGCCCGCGTGGGGGCTCTGGACGGTGTGGATCGGCGGACCCATCCTGGTCCTCATCCACGCCGCCAGCGCCGTGGGCGCCCGGCTGGGCTTCGAGCAGATGCTCCGCCTGAAGCGGGAGCTGGACGAGGTGCTGGAGGGGATCCCGGGGCTGGCGAGGGAGGACGGGTAGGCGCCGGCGTCCCCCCCGCGGCGGACCACCCGGGGCGGTTGCCGCCCGCGCCTCAGTCCCTCAGCACGTAGGCGAACATGAGGGGCGCCACGATGGCCGCGTCGGAGTTGATGTTGAAGCGCGGCGTGTCCGACCCCTCCAGCTTGCCCCAGGTGATCTTCTCGTTGGCCGGCGCCCCCGAGTAGCCTCCGTACGACGGCTGGGCGTCGGTGATCTGGCAGAAGTAGCCCCAGAACGGGATGTCCATCTCCATGTCCTGGATCATGCAGGGCACGGCGCAGATGGCGAAGTCCCCGGCGATGCCGCCGCCGATCTGGAAGAACCCCACCGAAGGCTTCCCCTCGTCCCTGCCGTGGTTCTCCACGTACCACTCGATGAGCTGCTGGAACTGCTCGGTGCCCGTCTTCACGCACGTGTGGTGCTTCACGTTCCCCATCATGACGTTGGCCGCGAAGATGTTCCCCGTGGTGGAGTCCTCCCAGCCGGGCGCCCACACGGGAATCCCCATCTCCTTGGCCGCCAGCATCCACGAGTCGGCGGGGTCGATCTGGTAGTGCTCCGCCAGCGTGGGGTCGTCCAGCACCTTGAAGAGGATCTCGGCGGGCGTGTACCGGTCGCCGTTCTCCGCCGCGTCGGACCAGATCTTCACCAGGCGCTTCTCCAGGTGGCGCATGATGGTCTCGGGGATGCAGGTGTCGGTGACCCGGTTCATCCCCCGCTCGTAGAGCGCCACCTCGTCCGCCACGGACAGCTCCCGCCAGGATGGGATGATCTCGTACTCCTTGTTGGCCAGGAGGTTGAAGACGTCCTCCTCCAGGTTGGCCCCCGTGCACGAGATGGCGTGGACCTTCCCCTCCCGGATCATGCGCGCCAGGATGATCCCCAGCTCTCCCGTGGACATGGCGCCGGCCAGCGTGACCATCATCTTGCCGCCCCTGGCCAGGTGGTCCTCGTACGCCCGCGCCGCCCAGACCGTCTCCCGGGCATTGAAGTGCAGGTAGTGCTTGTCCATGAAGTCGCGGATGGCGCCCACTGTCGTCTCCTCTGAGGTTCTTCCGGCAGGGGTAGTCTACAGCATGGGGCGTCCTCGTAAAACCACGGGCCGGCCCGCCGCGAAACGTCATGCTGGACTCGGCACCCCACCCATGCCTATCCTAGAAAACGGGCGCAGTCCGCGTGCCCCACCCCCTCCCCCCGGACCATGGCCACAACCCTCGTCATCGGGATCCTGACGTCGTTCGTCGCCATCACCGCGGCCGCCGGCTTGCGGCGGGCCCCCGTGCGGGCCCAATGCCCCCGGTGCGACGGGGACACCCAGGCCGTCCAGCTCCACCCGGCGATCCGGAAGGCCGTCCCCGAGCTGCGCATCCGGTGGTGCCCCGCGTGCTCGTGGGAGGGCGTGGGGCGGGAGGGTCCGGCGGCCATCCCGGGACGTCCCGCTTCCCACGTCTCGGGGTTCCGGTGGGGGAGGGACCGACTGCCGCAGGACTTCGGCTTCCGCTTCGCGCCGAGGCCCGAGACCGAGGCCGAGGTGACCGGAGAGCCGCCGGCCCACCCGTCGGGCTTCCGCTTCGCCGCGGACGAGGGCCAGGCGCCGCAGCCGAAGTCGCACCCCTCCGGCTTCCGCTGGAGCGAGGCCGACGCCCCCGCGCCGGAGGCGCCTCCGGCGCCGCTGGCGTTCCGGTGGGCCGAGCCCCGTCCCCCCGCCGGCTTCCGGTGGGGAGAGCCCCGAAGCCGTGAGGCGCCGCCCCAACGCAAGAGGGCTTGAGGCGGGCTACCGCCCCTTCCGGAGCACCCTTCCCGCCCGCACGTCGGAGAGCTCACCGTCGGCGATGGCAGCCTCGCCGTTCACGAAGACCCACACCATGCCCTCGGCGAGCTGGTGCGGCGCGGTGTACTCGGCCGTGTCCCGCACCCGATCGAGGTCGAAGACCACCACGTCGGCGGCGGCGCCGGCGCGGAGCACCCCGCGGTCCTGCATGCCGTAGACCAGCGCCGGCAGCGAGGTCATGGTGCGCACCGCGTGCTCGAGCGTCACCACGCCCTTCTCCTTCACGTACAGGCGGAGCTTCCTGGGGAAGGCCCCGTACGAGCGGGGGTGAGGCACGCCCTCCATCCAGGGCACCAGGTCCCCGTCCGAGCTGGTCATGGTCCAGGGCTGGACCATGAGCGTCTCCACGTCGCCGTCGTCCATGTTGTAGGAGACGATGCTGGCGCTCCCCGCCTTGATGATGTCCACCGCGGCGTCGATGGGGTCCTTGCCCCGCTCCCGGGCCACGTCGCCGAGGAGCCGGCCCTCGATGGAGGTGTCGGGGCGGAAACGCCGGAACTGGATCCGGTGCGCGCCCCCACGCCGCGCCAGGTTGTCCACCATCTCCCCGCGGATGCGGGCCATGACGTCGGGACGGGACATGCGGGCCATGAGGGAGTCCCTTCCTCCCACCTGGGACCAGCGGGGGAGGAGCGCCGCGTCCAGGCCCGTTGCCGACGCGGTGTACGGGTACTGGTCGGCGAAGACCTGCACGCCCTCTTCCCGGGCCCGCTCCACGCGCTTCACGACGGCCGCGCC
Organism: Gemmatimonadota bacterium; assembly: GCA_045863275.1. GTDB lineage: Bacteria > Gemmatimonadota > Gemmatimonadetes > Longimicrobiales > Gaopeijiaceae > SZUA-318. Next base: position 20,570 of record BTVB01000021.1, read on the forward strand.
GAAGCCCCAGACGTTGGGGCCCAGCGCCTTCACGTGGGTGAGCACCGCGGGAATCCCCGCCACCCGGCCCACGTTGATGACCTCGTCCACCGCGGCGATGAGGCCCACCGAATAGTCCGACTCGTCGCGGTAGTGGCTTTGGTACGCGCCGCCGTAGGGCGCCACCACCTTGGCCAGCTCCTCGATCTCCGCCGGCTTGGAATAGAAGCCCGGCACGTAGAAGGTGCCGCTGGACATCCCCCAGGCGCCCTCCTCCATCCCCGCCTTCACCAGCGCCTTCATGCGCTCCATCTCGGCGGGGGTGGGGTCGCGGTCGTCGGAGCCCAGCACCTCGCCCCGCACCGAGCCGTGGGGGACGAACTGGGCGACGTTGGGGCCCAGCCCCCGGTCCAGGAGCTCGCCGCGCTGGGCGGCCAGGTCCACCGGGCCGCCGCCGTCGGGGTTGGCGAACACCGTGGTCAGGCCCTGCACCAGGAGAGGCCGGCCGTGGGCCAGCTCGTCCGATGCCAGGGCGGCGCCGGCATGTGTGTGGGTGTCGATGAAGCCGGGGGCCACGTACAGCCCGGTGGCGTCCACCACCCGGTCGGCGCGCACGTCGCCCAGGTTGCCCACGGCCTCGATGCGGTCTCCCCGGAGGAGCACGTCGGCCCGGATCCACGGGTTGCCCATGCCGTCGAGGACGCGGCCGTTCCGGATGAGCGTGGTGCGCTCCTGGGCCCCGCCGGCGCGGGGAGCGGAAAGGGCCGCGGCCATGGCCAGGCCCACGAGGACGAGGGTGCGTCGGGACATCTTGGCTAGCTCCTCCCAAGGGGCGGGGCCGGGCCCGCGCCGGGTGGTTTCAGGTGTCACCGCCGGGGTCCGCCGGCGGCGCTCTCGGGCCAGCGAGGCTCCCCCACGCCCACGAACGCGCGGGGCCCCGCGATCTCCACGCCGTTCAACCGGGCGAAATACGACGGCTCCCGCAAGGACACGGAGTAGCCCAGCGCCTCCATCGCCTCGCCCGCGGGCCAGCCTTCCTGCACGTCCACGCGATCGCCCGTGGGGTGGAGGCGGGGGCCCGCCAGCGCGGCCTCCAGGGTCTGGCCGTCGTGGACCACGCGGGTGAGCACGCTCACCAGCGCCGACAGGATGCGCCGGGAGCCCGCGCCCCCCAGGACCATCACGGGGCGTAGTCCCTCTCCCCCGCCCCCGAGGCGCGCCGGAGACCGGTCCTCCCGCACGACCACCAGCGGTGCCTGCGAGGACCACGGCCGGTACCCGGGGCCGCCGCCGGTGAGGTACCCGCCCAGCGTGGACGCATAGACGAAGCCCAGGCCGGGAGTCACGACCCGCGCCCCCAGCGTCGGCCCCAGCGATTGGCTCAGGGACACCACGTTGCCGAAGGTGTCCGCCACGGAGACGTGCGTGGTGAAGGCCGGCTCGGAGCCCTCGTCGAAGGCCAACGCCGACACTGCCGCGCCGGGAACGGCGCGTGCGAGGGCGATCGTGCGCAGCTTGTCCGCGATCTCGGCGGCGCGACGATCCGCCAGCGAGTCGGAGGTGAGCCACGCCACCGCTTCCGGCGGCGTCAGTCTCTCCTCGGCCAGCTCCCGGTCCTCGAAGCCGGCCAGGAGCGCCTCGACCAGCGTGGCCGACCATCTCCCCGAGTCGTTGGCGTCCAGCGCGAGGCGGTCGAGGATCTGCAGGATCTCGATGACCGTGACCCCCGAGGCGGGCAGGTACGTGCCGCGTACTCGGTACCCCCCGAAGTAGCCGAGGCCCACCTGGGAGTCCTCCGCCCGGTAGTCCGCCAGGTCGGCGGCGGTGACGAAGCCCCCATGGGCCGCCATGTCCTCGGCGATGCGCCGGCCGATGTCCCCACGGTAGAACGCGTCGGGCCCCTCGTCGGCCAGGGTCTGGAGTACGGCGGCCAGGTCCTCCTGGACCAGAGCCGCGCCCGCCTCCAGGGGCGTGACGTCGGGACCGTAGAAGACCCGCGCGATCTCCGAGGCGGGATCCAGCTCGCCCGCCACCTCCCCCAATCGGCGCGCCTCGCCCGCCGGGAGGGCGATGCCCTCACGGGCGAACTCGAGGGCCGGCGCGAGCGCGTCGGCCAGCGGAACCGTGCCGTGGGCCTCCAGCGCCCGAGCCAGGGCCGCCACCGTCCCGGGGATCCCCACCGCGGCGTGCCCGTGCTCCCCCTCCGGCGCCGTGGTCGGGTCGTAGACCGCCGGCACCTGGGTGGTGCCGTCGATGCCGTGCACCGTCCCGTCGGCCATGCGCACCAGCATCTGGGTGCGCCCCCCCAAGCCCGACTGGGTGGGCTCGGCCACCCCCAGCGCGAAGGCGGCGGCCACCGCGGCGTCCACGGCGTTGCCCCCCGCCTCCAGCATGCGCACCCCCGCCTCGGTGGCGTAGGGCGAGCCCGTCACGACCATGCCCGCCGCCGACGAGGCGCTGGCTGCGAACCCCTCCGCCTCGGCGGGGACGACCGTGGTCTCGGGGCCGGCGCACCCGCCCACCCCGAGGGCCAGGAGCGCTCCGACGAGGGAGCCCGATGCCGCACGCAGCCTAGTCTCCATCTCGTCCTCCCAGGAAGATGCGGGCGTCCACGGCCTGGGCGCCCGACGCGTACACGAACAGCGGGTTCACCTCCACCTCCGCCACCGCCTCGTTCTCCAGGATGCAGCGCGCCACCGCCCCGGCGGCGGCCACCACCGCGTCCAGGTCGGCGGCGGGCCTCCCCCGCGCCCCGGCCAGCAGCCCCCAGGTACGCAGCTCCTCCAGCATGGCCCGGACCTCGCGGTCCTCCACGGGCAGGACGCGGTGAGCCACGTCGCGCAGCACCTCCACCCAGATCCCCCCCGCCCCCAGCGTGAGCACGGGGCCCACGTCCCGGTCGCGGCGGGCCCCCACCAGCAGCTCGGCCAGGGGCGACGCCATCATGGGCGACACCATCACGCCGCGGATGGCCGGATCCAGGCCCCGCGCCGTGAGCCAGCGGCCGGCGCTCTCCTCGATGCGGCGGAACGCCTCCTCGGCTTCCGCGGCCGACGCGATGCCCAGCGCCACGCCGCCCGCCTCGGTCTTATGGGAGATGCCCGGCGCCACCACCTTCATGGCCACCGCCGTCTTCATCCCCTCCACCGCCGCCGCCGCCTCCTGCGCGGTGACGCAGAGCGCCGACGGCGGGAAGGGCATGCCCGCCTCGCTGAGCAGCGCCCGTGCCTCGGGCTCTGTGAGGGTGTCCCTGCCCTCGGCCACGGCGCGGGCCAGGGCCTCGTCGCCCTCAAGCCCCCTGAGGCGGCGCCCCGCCCGGGGCGCCACGGCCTCCGCGTCGCCGTCGGGCCTCCACGCCGGGCGGGAGAGCATGCGGCCGCGCCGCCACGCCTCGCCGATGCACCGGCACGCCACGTCCAGCGACTCCACCACGGGCACCCCCCCCGATCCCAGCAGCACCAGGGGGGCGCTCCGGTGCGACGCGTACATGGAATGGACCACCAGCGGCTTGGCGGCTTCCCGCATGCTGGACGCCATCACCGCGGCGGCCCGCTCCTCGGCGGCGGTCAGCTCCTCGGCGAAGCGGATCCCGTACCCGCCGAAGAGCCCCACGACCACCACGCCGCCGACACCGTCGTCGGCGGCCAGGATCTCGAGCGCCCGCCCGAACACCTCCGGGTCGGCGTCGGAGGCGCCGGCCAGGTCCACGGGGTTGGCCACCGAAGCCGCCCTGCCGAGGAGCCCCCGGAGCGCCGCGCGGGAGCCGTCGGACAGCGTGGCCAGGGGGATCCCCATCTCCGAGAGGGCGTCGGCGGCCAGCGTGCCCTGCCCGCCGCCGTCGGAGAGGACGGCGATCCCGCCCGGCCCCCTGACGGCGGGCTGGGTGGCCAGCGTCTCGGCCAGGTGGAGCAACTCGTCGGTGCGGGTGACCTCCACCACCCCCGCCTGGGCGAGCCCGGCGCGGAGGCGGTCGTACTCCCCCGCCACCGACCCGGTGTGGGAGCGGGCCGCGGCCTGCCCCGACGCCGACCGGGCGCCCTTCAGGACGAGCACCGGCTTCTGCCGCGAGACGCGCGCCGCCACCTGGAGGAAGGAGCGGGCGTCCTTCATCCCCTCGACGTAGCACACCACGGCGCGGGTGCCGGGGTGACGCCCCAGGAAGTGGAGGTACTCGTGGAAGCCCAGGTCCAGCTCGTTGCCCACGCCGACGCAGACGGCGATCCCCTCCTGGGAGCGGGCGGTGACCTCGTTCATGAGGGCCAGCGCCATGTTCCCCGACTGGACCAGCAGGGAGAGGGTGCCCTTCCGGACCCCGCGGGCGCCGATGAGGTTCAGGCCCAGGGGGAGGTTGAGGATCCCCGAGGTGTTGGGCCCCACCACCCGCACGCCGTGGGCCCGGGCCGCCTCCAGGAGGCGGCGCTCCAGCTCGGCGCCCTCCTCCCCCGATTCCCGGAACCCCACCGCCAGCACCACCACGCCGCGGATGCCCTTGCGGCCGCATGCCTCCACGGCGTCGGGGACGGTGTGGGCCGGCGTGCAGACCAGCGCCAGGTCGGGCGTGTCGGGAATGGCATCCACCGAGGTGTGCACGGGGAAGCCGAGGATCTCGCCTCCCTTGGGGTTCACCGGGTGGACGCCGCCGGGGAACTCCGAGTCACGGAGGGCGCGGAGAACCTGGTAGCCCCGCTTCTTGGGGTCGGTGGACGCGCCGATGACCGCCACCGACCGGGGGAGGAGCACCGCGTCGAGGGGGTGGCCCGTGGGAGTCCGGGCCGCGTCACTCACCGGTGTACCGCGGGGGGCGCTTCTCGGCGAAGGCCTCCACCCCCTCCTTCCAGTCGCGGGTCCCGAAGATCCGCTCGAGGGCCTTGGCTTCCAGCTTGAGCGCCTTCTTCCGGGACATGGTCCCCGCGGGCCCGATGAGCTGCTTCGCGTAGGCCAGCGAGATGGGCGCCTTCTCCGCCAGCCGGCCGGCCAGAGCGAGCGCCTCCTCCATCACCCGCTCGGCGGGAACCGCCTTGTGGGCGATGCCCATCTCGGCGGCCTCGCGGCCCAGGAAGAAGTCGCCCAGATACACCAGCTCCCGGGCCTTCAGCGTGCCCACCCGCTCGGCCAGGGTGTAGACGGTTCCGCCGCCGATGAAGGTCCCCAGTGAGACCTCGGGGAAGCGGAGCTTGGCCTCCTCCGCCACCACCATGAAGTCGGAGGAGAGGGCCATCTCCAGCCCCCCGCCGATGGCGTGGCCGTTCACCGCGGCCACCACGGGCTTGGGGCCGAGCTGGAGGAGCCGGTTCACTCTCTGGGCGGTGCGCACGTACCGCTTGCGGTCCTCGCCGCTGGGCGGCCCCTCGCCGTGGGCCTTCAGGTCGGCGCCCACGCAGAAGGCCCGCCCCTGCCCGGTGAGGACCACGCAACGGACGCTCCGGTCGTCGGCGGCGTCGCGCAACGCCGACCGAAGCATCTCGTACATGGGGAAGCTGACGGCGTTGAGCCGGTCGGGGCGGTTCAGGGTGAGGACGAGGAGGGGGCCTTCGCGTCGGACGAGGACGGGATCCTCGGACGGGCCGGGTGCGCCCGGTGTATGCTGGGACATGAGTCCTGCCGCTGGGGGACGCCTCCCGCGTACGTGGGAGCGCGGAACCTGGTGGGCTCGAAGGAGAAAGATAAGGTCCACACCCGGGGGCGACGATGGCCCCCCAAGGCCCACGCGGGCGGAAGGCGGGACCGCGCGTGCGAGACAGCGCAGACCTGGAGACCCTGCTCCGGCAGGCCGACGGCAAGGGGTACGGTGCCTACAAGGCGCTGGCGGGTGCCTGGCGCTTCGCCGGTTTCGTGCTCCACGTCGACCACGTGCAGGCCGACCCCTTCGCCCCCCCGTCCGCCGTGCGGGTGGAGGTACCCGCCGACACCGCCGGACTCCCGAAGGAAGCGCTCGCCGCGCGCTCGCGCTGCGTGGCCACGGCGTCGTACCTCGCCCGCCTCCTCGCCGTCCGGGCCCGGGACGTGGCTCCCCGGGTGGGCACCGGGAGGAGCGGCGAGTTGTCGGTGGAGGCGCCGGGCCAGGAGGTCCTGCCCCAGACCGCCGTCCAGGTGGGGCGCGACGGCTCGGTGGACGCGCGCCTCGGCGTGGGGCTCCCGGCCCGTGGGCGCCGCGTGCTGGGCGCCGAAGCCGCGCGCCTCCTCCTCGACGTCCTCCCCCGGCTGTTCCGGGAGACGCTCTTCGGCGGCGCCCACGACCGCGACGCCCTCCTCCGCTACGCCGAGGCCAACGAGGACGCCGACCACCTCCGGGCCCTGCTCCCCAGCCTCGGGCTCGTGGCCTTCGTCGCCGACGGCGCCCGCCTTCCCCGGAGGAGCGGCGTGGACGACCGCCCCCTGGACGGCCCTCGGGTGGTGCCCTTCCGGTCCCCTCCCTCCCTGCGGGTGGAGGTGACCCTGCCCAACCGGGGGGGCGTCACGGGCATGGGGATCCCCCGGGGGATCACGCTGGTGGTGGGCGGCGGGTTCCACGGCAAGAGCACGCTCCTGCGGGCCCTCCAGGCGGGAGTGGTCAACCACCGGCCGAACGACGGGCGGGAGCTGGTGGTCACCGTCCCCGACGCGGTGAAGATCCGCGCCGAGGACGGTCGTTCCGTGGCGGGCGTGGACATCTCGCCCTTCATCGCCGGGCTCCCCGGGGCCGTCGACACCCACGACTTCACCTCGGACAACGCGTCGGGCTCCACGAGCCAGGCGGCGGCCATCGTGGAGGCGCTGGAGGCCGGCTCCCGTACGCTCCTCATGGACGAGGACACGTGCGCCACCAACTTCATGATCCGCGACCGCCGCATGCAGGCGCTCATCCCCAAGGAAGGGGAGCCCATCACGCCCTTCGTGGACCGGGTCCGGGAGATGCACGACGTGGCGGGCGTGAGCTCGGTCCTGGTGCTGGGCGGAAGCGGAGACTACCTGGACGTGGCCGACACGGTGCTGGCTTTGAGGGACTACGCGCCCTTCGACGTCACGCCCCGGGCCCGCGAGGTGGCCCTCGCGAACCCGACGGGACGGCTGCGGGAATCGCCGTCGCCGTACCGCCTCCCCGAGGGGCGCCGACCGGTGCCCGGGTCGCTGGACCCGTCCCTCCGGCGCAAGGCCGTGGCCGTGAAGGTGCCCGACGCGCGCACGCTCCTCTTCGGCGCAGACGCGGTGGACGTGGGGGCGGTGGAGCAGCTCGCCGGCCGGAGCCAGCTCCGCGCCATAGGCGCGGCGCTGGTCCTGGTGGCGCGCGACCTGGCCGACGGCCGGAGTGCCGTGGCGCAGATCCTCGACGCCGTGGAGCGCGTCGTGGAGGAGGGAGGGCTGGACGCGCTGGACCCCCGCCTCCCCGGGGACCTCACCGGCTTCCGGCGCCACGACCTGGCGGCGGTGTTGAACAGGATCCGGTCGCTGCGTGTAGATTAGGCTCCAGTCTTTCTCCCCCCCGATCCACCCGCCTACGGAGGAAGCACCCCATGCTCCGTCTCGACCTCTCCCCACGCGTCGCGCTCCTCGCCGCAGCCCTGGCGGCGGCCGCCCCGGCCGCGGCCCAGGAGAGCGCCTCCGACCTGCGCCCGGTGGCCTCGGTGGAAGGCATCACCGAGTTCCACCTCGACAACGGCCTGAGGGTCCTCCTCTTCCCCGACCCCTCCAAGCCCCAGGTGACGGTGAACATCACCTACTTCGTCGGCTCGCGGCACGAGGGGTACGGCGAGACGGGGATGGCCCACCTCCTGGAGCACCTGGTCTTCAAGGGGACGCCCGACCACCCCGACATCATGAAGGAGCTCACCGAGCGGGGTGCCCAGCCCAACGGGACGACGAGCTTCGACCGCACCAACTACTTCGAGATCTTCCCCGCCTCCGACGAGAACCTGGAGTGGGCGCTGGGCCTCGAGGCGGACCGCATGGTCAACTCGTTCATCGCCAAGAAGGACCTGGACTCTGAGATGACCGTGGTGCGCAACGAGATGGAGGCCGGGGAGAACAACCCCTTCGGCATCCTCTTCGAGCGGGTGCTGTCCACCGCCTACCTCTGGCACAACTACGGGAAGAGCACCATCGGCGCTCGCGCCGACGTGGAGAACGTGCCCATCGAGCGCCTCCAGGCGTTCTACCGGAAGTACTACCAGCCCGACAACGCCATGCTGGTGGTCGCCGGCAACTTCGACCCGGCGAAGGCCCTCCAGATGGTGGTGGACGAGTTCGCCTCCATCCCCCGTCCCGAGCGCACGGCGTCCAACGTCCTCTACCCCACGTACACGCGTGAGCCGGCGCAGGACGGCGAACGCCTGGTGACGCTCCGCCGCGTGGGCGACGTGCAGATCGCCCTGACGTCGTACCACGTCCCGCCGGGCTCCCACGCGGACTACGCCGCGGTGGACGTGCTGGCCTACGCCCTGGGCGACGCCCCTTCGGGGCGGCTGTACAAGGCCCTGGTGGAGCCCCAGCTCGCCTCCCAGGTGGGGACGTTCGCCTTCCAGCTCAGGGAGGCGGGCCCGCTGCTCTCCTTCGCCCAGGTGCGCAAGGACGGGAACCTGGACCAGGCGCTGCGCACCCTCAACGAGACGGTGCAGGGCGTGCTCACGGCGCCCATCACCGGCGAGGAGGTGGAGCGGGCGAAGGCGGCCCTCCTCAAGCAGGTGGAGCTGGCCTTCAACAACTCGGCCAGCATCGCGCTCCAGCTCTCCGAGTGGGCGTCCATGGGCGACTGGCGCCTCTTCTTCCTCTACCGTGACCGGCTGGGACAGGTCACCGCCGACGACGTGAACCGCGTGGCCCAGGCCTACCTGAAGCCGGACAACCGCACGGTCGGCCTCTTCTACCCCACCGACGACCCGGACCGCGCCGACATCCCCGAGGTCCCCGACGTGGTGGCCATGGTGGCGGACTACGCCGGAGGCGAGGCGGTGGCCGAGGGCGAGGCCTTCGACCCCAGCCCCGCCAACGTGGACGCCCGGACCACCTCCTTCACCCTCCCCAACGGCCTGGAGGTGGCCCTCCTGCCCAAGGAGACCCGGGGCGACGCGGTGGTGGTGCGCATGCGCCTCCAGTTCGGCGACGAGGCGTCCCTCACGGGACGGACCACGGCGGGGGACATGGTGCCCACCATGCTCATGCGGGGCACGCAGTCGAAGACGCGCCAGCAGATCGACGACGAGCTGGACCGACTCAAGGCCCAGGGTGGCCTGGGCGGCAGCGCCACCCAGGGGCAGGGCCAGTTCACGACGGTGCGCGCCAGCGTGGCCGACGTCATCCGCCTCATGGGGGAGCTGGCGCGCCAGCCCTCCTTCCCCGAGTCCGAATTCCGGATCCTGAAGGAGCAGCAGCTCGCCCAGCTCGAGGAGCAGCGCTCCGACCCCTTCGCGCTGGCGCAGATCGCCCTGGCGCAGGCCATGGACCCGTGGCCCGCCGGCCACCCCCGCCACACCAGCTCGGTGGAGGAGGAGATCGAGGGGGTGCGCGCCACCACCCTCGACGACGTGAAGGCCTTCTACTCCGACTTCTACGGGCCCCAGGCGGGGAACATCGTGGTGGTGGGCGACTTCGACCCCGCCCAGGTCCGCGCCGTCATCGAGGAGTCCTTCGGCGACTGGCGGAGCCCCAGGGCCTACGAGCGCATCGCCGGGGTCTTCCGCGACCTGGCCGGCCAGAACGTCTCCATCGAGACGCCGGACAAGGCCAACGCCATCCTCCTGGCGCAGCAGAACCTGCAGCTCAACGACCAGGACCCGGACTACCCGGCGCTGGTCCTCGCCGGCTACATGATCGGCGGCGGCGTCCTCAACTCCCGCCTGGCCCGGCGCATCCGGGTGCAGGACGGCCTCTCCTACGGCGTGGGCGGCGGGATCTCGGGCCACCCGCTGGACGAGGTGGGGTCCTTCACGACGTTCGCCATCTACGCGCCGGAGAACGCGGAGAAGGTGGAGACGGCCTTCCGCGAGGAGATCCAGAAGGTGCTGGACGCGGGCTTCACCGCCGAGGAGATGGCCACGTCCATGCAGGGACTCCTGGAGGGCCGGCAGCTCCAGCGGGCCCAGGACGCCTCCCTCTCGGGCCAGATCTCCTCGAACCTCTACTTCGACCGGACCTTCCAGTTCGACGCGGCCCTGGAGGAGAAGATCCGCAACCTCACGCTGGACGAGGTGAACGCCGCGGTGCGCCGCCACCTGGACCTGGCGAAGATCACCATCGTCAAGGCGGGGGACTTCGCCGCCGCCAAGGCCAAGATCGGCTAGCGGATCCAGGGCCGAGCGTGCCGGTCCGCCACGACCCGTCGCTGGGCTCGGCGCCCGGGGGGGCTCCCCCCGGGCGCCTGGGCGGCGCCGAGCCGCCGGTGGTGCGGGCGGGGGTGGCCACCTCCCGCCCGTTCCTGCTTGAAGGGGAGCGGGTGGCCGTGGCGGGACGGGAGAGGCAGGGCGAGCACGCGGTGTGGGTGGACGGCGTCGAGGTGTTGGCGAACCTGGCCACCGACGCCGGTGCGTGCGTGAACGTGGTGGCCGGTCCCTCGACGCTGCGCCGGGAGCTCCTCGGCGCCTTCGCCACCGTGTTGGAGGCCGCGCTGGCGGCACCCGCCCTCCCCATGGCGGCGGTCCAGTGGACGTCGCCTCCGGGGGGACGGTGGCCCGGCGCCCTCCAGTTGGCCTTCTCCGTGCTCCCCGCCTCCCGGGACCTGCGCTATCACGCCCACGGGGGCATGCTCCGCGCCGTCCCAGTCGGGGACGAGGGACGCACGGTGGTGGTGCGCGTCCACCCCGAGCCCGAGGCGTGGACGGTGGTGGAGGGGCCGGCGGGCGGTCTGGGCGTGCGGGCCTCCGTGCGGGGCCCCGCCCCCGTGACGCTGGTGGTGGCGGCGGGCACGCCCGACACGGCGGAGCGCGCCCTCGCGGCGGCCCCCCACCTGGCGGCCCACGAGATCCGCGCCGCCGCCGACGCCGACCCCGCCAACCTGGAGACCCTCTGCACCGCCACCGGTGTGCCCGACCTGGACCAGGGCGTGATCTGGGCCGCGGCGCGGGTGCGCGCCGGCGTGGGCCGCCCCCCCATCCCGGGGGCGGAAGCGGCGTTCTGGTCGGGGATGGGGGCGCTGGCCCTGGGCGACGACGCGGCGGCCCGTCGGGCCCTCTCCTCCATGGAAGCGGCGGAGGGCGAGGTGGCCTGGTCCCTGGGCGGCCCTGCCCCCGCGCCGGCGCTGGCGGTCCTCCTGGCGGCCCGTGTCACCCTCCTCACCGGCGACCCCGGCCCGGCCCGCGGGACGCTGGCGGGGGTATCCCCCGGGGCGACCGGCCGGTTGCGGGAAGCGTCGGGGACCGAGGCGTGGAGCGTCTGGTCCCTGGCCCTGACCACGCTGGCCGACGCCCTGCGCCACGCCGCCTCCGACGGGGAGATCGGGGCGCTGCGCGAAGCCGCCGCCCTTCCAGCGGGGCGGGGCGGCGTGCGCCTGCCCATGGTGGGCGGGGGCGGCGCGCCCGGGGGGGCGGGCCTCCTCCGGGGGCTCCTGGCGGGAACGCTGGCGGGCCCCGCCCCGGCGCATACGGCGGGGGACACACCCCTGGGGTGCTGGCTCCGCATGGCCGCCGGGGACCCGGACGGCGGCTACGCCGCGTGGCGGGGGCTCCTTGGGCGTGGCCTGTCGGGGGAGCCCCACGGCCGGGGGTGCTGGGATCCTCCCGCCGGACCCCCGGGCCCGGCTCCCGGGGCGGCGCTTCTCCTGTGCGGCCTGGCCCAGGGGCTCCTCGGGCTGGATGCCGACGCGCCCTCGGGGCGCCTACGGGTGGCCCCTGCCCTGCCCCGTCACCTCACGGCGTTCACGGGCCGGGGCATCCGCGTGGGGGAGAGCCGCCTGACGCTGCGCTACGAAAGGGAGGGCCGGCTGCACCGCCTGACCCTCGAGCCGACGAGGGGCCGGGTGCCCCCCCTGGTGATCCTCGAGCCGTCCCTCCCGTGCGCCGGGGTGGCGGCCACTCGGGTGGATGGCGCCCCCGCGGACCTGGACACCCGTGGGGAGGGCGCACGCACCCGCGTGCGCGTGCAGATCCCCCTGGACGGGGTCAGGACGTTGGAGGTGGAAGAGGCCGGGTAAGCGAAGGCGTGCGAACCCCTGCGGACCGTGCTACTCTGCGTAGCCGTGCTCCTTCAGGAGCTTGCGCAGCCGGGCCTCCCGCTCGGGGAGGGCAGTGCGGGTGATGATGCGCGCGAATTCGATACGGTGCACCTCGGTGACCTTGTCCAGCACGGAGATGGGCGCCCCGTAGCGGAGGAGAATCCGCTTTGCGTCGACGGCTACAGTATCGCTCACTTCGCCCCCTGGTCCACGCGTGGATGAAGTGGGAGAAATCAAGAAACGATAATAAGATAGGGGGGCCGCTCCAACTGGCTCCGCGTCCTTCCCACCCCTCCGTCCGGACCCGGCTCCCTTGAAACACCCCTACCTGGTGTACCTCCTGGCCGTCGTCGCGCCTTCCGCCGCCGTGGTCGTGGGCGGGGTGACGGCGGCCTCGTCGGCCTGGACCGAGGTGCGCCGCGACGCCGAGGCCCGGGTGGCCCGCATGGCCCTCCATGCCCTGCAGCAGGACCTGGGTGCGGCGGTCGAGGACCTCCGCGCCGCCGCCCTCCCCACGCCCGTCTCCGACTCGGCCGACGCCCTGGTGTCCCGGGCGCTCCGGGGCGACACCGTCAACGGCCTGGTCGCGGGCACCGGGGGGGTGGAGATCCGCGTCGCGCTTCCCGCGGAGCCCGGCGACCCGGAAGGCACGGTGCGTCAGGCCTCGGCCCCCCTCCCTCCCTCGGCCGTCGCCGTGGGCCGCACCGCGGGCTTCGGCGCCGCCCTCTACCTGGGCGGGCAGCGGCAGGCGGCCACCGAGCCGCCGCCCGGCCCCGAGCGGCTGGACGCGGCCACGTTGGAGGCCCTCTCCGCCTCGCCGGGGGGCACCCCCCTGGACGCCGCCCTCGGGGACGGGACGCTGGCCGCCCTGGAGCAGCCGGGGGGAGGCGCTCCCGGCTTCGGCGTGCTGGCGGTGGCGCCGGCCACCGGCGTGACCTCCCTCCCCGTGCCGCTCATCCTGGTCATGGCGCTCCTTCTGATCTTCGCCTGCCTCGCCGGCTGGATCCAGCTGGCGGGGGTGTCGGCACGGCCCACGCTGGGCTCCCTCGCCCTCCTCTCCCTGGTGCCCGCCCTCACGGCCTGGGGCTTCCTCGTCCACGGAGGGCGCCTGTTCGACGAGACCCTGGAGGACGCGGATCGAAGGAACCTCACCCGCGCCCTCGCGGTGGCCCGCGCCCGGGACGTCGCCGACGACCCAGCGGCCTTCCACGAGCTCTCGGAGCTCCACGCATTCCGGATCCGCGAGGGCAAGGTGGACGCGGCCTCCCTGGAGGGCGACGCCGGGGCCGTGGCCGCCCTCCGGGCGCCTCCCGCCTCGTTCACCTCCACCGGGCGGGTCCGCACCCCCGAGGGGCCGAGCACGTACGTGGCCCTCCGCCTCCCCCGGGGGGGGCACGTGGTGGCCACGGCGGCGACCGATCCCGAGCTCCGCGGCGCCTACGCCCGCCGGGCGGTCCCCCTGGGATGGGCGCTGGCCGGGTGGCTGCTCCTGCTGGGTGGGATCTCGGTCCGGCTGCGCCGGCCGGTCAGTTCATGACGTCCGGGTCACCCTCCGCGGGGCCCGCCATGAAGGGCGCCCGGAGGTGGAAGCGCGGCACCTGGACGCGGAACCGCTCCCCGTCGGCGCGCTCGAAGGTGTAGAACCCCTCCATGTAGCCCGTAGGGGAGCGGAGCACGCAGAAGCTGCGGTACCTGTGGGCCGCGCCGGGCTCCAGGTGCGGCTGCTCTCCCACCACCCCCTCGCCCTCCACCTCCGAGTCCTCTCCCGCCGAGTCGTGGATGTGCCAGAAGCGATACAGCAGGCGCGCCGGAGCCTGCCCCTCGTTGGCCATCTCGATGTGGTAGGAGAACACGAACGTCCCGTCGTGGGGGTCGGAGTCGGCCAGGGAGTACGACGGCTCGACCCTGACCCGGATCCCCTCGGTGGACTGCTCGTAGCGCATGATATGGGCAGGCTCGGGTGACGTTGTCACCCGATCATACGCCCCAACGGCCGGGAGTTTCCACTCCGGCCGCGATCAGCTCCGGTCGATGACCACCGTGTGGGTGTTCCCCACCGAGAAGACGATGGCGTTGCCCAGGAGCTCGACGAGGGCGTTGCCCAGGGACGGGTCGGTGACCACGACGGAGACGCCCACAAGCGTGTGGGTGGTGGGGTCCCCGGGGAGCCCGCCGGGGAGACTCCAGTTCTCGAAGTCCAGTTGGTACCCGTTGCGCGCGAACGAGTAGTTGTCCGGCAGGTACTCGGCCAGCCCGGACGGGATGGTCCCCGCCGGAGCCTCCGACGGCCAGGTGTGGTGGTCGCCGTTGTAGCTCAGCGTGGCGGTCCGCACCACCTCCATGTCGCCGGCCAGCTCGGTGGCCCGGGCCCGGAGGAGCACGGTCCGCAGGTTCGGGATGGCCAGGCCGGCCAGGATCCCCACGATGGCCGCCACCACCATGAGCTCCACCAGGGTGAAGCCCCCCCGCCGGGCGTCGGCCCGGTGGGGCCCGGAGGTGCCGGGCATTCGGTCTCGACGATGCATGGTCATCATCAGCCCCCCAGCCGGCTGGCGGTCACGGCCGCGACGATCTCCGGGTTCGGCCCGGAGGAGTCATAGACGATGGGCTGGTCCCCCACCGTGGCCACGAGCTGGTACTGCTCCGCGCCCTGCCTCACGTACTCGATGCCCGGCACCGCCCGCCCCGACTCGGCCAGGCTCGAGGGCAGGCGTCCGTTCTGGTCCTTGTATGCCTCGATCTGCTGCGCCTGGAGGTACAGCGCCACCCGGAGCCCCTGCACCTGGGTGGCCTGGTCGGGTCCCTCGATGGGGTTCACCGTCACCCACGTGGGAGGCGCCAGCAGCAGGTAGACCGCGATGACCGCCAGGTTGAGACCCAGCGGGAGCATCCACTTCGGCTGCTTCTTCGGGCGAGGCTTCGCCTGAGCCACCTGTTCCTTCTCCGCAGCGTGCTTGAGCACGGCGGCGACGGCCTCAGCGGCTTCCTGGCCTCGAGCCTCGTCCTTGGCGTGATAAGGACGTACCGGGTCCTCGGAGCTCATTCCCTGGGGGGGTGGAAGGATCCGAGCGTAGAGAATGACATGGGTATTACCAAGCTATAACCGCGGTCGGGGAATCCCCAAGAGCCATCTTGAGGCCGCCTGGGGGGCGGCGAGACTCCCCATTCTACGCCTCGGGCCGCGGCAGGGGAATGCCCGCGGCGTGCCGGGGTCGACGCTCCGCCCACCCGGGGGTAGCTTGAGCGCATGACACCCGCAAACCCCGGACTCTCCCGGTCCGTCGAGGACTACCTCAAGGCGATCTACGGCCTCACGGAGCGCGGCGAGGCCGCGTCCACCAGCGCCATCGCCGAGCTCCTCGCCGTGCAGCCCGCCTCCGTCACCGGCATGGTGAAGCGCATGGCCGAGTCGGGGCTCCTCGAGCACGTGCCGTACCGGGGTGTCCGCCTCACGGGGAGGGGTCAAAGGGAAGCCCTCAAGGTGCTCCGGCGTCACCGCATCATCGAGACGTACCTCTGCGAGCGCCTGGGGTTCGCCTGGGACCACGTCCACGGCGAGGCGGAGCGCCTGGAGCACGCCGCCTCCGACACCCTCGTGGAGCACATGGCCGCGGCGCTGGGCTCTCCCAGCCACGACCCCCACGGCGCGCCCATCCCCACCAGCGCCGGAGAGATCGAAGAGACCGATTTCGCCACGCTGGCCGACGCCCTCCCCGGCGCCGAGCTGCGCATCCGGGCGGTGCGCGACGAGGACCCTGCGCGTCTGCGGAGCATGGAGGCGCAAGGCCTCACACCGGGCGCGCGGCTGCGGGTGGAGACCCACGAGCCGGAAGGCCGCGTCACCGTGTGGGTGGGCGGCGACGGAGGACGGGTCCAATCGGTCCGCGCCGACGTGGCCCGGCGCGTCTTCGTGGTGGCCGAGGAGGCGTGACCGTGGGCGCCGGCGTCCGCCCCGTGGTCCTGGGCGTGGCCGGGGGAAGCGGCTCGGGGAAGTCCACCGTGGTCCGCGAGGTAGGCCGCCTGCTGGGTGAGGGGGTGTCCACGGTGCTCCATCACGACGCCTACTACCGGGACCTGGCCCACCTGACGCCCGAGGAGCGGGCGCGCGTCAATTTCGACCACCCCGACTCCCTGGAGACCGGGCTCATGGCCGAGCACGTGCGCGCGCTCCAGGACGGCCTCCCGGTGCGGGTGCCCACCTACGACTTCACCACGCACACGCGCACGACCGTGACGGAGGAGCTCCATCCTTCGGTCGTGCTCATCCTCGACGGCATCCTGGTCCTGGCCGACGCCCGGCTCCGGGAGCTCATGGACCTGAAGGTCTTCGTGGACACCGAGGCCGACGTGCGCCTCCTGCGGCGCATCCGCAGGGACGTGGTGAAGCGGGGCCGCACCGCCGACTCGGTGATCGCCCAGTACGAGGCCACGGTCCGCCCCATGCACCTGGAGTTCGTGGAGCCCAGCAAGCGCTTCGCCGACATGGTGGTCCCGGAGGGCGGCTACAACCAGGTGGCCGTGGACCTGGTGGTGAGCCGCATCCGCGGCCTCCTGGAGGGGCGCGAGGCGGTGGTGCGGGGATGAGGGAGCGCGGCGCCGTCAGCCTCCCTCGCAGGGGAGCGCCTGGGGGATGACGCCCGTGGCCGCCGCCCCCAGCCGGAAGCTCCGCGTGACGGTGGTTGCGAAGACCCCCGTCCCGTCCCCGCGGAGGCTGGGGACCTTCACCAGCCCCGACGGGTTGAAGTTCCCGCCCCGGCCCCAGTTCACGTAATTCCGGTCGGCGGCGGTGATGGCCACCGTCGCCCACGTGTTGGGGGGAAGCCCCTTCTGGAGGGCCAGGGCCACGCCCTGGTCCAGGTCGAAGCGGTCGAAGACGCCGAACTCGCCGGGGAAGACGATGGTGGTGTCGGCGGCGGAGATGGAGAGCCCGAGGAGGTAGAGGGGGTCCTTCTCCACCACGATCCCCTGGGGCTCCAGGGCCGCGCGCAGCCCGTGGATGGCCGTCTCGTTCACGTAGGCCCACGCGCCCGCCGAGCGGGTCCACCGCACCTCGAGCGGCGACAGCGCCTCCACGGAGCACACGCCGGTGGCGGCGTTCCCCAGGAGTCGGAAGTCGCCGGGCACTACCGACGTGCCGCGGAGCAGGCCCCCTCCGGGGAGGGCGACTTCCAGCGTGAGCTCGTCGCCGGGGAGGAGGCGGGCGGCCAGCTCGGCGCTGGTGGCGTAGCAGGTGCCGGTGCCTTCCATGCCCATCCCGGAGACGCAGGTCTCGATCGACGTCTCCGCCAGCTCCAGGGAGAAGCCCCTCGCGCTGGTAATGAGCACGTCGGCTCCGGGGACGGGTCGTCCCAGGACCGCCTCCTTTCCGTCCATGGTGCGATGGAGCCAGGCGATGGCGCGGGCCGCCCCCGGGTCGCCGGGGGAGACCTGGACGTAGACCTCGGCCACCACGGCGTCCGCCGCCTCGACGAGCGTGACCTCCGCGAGCGTGCACGCCTGAGCAGCCACCGCCGTCGCCGCGACACCGACCAGCAAGGGCAGCCGGCGGTGCATCGGGGACGCGCCCATCAGAAGTGGACCTCCAGCCCGAACGTGGGAAGGAGGGGGAACATGGAGAACCCGGAGCGCACCGGGGGCGGGACCTCGTACTCGTACGCGTAGAAGAGCACGTTGCGCCGGTTGTAGGTGTTGAGGATGTCCACGTAGGGCACGAGCGTCCCCCACGACTTCTTGACCGTCTTGCGCGCGCTGAGGTCCAGACGGTGGTACGTGGGGTAGCGCGACGCATTGCGGTCCTCCAGGTAGACCGCGTACTGGCTGAAGGGGGAGTCGTCCTCTCCGGCCCCGTCCCACTCCAGTCGGCCTCCCTGCTCGAGGACCCGGGGCGTGTACGAGGCGTACGTACCCAGGGCCCGCGTGTACGGCGTCCCCGTGCCCACGTTCCAGCGCAGGCCGCCTTCCCACCCCCAGGGCAGCGGGTACCGGAGCACCAGGTCCACGTCCAGCCGCCGGTCGAAGACGGGCGCGTAGGTCACGGAGGGCGCCGGCCGCTCCGGCGCCAGCATGTCGGGGAAGGTGCGCCGCGCCCGGAGCCAGGACACCGCCAGCCACCCGTTCACTTCGCCGCCCTCCTTCCGCACCAGGAGGTCGGCGCCGTACGACCGGCCGGTGCCCCGGAGGATGTCGTCCAGGGGGTCGTTGGGGTCGTCGGCGGGGTTGAACGTCACCACTCCGTCGAAATCCCGGGTGTAACCCTCGAGGGAGGCGAACCAGTCCCTGCCCAGGTATCCCTCCACGCCCGCCTGCACCTGGTCCGAGACCAGCGACGGGGCCCGGTCGCCGGCCAGCACCCACACGTCGAGGCCGAGGGGGATCTCCTCGTCGCGGAGGGAGTGGACATGCTGCGTGTAGCGGCCCGCCGCCACCTTGACCGCACCGTCGCCACCGGCGAAGAAGCGCTTCACCGCCACCCGGGGCGCCCACCGCACCTCCGCCTCCCCCGGGTCGGGGCTCCACCAGTCCACCCGGGCCCCGGCCTCCACCAGCCACGCCTGGGGGCGGGCCCAGGCGAGCTGGGCGTAGCCTCCAAGCAGGACGGCCGTCCCCATCCCTTGGCCGAACTGGGTACCCCCCGACACCGCCAGGTTGTCGTAGGAGGAGCGCTCCGCCGTCACCCCGGTGCGCACGCGGAGGAAGGGGGTGGGGCGCGTCTCCAGGTCGGCGCGGGCCTGGGCCTGGTCGATGGCGCTCCGGAAGTCGGTGTCGCCGAAGTCGGGGAAGGCGAGGCGGGTGCCGAAGCGCGACCAGCTCACCCTCGCGTCCAGCGACCCGCCGCCGCTCCGCGGGTGGGTCCAGCGCGCCCCCGCCACGTCGTTGCCCCACCGCCACTGGATGCGGAGCGGGAAGTCCTCGGCGTCCAGGCTCGTGAGGTCGAGGACGTCGTCGCCGCTGTACGCGGTGAGGCGGATCCGGTCGCCGCTCCGCGTCCACCCCTCCGCCACGCCCTGGAAGTCCTGGAGATGGTAGGGGAACTCGAAGGCCGGCTTGAGGAGCCAGTCGAAGTAGGAGCGGCGGGCGGAGCCCCTCCAGTGGACGTTGCTCAGCCCCAGCGCCCCGGCCATGCCTCGGGGGGCGCCCCCCGAGACCGCCACCCGGGAGGCGAGGAGGGAGACACCGGCGTCCACCTCCATGGAGCCGTCGCCGGCGTCGGTCTCGATCTGGAGCACCGACGAGACCCGCCCGCCGTGCTCCGCCGGGAAGCCGCCGGACTGGAGCTCGGCACGATCCAGCATGTCGGCGTTGAACACCGAGAAGAAGCCCCCCAGGTGGAAGGGGCTGAACACGGGCACGCCGTCCAGGAGGATGAGGTTCTGGTCGGCGGAGCCGCCCCGCACGTGGAAGGCCGCGGAGAAGTCGGAGGTGGACACCACGCCGGGGAGGACCTCCACGGCCCGCAGCGGGTCGGCCTCGGCCACGCCGGGGACCTGCTTCAGCTCGAGGAGACCCAGCTCGCGGACGGTTGCGCCCCCCACCTCCTCGAAGCGGATCCGCTCCCGGCTCCGGTCGGCACCCACGGTGATCCCCTCCAGCTCCACCGCCTGCCGGGGGAGGACCAGCGCCAGCTCCACCGCTTCGCCGGGACCGACGGCCACGGACCGGGAGCCCTGGGCGTACCCCAGGCCGCCGAACTCGAGGGTGTACGCCCCCACGGGGACGTCTGCGAGGCGGAAGAACCCCAGCCGGTCGGTCCCGGCCAGGCGCACCAGCGTCCCGGCCTGCGTGAGGCGGAGCTGGGCGCCGTACACCGCCGAGCCCTCGTCGTCGCGGACGCGCCCCTCCACCGACCCGGCCTGGGCCGCGGCCGGGGCGGCGGCGCCGAGCCAGGCCAGCAGCCCGAGGACGGCTCCTCTCGCATATCCGTGCAGACGCATGTGGTCTCGATGCCGGGTTGACCCTCCCCCACCCCGCGGCGACGCACTAATGTAGCCGCTGGACCCCTGAGTACCGGGAAGCCCTCCGCCCCGTTCCCCGTCGAGGCCGTGCGCGTCTTCTACTGCGACCACTTCGTCCTTCCCCTCCCCGAGGGGCACCGCTTCCCCATGGAGAAGTACGGCCGCCTCCGGGAGCGGGTGGCCCGGGCGGGGACGTGCCGGCTCCACGTGCCCGAGGCGGCCACCGACGAAGAGCTGCTGCGCGTCCACGAGCGGGGGTACCTGGAGCGGGTGGTGACCGGCACGCTCACGCGCGACGAGGTGCGCCGCATCGGCTTCCCGTGGTCGCCGGGGCTGGTGGAGCGCTCCCGCCGCTCGGTGGGCGGGACGCTGGCCGCCTCCCGGGCGGCGCTGGCCGACGGCGCGTCGGCCAACCTGGCCGGGGGCACGCACCACGCCTTCCCCGACCGGGGCGAGGGGTACTGCGTCTTCAACGACGTGGCCGTGGCGGCACGGGCCCTCCAGGCCGAGGGCGGAGCGCGGCGCCTGGCGGTGCTGGACCTGGACGTCCACCAGGGGAACGGGACGGCGGCCATCTTCCGGGGAGACGACTCGGTGTTCACGCTCTCGGTGCACGGCGCCAACAACTTCCCCTTCCAGAAGGAGGCCGGCGACCTGGACCTGGAGCTCCCCGACGGCTCCGGCGACGACGCGTTCCTGGAGGCGGTGGAGCGGGGGGTCCGGGGAGCGCTGGCCTCGGGACCGGAGCTGGCGTTCTACCTGGCGGGCGCCGACCCCTTCGAGGGGGATCGGCTGGGACGGCTGAACGTCACCAAGGAGGGGATGGCCATGCGCGACGAACTGGTCCTCGACCTGTGCGCCGAGGCGGGGGTGCCGGTGGCGGTGGTCATGTCGGGCGGGTACGGCCACGACGTGGACGACACCGTGGACATCCACTACGCCACCGTGCAGGCGGCGGCCCGCCGCGCCGCCCTCCGGGGGGCCGCATGAGCGCCTCAGCCCTGGCGCGCCTGGAGGCGTGGGAGCGGACGCGCCTGGCCGCCCTCCCCACGCGCCTGGTCCCCGCCTGGAACCTGGCGAAGGCCTTGGGCGCCTCAGCCCCCGAGTTGCTGGTGAAGATGGACGCGGAGACGGGCTTCGGGCTGGGGGGCAACAAGGTCCGCAAGCTGGAGTTCGAGCTGGCCCGCCCACGAATGGAGGGCGTCACGCACCTCGTCACCACCGGCGGCCCCCAGTCCAACCACTGCCGCATCACCGCGGCGGCGGCGGCCCACCTGGGGCTCGGGTGCGTCCTCGTCCTCAACGGCCGGGCCCCCGCCGAGCCCCGGGGGAACGCCCTCCTCCAGCGCCTCTTCGGCGCCGAGATCCGAATGGTCCCCGACCGGGCGTCGCGGGCCCCCGCCATGGACGCCGCCGCCGCCGCGATCGCCGCCGCCGGGGGCCGGGCGCTGGTGGTGCCGCTGGGGGCATCCACCGGGCTGGGATCGCTGGGGTACGCGCTGGGAGCGGCGGAGCTGGCCCGTCAGCTCGAGGCGCTGCCCCCGGCGCCGCGCACCTGGGTCTTCGTGTCGGCGTCCTCGTGCGGGACGCTGGCGGGGCTCCTCCTGGGCTTCTCCCTCCTGGGCCGCGGCGACGTGCGCCTGGTGGGGGTGAGCGCCGACGTGTCCGCGGCGGACATGGCGGCCGACGCCGCGCGCCTGGCCCGGGAGGGGGCCGCGCTGCTGGGGTGGGAGGGCACGGTGCGCGACGACATCCTCTCCTGCGACGACGCGCGCATCGGAGAGGGGTACGGGATACCCACCCCCGAGGCCCAGGAGGCCATCGCGTGGTTCGGGCGCCACGAGGGCATCGTCCTCGACCCGGTCTACACGGGCAAGGCCGCCGCCGGCCTCCTGGCCTGGGTCCGGGAGGAGCGGGTGGCCGCCCCCGACCGGGCGGTGTTCGTGCACACGGGGGGGCACCCGGCGCTGTTGGCGTAGGGGCGGGTCGACGCCGGCGTTGGCGGCCGCCTGGGCCCCGCCCTATCTTCGCCCACCATGCCCGACACCCCCTCCAAGGCCGACCTCCTCTCCAGGGTGCCCCTCCTCCGGGAGCTGAGCCCCGAGGAGATGGGCCGGCTGGCCGAGCGCACGCGCCAGGCCAGCTTCGAGGCCGGCACGCCCATCGTGGAGATCGGCGAGCCCGGTCGGTCGCTCTACCTCCTGGCCTCCGGCCAGGTGCAGGTGGTGTACCCCTCGGCCAATTCCGACTTCGAGCTGGCCCGTCTCGGACCCGGCGACTTCTTCGGCGAGATGGCGCTCCTCAACGACAAGCCGCGGAGCGCCACCGTCCGGGCCCTCACCCCGGTGGACGCGCTGGTGCTGGACAAGGACGACTTCCGGCGCGTGGTGGCCGAGACCCCAGGGATGGCCCTCCACCTCATGGCCGCCCTCTCGGTGCGCATCCGCAACGCCGACGAGCAGATCAGCAGCCTCAGCGAACAGGCGGTGCGCGACCCCCTCACCGGGCTCCTCAACCGGAGGGCGTTCCACGAGCGCCTGAACGAGGAGGTGGAGCGGGCGCGACGCTATGGCAGCACCTTCTCCCTCCTCCTGGTGGACCTGGACCACTTCAAGAGCATCAACGACACGCTGGGCCACCAGGCCGGGGACCACGTGCTCGCCTGGGTGGGACGTGTCCTCCTGGAGCACACCCGGGCCGCCGACGCCGCCTTCCGCGTGGGGGGGGAGGAGTTCGCCATCCTGTGCCCGTCCAGCGACGCCACCCGGGCGCGCCACGCCGCGGACCGCCTGGTGGAGGTGGTGGCCGAGGCCCGGCCGCCCCTGGAGCACGAGCTCCAGGTGACCATGTCCGCCGGGTACGCCTCGTGCCCCGAGCACGGCGCCACGGTCGAGGCCGTCTACGCCGCCGCGGACGAAGCGCTCCTCCGGGCGAAGCAGGGGGGACGCAACCTGGTGTGCGACCCGGTGGTGCCCGCGGTGGAGGCCTGAGCCGCCGCTCCTGCGGCGTCCCTCAGTCGAACCAGTGGACCAGGCGCTCGAGGGCGCCCAGCAGGTCCGGCTCCAGCTCCAGCACCCCCGCCAGCGGGTCCCTCTTCAGGCGCCTCATGCGCGCCGGCACCGACGCGATGGTGTGCGCCTCGATGGTGAGCCCCTTCTTCACCTCCGTCCACTTCAGGGGCGCCGACACCGTGGCGCCCGCGCGTGGCCGCACGGTGAACGGCGCCGCCAGCAGCTTGCCGTGGCCGTTCTGGAGGAAGTCCACGTAGACCTTCCCGTCCCGCCGCTCCGGGTTCCGCGTGAGCGTGGCGATGTCCGTGCGCTCCGCCACCGCCACCCGGGCCAGGAGCTCCCCCAGCGTCTTGCACTGCTCGAAGGTGAGCTTGCCCCCCAGGGGGACGAGGACGTGGATCCCCGACGAGCCGCTGGTCTTGGGGAAGGATGGGAGCCCGATCTCCTCGCACACGTCGTGGAGGGTGCGCGCCACCTGCACCACGTGCTCGAAGGGCGCCTCCTTGGGGTCCAGGTCGAGGATGCACCAGTCGGGGGTGGCCAGGCTGGAGACCCGGCTGGACCAGACGTGGAAGGGGATGGTCCCCAGGTTCACCACGTAGAGGAGGGACTCCAGGTCCTCGGCCACGAAGTACGACAGCTCCCGCTCCGACCCCTCGCTCCAGAGCGTCACCCGGCGGATCCACTCGGGGGCGAAGGGAGGCGCGTCCTTCTGGTAGAAGGACTTCCCGTGGATGCCGTCGGGGTAGCGCGTCATGACCAGCGGACGGTCCTCCAGGTACGGGAGCATCCACTCGGCCACAAAGCGGTGGTACTCGATGAGGTCGCCCTTGGTGTAGCCCTCCTCCGGCCAGAACACCTTGTCCAGGTTGGAGAAGGGGACGGTGCGGTCCTCGGCGACGCGCACCGCCGCCGGCTCCCGCCGCTCGTCGGGGGCCGCCGCGCCGCGCAGCAGGCACTCGGCGGCGGGCTTGTCGTCGCGCATGCGCGAGAAGGACGCCTGGCGCACCATGCCCTGGTCGGTGAGCTCCTTGTACTTGACCTCGGCGACCAGCTCGGGGCGCACCCAGTGATGGGCCTTCCCCTTCGGCACCTCGCCGGCGGTGCACGGGCTGGCGCCCACCTCCCGCGCCAGGAGCTGGGCGTGGATCGAGTCGAGCTGGGCGTCGGTGAAGCCCGAGCCCACGCTCCCCAGGCAGAGGAGGTCGTCGCCGTCCCACTGGGCCACGTGGAGCGCGCCGAAGCCACTCCGTGAGCCCTGGGGCTCGGTCCACCCCACCACCACGAAGTCCTCCACCTGGACGGTGCGGACCTTCACCCAGTTGGGCGAGCGTCCCCCGCGGTACGGGGCGTCGGCCTTCTTGCCCACGACGCCCTCCAGCCCCATGGCCTGGACCTGCTGGTACACGGCCTCGCCCTGGACGGGGATGTGGTCCGAGTACCGGATGGGCCCCACGGTGGGGAGGACCTCGCGAAGCAGCTCCTTACGCGCCAACAGGGGGAGTGGCCTCAGGTCGTGCCCCTCCAGCGCCAGCAGGTCGAAGGCGTAGTAGACGGCGGGAAGCTCCACCGCGGCGCGCAGCGCGTCGGCCCGGTTCAGGATCCGCCCCCGCTTCTGCAGCTTGCTGAAGGAGGGGAGCCCCTCGGCGTCGTGGACCACCACTTCGCCGTCCAGCACGATCCCCTCGTAGGGGAGCCCCCGCACCGCCCGGGCGATCTCGGGGAACGTGTGCGTCAGGTCGTGCCCCGCTCGGGAGCGGAGGAAGGGCTCCCGGGCCACCCGTTCGCCGAGGAGACGGTACCCGTCGTACTTCAGCTCGAAGACCCACCCGTCCCTCGAGAACGGCTCCTCCTCCGAGGACGCGAGCATCAGGTCCACCTTGGCGGCCCGCACCTCCCGCTCCGGCGCCCCCAGCTCCGCCGCCCGCTCGGCCAGCGCCTCCGCCCGCTCGTCCACGCGGGCGAAGTCGTCCACGGTGAGCCCCGAGTAGATGGAGTCGTCGGGGTAGCCTTCCGTGCTCCCCTCCGGGTCCATGTGCCCGTCCCGCTCCTTGATGAGGAGCCACGAGTTGGGCGCCGCCTTCGTCTTCACCAGCGTCCACCGGCCCATGAGCTTGTGGCCGTAGAGGTCGAAGAGGAGCTTCCCCTTCGCCAGGCCGGCGCGGGGGTCTTCCACCGGGTCCCACCGCCCCTTGTCCCACACGATCATGGGGCCCGCGCCGTACTCCCCCTCGGGGATGATCCCCTCGAACTCGGCGTACTCCAGGGGGTGGTCCTCGGTCTGCATGGCCAGGCGCTTGTCCGCCTGGTTGGGCGAGGGGCCCTTGGGCACGGCCCACGACAGGAGCACCCCGTCCATCTCCAGGCGCAGGTCCCAGTGGAGCGCCCGGGCGTCGTGCTTCTGCACCACGAAGATGGAGCCCCCCACCACCACCTCGCCGCCGAAGGGCTCGGGGGTGCGGCCGGCCTGCCTCTTCTCGCGGTACTTCGCGAGGCGCTCGTCGCGGGAGGGCGTCATGGCGAGCAGACTGACGGAGCGGAGGGAGCCGGGCAAGGTGGGCGCGTGCGGTGGACACCCGCCGGCATCCCCCCTCATGTTGACCGTGCGGCGCGATGGCGCCGCCCCGCGCGCCACCTCATCCGGGAGCTCCACCATGGCCGCCGACCGCCGTTCCTTCCTCAAGACCGCCACCGCCGTGGGGGGCGCCGCCGGCCTGGGCCTCCTCCCCACCCCCGCCGGGGCCACGCTGCCGTGGTGGGCGTCGCGGACGGTGGAAAAGGCCTCGGCGCCGCTGGACATCCTCATCCTGGGCGGCACCGGCTTCACCGGCCCCGAGCAGGTGGAGTACGCCATCGCCCGGGGGCACCGCGTCACGCTCTTCAACCGGAACCGGACGCGCCCGGGCCTCTTCCGGGGGAAGGTGGCGGAGGAGCTGGTGGGGGACCTCAACGACGACACCAGCGCGCTGGAGGGGAAGAGGTTCGACGTGGTCATCGACAACCCCACCACGTTCCCGGCGTGGGTGCGCAACGCCGGCCGCTACCTCGAGGGGAACGTGGGGCACTACATCTTCATCTCCACCACGTCGACGTACTCGGACCAGAGCATCATCGGGATCAACGAGGAGAGCCCCGTCCACAGCATGCCCGAGGGATTGGACCCCTACACGCTGGACCGGGCCCATTCCTCCCAGTACTACGGCCCCCTGAAGGTGCGCGCCGAGGACGAGGTGAAGGCCACGTACCCGGACCGATGGACGGTCATCCGGCCGTGCCTCATCGTGGGCCCCCTGGACCGGACGGACCGTTTCACCTGGTGGCCGGCGCGCATCAACCAGGGGGGCGAGGTGCTGGCCCCCAACACCCCCGACGACCCCAATCAGTTCATCGACTCCCGGGACCTGGCCGAGTGGACGGTGCGGGTGGCGGAGCAGAGGGTCCTGGGCACGTACAACGCCGTGGGCCCCGCCCACTTCCAGACCGTCGCCGAGATGCTGTACGGCGTGAAGGCCGTCACCACCGCGGGAGCCCGGTTCACGTGGGTGCCGTGGGACTTCCTCCAGGAAATGGAGGTGCGCCCCTGGCGCCACATGACCGTGTGGCAGCCCCCCACCGGGCGCACCGCGGGCTACCAGCGGCGCAACGCGGACAAGGCCATCGCCGCGGGGCTCACCTTCCGCCCCATGGCGGTGACCGCCAGGGACACGCTGGACTGGCACCTCACCCGCCCCGCCGAGGAGCAGGCCGCCACGCTCCGGGGCGAGATCAACGGCATCGGGATGGAGCGGGAGGCCCAGGTGCTGGCGGCGTGGCACGCCCGCCAGCGGGCGGGCGGGTAGGCGAGGGCAGAGCGCCGCGCCCCCGGTACCCCATGACGGCCCCGGGGGCGCGGCCCGACGCGCGAGCTACGGCTGGATGGCCATGTAGAGGTAGCTCACCAGCGCGCCCCCCAGCAGGCTCTGCTCCACGATGAGCCCCTCGGGCCGGGGCGTCACCGAGAACCACGGAGCGCCCGTGTCGTCGGGGACGAGGGTGTAGCCCGACCCCGGCCACACGTACCCCACGGTTCCCTTCGAAGTCCACGCGCGCTCGCCCAGCGGAGTGCCGTCCAGCGCCACCACGTCGGCGACGAAGGACTGCTCGTAACGGGCCTGCTCGATACGGAGCTCGAGCGTGGCGCTGCGCAGATAGAGGTGCGCGCGGGCCGCCGTCCCGCCGGGACGGGTCACGTCCACGGTATCGAGGGGCTGGCGCACCTCTCCGGGGCGCATGGCGAGCCGGTACGACGTGGCGGAGCCGCCCGGCGCCGCCACCACCGTGAGCACCGCCCACCCGGTCACCACCCCGCTCCGGGCCATGATCCTCGTGGTCCCGGGACGCAGCGCGCGCACGATGCCCGTCGAGGAGACCGTGGCGATGGTCGTGTCCTGGCTCATCCACCCGTCGATCCGGGCATGAGGAACCTGCTGGCCGTCGGGGGAGCGCACGTCGGCGTAGAAGAGCCGCCCCTCCCCTACCGTCATGGTGTGGGGGTTGGGCGTCACCACCACCACGCGGGCGGTGTCCACGGGCTCGGGCCTCAGCACCATGACCAGCGCCGAGGCGAAGCGGCCCTCGACGGTGGCCACCACCACCGCCGAGCCGTAGCGCACGGCGTGGATGACGCCCGACGGCGTCACCGTCACCACCGACTCGTCCTCCGAGGTCCAACTCACGGGCCGTCCGGGGAGGGGGGCCCCCGAGCTCCCGCGGACCACGGCGGTGAGCTGCAGGGCCTGCCCCTCCACCAGCGTCACGACGCCCGGCTCCACGGTGACGGAGGCCACGGGGTGGTCGCCCACCGTCACGGCGAAGAAGCCCGCCTTCCCCTCGACGTCGGCCCGGACGCGCGTGGTCCCGGGCGCCACCGCCGTGAGGACCCCCGACGGCGCCACCTGGGCGACGGCGGGGTCGTCGGACGACCACACCACGGTCCGTCCCGTGAGGGGGAGACCCTCGGGGCTCCGGGGGGTGGCCGTGAGGGGGAGCACGTCCCCGGGGTGGAGGAAGGCCGTGGGAGCGTACACGTCCACCGTGGAAACGGGGGTCGGCGCCTGAACGGCGGCGGGATCGTCGCAGCCGGTGGCCGTGGCCACCAGGGCCCACAGCAGGGCCTGGAAGGAAAGCGAGCGTCTCATCTATGTGGAAAGCCGCCGAGCGGCAGTTCGGGAAGGTCGTGCGCGGGTGCCGCGCTCCAAGGTAGACAGGAGAACGAGGCGGCCCGGCTCGCCGTGACACCCCCGGTATTGCCGGCCTTTCCGGACGCGGCTCATATTGGAATTCACAAGGGTGGCCGGCGCGCCTCCCGCCCGTCGGACCCTTCAGCCCCCGGTCACCCCGTGAGAGCAGCGGCCCTCCTCGCCCTGGCGGTCCTGTCCCCGTGGACACCCGCGGCGGACGTGAGCGCGCAGGCCGCCGCCGGCGCCGAGGAGCACGCCGCCCTCCGGCACGCCCGGGCCCGCATGGACCGGGACGTGGAGGCGCTCCGGGCGGCACGCCCCAGCTACCCCTTCTGGGCCCACGTCTTCCAGACCCCCGACGGCACCGTCCTCTACGGGAGCGCCGCGGACGGCCGGCTCCTGGCCAGCTTCCCGGCACGGGGCGACTGGAAGGCCCAGGGCGCCTGGACCGACGGGGCCCTCGCGGGCGCCCTCGACGGAACGGCGCTGGACCGCAACGTCTCCCGGCGCAGGGACCAGGTGGCCGAGGCCCTGACCGAGCGGGTGGGGCCCGTGGTCCACAACACCACGCGAGGGGACTTCCTCCGTCCCACCCGGAACTACGGCGCCTTCCTGGACGAGTGGGCCGCCATCTACGAGCGCTTCGGCGTGCCCGCCGAGCTGGGCCTGGCCCAGGCCGCCGTGGAGTCGGGGTTCAGCGGGACCATCCGCTCGTCGGCCAACGCGCTGGGCCTCTGCCAGTGGCTGAAGGGGAACTGGGCGCGCCTGGACCGCCTCACGTCCCAGCCCATCGAGATCCAGAACCAGACGACCCAGGCGCCGTACTGCGCCGCCTACCTCCAGGTCATGGCCACGAAGTACGGGTCGTTCATCCCCGCGCTCTCGGAGCACCACGCGGGGATCGCCAACGTGGGGAAGGTCCTCATCAACGGCGAGAAGCTCGGCGCGGTCGACGTCCGGGACCGGTACTTCGCCGGCTCCGACTTCGCCCGGGACCTCCGCGCCATCTCCACCCGCCAGTTCCGCGACGTGGTGGGCACGTACGGCAACCGCTCCTTCCTGTACAGCGAGATGGTCTTCGGCAACGCCTCCACCGTCACCCGCCTCCGGGAGAGCATCCCCCAGGAGAGGGTGTACGCCATCCGCACGGCCCGCACGCTGGACATGCCCGCCATCACGCGCGGGACCGGGCTCGGCGAGCGGGAGGTGAAGCGCTTCAACCCCGCCCTCTTCAGGCAGGTGCCCAGGGGCGCGAGCCTCTACCTGCCTGAGCCGGTGGCCGCGCT
This sequence comes from Gemmatimonadota bacterium, assembly GCA_045863275.1. GTDB lineage: Bacteria > Gemmatimonadota > Gemmatimonadetes > Longimicrobiales > Gaopeijiaceae > SZUA-318. The sequence continues at coordinate 50,135 of BTVB01000021.1, forward strand.
GGGCGAGGACGTCTCCTTCTGGCACGAGCCCATCCCCGCGGCATTCGCCGAGGTGCTCGACGACTTCGTGCGCATGGACGTGCCGGTGGAGGAGTGGGAGAAGCCCGACTTCGAGGAGGTCCTGGGCGACTATCGGAAGCGCTTCAGGGCCACGGGGTCGGAGGAGGGCCGGGTGATGGACGCCGTCCTCGGCTACGTCATCCAGGAGCTGCGCGCCGGGCGGCGCGTGCTGGCCGACTACCGCGCCAGCGCCAAGGTCCAGAAGGCCTTCGTGGAGGGGTACCTCAAGAGGGCGGAGCGCGAGCGCTGAGGCTCAGCCGCCCAGCTTCGAGACGTCGATCTTGAAGAGCTCCGCCGCGGTCTTCCAGGCGATGTGCTCCCGGGCCTCCTCCGGGAAGTCCAGGCCCTCCATGAACTTCACGTAGGGCCCCATCTCCACCAGCGGCCAGTCGGAGCCGTACATGAGCTGGCTGCCCGGGTCGCCCATGTACGCGATGAGGTCCTTCACCCGCATCACCAGGTACCGCTCGAACTCGTAGTCGAAGTTCCCCAGCGTGAGCCCGGACATGTCGGCGAAGACGTTGTCGTTCTTGTAGAGGACCTCGGCGGTGTCCTGGAACCAAGGGTTCCCCAGGTGGCAGATGACGAAGCGCACGTCCGGATAGTCCACCGCCACGTCGTCCACCAGCAGCGGATGCGCCTGCCGTACCTTCGCGCCCTTGGCGTAGGTGTCGCCGCAGTGGATCATCACCGGCACGTCGTACTTCGCCGCGATGCGGAACACCGATTCGAGAGACGGGTCGTTGATGGCGTACTTGTCGTACCCGGGGTAGAGCTTGATCCCCTTCACCACGCCGTCGCGGATCCGCTCCTCCATGTGGAAGAGGTCGGTGCGCTCGTCCCCGCGCCACCGCAGGCCCTCCACCACCGTGGTGCGGGGGTCCTCCGCCAGGATCTCCAGGACGTGCTCCACCGAGGGCCGGTCCACGTTCACCTTGTAGGAGGTGAGCACCACCGCGTGGTCCACGCCGTTCTCGGCCATGGCGTCCCACAGCCGATTGACGTTCTCTTCCGTGGGACGGCGGTTGTCGCCGTTCTCGGTGTAGTAGTTGTTCAGGTGGACGTGGCAGTCGATGAGCATGGTCTTCCGACTCTCGTGAAACAGGACCGAATCATGGCGAACCACAAGTCCGGATCGGGCTCCGGGGCCAAGCTACGCCTCAAGGACTTCGAGAAGAAGATCAAGTTGAGGCGCCTCACGCTTGACGACTACGACAACCTAGTGGAGATGCAGCAGCGGTGCTTCCCCGGGATGATCCCGTGGGGGCGCGACCAGATCGAGAGTCAGCTCTCCCTCTTTCCCGAAGGCCAGCTCTGCATCGAGTACAAGGGGCGCGTGGTGGCCTCCTCCAATTCGCTGGTGGTGGACTACGACCGGTACGAGGACTGGCAGGACTGGAAGCGCGTCGCCGACGCCGGCTTCATCCGCAACCACACCTACGACGGCGACACGCTGTACGGCATCGAGATCATGGTGGACCCCGAGTACCGGGGCATGCACCTGGCGCGCCGGCTCTACAACGCCCGCAAGGACCTGTGCCGCGAGATGAACCTGGCCCGCATCGTCATCGGGGGCCGCATTCCCGGCTTCGGCGACCAGCCCGAGGACATGACCGCGCGGGAGTACGTGGAGAAGGTCATCGAGCGGGGCCTCTACGACCCGGTCCTCACCACCCAGGTGGCCAACGGCTTCGTTCTCAAGGAGCTCATCCCCGACTACTTCCCCTCCGACGCGGCCTCGCGGGGGTATGCCACGCACCTGGAATGGACGAACCTGGACTACGTGAAGGACCCCCAGCGACAGTGGCATCGGGTGTCGGTGGTCCGGCTGTGCGCCGTGCAGTACCAGATGCGCCCCATCGGGTCGTGGGACGAGTTCTGCACGCAGTGCGCCTACTTCATGGACGCCGCCGCCGACAACCGGGCGGACTTCGTCCTCTTCCCCGAGCTCATCACCACCCAGCTCCTGGGCCTCCAGCAGGAGCGCCGCCCCGCCGACGCGGTCCGGAGGCTCGCCAAGCGCACCGCCGACTACCTGGACTTCTTCACACGGTCGGCGGTGAAGTACAACGTGAACGTCGTCGGCGGATCCCAGTTCACCCTGGAGGGCGACCGCCTCTACAACGTCGCGTACCTCTTCCGCCGGGACGGGACCATCGAGCAGCAGGCCAAGCTCCACGTCACGCTGAGGGAGCAGCGGTGGTGGGGCCTGGAGGGCGGGGGCCAGCTCGACGTCATCGAGACCGACCGGGGCAAGATCGCGATCCTGGTGGGGTACGACGTGCAATTCCCCGAGCTGGCCCGCCTCGCCGCGGGGCGGGGAGCCCAGATCCTCTTCGTGCCCTTCTCCGCCGACGACCGCACCGACTACCTCCGCGTCCGATACCCGGCGATGAGCCGGGCCGTGGAGAACGACGTGTTCGTGGTGGCGGCGGGATGCACGGGCAACCTCCCCTTCGTGGACAACGCCGACGTGCACTACGCCCAGTCGGGGATCTACACGCCCCTGGACTTCTCCTTCGCCCGGGACGGCATCTCAGCCGAGTGCACGCCCAACATCGAGACGCTCGTGATGGCGGACGTGGACCTGGAGCTGCTGAGGCGGCACCGGTACGCGGGAACCGTGCAGCCGTGGACCGACCGCCGCGACGACCTCTACGGCGTGGTGTGGGACGGCTTCGAGGGGAAGAGCGAGCGGGTGTAAGCGAGGTGGCTTGCATATTATAGGGTATCACCCTATAGTGTGTCGCCATGCATACCCAGAGCCCCACCCCCGAGCGCTTCCTCCCCCTCACGCACGTGGTCTACCACGTGCTCCTCTCCGTGGCCGAGGTGCCGCGCCACGGGTACGGGATCATCAAGGACGTGGAGGAGCGCACCCAGGGCCGCCTCGTCCTCGAGGCGGGCACCCTCTACGCGGCCATCAAGCGGCTGCGGGACGACCTCCTCCTGGAGGAGAGCGACGGCCCTCCCGGCGGAGACGCCCGCCGACGCTACTACGGGCTCACGCCCCTGGGCCTGCGCGTGCTGCGCGCCGAGTCGGAGCGCCTGGCCGAGCTGGTGGCACTGGCCCGGGAGGCGCGCGTGCTCCCGCCGGCGGCGCCGGAGGGGCGGGCCTAGTGTCCCGTCGGCTCTACCGCCTCCTCCGCCGCCTCCTCCCCCGGGACTTCCGGGAGGAGTACGGAGACGAGATGGACCGGGTGGTGGAGGAGCACTGGGCCGCCGTGCGGCGGGACGCCGGTGCGTGGGGCCGGGTCGCGTTCTGGGCGAAGCAGTGCGTGGCGCTCCTCCGGGCCGCGGTGGGCCTTCGCGAGGGACGGGACGGGGACGACGGGAGGAGGAACACCATGGAAGGCTTGCTCCAGGACCTGCGCCACGCCCGGCGCACGCTGCTCCGCCAGCCGGGATTCGCGGCCGTCACGGTGCTCACCCTAGGGTTGGGCATCGGCGCCACCACGGCCATCTACAGCGCGGTGCGCACCGTTCTGCTCCGCGACCTCCCCTACCCCAACGCGGAGCGCGTCGTCGCCCTCTTCCAGACCGACGCCCGCTCCGGCGCCCGGACGGAGGGGGTCTCCGCCGCCAACGTGAGGGACGTGGACGGAGAGGCGGGGCGCGTCGAGGCGGCGGCGGTGGCCGATCCCTGGAGCCTCGACCTCCTCCTTGAGGGGCGTGCCGAGACGCTGCGCACGTGGTCGGTGTCCCGGGGGTTCTTCGAGATCCTCGGGACGGAGGCGCTCCACGGGCGCACGTTCACCGCCGAGGAGTACGTGGAGGGCAACGAGAAGGTGGTGGTCCTGGGGCACCGGTCCTGGGTGGGGCGCTTCGGCGGCGACCCGGCGATCGTGGGCCGCACGCTCACCCTCAACAACGAGGCGTGGCTGGTGGTGGGGGTCCTCCCCGCCGACTTCCGCTTCCCGGACCGGGCCGAGGCCTGGATCCCCCGCCCCCCCCAGACGTGGGACGAGCCGAACCGGGGGGCGAACTACATGACCGGCATCGGCCTCCTCGGCCCCGGCGCCTCTGTCGAAGAGGCCCAGGCCGAGGTGGATCGCCTGGCCGCCTCCCTGGGGGAGGCCTACCCCCGCACCAACGCCTCCGTGGGCATGGCCCTCGTCCCCCTCCGCGAGCACCTGGTGGGGGACGTGCGCACCCCACTCCTCGTGCTCCTGGCCGCCGTGGGGGCGGTGCTGCTCATCGCGTGCGCCAACGTGGCCGGCCTCATGCTGGCCCGGGGCGCGCACCGCCGCCGCGAGTTCGCGCTCCGCGGCGCCCTGGGAGCCAGCGTGGGCCGCCTCTTCCAGCACGTCACGGCGGAGAGCCTCCTCCTCGCCGGGGCGGGATGCCTGGTGGGGATCGGCCTGACGTACGGCGGCGTCGCCGCCATCCAGGCGCTGGGACCCGACCACCTGCCCCGCATCGACGAGCTGCGCGTGGACGGTCCGGTGCTCGCCTTCGCCGTGATCATGGGCGGGCTCTCCGCGTTCCTGGCCGGCGTGGCCCCCTCCCTCCGCCTCTCCCGCCCCGACCTCGCCGAGGCGTTCACCGAGGGGGGGCGGGGCACGCTGGGAGGGCGGCGCGGCACGGCCCTGCGGAGCCGGCTGGTGGTGGCCGAGATCGCCGGCGCCCTGGTGCTCCTCATCGGCGCAGGGCTCCTCGTGAAGAGCTTCGGGGTGCTCCTGGACAAGGAGCTGGGCTTCGACCCGGAGGACCGCCTCGTCGTGCAGGTCTTCGCCTACGACTACGAGAGCCCCGCCGACCAGGCGGCCTTCGTCGACGAGGCCATCCGGCAGATGGAGGCGGTGCCGGGCGTGACGGCCGTGGCCCTCACCACCAACGTGCCCGGCGCCAACGACGCCAGCGTGGCCAGCATCGAGCTGGAGATCCCCTACATGGTGCTCGACCGCGCCGCGCCCCCCGACGGGCAGGAGCCGGTGGCGGCCCTCTCCATGGTTTCGCCGGACCTCTTCCAGGTGCTGGACATCCCCGTGGTGGCCGGGCGCGCCTTCCGGCGCTCCGACGACGGGGAGGCCCCGAGGGTCGTCATCGTCAACGAGGCGCTCGTCCGCCGCCAGTTCCCCGACGAGGACCCCCTGGGCGAGCGCATCGTCGTGCGCTACGGCCGGAACCCCCAGCCCGCTGAGATCGTCGGCGTGGTGGCCGACGTGCGCCCCCTGGGCCACGAGTCGGAGCCGCGGCCGGAGACGTACCTGCCCCTGGCCCAGATGGGGTCCGGGTCCCTGACGTTCGTGGTGAAGACCGCCGGAAACGCTACGGCGCTCTCCGCCCCGGTCACCGAGGCCATCTGGAAGGCCAACCCCGCCCAGGCCGTGTGGGGGAGCGCCACGCTCGAGGGCCTCCTGTCCGAATGGCTGAAGCAGCGGCGCTTCAACCTCGTGCTGCTGTCGTCGTTCGCCGCGGTGGCGCTGCTGTTGGCCGCCGTGGGCATCTACGGCCTCATCAGCTTCTCCGTGGAGCAGCGCGTCGGGGAGCTGGGCGTTCGGCGCGCGCTGGGAGGGCGCTCGGGCGACATCCTGGCCATGGTGCTCCGGGAGGGAGCCGCCCTCGCCCTGGCGGGGATCGTCCTCGGCCTCGCCGGGGCCGCCCTCCTCACCCGATTCCTCCAGGGGATGCTCTTCGGCGTGGAGCCGACGGACCCCCGGACGTTCGCAGGGCTCGCGGTGGCGGTCCTGGGGGTGGCGGCCCTGGCGGCCCTCCTGCCGGCGGTGCGGGCGGTGCGCGTGGACCCGGCGGTGGCGCTCCGTTCCGACTGAGAGACGGGACGGTACGAACGTACCCCCGTGCGGGGAATTCCCCGACACGCCCCCGGCCCTCTTCACCACGCCGTGTCCAGGGTTCCCCCCGATGAGCGGGGGTGCCCGCCCTGGCGATCTTACGACGCCGACCATCGGCACCGAGTGTGGTGTGGGACTGCAAATCCGGTTTCCCGGATATTCGAATAGATGAACGCGATGACCTTGGCAGATCGGGCGACCCCCGCGGAGATGAGGCGGGCGGTCGCCCTTTTCAAGGTGCTCTCGCACCCGGACCGGCTACGCCTGGCGTGCGCGCTGGGCGACGGACGGGTGACCACGCAGAAGGAGCTGGTGGAGGAGTTCGGCTGGCCGCAGTCCACTGCGGCCCGGCACGTGTCGGCCCTGCGCAGCGCGGGGCTCGTCGCGGCCGAGCGGGACGGGGCGGAGGTCCACCTCCGCCTGGGCAACCCGGTGGCGCTCCACCTCCTCGAGACCGTCTGCTCGTGGGTGCACGAGGAGCGTCCTTCGTGGCGCGGCTCCTCCCTCGCCTCTCCGTCTCCCGCAGCCTCCGCTCCCACCGTCGGCACCTCGCCAGAGGCCTCCCACCATCCCGGGGGACCTCTCTGACACGACGTGCCCGTTCGCCGGAAGGCGGACGGGCGACTCCCGGACTCCGGGGGGGACAGGAAGACGACATGAGGCGGCGCGAGTTCATCAGGATCTCGTCCTACGGCCTGGGGGGAGCAACGCTCCTGGGCGGCGTCACGACCGACTGGTTCAGCCTGTACGGGGCGCCCATTCCCAACCCCGGGACCGACGGCGACCGCGTGGTCCCGACCTTCTGCGAGCTCTGCTTCTGGAAGTGCGGCGTCCTGGCCCACGTGAAGGACGGCCGGGTCACCAAGCTCCAGGGCAACCCGAAGGACCCCCTCTCCCGCGGCCACCTGTGCCCCCGGGGCACCGGCGGCACCGGCCTCCTCTACGACCCGGACCGGCTGAAGAAGCCCCTCATCCGCGTGGACCGCCGCGGGAGCCAGGAATTCGAGGAGGTGAGCTGGGACGCGGCGCTCAACGTCGTGGCAGAGAACTTCCTCAAGATCAAGGAGGAGCACGGCCCCGAGGCCGTGGCGCTCTTCTCCCACGGCTACGGCGGCGGCTGGATGAAGCACCTCTTCCACGCGTGGGGGAGCCCCAACATCGCCGCGCCGTCCTACGCCCAGTGCCGCGGTCCCCGGGACGTGGGCTTCGACCTGACGTTCGGCTCGGGCGTGGGGTCCCCCGAGCGCACCGACCTGGCCAACAGCCGGTGCATCGTCCTCATCGGGTCCCACCTGGGCGAGAACATGCACAACACCCAGGTGCAGGACTTCGCCCACGCCATCCGGGGCGGCGCCGACGTCATCGTCCTCGACCCCCGCTACAGCGTCGCCGCGTCCAAGGCCACCCACTGGCTCCCGGTGAAGCCGGGGACGGACATGGCCATCCTGCTGGCGTGGATGAACGTGCTCATCAACGAGGAGCTCTACGACCGGCAGTACGTCGAGACCTACGCCTACGGCTTCGATCAGCTCAAGGCCCACGTGCAGCAGTACACCCCCGAGTGGGCGTACCCCCGCACCGGCATCGAGCCCGACGTCATCCGCCGTACCGCCCGCCTCATGGGCGCCGCGAAGCCCGCCACGCTGGTCCACCCCGGACGCCACGTCACCTGGTACGGCAACGACACCCAGCGCTCCCGGGCCATCGCCATCGTCAACGCGCTCCTGGGCTCGTGGGGGCGCAAGGGCGGCTTCTACGTGCCCTCGGCGGTGAGCCTGCCCCCCTACGAGTACCCGGCGTACGACGACGAGGGGCACACCCCCGCCGACAAGCCCGAGCCCAGCCTCTACCCCCTGGCCGACGACGTCCTGGCGCAGGGCGTGTGCGACGCCACCATCCCCGGCGGGCTCCGGACCAACGCCGACGTCAAGGCGTGGATGGTGTACGGGTCCAACCTCCCCACCACCCTCCCCAACCCGGAGCAGACGTACAAGGCCATCCAGGCGCTGGACTTCCTGGTCACCGTGGACGTGCTCCCCGTGGAGATCGTGGGGTGGTCCGACGTGGTGCTCCCCGAGGCGACCTACCTGGAGCGCTGCGACGAGCCCTGGGCGCCCGCCCACAAGGAGTCGTACGTGACGGTGCGCCAGGAGGTGGTGCCGCCCATGTACGAGAGCAAGCCGGGCTGGTGGATCGCCCGGGAGCTGGGGCACCGGCTGGGGCTCCCCCACTTCTTCCCCTGGGAGACGCCGGAGGAGTACGCCGAGAGCCGCCTCAAGCCCCTGGGCATCGACTGCGAGATCATGAAGAAGGAGGGCGTGGTCCTGGGGCCCAGGAAGCCCATCTACTTCGAGGAGGGCGCGACGCCCGAGTTCTGGACCGACTCGGGCAAGATCGAGCTCTACTCGCAGAAGCTGGCCGCGCTGGGCTTCGACCCCATGCCCACCTGCCACATGGACGAGCTGGAGGAGCCGCCTCCCGGCTTCTACCGCCTCCTCTTCGGCCGGGCGCCCCAGCACACCTTCGGCCGCACGGTGAACAACCGCCTCCTCTCCGAGACCCACGACGAGAACGCCGTCTGGGTGAACACGGAGGTCGCAAGGGCCTGGGGCCTCGAGCACGGTGAGCGGATCCACCTGAAGAACCAGGACGGCGTCACGTCCACGTTCACCGCGCCGGTGAAGGTCACCGAGGGGATCCGGCCCGACTGCGTGTACATCGTCCACGGGTACGGGCGCAAGGCCGCGAAGCTCCGCCACGCCTACGGCAAGGGCATCGACGACGCCGAGCTCATCACGCGATACAAGGTCGATCCCATCATGGGCGGCACGGGGATGAACGTGAACTTCGTGACGTTCGTCCGGCCCGACGTGGTGGCGGCCGAGCGGGCCGAGGCCGCGACGGACACCGCGCTGGTCGCGGAGGAGGTGGCCTCGTGAGCGCCGTCCGTTACGCCATGGCCATCGACACCCGCACCTGCGTGGGGTGCACCGCGTGCGTCACCGCCTGCAAGACCGAAAACGACGTGGCCGAGGGCTTCACCCGCGACTGGATCACCACCGTGGTCGAGGGCCAGTTCCCCAACCTCTCCATGGAGATCCGCTCCGAGCGGTGCAACCACTGCGAGGACGCCCCCTGCGTGAGCGTGTGCCCCACCGGGGCCTCGTACGTCGGGCCCGGCGGCATCGTGCTGGTGGACAAGGCCAAGTGCACCGGGTGCAAGGCGTGCATCGCGGCGTGCCCCTACGACGCGCGGTTCGTGGACCCCCGCACCGGCACCGTGGACAAGTGCACCTTCTGCGTGCACCGCATCGAGGCCGGCATCCCCACCACCGCCTGCCAGACGGTGTGCCCCACCGAGAGCATCTACTTCGGGGACGTCAACGACCCGGACAGCGAGATCTCCCGTGTGCTGGCGCGGCGCGAGTCCTTCACCCTGCTGCCCGAGGCCGGCACCAAGCCTCGGCACTACTTCCTGAAGTAGGAGCGGACCATGCAAGAGATGACCTCGACCCGCTCCAACGCCCTCATCGACCCCGGCCTGCACATCTGGCACGGCGAGGTGGCGGGCTACCTCTTCCTGGGCGGGCTGGTGGCGGGCGTCATGATCCTGGTGGGCCTCTCGCTGCTGCGGGGCCGAAGCGACGGCGAGGCCGCCCCGTCGGCGCACATGGGCTTCCTGGCCTGGACCGTGCCCATCCTCCTGTCGGTAGGCATGTTCTTCCTCTGGCTGGACCTGGAGAACCCCTGGAACGCCTTCCGCTTCTACTTCGTGTTCAAGGTGACGTCCCCCATGTCCTGGGGAGCGTGGATCCTCCTGGCCATCTACCCGGCGTCGCTGGCCCTGGCCTGGCTGGTCACGCCGCGTGAGATCCGGGATGGGGTGGTGGGCCGGGTGGAAGCGCGCTGGTCGCCTTCGGCGCGCCTGCCCGTCCTCTCCGGCGCGGCGCGGCGCCTGGGCGGCTGGCTCGACGCCAACCCCCGCGTCGTGGGGTGGGTGAACGTGGTGGCCGGCGTGGGCCTCGGCATCTACACCGGGATGCTTCTGGGTACCATGGCCTCGCGGCCCCTTTGGAACTCGGCCATCCTCGGGCCCCTCTTCCTCACCTCTGGGTTGAGCACCGGGGCGGCATACATGCTCCTGTACCGCCTGGCCGACGGCGAGCGGATCCTCCTGTCCCGGGTGGACATGGGGCTCATCGCCGCGGAGCTGGCCCTCATCGCCGTCTGGCTCATCGGCCTGACGTCGGGCGGAGGCGCCCACCGCGCCGCGGCCCACGCGGTGCTGGGCGGCCCATGGACCACGGCGTTCTGGACGCTGGTGGTGGGGATGGGCCTGGTGGCCCCCTTCCTGGCCGAGTGGATGGAGCGGCGCGGCGGGCACGTTCCGGGCCGCCTGGCCGCCGTCCTGGTCCTCGGGGGCGGCTTCGCCCTCCGCTGGATCATCGTCTACGCGGGACAGCACGTGGGTTGGACCGAAGCGGCGGTGGCCCTCTTCTGAGGGCCCCCCGTCACCGTCACTCGAGAAAAGCGACATGAGCGCACATAAAGAGACAACGGGCCCGCGGCCCTACTGGAACCCCTACCTGGCCGGCGTCCTCCTTGGCCTCACGCTCCTCGCCACCTTCGTGGTGGCGGGACAGGGGCTCGGGGCCAGCGCCTTCCCCAAGCGCACCCTGGCGCTGGCGGCCGACGCCGTGGCGCCGGAGTGGACCGCCGCCAACCCCCAGCTCGGCTCCTACGTGGCCGACGGCGCGAACCCCCTGCGGAACTGGCTCGTCGTCGAGGTGGTGGGCGTCTTCCTGGGAGGCTTCATCGGCGCGGTGAGCGCCGGACGCTTCAAGAGCACCGTGGAGAAGGGACCCCGCATCTCCACCGGCGGCCGCATGAAGTACGCCTTCGCCGGCGGCGCCATCATGGGCTTCGCCGCGGCACTGGCCCGGGGGTGCACCTCCGGGCAGGCGCTGTCGGGGGGCGCCACGCTGGCCACCGGGAGCTGGCTCTTCATGCTCATGGTGTTCGCCGGCGGCTACTCGGTGGCCTGGTTCGTGAGGAGGCAGTGGATATGAGCGCCCCGTTCCCTCTCCAGTTCGCCAATCCCGAGGTGAGCCTGCTCACGGCCATCGTCCTCGGGTTCCTGTTCGGCTTCAGCCTCGAGCGCGGCGGCTTCGGGAGCGCCCGCAAGCTGGCGGCTCAGTTCTACCTGTACGACATGGCCGTCTTCAAGGTCATGTTCACCGCCATCATCGTGGCCATGGTGGGGCTCTACACGCTGGTGGGGCTGGGCCTGCTGGACATGGCCCGCCTCTGGGTGAACCCCACCTTCGTGTGGGCGCAGCTCCTGGGCGGGTTCCTCCTGGGCGTGGGCTTCATCATGAGCGGCCTCTGCCCCGGCACGTCGGTGGTGTCGGCGGCCTCGGGCAGGTGGGACGCCGTCGTCGCCCTCCTGGGGATCTTCGTGGGCACGGCCGTCTTCGCGGTGGCCGCCGACGTCTTCCCCGTGCTCGAGAGCCTCTACGGCGCCGGCTCCATGGGCGAGTCGTTCCTCCCCACCCTCCTGGGCGTGCCGCCGCTGGCCTTCGCCCTCGCCGTGGTCGCGGTGGCCGCCGCGGGCTTCGTCGGCGCCGAGAAGGTGGAAGGGATCTTCCGGAAGAAGCACGGCATGGTGGACCTCACGCCCCCCGACCGGCCCAGGACGAAGCTCCAGGTCGCCGGCGCGGTGGCCCTGGTGGCCCTCCTGGGCTTCGGCATCCGCCCCGCCACCACACCGCTCCCCCCGGTGCAGGTGGCGGCCATGGCTCCCCTCTCCCTGGCGGAGGCGCTCATCGCGAAGCAGCCGGGCCTCCTGGTCCTCGACCTCCGGAGCACCTCCGAGGAAGCGGAGACCCGCATCCCAGGGTCGTATCCCGCCCCCTCCCCCGAAGCCGCGCAGTCGCTGTTGGCCACGGCGCCGGTTGGCGCCACCGTCGTCCTCGTGGACGAGTTCGGGGCGCTGAAGCAGGTGCCCGACGGGTGGCGGCGGAACGTGCGCTACGCCTACCTCCAGGACGGCTTCCTGGGGTGGGAGCTCAAGGTGCTCACGCCCATGCCCGTCGGGGACACCCAGGCCGAGATGGAGCTGGCGGCACGACAGGGGCAGATCTCGGCGTTCTTCTCCGGAGCCGCGGTGCAGGCGACCGCGGTGGCCGCGCCTCCGCCCATGGCGGCGGCCGGCGGGGCCAAGCCCAAGAAGAAGGGCGGCTGCTGAGGCCACGCCGCCGCCGAGCCGGCCGGGGACCCGTGACATCCCCGGCCGGCTCGCTTATTGTGGCGCCCCGACCCTCGAACCCGACCGACAGGGAGTTCCTTCCATGGCGACCTACACCTGCGACAAGTGCGGGATGAGCGTGAACATGACCTGCGCCACGTGCGGCAAGGAGCTGGTGAACGACACCATCACGACTGCCGCCGGCGTCTCCGTCCAGGTCTCGAAGTGCCCCGACGGACACGGCAAGATCAAGTCGCCCATGTGCTGCGGCGAGGACATGACGTGTAGCATCTAGGGGGACACGCCGGGCGACAGCGTCGCGCCGGCGCTTGTGGGGCCGGCTCCCTTCGGGGTGCCGGCCCTTCTTCGTGTCCCTAGGGGAATCCCCGATCCCGACTTCAGGTGGGCCCCGATGGAATCCGCCCCCGGGGTGGTGGAAGATTGCATTCCGGGAGTGGCCGCACCCCCGCCTTCCTCAGCTCCGGACGCTCTGGCCGACATGGAACGACAGCCGATTGAATCGACGGCGGCCGCGCGACCAGACGCCGCCCCGTACGCCCCGCCGGCGGGTGCGCCCGACCTCCCCTCCACGGGTCCGCCTTCTCAGCCCGCGGAGGGAAGGGCGCGCCTGCGCCTGCGGACGTACGCCACCGTGGCGGCGGCCATGGCGGTGGGCTCCCTCCTCCTCCGGGGGAACGGTTGGAGGAGCGGCCCGGAGCTCCACACCGTGCTGGAGTCCGTGTCGGCGTCGGTAGCGCTCGTGGCGGGAGTGCTGGCGCTGGCGCGCTTCCAGATCGTGCCGCGCACGCGCCTCCTGTTCATCGGGTCCGCCTTCCTCGTGGCGGGGCTCCTGGACGCGTACCACGCCTTCGTCACCTCCCCGGCTTTCCCCGACCTGGTTCCCACGCCGCCCCGGGCCCTGGTGCCGTGGAGCTGGCTCGCCTCCCGCCTGGCGCTGGCCACCCTCCTGGCGGTCGGCTTCTTCGTGGGCCGGCAGTCCGAGACGCGGCCAGGGGCGTGGGGACCCCTTGCCAAGGGCGTCTACGCCCTCGGCGCCGGCGTGGCCCTCGTCGTGGTCGCCCTCCTGACCTTCCTCCCGCTGCCCGTGGCGGCGTACCTGAGCCCCCCCGTAGCCCGCCCCCAGGAGCTCCTCCCTGGGGCCCTCTTCGTGGTGGCGCTCGCGGGGCACCTCCGGGAGCAAAGGTGGGCATGGGACCCGGTGAAGCACGGTCTCGTGTTCTCCCTCCTTCTCGGCGCGGGAGCACAGATCCTGTTCATGCCCTTTTCCCGGGCCCTCTACGACGGGCACTTCGATGCCGCTCACCTCCTCAAGCTGCTGAGCTACGCCGCCCTCTTCGCCGGGCTCCTCGGGAGCCTCCTGGCCATCTTCCGATCGGAGCAGGAGAGCATCGCCGCCCTCCGCGCCAGCCGGAGCGAGCTGGCCCGGCACGGGCAGGCCCTGGAGGGGGAGGTGGCGCGAAGGACGGCGGACCTCGAGCGGAGCAGGGCGCGGTTCCGACGGATCTCCGAGTCCAACCTCCTGGGGATCGTGTTCTGGGACGTCCGGGGGCGCATCCTGGAGGCCAACGACGAGTTCCTTCGCATCGTCGGCTACTCCCGCGGGGACCTGGAGGCCGGGGCCGTGGACTGGGTGCGCATGACCCCTCCGGAGCACGCCGCGTCCGACGACCGCGCCCTGGAGGAGATGGCCCGGACGGGGAAGGCCGCGCCCTTCGAGAAGGAGTACTGGCGCAAGGACGGGACCCGCGCCCCGGTGCTCCTGGGCTGCGCCCTCCTGGAGGACTCCACGGAGCACGGCGTGGCCTTCGCGCTGGACATCTCGGAGCGCGTGGCGGCACGGGAGGCCCTGGAGCGCCTCAACGCCGAGCTTGAGGGCCGGGTGCGGGAGCAGACCGCCGAGCTCCGCGCCATCAACCACGAGCTGGAGGCCTTCGCCTACACCGTGTCGCACGACCTGCGCGCGCCCCTGCGCCAGGTGGACGGGTTCTCGCGCATCCTCCTGGACGAGCACGGACCCGAGCTGTCCAGCGAGGCGAGACGCCTGTTGGGCAGGGTTCGCGACGGCGCAGCCCGCATGGGCACGCTGGTGGACGAGCTTCTGGAGTACTCGCGCCTCGGGCGCAGAGGACTGGAGCCCGAGGCGGTGGACACGCGGCACCTGGTGGAGGAGGTCATCGCGGGCCTCGCCCGGCCTCACGAGGGCGCCCCCCCGGCGCGGACGACGCTCGGCGACCTGCCTCCCTGTCGCGCCGACCCCACCCTCCTCCGCCAGGTCTGGGCGAACCTGCTCGAGAACGCGTTCAAGTTCACGTCCCGGACGCCCGATCCCCTCGTGCGCGTGGGCTCCGAGGCGCAGGACGGGCATACCGTCTACTACGTCGCGGACAACGGCGTGGGCTTCGACATGCGCCACGCCGACAAGCTCTTCGGCGTGTTCCAGCGCCTCCACGCCGCCGACGAGTTCCCCGGGACGGGCGTGGGTCTCGCCACGGTCCACCGCATCGTCCACCGCCACGGGGGCCGGGTCTGGGCGCGGGCCGCCCCCGGCGACGGGGCCACCTTCTACTTCACCCTCGACACGGAACCCCACCCATGACCGCCGACACCATCGAGATCCTCCTCGTGGAGGACGATCCCGCGGACGCCGAGCTCACGCTGCACGCCTTCCAGTCCGCGAAGCTGGCCAACCGGGTCCATCTGGTCACCGACGGTCAGGAGGCCCTGGACTTCCTCTTCCGCGAAGGCGCGTACGGGGGCCGTCCCGACGGCAAGCCCCGCCTCGTCCTCCTCGACCTGAAGCTCCCCAAGGTCGACGGGCTGGAGGTCCTGCGGCGCATCAAGGCCGACGGCGGCCTCCGGACGGTACCCGTCGTCGTGATGACCTCCTCCCGCCAGGAGCGGGACGTGGTTGAGAGCTACGCGCTGGGCGTCAACAGCTTCATCCAGAAGCCGGTGGACTTCGAGCGCTTCACGGAAGCCGTTCGGGAGATCGGCTACTACTGGGTCCTCCTCAACCAGCCGCCCGCCGCATGACCTCACCGACGCCGACGGTTCCCACCCCCGTTCGTGTGCTCCTCCTGGAGGACTCGGAGCCGGACGCCGAGCTGATCGTGGGGGCGCTCCGTCGCGGCGGGCTGTCGCTGGAGGTGGAGCGCGTGGACCGCGAAGACCAGTTCCGCGCGCGATTGGCCCTGGAGCCCGACGCGATCCTGGCCGACTTCCGCCTCCCGGGCTTCAACGCCCTCCAGGCGCTGGAGATCCTCCGGGGAGAGGGACGCGACACGCCCTTCATCATCGTCACCGGGAGCATCTCCGAGGAGGTGGCGGTGGCGTGCCTGAAGGCGGGCGCCGCCGACTACGTGCTCAAGGACCGGCTGGCCCGCCTGCCCCAGGCGCTGGCCGCCGCCCTGGACGCCCGAGCCGTCCGCATGGAGCGCGAGCGCATGGTGGCGGCGCTGCGCTCCAGCGAGGCGCGCTACCGCCAGCTCTTCATGGAGAACCTCACCGCCGTGTTCCTTTCCACGCCGGACGGCCGGCTGGTGGAGTGCAACCCGGCATTCGCCCGCGTCTTCGGCTTTCCCTCGGTGGAGGCCGCCAGGGGAGTGGACCTCGCCTCCCTCTACCCGGACGCCGCCGCCAGACGCGCGCTGGTGGAGCGCATCGCCGCAGGAGAGACCATCTACCTCCTGGAGCACACGCTCCGCGACGTCCGGGGCGACGACGTCCACGTCGTGGAGAGCGCCCTCGGGATCTTCGACGCCGCCGGCGACCTGGCGCAGATCATGGGGCACGTGGTGGACGTGAGCGGGCGCAAGGAGGCTGAGCGACAGCGCGACCTTCTGGCGACGGCCATCGAGGCCAGCGCCGAGACGGTGGTCATCACCGACCGGGACGGCACCATCCAGTACGTGAACCCCGCCTTCGAACGCACCACCGGGTTCACCCGAGAGGAGGCACTGGGCCGGAACCCGCGCATCGTGAAGAGCGGGACCCAGGACGACGCGTTCTACCGGAGGATGTGGGGTGCCCTCGTATCGGGAGAGGTGTGGACGGGACGCTTCACCAATCGGCGGAAGGACGGCACGCTCTACCAGGAGGACGCCTCCATCTCGCCGGTCCGTGACCCCCTCACCGGGACCATCGAGAATTTCGTGGGCATCAAGCGCGACATCACCCGCGAGCTGGCCCTCGAGGCCCAGCTCCACGAGACCCAGCGCCTGGAGGCTCTCGGCCGCCTGGCGGGAGGTGTCGCCCACGACTTCAACAACCTCCTCACGGTGGTGAAAACGAGCGCTGAGCTGGCCCTTCGGACCATGGCGGACGACCGGGAGGCGGCGACGGAGGTCCGGGAGATCCAAAGCGCGGCAGATCGCGCCGCCGCCCTCACCCGGCAGCTCCTGGCCTTCGGCCGGCGTCAGACCTTCAGCATCGAGGTTCTGGACCTGGGCGAGGTGGTGGACGGTACGCGACGCATGCTCGGGCGCGTCATCGGCGAGGATGTCGAGCTGGTGCTGGAGCGGCCCGAGGGCCTCTGGCCCGTCCTCGCCGACCGCGGCCAGGTGGAGCAGATCCTCGTCAACCTGGCGGTCAACGCCCGCGACGCGATGCCCGACGGAGGCCGCCTGACCATGACCCTCGCCAACGTCGAGCTCCGCGATGACGCCCCGGTCCATGGCGGAGCGACGCCTCCCGGCCCCTACGTGGTCCTGGAGGTCTCCGACACGGGCCACGGGATGGACGACGAGACCCTGGCACGGGCCTTCGAGCCCTTCTTCACGACCAAGCCCGAGGGCAAGGGCACGGGGCTCGGCCTCTCCACCGTGTACGGCATCGTCCGGCAGAGCGGTGGGTACGTGTGGCTGTACAGCGAGCCGGACCGGGGCACGACGGCTCGGGTGTACCTCCCGCCGGCGGGAGGAGTGGATGTCGCACGGCCCGTCGAGGAAGTTCCTCCGGCGACGAGGCTGGACGGCACCGAGACGATCCTCCTCGTGGAGGACCACCCCCAGCTCCGTTCCGCCGCCGCCCGCGCTCTCGCGCGCCACGGGTACACGGTCCTCGAGGCAGGCGGGCCCGAAGAGGCGCTCCAGGTCGGCGAGGACCACCCAGGCCCCGTCCACCTCATCGTGAGCGACGTGGTCCTACCCCGCATGCGTGGCTCGGAGCTGGTTCCCTTGCTCCTTCGCCGACGCCCACGCGCCCGTGTGCTCTTCATGTCCGGCTATGCCCACGACGAGTTCGGGAGCGCCCTCCCCCCTGGAACGGCGTTTCTCCAGAAGCCCTTCGAGCTCGCCGAGCTGGTCAGGAAGGTGCGCACAACCCTCGACGCGCCGCGCGAATGACGTGAAGGCCCGGGTCCCGAACCGGACGGGGAGTGCGGGGTATACCACGTCCCGACATCTGGCGGAGCTGCCCCTATGACCGCCGACCTGATCGAACCACCCGACCCGGCACCCGCCGAAACCCGGCTGGGCGCCCTGCTGGATGCCCTGGGCGTGGGCGTCGTCCGGGTCTCCCTCGAGGGCATCGTCCTGGAGGCCAACACCGCATTCCTGCGCATCGTCGGCGCGCACCACGCAGGGGTTCCGGTGGTGGGCACCTCGGTCCGGACGCTCCTCGTCCCGGGCAGGGAATGGGAGTCGGTGTTGGAAGCCATCCGGGCGGGCGGCACCAGCCCCCCCCGGGGGAGCGTGGAAGGGGAGATCGTGCGCATGGACGGCACGGTCGCCCGCGTCTCGGGGGTCGGCCGCGTGGTCGCCGGGCACGACCGGTCCGTGGTGGAGGGAATCGTCCGTGACGTGTCGGCGGAGCACGCCCTTCGCCAGGACATCAAGGAGGTCAGCACCCGGGAGCGCCGCCGCCTCGGCTCGGCGCTCCACGACGACCTCGGCCCCCTGCTGACGGCCCTGTCCCTTGCCGCCCAGACCCTGGGGAATGCCCTGCCCGGGGACGTGGGCCCGGATGCCCGCTGGCGGGTGGGCCGGATCCAGTCCCTGGCCCAGGAGGCCGCAACACGCGCGCGACTCCTCGCACACGCCTCCCAAGAAGGCCCTTCGTCCGAAGTGGATCTCGTCGAAGCGCTCCGCCGCATGACGGCCCGTTGGGAGGCGCTCTTCGAGGTCCAGCCGCGGATGCGCGCCACCCCCTCCGCCTTGTTCCTGCCGGCAGGAGACGCCCAACACGTCTTCTACATCGTCCAGGAAGCCGTGACCAACGCCGTCCGCCACGGCAACGCGCGGACGGTCCATGTGTCCCTGGACCTGGACGACGGGTTCGTGGTCCTCTCGGTCTCGGATGACGGCGCGGGGCTCGCGCACGGCCCCCACGAGGGCCTGGGCACACGCCTCATGCGCCACCGGGCACGCCTCCTGGGCGGCGGCCTGGAGCTCGCGAATGCCCTGGCTAGGGGCGTCCGGGTGACCCTCCGCTTCCCCTTGCATGACCGTCCCGCCGCGGAGCGCCCGTGATCCCGCGCCGCCTCCGTGTCGCCCTGGTGGACGACCATGTCCTGGTGCTCCAGGCCATCGCCGATATGGTAGCGGCGGAGGCCGACCTGGAGGTGGTCGCCACCGGGGCGACCGCCGACGAGGCACTCTCGCTGCTGGACGCTCACGGCCCGGACGTGCTCGTTCTGGACCTGGCGCTGGGCGACGACGGCGGCCTGGACCTGGTGCGGCGCATCAGCCGCCGACACCCCGGCGTGTCCATCGTCGTTCTTTCGATGTTCCCGGAAGAGGTCTTCGCGGAGCGCGCACTGAGGGCGGGCGCCGTGGGCTACGTCATGAAGGACCAAGCGCCCGAAGCCCTTCTGGAAGCCATCCGTTCCGCGGGGGCTGGCCAGATCCACGTGAGCCCGCGCCTGCGGCAACAGGCGGTCCAGCGGCTCACCGGGCGACCCGGCGTCGAGCATGGCGTGGACGACCTCACGGACCGTGAGCTCGACGTTTTTCGCCTCGTGGGAGAGGGGCTCACCAGCCGTGAGATCGCAGCGCGGCTCGGCCTCTCGGTGAAGACGGTGGAGACACACCGTACCAAGGTCATGCGTAAGCTCGGGCTGGAGAACGCGCACCAGTTGGTTCACCGAGCCATCCTCTGGATTCACCGCTCCATCCGGATGCCCTGACCAGACCGCGCCTGCGGGATCCGCATCTCTCCCGGGTCGCCCTCACGCGGCCTCCTCCGCGCGCTCGAGGACGTCCAGGGGGATGTCGTCGGCGCGCTTCCAGCGGCACGAAGCCGTGTCCCACGACGGATCGACGCCACGCTGGAGGTTGGCGCGGACGAGGGCGTCGGCGGCCCTCGGCCCCACCTCCACCCTCGGCGGCGCCTCCGGCACCGGCATCCCGCGCCGGTCGTAGAACACCGGCCTCCCTCCCGGCCACGCGTTCGGCTCCAGCCGGAACCCCTCCTCGTGCACCAGCCGGTGGT
>BTVB01000022.1:0-67986 GCA_045863275.1 Gemmatimonadota bacterium
ACTCGGCCAGCGCCGGCGGACGGGGGTGGCGCTCAGCGCGCATGCGCCTTCCCCTCCCCGCCCACCCCTTCCCACATCCGCTCGCGGACCACGCGGGTGGCCTCCAGGGCCTCCACGCCCTCGGGGCGCACCTGGAAGTGCCGCTTGGCCTTCCCGCCCCGCTCCCCGCTGGGCTCGCCCATCCACGAGCGCGCCAGCCCCTTCTCCTCCAGGCGCATGAGCGTCACGTAGATCGTGCTGATGGAGACGGAGCGGCCCGCGAGGGCCTCCAGCTCGTCGCGGACGGAGGCGCCGTAGGCGTCCCCGCCGAGGCGCAGGACGGCGAGGAGCACGAGCTCCTCGAGGTCGCCGAGGTTCTGGGGGTGGGACGGCACGCGCGGCTCCCGTGGGGGTTATTTTGACAAAGTCAAAAAGCCCTACGGGGGGGTCGCGCTCCGGGTTTCAGGGGTCGGAGGACACTCGTCAGACGGCGGCGAGCGCAAGGGCCTCGAGCTCGGCCAGGCGGGACGCGACCTCCTCGGCGCCGGCGCCGGTGACGTTCACGTGGCCCACCTTCCGCCCCGGGCGGGGCGCCTTCTCGTAGAGGTGGACGTGGGCCCCGGGCACCCGGAGCACGTCGTCCAGGGGCGGCACGTCGCCAAGGAAGTTGAGCATGGCCGAGGGGCCGCGGGGCGCGGGACTCCCCAGGGGGAGCCCGCATACCGCCCGGAGGTGGTTCTCGAACTGGCTGGTCACGGCGCCGTCCAGCGTCCAGTGCCCCGAGTTGTGCACGCGGGGGGCCATCTCGTTGGCCAGGAGCCGGCCGTCCACGTCGAAGAGCTCGATGGCCAGCACGCCCACGTAGTCGTGCCGGTCCAGGAAGTGGCGCACGTGCTCCTCGGCGTCCGCCTGGAGGGCAGGCGACACGTCGGCGGCTGGGGCCACCGTGGTCCAGAGGATGCCGTCCCTGTGGACGTTCTCCACCAGGGGGTAGAAGACGGAGGAGCCATCCAGGCCGCGCGCCCCGATGATGGAGAGCTCCCGGCGGAAGGGGACGAAGGCCTCCAGGAGGAGGGGGACGCCCCCCAGGCGCTCCCACGCGGTCCGGAGGTCCGCCCCGGACCGCACCACCGCCTGGCCCTTGCCGTCGTACCCGAAGCGGCGGGTCTTCACCACGGCGGGAAGGCCGATCTCGGCCGCGCCCCGGACCAGCTCGTCCAGCGTCTCCACGGCCCGGAAGGGCGCCGTGGCGAACTCGGCCTCCACGAAGGCCTCCTTCTCCCTCACCCGGTCCTGGGCCACCGCCAGGGCGGAGGGCGCGGGGTGGACGGGCACGTGCCGGGCCAGGCGCCGGGCGGCCTCCACGGGGACGTTCTCGAACTCGTACGTCACCACGTCCACGCCGTCCACGAAGCGGTCCAGCGCCTCGGGGTCGTCGTACGGCGCGCGGATCACTTCGCCCAGGTCGTCCACCGGCGCCGGGCACGCCGGCTCCAGGAAGCGGAAGCTCAGGCCGAGTCTCCGCCCCTCCAGCGCGAGCATCCGCCCGAGCTGCCCTCCTCCCAGGACGCCGACTCTCACGCCGCGTCAGCTCCGGGGGTCGGGGTCGTCGAGGACGGCCTGGGTGCGCTCGGCGCGGTAACGGCGCAGCGCCTCGCGGACCTCGGGGTGCTTGGCGCCCAGCGCCGCGGCGGCCAGGAGCGCCGCGTTGGTGGCCCCGGCCTTCCCGATGGCCAGCGTCCCCACCGGGATCCCCCCGGGCATCTGGACGATGGAGAGGAGGGAGTCCAGCCCCTGGAGCGCCTTCGACTGGACGGGAACGCCGAACACGGGGAGCACGGTCTTGGACGCCACCATGCCCGGGAGGTGGGCGGCGCCCCCCGCCCCGGCGATGATGACCTCGAGCCCGCGCCCCTCGGCGGACGCGGCGTACTCGAAGAGGAGGTCCGGCGTCCGGTGCGCCGAGACCACCCGGACCTCGTGGGCCACGCCCAGGGCCTCCAGGGTCTCCACGGCGTGCTCCATGGTCTCCCAGTCGGAACGGGACCCCATGATGACGCCCACCAGCGGCTTGTCCATTCCTTGCTCGTTCTCCAGGGATCCGGGACCCCGACGCGGCGGAGCTTCAAGGGAAGACGGGGACGTTGGGCGAAGGGACGCGGGGGGTCAAGGGTGGACGAGAGCCCGCGCCGGCACGCTTCCGGAGGCCCTCGGAGGAGGAAACACTTGTTTTCCTCGCGGGTCCGGGCTCATTTTGGAGGTCGGATCGAAGGGGGGCCGGTCCGCCCGGCCATCACAGAGTCGGAGGGAACATCCATGGTTCGAAAGAGCCTGCTCGTCGTCGCGCTCCTGGCCCTCGCCTCGCCCGCGACGGCCCAGGAGGAGATGGTGTGGTCGTCCAAGCGGCCCGACGCCCAGGCGCCGCTCGGCGTGCGCGACGGCCGCACGCTGGAGAAGGGCCAGTTCGAGGTCACCTACCGGTACAACCGCCTGAACTCCGAAGGCATCTGGTTCGACAACGGCATGCTGCCCTGGGAGCTCACCGCGGAGTTCTACGACGTGATCCCGCTCTCGCTCAAGACCGAGAGCCACGGCGTGGGCATCGCCTTCGCCCCCTCGTCCAGCCTCACCCTCTCGGCCAATCTGGGGTACGCGCTGCGCCACAGGGAGCAGCTCACCGGGGACCTGGAGTTCTACTTCATCACCGAGGCCAACGAGGTCGCCGACCTGGAGCTGGCGGCCACGGTGAAGGTCTTCGACCAGGGCCCGTACCGCGCCCAGGTCCACCTGGGAGCCAGCATCCCCACGGCTCCCACCGACATCGTGGGAGAGACCCCCTATTCCACCCCTGGAGAGGAAGCCCTCCCCTACGACATGCGCCCCGGCTCCGGGACGTTCGCCGCCATGCCCGGCCTCACGCTGATGGCGCAGAACGCCACGGGCACCGTGGGCACGCAGATCCGGGGGACGATCTACGCCGGGACCAACGACCGCGACTTCGCGCCGGGGAACCGCTTCGAGCTGAACACGTGGGCCTCGTACCGCGCCAACCGGTACTTCGCCTTCTCCGCGCGGGCCGCGTACCAGAAGTGGGGCGCCATCGACGGCGCCGACCCCGACCTGGACCCCCTCCGTGACCCGGGCAACGACGGCCTCGGGCTCGGCGGCTCCCGTCTGGACCTCCCCGTGGGCGTCACGGTCCTCATGCCCGAGAACGGACCGCTGGCGGGACACCGCCTCTCGGTGGAGTACGTCTTCCCCGCCAGCCACAAGTACGACGGCCTCCAGCTCGGCGCCGACTGGGGGCTGGGGGCGGCGTGGCTGGGGGTTGTCTGCCCGCCACCTCCCCCCCCTCCTGAGGCGGGTGGGGCGCCCCCGGGGGGGGGGCGCCCCTCTCGCTTTCCAGTGGGGCCCGTCGGGCCCTCACCCCTCCAACGCCACCATGTGGTAGGTCTTCTTCCCCTTCCGGAGAACCAGGAAGCGCCCCTCGATGGCGTCCCCCAGGCCCACGCGGTGATCCGCGTCCGCCACCCGGCGGTTGTTCAGGTAGATGCCCCCTCCCTCCACCGAGCGGCGGGCGTCGCCCTTGGACGACGCCACCCCCGAACGGGCGAGGAGCTCCACCAGGGGCATCCCCTCCCCTTCCAGCTCCGCCTTGGGAAGCGCCGCCGACGGGACGTCGGAGAAGATGTCCGCCACCTCGTCGGCGCCCAGGCCCTCGATGGCCCCTCCGAAGAGGACCTCGGTGGCCTTGCGCGCCCGGGCCAGCCCGGTCTCGCCGTGCGCCCGCCCCGTCACCTCCTCGGCCAGCGCCCTCTGTGCGGCGCGGGCCTGCGGCTCGGCCTCCGCCGCCGCCTCCAGCTCCTCGATCTCCGCCCGCGGGCGGAGGGAGAAGAAGCGGAGGTAGCGCCCCACGTCGGCGTCGTCGGCGTTGATCCAGAACTGGTAGAAGCGGAACGGCGACGTGAGGGCCGGGTCGAGCCAGACGTTGCCGGCCTCCGTCTTTCCGAACTTGGTCCCGGCGGCGTTGGTCACCAGCGGGAACACCACGCCGAAGGCCTTGCCCCCGTCCATGCGGCGGATGAGGTCCGTGCCCGCGGTGATGTTGCCCCACTGGTCGCTCCCGCCCATCTGGAGGGTGCACCCCTCGCGGCGGTGCAGCTCGAGGAAGTCGTAGGACTGGAGCAGCGCGTAGCTGAACTCGGTGAAGGAGATGCCCGTCTCCTCGTTCTCCAGGCGGCGCTTCACCGACTCCTTGGCCATGAGCTGGTTCACGGAGAAGTGCTTGCCCACGTCCCGGAGGAAGTCCACCAGCGCCAGGCCGCCCAGCCAGTCCAGGTTGTTGGCCATGCGCGCCGGGTTGCCCTTGGCCTCGAAGTCGAGGAAGTGCTCGAGCTGCCCGCGGATGCCCTCGGCGTTCTCCGCCACCTGCTCCTTGGTGAGGAGCTGGCGCTCGGCGGTCTTCCCCGACGGGTCGCCGATGAGCCCGGTGCCGCCTCCCACCAGCCCGATGGGCGTGTGCCCGGCGCGCTGGAGGTGGACCAGGCCCATGATGGGCAGGAGGGAGCCCACGTGCAGGCTGGCCGCCGTGGGATCGAAGCCGATATAGGCCGTGCGCCGCCCCTGGGCGAGGTGCTCCGCCGCCCCCTCGGTGGAGGCGTACAGCATGCCGCGCCAGTGCAGCTCGTCGATGAACGTGGTCATGGGCTGGGAGCCTGTCCGAGTAATACAGTGGGCCGCGCGCACGGGGCTTTCGCTGGTCAGGGGAGGAACGACGACGAGTCGTAGCAGCGCTACGGCGAGGAGGAGAGACGATGCATCACCGGCGAGGGCACCGACGCGAAGCGTTGGTCCCCGTGCGCCCAACGCCATGACAGATATGACCTGACGTGGTTGTGGGTTGGGGCGGCACAGCCCCAACGCGGCCCGCTGTATTACTCGGACAGGCTCCTAAGGGTACGTCCGCGCGGGACCGGGTCAAGGGAGGCCGGTTTTCGTGGCCCCACGATCCCGCGGGGGGTATGTTGAGGGAAGAGGGACCCGAGCCGGAGGTGCGTATGAGCGAGTTCACCCACCGCCTGCCTCACCAGCCCTGGTCCAAGCCCAGCCGGAACGAGCACGAGTACTTCCAACGGGAGGAGTTCCGGAAGCGCATGGAGGCCGCCAGGGAGCGGGAGGCCAAGCGCGAGCTGGAGGAGCGGAAGCGCTGGCTTGCCGAGCACGAGGGACACTGCCCCAAGTGCGGCGGGAAGCTGGAGCCCCTGGACCTGGAGGACGCCACCGCGGAGCAGTGCCCCAACTGCCTGGGCGTGTGGCTCGACCACGAGGACTTCGACCGGCTCACCCACCGCCACGAGAAGGACGACACCACCACCCGGATCTTCCGGGACATCCTCCTTCAGTGGACCACGGGCGAGGTGAAGGCCGAGGTCCCCAAGTGGAAGCCGAAGTAGGCCGGCCCGGCCTGGCCTAGCCTCCCAGACGCGCCCGCCGGTCGGCCACCGTCCGGCTCTCCCGGTACTGCTCGGGCACGCCGTCCAGGGCCAGGCGCGCCGAGTCGGGCAGCTCCACGAGCATGTAGGCGTCGAACTCCTGGGTTTGCCGCCGCAGCACCATGCGCGGGTTGTCGGCGGGCACCGAGATCCCCGCGAGGGCGTCCAGCGCGGCGCGGCCGTCCTGCCGATCCACGATGAGGGACTCCACCGCCAGGAGTTGGACCTCCAGGCTCTCGGGGAAGCGGGCGGCCATCTCCTCCACCAGGCGGGCCGCCTCCTCCGAACGGCCGGCCTCGCGGTCCAGGCGCGACTGGGCGTACAGCCCCGCCCGGAGCAGGCGGGCGATGTCCTCGTCCTCGCCGGTGCGGTACCCCACGCCGCCGGCGTACTCGTAGACCAGCTCGCCGCCATGCTCGGCGGTCTCGTAGAGCTGGAAGGCCCCCACCGCCCACACGACACCCACCACGACCCGCAGGGCCGTGGCGGCGAAGCGCTTGGTGGACGCACCGGCGTCGTCGGTGGAGCCCGCCTCCACGTGGAGGACCGACTCCCCGGCGTGCCCGGCGCGCCAGGCCAGCGCCAGCGCCCCCAGCTCCAGGAGCAGCGCCACCGCGAAGAGGTTCCGCGTCAGCTCACCCAGCTCCTCGTGGTGCACCACCAGGTCCCGGGTGTCGGGCAGGCGCTCGGCGGGGCCGTGGGCGTCGGTGCCCGACTTCACCGCCGCGAAGGTCGCCACCGTCCCCACGAGGAGCAGGACCGACGCCATGGGGCGGAAGAACGCGGGCCGGCGCAGGAAGCCGAGCCAGTAGATGGGCAGCCCGAGGACGAGGCTGGCCACCACGAAGTGGACCACCTGGGGATGGAAGGCGCCGAGGTTGGGCATGGATCGCTCCGGAGTTTCTCAGAAAAACGGCCCCTAAGCTAACGTCCCCGCAGCCCGCCGGCGATCTCCCAGGGCCACCACGTCGGCGACGAACGCCGCCAGGTCTTCCCGGCGCGTCCGGTGGTTGGTGATGGCCAGGCGCAGGGCGAAGGCCCCATCCACGGCCGTGCCCGAAAGCTGTGCGCGTCCCGACTCCTGGATGTCCGCCAGGAGCTCCTCGTTGAAGGCGTCCAGCGCCGGGCCGTCCAGGCCCTCGGCGACGTACCGGAAGCAGAGCACGCAGAGCGGCCCCGAGGCCAGGACCTGCAGCCGCGGCTCGGCGCGGAGCAACGCTTCCATCTCCCGGGTCTGACGGACGTTCTGCGCCGCCAGCCGCCCGAGCTTCGCCGTCCCGTAGTGCTTGAGGTAGAACCAGCTCTTGAGCGCGCGGTACCCCCGGGTGAGCTGGGGGCCGTAGTCGGACATCCAGGGCTCGGTGCCGGCGATGCCGCGCGCCGCCTTCCGCAGATAGGCCGCGGGGACCGAGAAGGGGCGGCGGTGATCCTCCGGGTCGCGTACGAGGACGCACCCCGCCTCGATGGGCACGTGCATCCACTTGTGCAGGTCGAAGGCGAGGGAGTCGGCACGCTCCATCCCCACCACCAGCGGGCGAAGCTCGGGTGCGAGGGCGGCCACCGCGCCGAAGGCGCCGTCCACGTGCAGCCAGACGCGCTCCCGGGCGCAGAGATCCGCCAGTCGATCGAGGGGGTCGACGGCTCCGCGGTCCACGGTCCCCGCCGTGGCCACGACGCACGCCGGGTGGAAGCCCTGGGCGGCGTCCTCGGCCAACGCCTCCTCCAGGGCGGCCAGGTCCATCCGGCCCTCGCCGTCCACCGGGATCTTCCGGAGCTGGTCCGTGCCGATCCCCAGGAGGCGCACGGCCCGGTCCACCGAGTTGTGGGCCGCCACCGACGTGTACACGGTGAGCGCCGCGTGCACGTGGGGGAGTCCGATGCGGCCGGCCTCGGCGCCCATCTCCGCGACGGCCCGTCCCCGGGCTGCCGCGAGCCCCACCAGGTTGGCCACCGACGCGCCCGACGTGAGGACCCCCGAGCCCGCCGCGGGCCATCCCAGGGCCTCCTTCAGCGTGTCCACCACCTGCTCCTCGACGTAGCGCGCCCCCGTGGACGCGCCGGCACAGTTGACGTTCAGCGCCGACGCCATGAGGTCCGCCAGGGCGCCC
The DNA here is from genome assembly GCA_045863275.1 of Gemmatimonadota bacterium. Lineage (GTDB taxonomy): Bacteria > Gemmatimonadota > Gemmatimonadetes > Longimicrobiales > Gaopeijiaceae > SZUA-318. Next base: position 7,580 of record BTVB01000022.1, read on the forward strand.
AGCGTGGTGCCCGTGCCGTTCACCCACCCCCAGCCGCGGGGGTGGATGTTCCCCAGGTGGTAGGGCAGCACGTGCTCCTCGAAGTCGGCCACGGCCCGGTCCAGGGGCGCGCCACCGGGCTCCAGGGGCCCCCGCAGGACCTGGCGGGACGCGGGCGGCACCGGACGCCACGCGGGCTGGGTGCCGACGTGCCGGTGCAGCGCGACCACCTGGTCCACCATCCGGTGGCCCAGGGCCCGGACGGCCTCCCATTCGGCGTCGGTGGTGGGGTCGAGGGTCTCCTCCACGGACGTCCGGGCGTCGGTGGCCTCCCCCCCTACGGGATGTTCCATGGTCCCCTATCTTGGCTGACGTGAGCGTATACGGACGTTACTACGAAATCGTGAGGCGCATCCCCCGGGGACGCGTCATGAGCTACGGGGAGGTGGCCCGTGCCGCGGGGTTGCCGGGACGGGCCCGGCAGGTGGGGTACGCCATGGCGGCCCTCCCCGACGGCACCGACGTGCCCTGGCACCGGGTGATCAATGCTCGGGGGGAGGTGAGCCGCCGGGCGGGGGGCACGGCGTTCGAGCGCATCCAGCGCGTCCTCCTCGAGGCGGAGGGCGTGGCCTTCGACGGCCGGGGCCGGGTCTCGCTGGAGCGGTACGCGTGGCGCCCCCGGGGATCTTCCCGGCGGGCGACGGGCGGAGCGGGCCCACGGCCCCGCGGATAGCGGGGCGCCCCCGCCCCGACCCGGGGCGCGTCGCCTGTGCTCTCCTTCCATGCCCCTCCGGAGCCGGGAAGCGCCGGAGCCCGACCCAGGGCCCCGAATCGGGGGCCATCATGGCGACCGGGTCGCCTCGGCGCCAGTGGGCGGCCGAACCGGCGCTCGACCGTCTCGCTACCTAACCATTCAATCGGCCGGATGTCGGTCATTGACTTACCTTACCGATCACGCCTTAATTGATCGGTTATGTCCTCCGATTTCTTCTTCGACGGCCACCTGGCGCTGGACCTCCTCAACACCGTCGCCCCGGTGGACGGACGGCCCGCCGACCTCCTGGACTCGCCGGCCGCCGCCGCCGGCTGGCTGGCGCGTTCGGGCGCGGCCCCCGGCGAGGCCATGGCGATCCTGGAGGCCTCGCCTCCCGAGGCGCGGCGCCTCCTCGAGGAGATGCACCGGCTCCGCGAGGCCGTGGCCTCCCTGGTGGACGCCTGGGCCAGGGGCACGATCCTCCCCGAGGCGGCCATCTTCGCCCTGAACAGGGTTCTGGCCACCCGGCACCGCGAGGCTCGGGTGATGGCCGACGGGGTCCGGGCAACGCTCAGGGAGCAGGACCGCCTCGACCTCCCCATGGGCGTGCTGGCCTCGGTGGCCGAGAGCGCGGCCCTGCTCCTGGCCACGGGAGACCGCCAGCGCCTGCGGCGCTGCGATGACCCGGGGTGCGGCCTCTGGTTCTACGACACGAGCCGGAACGGCAGGCGCCGGTGGTGCTCCATGGCCCGCTGCGGGAACCGCGCCAAGGTGGCGGCCCACTACCGGCGTCGACGGGCGTAGCCAAACCCGGCGTCGCGTGGCAAGTTGTGCCGCCATGAACCCCAGGCACATGCGCCCCACGCTCCGCGTCGCCCTGGCCCTCGCTCCGGCCATGGCCGCCCTCCACCCCCTTCCCGCCGGGGCCCAGACGGTGGCGTACACCGGCGCCACGGTGTGGGACGGCACCGGGGCCCCCGCCCTGGAGGGCGCCACACTGCTGGTGCGGGACGGCCGCGTCGTGTCCCTGGGCACCGAAGCCCCCCCATCCGACGCCCGGGTCGTCGAGCTGGCGGGGCGCTGGATCATCCCCGGCCTGGTGGACGCCCACGCCCACGTCACGGGGCAGTGGGCGCCGGAAGGCGTGGAGGGAGCTCGGGAACGGGTGGAGGCGGATCTCCTCCTCTTCGCGCGGTACGGGGTCACCACGGTGAACAGCCTGGGCGGCGAGCCTCCCGAGGCCTTCGCCGTCCGGGACGCCCAGGCGTCGCCCCGCCTGGCCCGCGCCCGCCTCCACCTGGCGGGCCCCGTCATCACCGCCGCCACCGAGGCCGAAGCCCGGGCGGCGGTGGCCGTCAACGCCCAGGCCGGGGTGGACTGGATCAAGATCCGGGTGGACGACAACCTGGGCACCACCGCGAAGATGCCCTGGGAGGCGGTCCACGGCGTTCTGGACGAGGCCCACCGGCGGGGCCTGCGCGCCGCCACCCACCTCTTCTACCTGGACGACGCCAAGCGCCTCCTCCGGGAGGGGAGCGACATGGTGGCCCACTCCATCCGCGACCGGGACGTGGACGCCGAGCTCCTCGACCTCCTCCGGGAGCGGGGGGTGTGCACCGTCCCCACGCTCACCCGGGAGGTTTCCACTTTCGTCTACGCCCGGAGGCCCGACTTCTTCGACGACCCCTTCTTCCTGCGCTGGGGCGACCGGCGGGAGATGGCGCGGGTCACGGCGCCCGCGTTCCGCGACGAGATGGCACGGAGCCCCGCCGCGGCCCGCTACCGGGAGGCGTTGCTCCAGGCGCAGCGGAACCTCAAGGCCGTGGCCGACGCGGGGCTCCCCGTGGCCATGGGCACCGACGCCGGCCCCCCGGCCCGCTTCCCCGGCTACTTCGAGCACATGGAGCTGTCCCTCATGGCCGAGGCCGGCCTCGCCCCCGCCCAGATCCTCTACTCGGCCACGGGGGGCGCGGCGGCGTGCCTGGGCCTGGAGGACGTGGGCACGCTCCAGGCGGGACGCTGGGCCGACTTCCTCGTCATGGACGCCGACCCCCTGGCCGACGTGGCCAACACCCGGAGCCTGACCCGCGTCTACGTCGCGGGCAACGAGATCCGCTGACGCCCGGCACCGTCGCCCCGGGTCACCCGGCCTGGAGGGCCGGCATGGCGTAGCGCTCCAGGTAGTTCAGGTCGAACTCGTCGAAGGCCACGACGTAGACCGACGACGCCCCGAAGCCCACGACGCGCTTGCCCGTGCCCAGCGTCACCGTGCCCACCCGCGCCCCCCGGCGGTCGAAGACGTCGTACGTCGAGGCCTCGCCGGCGCGGGTCTGGCGGCGCACCCACGCGCGGCCCTGGGAGTCGATGGGCACGCGCCCCGAGTAGAAGGGGGGCATGCGCTCGGGCCAGGTGTAGGCGTCGACACCCCGGGACTGCCCCGGCCCACCCCGCCCGAAAGACATGCTGGCCCGGCCGTTCTCGATCTGCACGCTGATCCCGATGCCACCCCCCGCCCGCCCCTGCTCCGCCACCCACTCCTCCTTCTCCGCGGTGCCGATGCGGATGGCGTCGTAGGGCACCGGCGCGCCCCTCACCACGGTGCCGTCGGGGCGGATCCAGTCCAGGTGGTAGTCGCCGGCGCGCGCCACGGCGATCCACCCGTCGGCGGCCACGCCCCAGGCATCCTCCGGGGAGAGGGGCACGTTGGAGATCTGGACGTTCTGGTTGTTGGCGCCGCCGCTCCGGGTCTGGGTGCGGTCGGCCAGCTTGAAGGTGGCCACGGTGTCGGCGGCGCGGGTGCGCCGGTCGATGCGCAGCACCTGCGCCGAGTCGGGGAGCGCGCCCCCCATGCCCCCCATGCCGCGGGCGTAGAGGCGCCCCTGCCCGTCCACTCCCTGGGGGAGGGCGAGCACCAGCGTAACGCCGGGGCCCGGTTCGCTCAGCGCGATGGGCATGGTGGGGCCGAAGGAGAGGTCCGGGGCGAGGGCGACGATGCGGCCGTTGCCCAGGTCCACCAGGAGCGTGGAATCCCCGGGGAGGGGCCACACGGCGTCGGGCTGGAGGTATTCCTGGGGCCCCTGCCCCTGCCGCCCCACCACCCTGCGGGTTCCCGCCGCCATGTCCACCACGTACAGCTCCTTGGCCAGAGGGTCGGCCACCAGCACCCTGCCGTCGCGCAGCTCCCGGACGGTCTGGATGGTGCCGAAGTCCTCGGGGAAGGCGGCTGCGGGGCGATCCAGCCGTACCTGCGCCCCGGCGAGGCCGGGGACGAGGAGCGCGGCGGCGCCCAGGAGCGCCGCCCGGAAGGTCGCGAGTCGGGACATGGTGGGTTCCTGAGGGCGGAGGATCCGACGGAGTCGATCAAGAGAGTGAGACGTGCCGAGGAGGCGTCGCGGTTGCCGACGTCGCCCGTGCAGAAGCATGGCGGGGGGGCGCGCTCCCGTCACGTGGCCCCGATGAGGCGCGCCCAGACCCGCCCCACCAGCTCGCGCCAGGCCAGGCGGGTGAGGAGGAGGCTCCCCTCGTCGGGGAAGAGCACGAAGACGTCGAAGCCCCTCGAGTCCGCCGCCAGGTGCCCGGTGGGCGCCGGGATGGGGTCCAGCCCCTGGGCGCGGAAGAGGGCCAGGGCCCGGTCCATGTGGAACGCCGACGTGACCAGCGCGAAGCGGTGGCCTCGCAGGTAGGGCGCCCACATCTCCGCCTCCTGCCGCGTATCCCGCGGACGCGGGTCCAGGACCATGCGCCCCTCGGGGAAGCCCAGGGCCGACGCCACCTCGCGGTACATGTCGGCGTTGCTCTTCGGGTCGGCCCCACCCCACGCGGAGAGGAGGAGCGTGCTCCACGGCTGGGCATTGGCGATGACCACCCCCTCGGCCAGGCGGTGGAGCGAGGGGCTGGAGATCTGCGCCGTGACGGGGAGCCGCGGGTCGGACCGGTGTCCGCCGCCCAGGACGAGGACGTACGCCACCGAGTCGCCGGGAAAGCGGGGCTCCTTCGTCTCCACGGCACGCATGAGGGCCTCGGAGACCGGCGAGAGGGAAGCCAGCCACAGGAGGCCGAAGGCGGCGGCCAGCGCCGAGCCGCCCAAGCGCCGCCGGCCCCGCCACAGGAGGAGGCCCCCCAGGGCGGCGAGGACGAGGCACGCGGTGGTGGGCATGACCAGCTCGCCGAGGAGCCTCTTCAGGAAGAACCCCATGACCTCAGCGCGCCCGGAAGCGGGCCACGGGCCCTCCGGCGCCCAGCAGCTCCAGCGTGGGGCCCAGGAGGCGGTAGCTCCCCGCCAGGCGCAGCGCCTCCAGGTAGTCCACCTCCAGCGCCATCGACGTCTCGGGGCACGCCATACGTGTGGCGGCGGACATGCCGAAGGTGAGCCGCCCGCCGTCGAGGCGATACGAGCCGTCGAAGCGATTGCACCCCGTGCTTCCCGCTGCCGCCGAACGCTCCGGGTCGAGGACGAGCGTGGCTTCGACGCCCGGGGGAACGGGCACGCCCCCCACCACCTCGGCCAGGACCCACTCGGTGCGCTCCAGCGGAGCGTCGGGGCGCTCGCCGCCGCAGCCCCGGTCGGGGTGGACCTCCAGGAGGGAGTCCACCAGCAGGGTGGGAATCAGGCCCCCCTCCATGCCCTCCCGGGCCGCCACCGCCGCCTGGACGGTGACGAGGACGGGCTCCCCGGGCGCGGGGCGGGCCGCCAGGTACGCCCGCTCCAACGCCGCGTATCCTCCCTCCTGGGCGATGGGGTACGCCGCGGCCGTGGCGCAGTCGGTGAAGCGCGCCGCGTCGGCCAGGTAGGTCATCATGCCGGTGCGGGGGGCCGGCCCCTCCTCCGCGGGCACGGCGGGGAAGACGGGCGGGTCGTCCCGGAGGGGCGGGACGGGAACGCCCTGGTCCCCGCCCTCGTCGCCCCCGCACGCCACCCAGGTGACGGCGGCGGCCAGGAGCAGCATGCGTCGGGGATGGCTCACCGTCCCTCCGCCAGGGGGGTGGTGGCGAAGGCACGCAGCGCCCGCACCCACTCGCCGGTCATGATCTCCACGACCCTGCGCCCCTTCTCCGCGGTGGCCAGCGTGGCGTCGCCGAAGATGCCCGTGGTGGAGTACTCGGGGTGCCCCGGGGTCCGGGAGAACCCGCCGGGGCGGTATCCCGGCCCCGGCTCCCCGCCGGGGAGGCCGTAGTCCGTGGGCGCCCGGTCCATGTGCACGAGGTCCGGGCGGAGGTGGAGGACCACCGAGGTCTCCATCTCGTCGGCGTGGCCGCCGGCCCGCTGCCGGGCCATGGCCTCGATCTCCGGCGTCTCCAGGTCGCCCCACGACACCACGATGGTGGGGACCCCCTCCCTCTGGTGGATCTCCCGGGCGGCCACCGCGATGGGGAGCCCGGTGGAGAACGTGATGCCCGTGTTGAGGAAGACGATGCGCTTCGCGCCGTGGCGCACCAGGGACCGGGCCACCTCCTCCACGGTGCGGCGGAAGAGGTCGGCGTCGGCGATCTCGGTGCCGGGGAAGTCGCGGAAGGCGGGGAACCACCCGTGGAGGATGGGGGGCGCCACGACCACGGGGAGGGAGTCCACCGCCACCTGCATGAGGTACTCGAGCATGAGGCGGTCGGTGGCCATGGGCAGGTGGGGGCCGTGCTCCTTGGCGCCGGCCCCGAAGGGCACGATGACCAGGGGCGCCTCCCGGAGGCGCGACTCCGCTTCGGGCCAGGCCAGGTCGCCCAGGTGGGCGCCGGGGGTCTGGCCGGACACGGGCGCGCGCGCCGGCAGGGCAAGGACGGCGGCGAGGAGGAGGGCGGGGCCTGGGCGCATGGGCATCCCTTGCCGGCATGGGGCGGCGACGTGGTTCGGCGATCTCCGGTCGGACCTGAATCTACGCGCTGATCTCGTGGGCCGCGCCCGCCCCCCGGGGCACGCGGATGAGGTCCACCAGCACCTGCACGTGGGAGGGCGGCTCCGGGGTGAAGCGCGAGACCGTCCACGTCACCACGAAGTTCAGCGCCATCCCCACGGTGCCGATCCCCTGGGGCGAGATGCCGAGCCACCAGTGCTCGGCGCCGTTCAGCTCCGGATGGGCCAGGGTGAAGTACGCGATGTACCACCCGGTGAGGGTGATCCCCGAGACCATGCCCAGGATGGCGCCCTCCCGGGTGGTGCGCCGGGAGAAGATCCCCAGGATGATGGCGGGGAAGAACGACGAGGCGGCCAGGCCGAAGGCGAAGGCCACCACCTGCGCCACGTACCCCGGCGGGTTGACGCCCAGGTACCCCGCCACCAGGACGGCGGCGCCGGCGGCCACGCGGGCCGCCACCAGCTCCCCCCGCTCCGAGATGCCCGGGAGGAAGCTCCGCTTCAGGAGGTCGTGGCTCACCGCCGAGGACACCACGAGGAGGAGCCCCGCCGCGGTGGAGAGGGCCGCGGCCAGCCCCCCGGCGGCCACCAGCCCCACCACCCAGTCGGGGAGTCCGGCGATCTCCGGGTTGGCCAGGACCATGATGTCGTTGTCCACGCGGAGCTCGTTGGCCAGGGGCGCCCCCGTGGCGTCGGTGGCGCCGGGCCCCACGAACTGGATGACGCCGTCGCCGTTCCGGTCGTCGAAGGCGATGAGCCCGGTGGCCTCCCACTTCTGGAACCACTCCGGCACCTCCGCATACGGACGGCCCGCCACGTTGGCCAGGAGGTTGGTGCGGGCGAACACCGCCACCGCCGGCGCCGTCGTGTACAGGATGGCGATGAACACCAGCGCCCACCCCACGCTCATGCGCGCGTCGCGCACCCTGGGCACCGTGTAGAAGCGGATGATGACGTGGGGGAGCCCGGCGGTGCCCACCATGAGGGCCGCCGTGATCATGAAGACGTCCAGCGTGGACTTGGTCCCCGACGTGTACTCGGCGAAGCCCAGCTCGGCGTGGAGGCCGTTGAGCCGCTCCAGGAGCGCCGTCCCGGAGGCCTGGTCCACCCCCCCCAGCCCGAGCTGCGGCACCGGGTTCCCGGTGATGAGGAGCGAGAGGAAGATGGCGGGCACCATGTACGCGAAGATGAGGACGCAGTACTGGGCCACCTGGGTGTAGGTGATGCCCTTCATGCCGCCGAGCACGGCGTAGAAGAAGACGATGGCCATGCCGATGACCACGCCGGTGGTCACGTCCACCTCGAGGAAGCGGCTGAAGACGATGCCCACGCCGCGCATCTGACCGGCCACGTAGGTGAACGACACGAAGATGGCGCACACCACCGCCACCACCCGCGCCACCCGGGAGTAGTACCGGTCACCCACGAAGTCGGGGACCGTGAATGCGCCGTACTTGCGCAGGTAGGGCGCCAGCAGGAGGGCCAGGAGTACGTACCCGCCGGTCCAGCCCATGAGGTACACCGAGCCGTCGTACCCCATGAAGGAGATGAGCCCCGCCATGGAGATGAACGACGCGGCGCTCATCCAGTCGGCGGCGGTGGCCATGCCGTTGGCCAGGGGCGAGACGCCGCCTCCCGCCACGTAGAACTCCTTGGTGGACCCGGCCCGGCTCCACACCGCGATGCCGACGTACAGCGCGAAGGACGCCGCCACCAGGAGGAAGGTCCAGGACTGGACGTTCACGCGTCGTCCCCCTCGTCCAGGTCGTAGCGCCGGTCCATGCGGTTCATGAGGACGACGTACACGAAGATGAGGACCACGAACGTGTAGATGCTCCCCTGCTGGGCGAACCAGAAGCCCAGCGGCACGCCCGTGCCGGGAAGGCGCACCGCGTCCAGGCGGCTCGCCAGCAGGATCCCGAAACCGAAGGAGACGGCGAACCAGACGGCGAGGAGGACCCCCACCAGGCGCACGTTGGCGCGCCAGTACGCCGCCTGCCGGGCCCGGGACTCGGGGTCGGTGACGGACGGGTAGCGGCGAGCGCCGTCGCGGGGAGGGTCGGCGGGCATGGGCACCTCGGGCAGGGAGGGGGAGCCCGCATGGTAGGCGCCCGTCAATGCCGGCGCCAGCGAGGGAGCGCACCGAGGGTGCGCGACCTCAGTGCGCCCAGCCCTTCTCTCCCGCCTCCACGCGGATGGGGAGGCGGTTGTCCCGGGTGGGGAGGGGGCACGTGGCGTACGCGGTCCACACGCACGGCGGGTTGTACGCGTAGTTGAAGTCCACCACCACGCGCCCCTGGGCGTCGGGCTCCTCCACCCAGAGGTAGCGCCCGCCGCCGTACGTCTCGCCCCCCGACGTGGCGTCGGCGAAGACCAGCATGTACTGCCCGTGGTCGGGCTCGCCCACCACGTCCAGCGTGAGGCGCTCCCCACCCACCCAGAACTCCAGGGCGGCGGGAGACGCCGTCTCGGCCACGGTGCCCAGCACGTTGGGCACGCTCACCGTCTTCTCGTGGGGCACCCAGCGCGCGGTGACCCGCCAGTCCGCCGCCGTCGGGTACCGGTCGATGCCGTGGAAGGCCCGGTAGGCCTCGCTGGCGTTGTCCCGGGCGCGCACCGCCACCCGGTCGCCCCGGCGGATGACGATCCAGTTGAGGTCGCCGTGGCGAAGCACGACGAACTTCCCATACCCGATGTCGGCGGTGAGCTCGGCCTCCTCCACAGCGGGGTCGCCGGACACGTCGGGAGGAAACGCCCCCGACCCCGCCCGGAGGTTCAGCGTCGAGTCCACGCCCTGCGTGACGACCACCCCGGGCTCGGTGCGCCAGCGCACGGTGGTGCCGTCCACGGAGAGCGTTCCCACGCGGGGCGCGGCCGCCTCCGGGAGGACGATGCCGTTGTCGGGAGCCGAGCCCATGGTGGTCTCGCCCTCCTCGAGCCAGTGGAGGCCGATGAGGGAGAGCCAGGAGTCGGGCGCGGCCAGCTCGGCCACCCGGGCGGCGGCGAAGGCCTCGACGGCGCGGGCGTGGTCCGCGGCGTCCACGGGGATGGACTCGGGAGGCCCCCCGCCGCAGGCGGCCACGGCGAGGGTGACGAAGAGCGTTCGACGCATGGGAAGGGCTCCGGGAGGGTTCGGAGGGGCCATCATGACCCGTCGGGCGGCGGCGTGCCAGCCCCCCGGGGAGAAGCCAGGAACGCCGCGACCCGTTCCCAGTACGCCGGACCCGCCACCCAGAGGAGGTCGTTGTGCCCCGCCCCCTCCACCCACCACGACCGGCGCGCGTCGGGGGGCAGCGCCTCGTACAGGCGTAGGCCGTGGGTGAAGGGGACCACCTCGTCGGCGGTCCCGTGGATGAGGAGCGCGGGCGCGCGCACGCGAGGCAGCTTGGCCAGGCTCGTGAAGCGGTCCCCGGGGAGGCCGTCCAGGGGGACCATCACGCGGAACGCCGAGGTGAACGTGCTCTCCAGGATGACCCCCGCCACGGCGTGGCGGGCGGCGACGTCCACCGCCACCGCGCCCCCCAGGGAGCGGCCGTGGAGCACCACGCGCTCCGGGGGGAAGCCCAGCGTCCCCAGGTGCGCCAGCGCCGCGTCGGCCGCGGCATACGCGCCCTCTTCGGTAGGCTCGCCGGTGCTGAGGCCGTACCCGGGATAGTCCACCCCCAGGACCGTCACGCCCAGGGACCGGTAGACGTCGAGGTAAGGGGCCAGGAGCCCCACGTCCTCGGCGTTGCCGTGGGTGAAGAGAACGGCCAGCGGCGCGCCCTCGGCCTCGCGGACCAGCCCCGCCACCGTGTCGCCGGCGGCCGTGGGGAGGCGCACCAGCCCCTCGGCGTCGGGGCCGTAGGTGGCGGGCGGCGGAACGAAGATGAGGCGGTCGGCGAATGCTGCCATGAGCCCGAGCCCTGCCCCGGTGGCCACCAGGGCGACGGCGGTGAGACGGAGGAGCGCCCGCCCCGCCGCGTGCACGAGGATCCTCCTAGCGGTTACCCCACGGCTTCTTCTCGGGGCCCTCCACCGGCCGCATGGACGCGGACGGCCGGGTGGCCTCGCGGGTGGCCAGGTCGAAGCGGTCGCCGGGGGCCAGGAAGTAGAACCTGCCGCCGCTGCCCACCGTGGACTGGTTGTCGTAGACCAGCACGTACGACGCCCCGATCACCTCGGCGTCGTCCCCCTCCACCACCAGCGCCGTGTTCTCGTCGATGCCGATCCCCAGGAGCTCGGGGTGGGCCTCCACCACCTCGATGAGGTCGAAGTGCCGGTTGCGCCGCAGCACGTGCTGGTCGATGCCCACGTTCCTCAGGTATCCGAAGCCCACCTGGTGGTCGCCCATCATGATCGTGTTGGTCCGGGTGTCGCCCCGCACGAGGAACGAGCCCTGGATGGACGCCCCCGCCGACGAGCCGCCGATGACGCCGCCCCGGTCCAGCACCGCGCGGATGGCGGCCTCCGTCTTCGTGCCGGCGTACGCGTCCACCAGGTGCCACTGGCGCCCGCCGAAGAAGAAGACGCCCTGGGCGCGCTTCAGCGGCTCGATGAACGCGTCGGTGTCGGCCTCCGTCCGGTCGGTGGTGTGGAGCACGGTGAGGTTCCTGGCCCCGGCGTCGCGCCATGCCGTGAGGCCCTGGTAGAACGCGTCGTACTCCTCGCCGCCCCCGGCGGTGGGGATCATGACCAGCGGGGCGTCGGGCCCCCCGGCGAGGTCGATGAAGCGCTTGTAGATGGCAGGGTCGCGCATGGCGCCCCCCACGATCACCAGCGATCCGCGCTCGGGCCCCACCTTCGGCGGTCCCGCCTCCATCTGCTGGGCGACGACGGGCGCGGCGGCCAGCGCCACGAGGGCGACGACGAGCGCGCAGGCGGCGCGCAGGGGGGACGCGAACGGCATCATGCCTCCTCGGTTCCGTAGACGAAGCGCTCCAGCTCCCCGTGGACCCGGCGCACGGTGCCGGCGGAGGGGCGGGCGGTGAAGGCGGAGACCACCACGGTCACCGCCGTGTTGAGCAGGAGGGCCCAGATCCCCCCGTGCATGCCCAGCGGATGGGGCGTGACCACCAGCGTGACGTAGAGCGTCAGCATGCTCACGGCCAGGCCCGCCAGCACGCCGCTCCGGGTGAAGGTCCGCCCGCCGGGGAAGCACACGCCCACCACCCCGGGAAGGAGCTGCAGCGCCCCCGACCCGGACAGCGTCACCAACGTGACGAGGAAGCCGAACGTCCGCACCGAGAGCAGGTACCCCACCAGGAGGAGGGCCACCACGATGGCCCGCCCCACCCACACGTAGTGGGCCTGGCTCCGCTCCGGCGCCAGGTAGCGCTGGTACACGTCCCGCGTGAGCACGGTCATGTTGGCGTGGAGGATGGAGTCCAGCGTGGACATGGCCGCCGCCGCCGCGCCGGCCAGGATGAGCCCCGTGAGCCAGGCCGGCGCGTACCGGAAGAGGAGCTCGGGATAGACCTGGGCCGGGATCTCCAGCCCCGGGAGGACGATGGCGCCCCCCAGGCCCACCAGCGCGGCGGGGATGTACAGCGTCATGAGATAGAGGGGCGTGGTGGCCCCCAGGAGCTTCAGGGTCTTGGCGTCCACCGCGGAGTAGTAGCGGATGAGCATGTGGGGCTGGAGCACGATGCCGAAGGAGAGCGTCACGGTCATGCCGATCCACATCCCCGGCGTGAAGAAGCCCCGGGGGCCCGGGAGGGACATGAGCTCGGGGTGCCGCTCCTCCACGGCGCGCCACAGCTCCAGCGGCCCGCCGAAGAGCTCGTACGACAGGTAGAGGGCTCCTATCCACACCGCGAGGTACATCCACACGCCCTGGAGCACGTCGGTCCAGTACACCGCCCGGAGCCCGCCGGCCATGAGGTACGCCGCGGCCACGCCCAGCAGGATGAACGTGCCCAGCTCGAAGCCGATGCGCCCCCCCGACGCCACGTTGATGATGTAGCCCAGCCCCTGGGCCTGGACCTGGATGTAGAGGATGGTGAAGAGCACCGAGACCACGGCCACCGCCACCCGCACCGCCTCCGACTCGTAGAAATCGGCGAGGAGGTCGGCGGGGGTGATGTAGCCGAAGGTCTTCCCCAGCGCCCAGATCCGGGTGCCGATGACGTAGGTGATGGCCCCCACCAGGAGCGTCCAGGTGCCCGCCGCCCAGAAGCCGATGCCGTGGGTGTAGTAGAAGCCCCCCGACCCCAGGAACGCGAAGGCCGAGTGGTACGTGGCCACCACCGTGAGGTAGAGCACCACGAAGCCCGCCTTCCGGCCATAGAGGAGGAAGTCCTCCATGTCCACGGTGAGCCTCTGGTTGGCCACGGCGCCCAGGATGAGCGACGCGATGAGGTAGGCGAAGATGAGCCCGGTGGCGACGACCCAGGTCTCCACTACACGCCCCTCCGGTACGTCCAGACGAGGACGGCCACCAGAAGGAAGTAGAGCGCCAGCAGCACCGCGTAGAGGAAGGGGAGCCCGAGGATCACCGGCTCGAGCCGGTTCAGGAAGCGGTGGGTCACCGGGGGCATGGCCAGCGCCAGCACGGCGAGGAACGTCACCGTGGCGATCCACCCGTCCCGGGTGCGGGGGACGAGATGGGAGCGGTACCTGGGGTAGTCGTCCATGGCCGGCGAACATGGGCGCGCGTGCCGGGAGCAGCAAGGGAAGTCGGGATGGAGCGGGGCGACGCGGAGAGGTGTCCTTCCCGGGGGACATGTCCCGGATCCACGCCCGGTGCGCCCCCGGGCCGAAGATCCCTGTATCCCATTGCGGAGGTGCGCTTTGCGTCTCCCCGCCCCGTTCAGGCACGCGTCGTGCCTTTCCAGGGGCCGGAGGGACGATCATCGGATATACGGGAGGCGACCATGGGACGGGGTGGCATGAAGGGCATAGCGGTGACGGTGGCGCTGGCCGGTCTGGCGCTGGCGGGAGGGGCCGAGGCGCAGGTGAGGGAGCGGGGACCGGCCGGGTACGCCGGGATCGCCTTCATCGGGGCCGACCCGGTGGGGGAGCTGGGCTCCTACATCAACGAGGGCTTCGGCGGTCAGCTCTGGGGCGCGCTCCCCATCGAGCCCACGGGGCGCCTGAGGCTGCGGGGTGATTTCGGCTTCCTGGTGTATGGGCACGAGCGGCAGCGCCTGTGCTTCGGCGCGCCGGTGGGGTGCCGCATCGAGCTGGACCTGAACACCACGAACAGCATCCTCTTCGGGGGGCTCGGGCCCGAGCTGGTCCTGGGCACGGGCGCGGTCGAGCCCTACGTGAACGCCTCGTTCGGGTTCTCGTACTTCTTCACCACGTCGTCGCTGAGCGGCGAGAGCGAGTGGGAGGACCACTTCAACACCACCAACTTCGACGACGCCGTGTTCGCGTGGCGCGCCGGGGGCGGGGTGCGGGTGCGGGTCTGGGACGGGCGGGCGCCCGTCTCCGTGGACCTGGGCGTGGAGCGGCACCAGAACGGGATCGCCGACTTCCTCACCAAGGGCGACATCGTCGACCACCCGGACGGGAGCATCACGCTCCTGCCCAACCGGTCCGAGGCCAACATGGTGACGTTCCGGCTGGGCGTGTCGGTGGGGATCCCCCACCCGGACCGCCGGGACGACGACCGCCCGCGGCGGAGGAGCCGGAGGTAGGACGCGTCAGACGGGGCGGGGGTCGGGCCGAGACGAAGGAACGGTCACCAGACTCCTGATCCGGCCCCCGCGCCGTCAGCGCCCGCGCGAAACGCCCTCCTGGCCCCCGGCCAGGAGGGCGCGCACGCGTAGGCGGTCCACCTTCCCGTTGGCGTTCAAGGGGAGCGCCGCCGCCCGCCACCAGAGCCGGGGCCGCTTGGCGCCCTGGAGCCGTTCCCGGAGCCAGTCGCCCACCGCGTCCTCGTCGAACTCGCCCACCACGGGCACCACGCAGGCACCCACCACCTCCCCCCACTCCTCGTCGGGGACCCCCACCACGCAGGCGTCGGCCACGGCCGGGTGGGAGCGGAGCACCTCCTCCACCTCGAGCGCGTCCACGTTCACGCCGCCGGTGACGATGCGCTCCACCCGGCGCCCCGTCACCCAGAGGTGTCCGTCCTCGTCCAGGCGCCCCAGGTCGCCGGTATGCACCCAGCCGTCGGTGTCGGTCAGGGGCGTCCCGTCCACGTACCCCAGGGCCCGCGTGGGCCCTCGCGCCAGGATCTCCTCCCCCTCGCCGATGCGGAGCTCGACGCCCTCCAGGGGGGCGCCCACCGAGCCCGGCTTCCGGCGGACCAGCTCGGGCGTCGCGGTGGCCACCTGCGAGGCCATCTCGGTCATGCCGTAGGTCGGGAAGACGGGCCACCCGGCCTCGACGGCCCGGTGGAGGAGCCCGGCGGGCGTATGCGCCCCGCCCAGGAGGAGGCACCGGAGCGGAGGCGGGGGCGGCGCGGACCCGGTGTCGTCCAGGAGCCGGAGGAGCTGGGTGGGGACCAGGGACGCGTGGGTGACGGGTGGGGCGCCCCCGGCGGCCTCACCGGCGAGGAGCCTGGAGAGCCCGCCGGGGCCCAGGGGGCCGGGCACCACCAGCCCGCTTCCAGTGACCAGCGCGCGCACCACCACCATGAGCCCGCCCACGTGGGCCAGGGCGAGGGAGGCGAGCCAGGTGTCGCGGGCGGGATCCAGCCCCAGGCGGTGCCCCGCCGCGTCCACGTGCGTGGCCAGCGCGTCCCAGGAGAGGGACACCCCCCGGGGGCGCCCGGACGTACCGGAGGTCCAGAGGACCACCTGCGCCCCGCCGCCGTCCCTCCCCGCCAGGGCGCGCCGGGCCTCGTCGCCCTCCGCCCCGGTGAGGCGGGGGTTCAGGGGCGCGGGGACGGCGCCCAGGCGCCAGCACGCCAGGAGCGTGGCCACGCCATCGGCGTCGGGCTCCAGGGCCACCGGGTGGACGTGCCCGGCCCCGGCGCCCTCCCGGGCCAGGGCGCCCGCCCGCCGGTCCACCGCCTCCTCCAACTCCTCCCGGGAGACGGCGCGGAAGGCCCCCGCCGCGGGGTCGCGGGCCCACAGGGCCGGGCGCCCGGGCGGAGCCGGCGCCGCCGCGAGGACGTCCCGGACCGGGCTCATCCCAACGCCAGGCCCAACGCCAGGAGCACGCCGTAGAGCGCCACCACGCGGGACGTCTGCCCCAGGGCCGGCAGGAGCTCGCGGGGATCGCGGAAGGTGAGGACGCGCCACGCCGCCGGAGCCCCCAGGGGCACCGCCAGGAGGGCCGCCAGCGAGGCCGCGGGCCAGGCGAAGCGCCAGACCCCCACCACGGGCGCCACCCCCGCCGCCAGGAGGAGGACGACATACTCCGTCTTGGTCCCCCCCGGCCCCAGGCGCACGGCGAGGGTGCGCTTTCCCGCCCGGGCGTCGGTGGGGAGGTCGCGGAGGTTGTTCACCACCAGGATGGCCGTGGTGAGGGCGCCCATGGCCGCGCCGGCCAGGAAGGCATCGGGGGGCCACGCGAGGGTCTGGACGTACACGGTGCCGCTCACCGCCACCAGGCCGAAGAAGACGAAGACGAAGACGTCGCCGAGGCCGTGGTACGCCAGGGGGAACGGCCCTCCCGTGTAGAGCACCGCGCAGGCCAGGGAAGCCAGGCCGATGACCACGATGGGCCACCCGCCCACCCAGGCCAGGTACACGCCCACCAGCAGCGCGGCGGCGAGGACCGCAACCATGCGCCGCTTCACCGTCTCCGGGGGGATGAGGCCCGCCTGCGTGACGCGCACGGGCCCCACGCGCTCGGCGTTGTCGCCGCCCCGGACGAAGTCGTAGTAGTCGTTGGCCAGGTTGGTGGCCACCTGGATGAGGAGCGCGCCCGCCAGCGCCGCCACGGCGGGGAGCGCCGCGGCCCCGCCATGGAGCGCCGCCACCCCCGTCCCCACCACCACGGGGGCCGCCGCCGCGGTGAGGGTCTTTGGGCGCGCCGCCAGGATCCACGCCCGGGTGCGGGAGATCCCGGCGGGAGGCGTCAGGGCTTCCACGGCGGCTCGGACCTCAGCGCCACTCGCGGACGACGCGCGTCCCCACGATGGAGTCGAGCTGGGGGAAGTGGCGGCGGAGGTAGTCGTTGCCGAAGGCGGCGATGGAGTCCTGCCGGGGCGCGGCTTCGGCGTACGCGGCGTAGAAGCCGGCGGGGACGTCCGCCCCCTCGGTGATGCGCCCGATGGGCGGGTAGCCTCGGACGCCCCCCGCCTCGAGGGTGTCGAGGCGCAGGTTGTCCGCCAGGTTCACGTAGAGCGTGTACGAGCGTGAGCGGGGGCCCGAGCGGGCGAAGCTCAGCGTGCCCTTCACGTTGCTCCCCACCACCGGCTCGTCGTCCACGGGGTGATCCCGCCAGAGGGAGTCCAGCATCGGGTCGCCCGAGTAGCCCCACTGGGCCACGAAGCCGGGGACCATGCGGTAGACCCGCGCCCCGGCGAAGAAGTCCTCGCGGAAGAGGAGGTACGCCCGGTCCACCGCCTGAGGCGACCAGCTCCGGTGGAGGGCGACGAGGAAGGGCCCCTCGCTGGTGCGCACCTCCACCTCGAAGGAGTCGGGGGCCTGGACGCCCAGGCGCGCCGGGGAGGGGTCCCACAGGGGGCCGGGGCGGGCGCACGCCGCCACCGCGAGGGCCGCGACCCACGGGGCCAGCCGCCGGGCCACCGCGGTCACCACGGCAGCCAGGGGTACTTCCGGAAGTCGGGCTTCCGCTTCTCCACGTACGCGTTCTTCCCCTCCTGCCCCTGCTCGGTCATGTAGAAGAGGAGGGTGGCGTTCCCCGCCAGCTCCTGGAGGCCCGCCTGCCCGTCCACGTCGGCGTTCATGGCGCTCTTCAGGAGACGGATGGCCAGCGGGGACTTGTCCAGGATCTCCTGGGCCCACTCCCATCCCTCCTGCTCCAGCCGCTCCACCGGGACCACCGCGTTCACCAGCCCCATGTCCGCCGCCTCCCGGGCCGAGTACTGGCGGCACAGGTACCAGATCTCCCGCGCCTTCTTCTGGCCGACGATGCGCGCCAGGTACGAGGAGCCGAACCCGCCGTCGAAGGAGCCCACGATGGGCCCGGTCTGGCCGAACACGGCGTTGTCGGCGGCGATGGTGAGGTCGCACACCACGTGGAGGACGTGCCCGCCGCCGATGGCGTATCCCGCCACCAGCGCGATGACCGGCTTGGGCATGGAGCGGATGTAGCGCTGGAGCTCAAGGACGTTGAGCCGGGGCACGCCGCTCTTGCCCACGTAGCCGGCCTCGCCCCGCACCCGCTGGTCACCGCCGGAGCAGAAGGAGTACTTGCCGTCCTCGGCGGGCCCGTTCCCCGTGAGGAGCACCACGCCGATGCCGGTGTCCTCGCCGGCGTCCCGGAAGGCCTCGATCATCTCCAGGAGGGTGTCCGGGCGGAACGCGTTGCGCACCTCGGGTCGGTTGAAGGCGATGCGGGCCACCCCGTCACACTTGTGGTAGGTGATGTCCTCGTACCGCTTGACTTCCTTCCAGTCGGGCTTGGTCATCGCTCTCGTGTCGTGAAGGCTGTGGTTCGGCGTCGCGGAGGGGCTACCCCAGGGCGGCCCGTACGCTCCCCGCCACCGCGTCGGCCACCTCGCGACGTCGGCGGTGCACGGCCACCCGGTCGGTGCGCACGCGGAGGATGCGCGTGCCGCCCGAGGCCAGGGCCCTCCCCAGGGCCTCCGCGAGCCCGGGGGGTCCCACGTCGTCCAGGGGCACGCCGAAGAGGCGCGCCGTATGCTGGAAGTCCAGCCCGTGAGGCGTGGCGAAGAGGGGCGTGAACCAGGGCTCGTGCTCGCGCACGGGCAGCAGGTGGAAGATCCCGCCTCCGTCGTTGTCCACCAGCACGAACACCACGGGGGCGTCGCTCTCGCGGCTCCAGAGCAGGCCGTTCTGGTCGTGGAGCAGCGCCACGTCCCCGAGGACGCACACGGTGGGGGCGGGGGAGGTCGCGGCCACGCCGAAGGCGGTGGACACGATCCCGTCGATGCCGCTGGCGCCCCGGTTCCCCAGCACCGTCACCGGCTCCTGCCGGGGCTGGGCGAAGGCATCCAGGTCGCGCACGGGCATGGAGCTGGAGACGAAGAGCGCCGCGCCGGAGGGGAGCGCGGCGGCCACGGTGGCCAGGATCTCCCCTTCGTAGGGCGCGCCCCCGGCTTGGGCCTCCAGCGTCGCCCGGGCCACCGCCGACGCCGCCCCCCACGCCCAGGTCCACGCAGGGTCCACGGTGCGGGCCACGTTCCCCGCCAGCGTGCGCAGCGTCTCCGGGGCGTCGGCGCGTACGTAGTCGGTGGCGATGGCCGCGTGGTCCTTCCACCGCCCACCGCCGTCCACCACCACGTGGCGCACGCCGGTGTGGTGCTCCATCCACCCCTGGAGCGCTCCCGACGTGGGGCTGGCCCCCACCCGGAGGATGAGGTCGGGCGTCAGTCGTTCGCGCACGTAGGCGTCGCGCAGGAACAGGTCGTACCCGTCCACAACCTGAGCGCCGCCCGAGGGACGGAAGCGGGCTCCCGACAGGGGGTCGGCGAGCAGAGGGAAGCCGGTGGCGGCCGCGAGCCGGACGGCGGCCTCCCCCTGGCGTGCCGGCTCGGGCGAGGGGCCGGCCACCACCACCCCCGAGCGGGCGGCCGCCACGAGCGCGCTCAGGTGCGCCATCTCCTCGGGGGCCGCGGCCCGCCTCGCTGGGCGCGCGTCCACGAAGGGCTCCCCCTCCTGGCGCCCCCCGGCGGCCAGGGCGTTCTGTGCCACGAAGGCCACGCCGTCGCGGGACGCGCCGGCGGGCTCCAGGGGCTTGTCGAAGGGGAAGTTGACGTGCACCGGACCCGACGGCGCCTCCCTGGCCGTGAGGACCACGCGCCCGGCCAGGGCCCGCAGGTGGCGCAGCGCGGGCCCTTCCCGCACGGGAGGCGCCGCCTCGAAGAAGGCGCGGACGTAGGGCCCGTACATGCGGATCTGGTCGATGCCCTGGTTCGCGTCCGCGTCGCGGAGCCGGTGGGGCCGGTCGGCGGTGAGGACGAGGAGGGGGGTCTCGCTCTGGGCCGCCTCCACCACCGCCGGGTAGAGGTTGGCCGTGGCGGTCCCCGACGTGGTGACCACGGCGGCGGGAACCCCCGTGGCCTTCCCGACCCCCAGGGCGAAGAAGCCCGCCGAGCGCTCGTCCAGGTGCACGCGCACCGCGAAGCGCCCGTCGGCGGCGAAGGCGAGGACCAAGGGGGTGGAGCGGGACCCGGGGGCCACCACCACCTGCCGAACCCCCGCCCTGGCCAGCTCGTCGGCGAAGGCCCGGGCCCAGAGCGTGGTGACCTCGGAGCCGCTCATGGACGCTCCCCCACCGCCTCGGGGAGGAGGGCGCCGCTGGCCGCCAGGGCCTCCAGCACGGGGGTGAACTTCATGCCCGTCTCCTCCCACTCGGAGGAGGGCACCGAGCCGTCGACGATCCCTGCGCCGGCGAAGAGGCGCCACGTTCCGCCGCGGCGCACCGCGCACCTCAGCGCCGGAGCGAAGACGCCGTTCCCCTCGGCGTCGAGCCACCCCACCGGGCCCGCGTACCAGCCCCGATCGAAGGGCTCTTCCTCGGCGAGGAAGGCCAGCGCGGCGTCGCGGGGAAGGCCGCACACCGCCGCCGTCGGATGGAGGAGGCGCACCAGGTCCAGCACGCCCGTACCCGCCGGGACGCTGGCCCGGATCTCGGTCTCCAGATGCTGGATGCGCGCCAGCGTCAGGACGTGGGGCTGGGGGTCGGTGCGGATCTGGTGGGCCACCGTCTCCAGGCGGGCCACCATGTCGTCCAGGGCGATGCGCTGCTCGTGGCGGTCCTTCTCGCTGGCCAGGAGGCGCGCGGCCAGCTCCGCCTGCTCCCGGGGCGAGTCGCCCCGCCGGATGGAGCCCGCCACCGCCGTGGCGTGGAACACCCCGTCGCGGAGCGTCGCCACCGTCTCCGGCGCAGCGCCCACCAGCGCCGCGCCCGCCTTCGGCTCGAAGAGGAAGACGTGGCTCCCCCGGTTCACCTCCCAGAGACGCGCCACCACGTCGGCGGCGTCCACGTCCACCTCCACGTCCAGCGTCCGGGCCAGCACGACCTTGGAGACCCGGCGCTGGGCGATGGCCTCCAGCGTCTCCGCCACCGCCGCCTCCCACGCGTCCCGTTCGGTGGACGCCAGGCGGGCGGGGAGGGTCCGGGGGTGGGCCCCCTCGCCGTCGGAGAGGGACGTCAGCTCGGCGCGGAGCGCCTCGGCGTGCCGCCGGAGCCGGGCGAGGGCCTCTTCGGCGTCCTCGGGCGGGACCAGCGCTCGCGCCCGGAGCCATGCGTCCCCGCTGCCGTCCCCCTCCAGCTCGAAGGCGGGCACGTGGAAGAGGGCGGCGGGGAACGGCTCCCACGCCTCCCGGGGGGCGTGATCGGTCCGGAAGGAGAAGCCCCCGTAGAAGCGGACGCGGGGCGCGCGGGTCGCTCCGGGGGGGAGCAGCGGATCCCGGACCAGCCCCCGGGCCCAGGCGGCGACGTCGTCGAATCGGTCCCGCCCGGGGTCGCCGCCTCCCGCGTGCTCCGCCGCCACCCCCCGGTGGGCCACCCAGCGCTCCCCCCGTGCCCAGAAGCCACGGGCCTCGCCGGCGGCGTGGCGGAGGAAGGGCTCCGGCCGCAGGTCGGGGGCGGGGATGGTGACGGTGGCAAGACGTCGCCCACCCGGGGTGGGGCTCAAGCGTCGCTCCTGGCAGGGGTCCCGGCCGGCCCCGCCCGGGGGGTCGGCCGCGCCGGGAATATAGAACGGGGATCCGAAAGGGGAGTACCCCGCCGGCGACCCGGTCCCGGCGCGGGTGCCCGCGCCTCAGGAAACGGGCTGGGGCGCGGCGACGACGCGGTACCCCTGCTCCTCGTCGGCCAGGTTGGCCTCGTAGTCGATCCAGAAGTCCATGGGGATGCCCGACTCCGGGTCCCACGTGACCTGGACCTGGTGGGCGTCGCGCTCCACCGCGTCCTGCAGGATGTCGAAGAGGCCCTCCACGCCGGGGAAGTAGGCTTCGAGCTGGGAGGGGACCGCGGCGCCGCTGGCCGTGTAGACCCGGGCCTGCACCCCGCCCGACGCCACCCGGACCCGCACCGGGCCACGCCCGTCCTCTCCGCAGAAGCAGAGGCGCTCCACCTCGTAGACGTACGCCGGCGGCCGCTTCGCCTCCCACGTCCGGCGGTTCGCGGCGATCTCCGCGCGGAGGTCCTCTTCTCCGGGGCCCAGGTCGGCGCACGCCGCCAACGTCCCGGCGAGAGCGAGGAGGGAGACGAGGGTGCGCATGGCGGGCATCCTGGGTGGCGGGAGCGGCCGGTGTCCCGCGGCCGGGGGTCCTCGGTCAGGGAAACGAGCCGCCGCTCCGGCGTGTGACGGCGTCGCGCCAGGCTTTCGCCCGGCGGGGTCGAGCCCTCATCTTGGCTGAAGCGCCAAACTGCGGCCTCCGCCCCTCTCGAGGAAAGCGATGAGCAACGCCGACGCCCCACGCGCCACCACCCCCCCCCCCCCCCCCCCCGGCCGGGCCCCCCCCCCGGGGCGGGCCCGGGGGGGGGCGCGGGGGGGGGGGCGACGCCACCCCACCCCCCCCTCCCCTGTCCTGGCCCCCCCCGGGGCTCGAGCGCATGCAGGGGAAGCTCTGGCGGGTCATCGGCCTGAGCTGGGTGGGCAGCCTGATCCTCATCGTCCCGCTCCTCTGGGAGATGGCGGTGGAGCAGCCGTTCTGGAGCCTGGGTCCCTTCGAGGGGAACTGGCAGGCGGGGATGCTCATCGCCGGCGTGGGCCTCCTGGTGCTGGTGGTGGCGTTCTGGGCGTTCTTCCGGCTCATGCGCCAGGGCGCCGACGCCGCCGACGCCGGGTTCGGCACGCTGACCATCGTCGAGGTCATGACCGACGTGGGGCGCGACATGGGCTTCCTCATCCAGGGAAAGCGCCATTTCTCGCTCCTGGCCGAGGGGCGGAGGGCCGCGGTGGTCATGAGCCGGCTCCGGGGTGCCGCCTTCCTCCTGGCTGCGGCCCTCTGGCTGGCGGTGGGCTTCGGCCTCTCCGTGCTGCTGGCGGCCCGGGGCTTCGTGACGCCCTCGGGCATCCTCCTCATGACGCTGGGCCCGGTGGGGCTCCTCCTCGTCGCCGGCGTGGTCATCCTCACGCTCCAGAACGCCAGCGTGCGGAACGCCCGCACGATGTGGATCGCGCAGGAAGGCACCGAGAAGATCTCCGCGGAGGGGGGCCAGTGGGCCGAGCGCCTCGACGAGGCAGGCGGCGCGGTGGTCCTGGGCTCGGGGCCCAAGGGGGAGTCGGGCACCTTTCGCATGGGCGCCACCGCCGTGGTCGTGGTGTTCATCCTCACGCTCGTCCCCACCGTGACCGTGTCGGTCACCGCGGCCATCGGGCCGATCCTGGCGGAGATCGCCGTGCCCACCTTCCTCTCCGTTCAGGAGATGGCGGGGGCCGCCGAGCCGCTCCGCCGGTACCGGCTGGAGGCGCACGACAGCGTCACCCCCAGCCGGGCCGGCGCGGCGCTGCAGAACCTCGCCTTCGTCGGCGGCGGGGACCTGGAGCCCTGGGAACGGGCGCCGGAGACGCGCTACGACGACGGGTGGTTCCCCGACCCGGAGATCTTCCCCGACCCCTTCTCCGAGACGGTTGCGCGGGATCTCATGACCCGCCCCCTGGGCGACTTCTCCCCGGAGCAGCAGGCCGCGCTGCGCCAGGCGGCGGCCCACCCGGCGCACGCCGAGTTCCATCTGCTCTCCCGGGGGAGCCTGGTGGACGTGGTGAGCGGGCGGTGGAGCCTCCCCTTCCCCGACACGCTCAGCTTCCACGCCCTGCCCTGGCCCCGCTTCGCGGCGTTCCGCACGGCGGGACTCGCCCAGGTGGCCAAGGCCGCGGTCGACGTGGCCGAAGGACGCCGGCCGGAGGCGGAGGCCGCCCTGGTGGAGCTGGTCTCCACCGGGTTCCTCCTCATGGACCAGGGGCCCACGCTCATCGACAACCTCATGGGCGTGGTGCTGGCGAACATGGGCGGAGACGCCCTGGAGGCCTACTACGAGCGGGTCGGCCGATCCGCCGACGCCCAGGCGCTGCGCTGGGCCCGGGAAGGCGCCCGGGACGCCGCCCGCAAGGCACGGGCGGGCATGGTGGCCGAGGACATCCACTCCCTCCTCCAGGGCATTCCCGACCTGGTGGAGCAGGGCGACGCCCTCCGGGGGCTCCGGTGGGAGTACTTCGCCACCTTCAACACCCTGGCCCCGTGCATCAACGTCCACAAGATGGTGTTCGGGCCCGACGAGACGTACGACGAGTGGCGCCTCCGGGCGCGGGACACGCTGGTGCGCGTCCGGGGCGAGGTGGACCTCTTCCAGCTCGCCGAGGGCGACGCCTTCGGGCGCGGCGACCCGGCGGAGCTGGAGGGCTTCCTCCCCCGCTTCCTGGCGCTCACGCTGGGGAGCCGGGGCTCCCCGGGGACGTGCGCCTCCCTCATCGACAAGATCGAAGCCGGCGGCGGGCTGTGAGGGCGTCCCACCCGGCCCGCGCGCTCCTCGCGGGCACCGTGCTCGTCGCCGCGGCCTGCGGCGCCGAGGGGCCACCGGCCCAGCAGGAAGCCCCGTCGGAGGAGGCGGCGCCGCCGCCGGCGCCGACGGCACCTCCCGGCACCGACATCTGGCTGGCCCACCTGGGGCGCGATGCCTCCGGCCGGCTGACGGTCACCGAGGCGGTGAACGTCACCGCTCGGCCGGGCTACGACAACCAGCCCGCGTTCCTCCCCGACGGGTCGGGCTTCTACTACACCGTGGTGGACGAGTCCGGCCAGGCCGACATCTGGCTCCACCGCCTGGCCGGCGGCACGGCCAGCGCGGTGACCCACACGGCTCCCGAGAGCGAATACTCGGGAACGCCGCTGCCCGGGGGCGGCGGGTTCTCCGCCGTGCGCGTGGAGGCCGACTCCACCCAGCGCCTCTGGCGCTTCGACGCCGACGGGGGGCGCGCGGCGGTGATCCTGCCCTCCCTCGCGCCGGTGGGGTACCACGCCTGGGTCGGAGGGGACGTCCTCGTGCTCTATGTCCTGGGGGATCCAGCCACGCTACGCGTCGCGACGCTGCCGGCGGGAGCGGCGAGGACCGTGGCCACCGACGTGGGCCGCTCCATCCAGCCCATCCCCGGGACCTCCGCCGTGAGCTACGTGCAGCGGCTGGCCGACGGGAGCACGGAGATCCGGCGGCTGGAGCCGGCGTCGGGAGCGTCGGAGCTCATCGTGGCCGGGCTCCAGGGCGGCGACTTCCACGCGTGGACTCCCGACGGCCTCCTCCTCCAGGCGCTGGGGAGCCGGCTCTTCGCGTTCCGCCCCGGCGTGGACGCCGCGTGGACGGAGGTGGCGGACCTGGCCTCCGAGGGGATCCAGCTCAGCCGCATCGCCGTCCATCCCGACGGGACGCGCATCGCGCTGGTGGGGGAGCCGTCCGAAGGGTAGCTACCCCTTCACCCACTCCTTCCATGCCTCCTCCGCCAGCCCCACCGTGAGCTGGTTCTGCCGCCGGACCAGGGGGGTGCGGAGGATGAGGGGCTCCTCCTCGGCGATCTCCAGCCAGCGCTCCTCCCCGTAGTGGGCCGCGTGGAGGCCCAGCGCCTGGAATCGCTTGGAGCCCCGGTCGACGACGCCGTCGGCCCCGAACTTCTGGAAGAAGCGGCGCAGCTCCCCCCGGGACGGACCCCGGACCTTGAAGTCCACGAAGTGCACCCGGATGCGCCGCTCCTGGAAGAACCGGAGCGCCTTGCGCGTGTCCGCGTCGTTCTTGATGCCGAAGATCTGGACGTCCATGGCGGACGTAAGGTAGAGGGAGGGCGCACCGGGCGGGAGCGCGGTGGCGCGCCTCCTTGCCGTGGTCCCTCCCGCGCTCTACCGTGGCGCCCTTCCCGACACGGCCCCGCCGAGGCGGACCGAACCCGAACCCCGCCGACGATGACGCGCACACTCCTGCTCGCCTCCCTCGCCTCCCTCGCCTGGGCGTCGGCACTCGGAGCCCAGTCCAACGGCGCCCCGGCGAGGACCGCCACGGCGGCGAGGGTCGAGAGCGCGCCCGTGGTGGACGGCCGCCTGGACGACGACGCCTGGGCACGAGCCCAGGTGCTGGACGGCTTCATCCAGCGGGAGCCCGTCCAGGGGGACCCGGTCTCGGAGCGCACCGAGGTGCGCATCGCCTTCGACGACGCGGCCCTCTACGTGGCCGCGTGGCTCCACGACGCGGACCCCTCGGGCATCGTGTACGGCGAGACGCGCCGCGACGCCGACCCCAAGGACGTGGACGCCGTGCTGCTGGTGTTCGACACCTACCTGGACCGGCAGAACGGCTTCCTCTTCGCCACGACGCCGGCGGGAATCGAATACGACGGCCAGATCTCCAAGGAGGGGGAGGGGGGGCTGGATCCCAACCGGCGCCAGCAGACCGGGTCGGGAGGCGGCTTCAACGTGAACTGGGACGGCTCCTGGGAGGTGGCGACGTCCCGCGACGACGGGGGGTGGTACGCCGAGTTCCGGATCCCCTTCGCCACGCTCCGCTACCCCGGCTCCGGGGACCAGACCTGGGGGCTCAACGTGGTGCGGCGGATCCGGCGCAAGAACGAGGAGTCGTTCTGGTCTCCGGTGGCGCGCCAGTTCGACGTCTACCGCGTCTCCAACGCCGGCACGCTCCAGGGCTTCCTGGCGCCGGCGCGCATGGCCGTCACCGCCACCCCCTACGTCCTGGCCTCGGCCCGCCGGGACTACACCGCCCCCGACGGGCCCGACGACGCCGGCACCTCGGACTTCGGCGTGGACGCCAAGATCGTCACGGCGTCGAGCCTCACGCTGGACCTGACGTACAACACCGACTTCGCCCAGGTGGAGGTGGACGACGAGGAGGTGAACCTCACCCGCTTCCGTCTCTTCTTCCCCGAGAAGCGTCCCTTCTTCCTGGAGAACGCCGGGACGTTCTCCGTGGGCACGCCTCAGGAGGTGGAGCTGTTCTTCAGCAGGCGCATCGGCATCGAGGGGGGGCAGGCCGTGCCCATCACCGGAGGAGGCCGCCTCACCGGGCGGGCCGCCGGGCTCACGCTGGGGCTCTTGGACATCCAGACGGAGGACGTGGAGGGGCTGGTGCCGTCCAACAACTTCTCCGTAGCCCGCGTGATGAAGGAGCTCCCCAACCGGACGCGCCTGGGAACCACCGTGGTCTCGCGGGTGAACACCGGCGACACGGGAGACCGGAACGTGGTCTACGCCGCCGACGGCCGCCTGGGCTTCGGGGAGTACCTCACGCTGGACGGGTACCTGGCGGGGAGCAGCACCACCGACGTCTCCGGCGACGCCGTGGCCTTCTCGGGACAGGCCGCGTGGAACGGGCCGGCCTGGCAGGTCACCACCACGTACCGCCGGGTGGGAGACGGCTTCCGGGCGGAGGCGGGCTTCGTGCCCCGGGGGGCGCACCAGTTCTGGAGCGTGCGGGTGCTGCGGCGCTACCGCTTCCCCTCCATCGCGTCGTGGTTCCGCGAGCTGCGCCCCCACGTCCTGGCCCGGGAGTACCTGGCGCTGGACGGGTTCAGCGAGACCCGCTTCATCCACGTCGACTCCCACTTCGAGTTCGCCAACGGCGCGTTCTTCCAGTTCCCCGCCGTCAACTTCACCCGCGAGGGGCTCCGGGAGCCCTTCGAGATCTCGACGGGGGTGGTGGTGCCCGCGGGGACCTACGACAACGTGGACTGGGGCTTCGCCTTCAACACGAACCTGAGCGCGCCGCTGTCGGTGCAGGGGCGCATCGACGCAGGTGGCTTCTACGACGGTTTCCGGTACGGCACGAACTCCACGTTGAACGCGCGGGTGAGCGACACCTTCGTCGCCAGCCTCCGCGTGGCATGGTTCGACGTGGACCTGGACCAGGGCGACTTCACCACCACGGTGGTGGGGGTGCGGGCGGCCTACTCCTTCACGCCCCGTGTCTACCTCCAGTCGCTGCTCCAGTACAACGCCCAGTCGGACACCTTTTCCGGCAACGTGCGTTTCGCGTGGCTGAACACCGCCGGCACCGGGCTCTTCGTGGTGTTCAACGACCTGCGCAACACCGCGTCCTTCGCCGAGCGTGGCCTCCCGGAGGGCCCGCTGGACCGGACGCTGGTGGTGAAGTTCACCAAGCAGCTCAACCTGGGCGGGTGAGCGCGGCCGCGCCGCGCGCCGGAGCTACTCGGCGCGCAGCGAGGCCAGCGGGTCCACGCGGGCGGCCCGGCGCGCCGGGAGCCAGCACGCCAGGAGCGCCACCGCCGCCAGGCCGGCGGTCACCGTGGCGAGGGTCGCCGGGTCGTCGTGCGCGACGCCGTGGAGGAGGCTCGCGAGCGTGCGGGACAGGGCGAGCGCCGACGCCAGGCCCACCACCAGCCCCACGCCCACCACGGCCATCCCCTGGCGCACCATCAGGCCCACCACGGAGGACCCGTCGGCACCCAGCGCCATGCGGATCCCGATCTCCTGGGTGCGCCAGCGCGCCGCCTGGGCGGTGACCCCGTACACGCCCACGGCCGCCAGGACCAGGGCCATGACGCCGAAGGCACCCAGGAGCGTGAGGATGAACTCGTCCCGCTCCATGGAGGCGCGCCACACCTCCCTCAAGGGGCGCACCGAGCCAAGGGGAATGAGCGGGTCCATCTCCCGCAGCACCTCGCGGGCCGCCGCCGTCGCCTCGCCCACGCTCCCGCCGGTGCGCACCACGAACCACAGGGTGCGGCTCCAGTCCTGGTACCGGGACTCGAAGACCTCGGCCTGGGGCGGCTGGGCCGGGCTCACCTGGAGCTGGTCGCCCACGATGCCCACGATCTCGTACCAGATGGACTCTGGGGTGGCCGCCCGGTCGTAGGCGATGCGCTGGCCCAGCGGGTCCTCGCCGGGGAAGTGCTCCCGGGCGAAGGTCTCGTTGATCACGACGACGAGGGGAGCATCGCCCCGGTCCGACGTCTCGAGGAGGCGCCCGCGCACCAGCGGGACGTCCAGCGCCTCGAAGTACGCCCGGTCGGCCCGGCGGTGGAGGATCGAATACCCCACCCGCTCCGGGGGCCACCCCTCCGCCTGGAACTGACTGCTCCAGCTCGTGCCGGCGAGGGGGAGCTGGCCCACCGCGCCCACCCGCTCCACGCCCGCCCGCCCCTCCAGCCTCCGCTGGAAGTCGTCCTGGAACGCCAGGACCTCGTCCCGGGTGGCGTAGCGGGACGAGGGCACGGAGAACTGCACCGCCACCACGTCCGCGGTGCGGAAGCCCGGGTCCACGGCCCGCATGGCCATGAAGCTGCGGGCCATGAGCCCTCCGGCGGCCACGAGCAGCACGGCCAGCGCCACCTCCAGGCCCACGAGGGCCCGTACGGCCTTCGTGCCGGGGCGACCGGGCGTCCCGCCCCTGCCACCGTCCTTGAGGGCCTCGCCCACGCCTCCGCCCGAGCCCCGCAGCGCAGGGTACGCGCTGAAGAGCACGCCGCTGAGCAGGGAGATGGCCAGCGTGAACAGGACCACGCGTGCGTCCAGCTCCAGCGTGGTGGCTCCCCTGATCCCCACCTGCTGACGGAGGGCCAGCGCCCGTATCCCCGCCCAGCCCAGCCCGAGGCCCAGCGCGCCGCCGCACAGCGCGACGAAGAGCCCTTCGGTGAGGAGCTGGCGCGCCAGCCTCCCGCGCCCGGCGCCAAGGGCGGCGCGCACCGCCACCTCGCGCCCCCGCCCCGCGGCCTGGACCAGCGTCAGGTTGGCCACGTTGGTGCTGGCCAGGACCAGCAGGAGCCCCACGGCGCCCAGGAGGACATAGAGGAAGAGGCGCACGTCGCGGACCAGGAAGTCACGGAGGGGGACGAGCCCGGCGCCCATGCGCGTGTTCGTCTCCGGGTAGGCCGACTGCAGCCGGCTCACCACGGTCTGGAGCGCCGCGTCGGCCTCTTCGGGCGTCGCGCCCGGGGCAAGGCGGGCCACGGGGAGGACCCAGTGGGCGCGGCGGAACCAGGTGGCGGACCGGTTCTCCGGGTCCCACCCCCACGGCGACCACATGTGGGCGTCGGGGTTGGGGAAGTCGAAACCCCCGGGCATCACACCCACGATCTCCACGCTGGTCTGACCCAGCGTGATCGTCCGCCCCACCACCGCCGGGTCGGCGCCGAAGTGGGAAACCCAGAAGTCGTGGCTCAGGACCACGACGGCGTCGTTGCCCGCCCACGTCTCGTCCCAGGTGAAGCCCCTCCCCACCTCCGGCTCCACGCCCAGCACGGAGAAGAAGTTCCCCGTCACGCTCACCACGCCCAGGAGCTCGGGCTCGCCGTCGTCCCGGACGTACGTGGCCTGGTTGTTGAACTCGGAGTAGAGGGCCACGTCCTGGAAGGGGGCCACCTGCTCCCGCCAGTCCAGGGCGTTGGCGGGCGCCGCGCTCTCCATGTCCCACCCGAAGTCCGGGTTGGTCTCGTAGAGCATGACCAGACGGTCGGCGTCCCGGAACGGCAGCGGCCGGAAGAGGAACGCGTTGGCCGCAGAGAAGATGGCGGTGGTGGCACCGATGCCCAGCCCCAGCACGGCGACGGCCGACGCCGCGTACCCCGGGTTCCGGCGCAGCGAGCGCGCCGCGAAACGAACGTCCTGCAAGGTGGTCTCGAACATGCCGGCTCCTCCCCTCCTCCCCCGGGCGGCTCCCGCCGCCCCGTCCATGCGCAGGCGCGCCACCGTGCGCGCCAGCCCCACGATCTCCTTCGCCCCGAGCGCGGCGCGGGCCACGGACGAGGCCGCGGCCGCCATCCGCTCCCGGTGCACCCGCAACAGCTCCTCCCCGTGGCGCCGGCGGAAGTCCCGGGGCGCCAGGAGGAGGAGCGCGGCGAGCAGCCTGCTCACGCGGGCCCCCCGGCGAGGAGCCGCTTGGCCCTCGCAGCCGCCACGCGGGCGGCGAGGCGCTCCGACTCCTCCTCGGCGAGGGCCCGGCCGCTCCGCGTGAGGCGGTAATACCGGCGCCGGGCGTCCTCCCCCGCGCCGGGGGGGTCGCCCGCCTCCACGAGCCCGTCGGCCTCCATGCGCTGGAGCGCCAGGTAGAGGGCGCCGGTGCTGGGGCCCGCGCCGTCGCCCTCCCGGGCCTCGATCTCCTTGATGATCCCGTACCCGTGCCGGTCCTCGTCGGCGAGGGCGAGGAGGATCTGGTAGGTCAGCGGCGTCAGTCCCATGGTGTTCTCACTTCCCGGTCATTACGTAAACGGTTTATATATTTCTCACAGGAGTACCCGGACGTCAAGGACGCCCCCCCGCCGCGGCCCTTGTGGGACCGTCCGTCCGGCATGACCCTACGGGGCATGGACCCACAACTCGGGCTCTTCGACGACACCCCCACGCCCGGCGTGGCGCCGGTGGCGCCGGCGGCCGTCCCCGGCGAGCTGGCGGAGGCGGCCACCCGGCTGCCCGCGGGGCTGCGCCTGGGCACGTCGTCGTGGAGCTTTCCCGGGTGGGCGGGCATCGTCTACGACCGGCAGGCGTCCCAGACCGCCCTGGCCCAGCACGGCCTGGCGGCCTACGCCCGCCACCCGCTGCTCCGCACCGTGGGGCTGGACCGGACGTTCTACCGCTCCATTCCCGCCGCGGAATTCCGGGCGTACGCCGAGGCCGTCCCCGACGACTTCCGCTTCCTGGTGAAGGCCGACCGGCTCCTCACCTCCGTCACCGACCCCGCCGAGACGTCCATCCGTGCCTCGAACCCGCGCTTCCTCGACGCGGCGTGGGCCATCGACGAGGTCATCGGGCCGCTGGTGGAGGGGCTGGGGGGCAGGGCTGGGCCCCTCCTCTTCCAGTTCCCCCCCACGGCACCCAACCTCGTGGGCGGGAGCGGCGCCTTCGTCGAGCGGCTCCACCGCTTCCTGGACGAGCTGCCCCCCGGCCCCCTCTACGCGGTGGAGCTCCGCACGCCCGCCTTCCTCACGCAGGCCTACGTGGACGCCCTGGACGCCACCGGGGCGGCGCACTGCTACACCGTCCACCCCGCCATGTCGTCGCTTGACGAGCAGCTCCGCGTGGTGCGCCACTTCGAGCAGCCGGCGCTCGTGGTGCGCTGGATGCTCCACGCCGGTCTCCGGTACGAGGTCGCCAAGGAGCGCTACGAGCCCTTCGACCGCATCGTGGACGAGGACGCCGAGTCGCTGGGGCGGATCACCGTGTCGGTGCTGGACGCCCTCATCGCCGAACGCAACGTCTTCGTGGTGGTGAACAACAAGGCGGAGGGGTCGGCCCCCCTCTCGGTGTTCCGCCTGGCCCGGCGCATCGCGGACTGGGGGTTGGGGAAGGCCGAGGGGCGTTGATCGAGGGTGGTCGCGGGAAACGCGGCGTCCTACCTTGGCCCCTTCCCGTACCGACGCGCCCCCGGGCGCCCGTCCGGCGCCCGTACCCCGAGAGGCGGACATGACTCGTAAGCTCCTCCCCCTCGCCGTGCTGGCGGGGCTCGCCCTTCCTTCGGCTCCCACCCCCGCCCCCGCCCAGACCCTCCCCACCGACGACCCGGTGATCCGGGCCATGTGGGCCCAGGGGATGGGGGAGGCCTCCCAGGTGGAGACGCTGGCCCAGACGCTGCTGGACTCCATCGGCCCGCGGCTCTCGGGGAGCCCCTCCTTCCAGGGCGCCACGGAATGGCTCATGGGGCTCTACGGGCGTTGGGGCGTGGAGGCCCGCCGGGAGCAGTACGGCACCTGGCGGGGATGGGACCGGGGGTACACGCACGTAGACCTGGTGGCGCCGCGGAAGCGCACGCTGAACGGCATGATGCTGGCGTGGAGCCCGGGCACCGAAGGCCCCGTCGAGGGCGACGTGGCGGCTCTCCCCGAGCTGTCCGGCCCCGCGGACCTGGCGGCGTGGCTCCCGTCGGTGCGGGGGCGCTTCGTGGCCCTCTCCCACGCCGAGCCCACGTGCCGGGCGCCGGAGAGCTGGTCGGCGCTGGCCACCCCCGAATCCCAGGAGCGGATGACCGCCCTGCAGCAGGACACGCGCCGGCGCTGGGCGGCCTCCGTGCGCGCGGCGGGAGGCCAGGGCGCCCTGGTCCAGGCGCTGGAGGAGGCGGGCGCGGCGGGCGTCCTCACGGGCAACTGGTCGGCGGGGTGGGGCGCCAACAAGATCTTCTCGGCGCCCACGCGGACCATCCCCGCCGTCCACCTGAGCTGCGAGGACTACGGCCTGGTCCACCGCCTGGCGTCGCGGGGCCAGGGTCCCCGCCTGCGCCTGGACGCCCGGTCCGAGTTCCTGGGCGAGGTGCCCATGAGCAACGTCCTCGGGGTGCTGCCGGGCACGGAGCTTCCCGACGAGTACGTCCTCCTCACGGCGCACCTGGACTCGTGGGACGGCGCCTCGGGGGCCACCGACAACGGCACCGGCACCATCATGATGCTGGAGGCCATGCGCATCCTGAAGGAGACGTACCCCAACCCCCGGCGGACCATCATGGTGGCCCACTGGGGGGCGGAGGAGCAGGGGCTGGTCGGCTCCGGGGCCTTCGCCGAGGACCACCCCGAAGTGGTGCGGGGGCTCCAGGCGGCGTTCAACCAGG
Source organism: Gemmatimonadota bacterium (assembly GCA_045863275.1). Lineage (GTDB taxonomy): Bacteria > Gemmatimonadota > Gemmatimonadetes > Longimicrobiales > Gaopeijiaceae > SZUA-318. Next base: position 40,684 of record BTVB01000022.1, read on the forward strand.
ACAACGGCACCTGGCGCATCGACTTCATCCGCATGCAGGGCTTCGCCGGCGCCGGCGAGAGCTTCGGGAGGTGGTTCGGGAAGCTCCCCGACGAGATCACGCGTCACATCGAGCTGGACATCCCGGGGGAGCCGGAGCGGGGCGGCAGCGACCACATGTCCTTCATCTGTCGGGGGGCGGCGGGCTTCCGCCTCCAGTCCAACTACCCGGACTACCGGCAGTACACCTGGCACACGGACCTGGACACCTACGACAAGGTGGTCCTGGACGACCTGCGCAACAACGCGACGCTGGCCGCCATGCTGGCCTACCTGGCCTCGGAGGACCCGGAGCGCGTCTCCACGGAGCAGATCACCCTTCCCCCGGGGCAGACCTGGCCCGGGTGCGGGGGCGTGCCCCGGAGCTCGGGAGACGGAAGGGGCCGCTGAGGCCCCTCAACTCGGAGGCACCCGCCCCCGCCGCTCGGTGAAGACCGCGTCGGACACCCCGGCCCCCCGGAGGAGCGCGAGGAGGGGCTGGGCCTCGGCCTCGCTGGCGTAGGCGCCCGCGTAGACGCGGTAGGCCCGGCTCCCGTCGTCGCGGGCCACCTCCAGGACGTACGTGGGCACCCCCGCCCGGGCCAGCACCTCGGCCCGGGCCCGGGCCTGGTCGGCCACGGGATAGTCCGCCACGGCGTACGCCATGGGCGCTTCGCGGGGGAACGGGGTCTCGGGGGCCATGCCGGCGGTGCGGGCCATGGCCTCACGCGTGGCCAGGAGCGCGTCGCGGGTCTCCGCAGTGCCGCCGAGCACCCGGTAGAGGGTGCGGCCGTCGCTGACGATGGGCGCGATGGCGAAGGCCTCTCCCGGCGCCCGCTGGCGGAGCCGATCCACCATGCTCGCGGCGGTGCTGTAGCTGCCCATGGCCGCCAGGGACCAGGTGAAGCGCTGGTGCGGCGCCGAAGTGGCGGGCCCCACCGGCCCGCCGGTGCCCGGCGCCGGGGCGGGCGCCGCGGCGCGGGGCTCCTCCCTCGCAGGCGTCGCGGCTCCGGCGGTCCCCTCTGGCGTGGCGTCTCCGGGAGCGGCTCCCGACGGCGTCGGGGTCGCCCCGGCACCCTCTTCGGGAGCGTCCGGCGTGGCTTCGGCTTCGGCGGGCGCCGCCACCCCCGCGCCCCCCTCCCCCACCGCGGACCGGGGGGGCATGACGCCCTGGACCTCCACGGGCGGACGGTCCCGCAGAGACGTGAAGATCCACCCGCCCGCCACGCCCACCACGGCCACGGCCGCGATGGCCGCCACCCGCACGAGGAGCTTGCGCCGGTCGCCGCCGAAGCGCCCCGTCTCGACGAGATCGTCGAACGGCTCGAAGTCCTCGAAGGCCTCAGACTCCCCGTCCGCTTCCGTCTCCTCCGGCTCCCAGGGCGTCAACGCCGGCTTGGGACGGGCGACGGGCGGCGGGGGGATCTCCGGCGGCACGTCGCTCAGAGGCGCCGAGTCGGCGGGAAAGGGTGGCGCCTGGGCCGGGTAGCGGGCCGGCCGCGCGCCGGGCGGGGGCCGGGTGCCCGCCTTGGAGGTGCCTCCCTCGGAGGCTCCCCCCTTGGACGTGCGTCCCTCGGCGGCGGCTGCGTTGGCGGCGGCCCCCTCGGAGGCGGCCTCCGCGGAAGTGCCTTCGCCGGACTTGGCCCGGAGCCGCGCAGCATAGGCCGCCCAACTGTCCTCCACGGCCGCAGCTCCGTCCTTGCCCCGTCGGGTCGGGTGCGAGGCCCCTTGATCGCGCGGCGTGAGGAATCCCTCGGAGGCATCCCACAAGGGGAGCTCGGGCTCCTCGGTCCCGAACGGCGGGTGCGACACCATGTCCTCCTCGGGTGTGTCGGAAACGGGCATCTCCGCCGTCGGCTCCCCGGCCGCCGCGGCGGGCGCGGGCCCGACCGCCGCCGTCGCGCTCGGCGTGGTCGAAGGCGGGGCAGCGGGCGGGACTTCGTCGGCGGGGACCTCCTTGGCAGGGGGCCCGACGCGCGCACGGATCCGGTCTTCGTCCACGGAGAAGAAGTGGAGGGTGCGCTCCCCCTTGTTGGACAGCACGAGGATGTCGCGGCACTCCTCCACCGCCCACTCGGCCACCATGGACCCCAGGGGCACGAAGAGGGCGAGCGTCTGTCCGGCCTCCTCGGTGCTCTGGCACAGGGAGGCGAGGCGCTCGCGCACCGCGTCGGGCTCCGACGGGGCCGCGTGGCCTCCCGCCGGGATGAGGCGGAGGCCGGGTACCGGGGTGGGAACGGCCAGGGCCTGCCAGTCGGCGCCCACCAGGAGGAGCTCGGCGAGTCCCTCCTTGTTCTCCACCCCCACGAGCCCGTGGAGCGACGGCCTTCCGATGTGTCCGTCGGCCAGGATCACGGAGCGTCCCTGCTCCACCCATCGCTGCACCATGGACAGGGCCAGGCGGGGGCCCTCCTTCGCCCCGGCCAGGCTGGGCGCGACGCAAAGCGCCACCGAGCCTCCCCCGAAGGGACGCTTGGAGAGGACGCGCACCGAATGCGCGTCGTCGAACGCTCGCCACGCGGGCATGAAGGCCGCCATGTCCGCTCCTGGAGGGGGGCCGGCGAAGGGACGCTACGCCGTAAACATATGGCGGCAATATGGAAAAAGGAAAGGGCGGCGTCCGGCTCGAAGGGCGTCCGACTAACCTGCGGACTGCATCATACTCCCTTGTCCAGAGCCCGCTCCAAGGCCTCGAGCCCCCCCTCCACGACCTCCGGGGGGCCCGCCACGGAAACCCGGAAATTCTGCCGATACCCGAAGAGGCTCCCCGGCACGACCCCCACCCCGAATTCGTCGTGGGCCATGCGCACGAAGGGGTCGGCGTCGTCGCACGCCTCCAGGCGGGGGAACGCCACAGCGCCCACGGGACGCACCCAGGCCAGCTCGGACCGCCCCTCCACGAACGAGACGAGGCGGGCCAGGTTGGGCTCGAGGATGGCGCGGGCCCGCTCGAGCAGGCGGTCCATCTGCCCCAGGGCCACGACGCCCATGCGCTCCACCGGCACGGGCCCGGGGCCCTCCACCAGGTCGCGAACCGCGCGGGCCTTCTCGGTGGTGTCCACGTCGGCGATCATCCAGCCCAGGCGGAGGCCCGCCAGCCCGTACGACTTGGTGAGGCTGTTGAGGGAGACGAACGTGTCTCCCAGCGACGCGGCGGGCGCCGTGTCCACCCCCGAGAGGGCATCCAGGTAGACCTCGTCCACGATGACCTTGGCCCCGACGGCGTCGGCCAGGGCCCCGATCTCCATGAGCTCGACCTTGCTGGTGTACACGCCCGTGGGGTCGTGGGGGTTGGTGAGGACGATGGCCTTGATGTCGTGGCGCACGACCTGCGCGATCTGGTCCGGGTCGGGAGCGAACTCGTGGCTCCATTCGCGGCTGATGTCCACCACCTCTCCCCCCAGCAGGCGCACCGAGCCGGCGATGGGGTCGTAGCTCGGCCACTCCACCATCACCTTGTCGCCGGGTCGGATGAGGGCGGCCAGGGCCAGGAACGCAGCGCCGGTGGCACCGTGGGCGGTCAGGACGTTCTCCGGCTCCGTCCCGTAGCGGCGGGCGAGGGCGCGGACCAGCGGGGCGTACCCGTCCTCGTTGCGGTCGTTCAGCTCCACGGCCTCGAGGGCGCCGGGCACGTCCTCCAGGGTGCACGGCTGCACGTAGCTGCCGGCCAGGTCCCACTTGGGAGGCGAGTAGCGTTTCGCCCAGTTCCGGTACGGAGCCCAGATTTCGGGGCGCTTTCTCATGCGAGGGGAGGCCTCGGAGGGGGAGTCGGGGACTCGGATACGCCCCATGGTACACAAGGCCGGGGTCCGGGGCGAGATGGTCCCCCCGGGGGAAGGTGGCGCGTCCCGGGAGGCGGGCTACCTTCCGCCATGCACTCCACCTTCGCCGTCTACCTCCGGCTCGGCTTCGACCACATCGCCGACCTGCGGGCGTACGACCACATCCTCTTCGTCGTGGCCCTGGCCGCGGGGTACGGCCTGACCCACTGGCGCCACCTCCTCGTCCTGGTCACGGCGTTCACGGTGGGGCACTCGGTGACGCTGGCGCTGGCCACGCTCCGCCTGGTGAGCGTGAGCACGGCGTGGGTGGAGTTCCTCATTCCCGTGACCATCGTCGCCACCGGCGTCTTCAACGTGGTGGAGACGCGCCTTCCCGCCGACCGCCTCGAGCTTCCGCCACGCGTGCAAAGGGTGAAGTACGGCATGGCCCTCTTCTTCGGCCTCATCCACGGTCTGGGCTTCTCCAACTTCCTCCGGGCCATGCTGGGCGGAGAGGAGAGCATCGCCCTCCCCCTCTTCTCCTTCAACGTGGGGCTGGAGGTGGGCCAGATCGTCATCCTGGGTGTGATCCTGGGCGTAAGCGCGGCGGTGGTGCGGTGGACTCCCATGGGAGGGACGGCCTGGACCCGCATCCTCTCGGGGGGGCCGGCCCTGGCGGCGGCGGTCATGGCCGTGGGGCGACTGCCGGTGTAGCTATGACGGGGAGAACGACAACGGAGAAGTCCATGAGAAGAGTCATCCTGGCGTCGGCCGCCGTCCTGGCGCTTGCGATCGCCTCCGTGGTGGGCACCGGGGCGCTGCTCCCGGTGGGTCACACCGCCTCGGTGGAGCGGACCCTGGCCGCGCCGCCGGCCGTGGTGTGGGCCCTCGTCACCGACCCGTCGGGCTTCCCGGCGTGGCGGGCGGACGTGGAGCGCGTGCGGGTCCTCGCCCCGGGGCCCAGCGGACCCAGCGGGTGGGTGGAGTACGCGGGGCGCGACTCCCTGGCCCTCCAGGTCGTGGAGATCGCGCCCCCCGGGCGCCTGGTCACCCGCATCGCCGACCCCTCCCTCCCCTTCGGCGGAACCTGGACGTACGAGCTGGTGGCCGACGGCCCGGGCACGCGCCTGCGGATCACGGAGGACGGGGAGGTCTACAACCCGGTGTTCCGGTTCGTGGCCCGCTTCGTCCTGGGGCACACGGCCACGCTCGAGAGCTACCTCCAGGCGCTGGAGGACAGGCTGGCGCGCGCCGGAGGTTGAGGGCGCGGCTTCCCCCCTGCGCACGTCCCCCCATCGCCTTATTGTTCAGGGTTCGCGTCCGACTCCGCCGGGCGGCCCTCCCCGCCGGACGCTCCATCCGCTCACGGTCCGCCTCCACGAAGGGATGAGGCCATGTCCCGCTCCGTCCGCTGGCTCCTCGCCGCGCTCCTCGTCTCCGTCGCCCCGACCCCGGCCCCCCTCGGGGCCCAGCAGTGGCTCCACGACGACGGCTCCAGGACGAACAAGTCCATGTTCCGGGTCATCGACGAGCTCCCGGACCCCAACGACTACCGGAACGCCGCCGGCATGCCGGGCCCCCGGTACTGGCAGCAGCAGGCCGACTACCGGATCCGGGTGTCGCTGGACACCACCGACCACTCGGTGACGGGGTCCGAGCGGATCACGTACCACAACAACTCCCCCGATGTCCTGCGCTTCCTCTGGCTCCAGCTCGACCAGAACCAGACGTCGGTGGAGCACAGCCGCTCCCGGGCCGCCCAGGGCGCCCTCCCGGAGCGCATCAGCCCCCAGGCCCGCCGCTTCCTGGGGCTGGGCGGAGGGCCCGACGTCACGGGGTACACCCTGACCCGCGTGCAGCTCGTGCGTCCCGACGGGACGAGGGTGGACGCCCGGTACCGCATCAACAACACGGTGATGCGCCTGGACCTGGAGACGCCCCTCCAGCCGGGCGGTGTCCAGGCCTTCGAGATCGACTGGCGCCACGTGGTCCCCAACGGGGGGCGGGGCGCCAAGGAGCTGGTGAACGACGGGTGGATCTACGAGAACGCCCAGTGGTTCCCCCGCATGAGCGTCTACGACGACGTCAACGGCTGGGAGACGGACCAGTTCCTGGGGCGGGGCGAGTTCTACCTGAACTTCGGTGACTACGACGTGGAGATCACGGTGCCGTGGAACCACCTCGTGGAGGCCACCGGCGAGCTCCAGAACCCGGAGCAGGTCCTCACGCCCACCCAGCGCGAGCGCCTGGCCCGGGCCTACGAGAGCGAGGAGCCCACCTTCATCGTCACCGCCGACGAGGTGATGAAGCCCGAGTCGCGGCCGTCCCGGAGCGGCACGCTCACCTGGCACTTCAAGGCCGAGAACGTGCGCGACTTCGCGTGGGCCTCGTCCAAGATCTTCGTGTGGGACGCCGCCGGATTCCGCTACAGCCCCTCGTCGCACCTCATCAAGGTCCACTCGCTGTACCCGCGGGACGCCATGCCGCTGTGGGACAAGGTGTCCACGCGGGCAACGGTCCAGACGCTGAAGACGTACGGGCGCCTGGCCTTCGAGTACCCCTACCCCAAGGCCTCGAACATCAACGGCCCCGTGGGCGGGATGGAGTACCCCATGGTGGCGTACTGCGGCGCCCGGCCCCAGCCCGACGGCAGCTACACGGACCGCATCGAGCGGGCGCTCATCGGGGTGACCATCCACGAGGTGGGGCACAACTGGTTCCCCATGATCGTGGCCACCGACGAGCGCAAGTGGACGTGGATGGACGAGGGCCTCAACACCTTCCTCCAGTACTACGGTGAGATCGACTACGCCGAGACGTACTGCGGGAAGCAGTGGACGCAGACCGCAGACTGCACGTATCCCTCCGACACGCAGCGCGGGCCCGCCCGGAACATCGTGAACTACATGCGGGACCCGGACCAGGTCCCCCTCATGACCGAGTCGGACCTCATCCACAAGGACTTCGGCAACAACGGCTACGCCAAGCCGGCGACCGGACTGGTCATGCTGCGCGAGCACGTGCTGGGCGAGGCGTCCTTCGACGCCGCGTTCCAGTTCTACAGCCAGGGGTGGATGTTCAAGCACCCCCAGCCCGCCGACTTCTTCCGCTCCATGGAGGACGGTGCCGGGGAGAACCTGGCGTGGTTCTGGCGAGGCTGGTTCTACACCACCCACGCCAACGACCAGGCCGTGGGCGACGTCTCGGTGCAGGCAGCCCGCGAGCTCACCGGCTCCGACGAGCAGGGCCAGTTCTACTACCGCGTGAAGGTGGACAACGCGGGCGGCCTGGTGATGCCCCTGGAGATCGAGGTCACGTACGAAGACGGCACGAAAGAGCGCAGGAGCTTCCCCGTAGATATCTGGCGGAACAACGAGCTCACCTTCACCGCCGGGTTCTTCGGGGACAAGGTGGTGGTGGAGATCGTCGTGGACCCCGACGAGGCGTACGCCGACGTCGACCGGTCCAACAACACGTGGAAGCGCCCCATCACCTGAGCTCAGGCAGACCCCATGAACGCGCTCCTCCTGGCGCTGCTCCTGGCCCTCGCGCCCCCTGCGGGCGCGGGGGCCTCCGCGTCACCCGGGGGTGGCGCCGTCCACGACCTCCACGTGAGCTACGGGGCGGCGGCGGTGGAGGGGAGCGCGCTCACGGTGCGCATCCGCTTCTTCAAGGACGACCTGGAGGGCGCGCTGGCCCGGCATGCGGGCCTGGGGGAATACGGGCTTCGGCCAGGCCCCGACGCCGACTCCGCGTTCCTCGCGTACATGCGGGCGCACTTCTCGGTCACCGTGGCCGGGAGGACGTTGGAGCCCGCGGTGGTGGGGAGCGGCGAAGACGAGCTGGACCGGGAGCCGGTCTGGTGGTACGCGGTGCAGTTCGAGGCCGATGCCCCCCTCACCGCGTTCCGGGTGCGGAACACGCTCCTCCTCGAGCTCTTCGACGACCAGACCAACATCGTGAAGTTCGTCCACTTCCCCGACCAGAAGCAGAAGACGTACTCCTTCGGCGAGGGGGCGGAGCAGTTCGAGGTGCGCTTCCCCTGATCGCCATGGCGACACGGCCCTCTCTCCCCGTCGCGGCCCTCGCCGCCGCCCTGGCGACCTGGGCCCCCGCCTCGGCGCAAACGCTGCGTGGCACCCTCATGGAGCGGGGCTCGGACCGGCCGGTGACGCTGGCGCTGGTGCTGCTCCTGGACGCCCGCGCCGATACCGTGGCCCGCGCCATCACCGACGACCGTGGTCGGTTCACCCTCGTGGCGCCCGCGCCGGGGGAGTTCGTGGTCCAGGCCGAGGCCTTCGGCTACGAGACGCGGCGGGCCGGCGTCTTCGAGCTGGGCGAGGGCGGCGAGATCACGTTCGAGTTCCGCGTGAGCCCCGACCCCCTGGCCATCGCCGGGCTGGACGTGGCGGCGAACTTCAACGTCCGCGAGCCGCCCCTGGTGCGCAACGGCTACTTCGACCGGCTGAGCGCCGGCATCGGGCACTTCATCACGCCGGGGCAGCTGGAGCGCACGCGCCATCACCGCATCACCGACCTCCTGGGCGAGGTCCCCTTCCTCACCGTGGTGAACGCCCACCCCTCGGACCGGGTGCTCATCCAGGACGGGGGGGCGCTGTGCACCCCGTCGGTGATCGTGGACGGCCTCCTGGCCTCCGTCATCGAGGGGATCCGACGGCGCCCGGGCGCCCCGAGCGAGATCTCGGGGAGCGAGGGGAACATGGAGGCCCTGGTCAACCTCAAGGACGTGGAGGCCATCGAGGTCTACCGGAGCGCGGAGGAGCTCCCCGCCCAGTTCGGCGCCATGAGCTGGGACGGGTGCGGCGCCATCATCATCTGGACGAAGCGGCGCTAGGGAGCCGACGACCAGGAAGGGGCGCCACGCGCCCCGGGGGTGCCGTTCGGGAAGCGCCCGCGACGCCTAGCCGGGGGGCGGCCGCCTGGGGGCCTGGGTCACCCGGCTCTGGAAGTACCTCTCCACGGCGTCGGCGAGGGCGATGGGGTCCACGGGCTTGTGGACGAATCCGATGGCCCCCAGCTCCTTGACCTTGGCGGGCATGTCGGGGTCCTCGGAGCCGGTCACCACCACCACGGGGATCCCCTGGGTCAGCGTGGACGACTTGAGGCGCTCCAGCGTGCTGAGCCCGCTCCCGCCCGGCATGCTCAGGTCGAGCAGCACGATGTCGGGCATGGGGCTCTGCTTGGCGTACATGAGCGCCTGCATGGCGTCGTAGGCCACCACCGTCTGCCAACCCCGCTTCCGGAAGGCAGCGCTCACGGCGGCGTCGATGATCTTGTCATCGTCGGCGATCAGAACCTTCACGGGGCTCCTCCGGTGCCGTGGGGGCTGCCATGAACATCAGAGCAGTCGACCGGACCGGGCAAGAGGGCCCCGAGCGTCACGCGCCGCCGCCCTCCACCTTCCTCGCCGCGGCCTGCAGCACCGACTGGATGTCGACGCCCACGGCGGCGGAGATGGCCTCCACCGTGCCCAGCGCCCCCTGCACTCGCTGATTCACCGCGTTGCTCACGCCGGTCCCCGAGCCTCCGTCGAGCACCACCACCCGGTCGATGTCCACCCCTTGCACCGCCGCCACGGAGGTCTTGAGCAGCTCGGGCAGCTTCTCCGCCAGGAGAACCGCGAAGGCCTGGTCGCCCCCGGCCTTGACCTGGTCGTAGAGCATCTGGAGCACCGCGGCGCTGGCTCGGCCCCGCCCCCTGGCGGGGGCGGCCGCGCCCGCCGCCCCCGCCCCGGCGGCGGGGGGGGGCGCGGGGGGGGGGGGCACCCCCCGCGCCGGGAGGCGGAGCTTCTCCCGCTCCACGCGCCGGGTCTCCAGCGCCTTCTGCGCCTCCACCTCCGACTCCTGGGCCTTCACCACGGCCGTCCGCTCGACGATCTGCGCCTCCCGGTCCAGCTCGGCCTTGCGCACGCGGAGCTGGTTCTGGGCCTCGGCGATGCGCACCGCGGCCTCCGCCTCCTTGATCTCCGCGCGCTGGCGGGCGTCGGCCTGGCGCTGGCGCGTCTCCGCGGCGGCGTCGGCCTCGGCGATCTCGGCGTCTCGCACCGCCTCGGCGGCGCGCTTCCGTCCGATGGCCTCCAGGTAGCCCCGCTCGTCGCTCACGTTCTGGATCTTGAGCACGTCCAGGTGGAAGCCCAGCGCGGCCAGGTCCTCGCCGGCGTCGTCCGCGAGGGCCCGGGCGAAGCCGAGACGGTCCTCGTTCACCTCCTCGGGAGTGAGCGTGGCCAGCACGCCGCGCAGGTTCCCCATGAGCGTGTCCTTGGCCATGTGCATGATCTCCATCTCCGTCTTCCCGAGGAGGCGCTCCACGGCGTTGTTGAACACCGTCTCGGGCTCGGAGGCGATCTTCACCGCGGCGATGGCCTCGATGTTCAGCGGGATGTTCCCCTTGGAGAACGCGTTGGCCACCGAGATTTCGATGGGGAACGTCTCCAGGGAGATGTGGTGCACCGTCTCGAGGATGGGCACCCGCAGCGTCCGGCCGCCGATGACCGAGCGGTACCCCACCTCCTCGCCGCCCTCCAGGATCCGGTTCCTTCCCGTCAGGACCGCGGCCCGGTTGGGGGGCACGATGACGATGAGGGAGCGGATCGTCATCACCGCCACCACGACCACGAAGAGGAGCGCCACCGCGACGGCGAAGCCTCCGGTGAGGAGCGGGTCGTTGAAGAGGGCGTCGGTCTGCATGGGGCCTCCAGTTGGCGTTTCCGGGAAATCAGGGCCTGAGGAGCGGTTCGTCGTCCACCGGCGCGACGCGCGCCACGCCGCGCTCCATGTCCACCACCACCACGGCCTTCCAGCGCGACGGGTCGCCGCGGCCCAGCGCCGAGGGGTGGGGCAGCGCGCGCAGCTCCACCTCCCGGCCGGCCTTCTCCACCACCACCTTGCCGCCGGATCCCTCGATGGGGAGGGTCACACGCCCGGTATGTCCCTCGAAGGCGGACTCTCCCCCCAGCGCGCCGGTCTCCGAGCGCTTCACCCAGGAGAAGGCCACGTTGATGAGCCACCCCGAGGCCATGCCCGTGGCCGCCGCCAGCGCCGCCGTGGTCAGCGGCGACCGGCCGGACCAGAGCCACGTGAGGAGCGTTCCCACGGCGCCGAAGCCGAAGGCGGCGTAGATGACCGTGCGGATGGAGAAGACCTTGGCGGCCACCCCGTGGTGGTCGGGGCCGTCGTGCCCCGCGTGGGCGTCGGTGGGCGCGTCGCCGACGTCGACCGGAACGTCCGCGCCGTCCACGCCGCCCCCGCCCAGGTCCACGTCGCCGTGGCCACCGAACAGGTCGCCGAGGAGGGAGAGGCCGAGGAAGCCGCCCCCCAGGACCAGGCAGAACACGTAGAGCGAGGTCATCTCGTCCAGGGATACGGGGGCCACGGGAGGGGCCTTCACCGGCCAACATGGGGCGGGCGGGAGCGCTTCGACAGGGCCCGTCCCGCTGGACACCCCAGGGCGCGGACCCAATCATTGCAGAGTGGTCCGGTTCACGAATACGGTGAGCCCATCCTTCCAGGAGAACACGCGTTGCCCCGCCGTTCCCCACGCCACGGGCGCGTCCAAGCCCGGCGCGGCTTCACCCTGCTCGAGATGGTCTTCGTCCTGGCCATAGCCCTGGCGCTGCTCGGGGTGGCGGCGCCCCGCCTGCTCCTCACGAGCCACCGGGTGGCGCTCACCAACGCACGCTACGAGGTGACGGCGGCCACGGCGCAGGCCCGGGCCGCCGCCGTGCGCCACGGGCGGATCTCCTACCTCACCGTGGACGTGGCCCTGGACCGCCTCCGCATCCTGGTGGACACGTCGGCGGAGGGGGGCGGGCCCGCCGTGGAGATGGGGACCACCGACCTGTGGCAGGAGCTGGGGGTCAACCTGCGGGCGAGCCACCCGGTGGTGTGCTTCGACCCCAGGGGCCTCTCCGTGCCCTCGATGGTGTGCCCGGGCGCGCCGGTGACCGTGTGGATCGAGCGAGGGGGCAGGCAGGACTCGGTGGTGGTGAGCACCACCGGAATGGTGTTCCCTTGAGCCGGGCGCGCGGTGGGTTCACGCTGGTGGAGGTCGTGGTGGCGGTGGTGGTGCTCTCGGTGGGCGCGCTGGCCCTGCTGGGATCGAGCCGCGTCTCGGCCACCAGCCTCCGGCGGGCGGTGCTGGAGACGCGCGTCACCCGCCTCCTCGAAACCGAGGTGGAGCGGCTGCGCAGCGCCCCGCTGGGCACCCTCGCGAACGGGACGACCACGTACCCCGAGGGCTCGACGGCCTGGACCGTCACCGACAGCGTGACCTACCTCCGCGTGGAGCTGGTGGTGCGGGCCCGTCCCGAGCGCGGCGCCTCCCTCGTCGACACCGTCTGGGTGTACCGCCCCCGATGACGCGGGCCACCTCCACCCCCCCCACCGCGTCGGGCTTCAGCCTGCCCGAGCTCCTGGTCGTGGTGGTGCTCGCCTCGCTCCTGGTGTTGGCCCTCCTCCAGGGGCTCCTCGGGCAGCGGCGCTTCTTCGAGGCCCAGCGCTCCGAGTCGCAGCGGGGCGAGACCGTGCGCCTCGCCGCGGCGGTGCTGGGGAGCGCCCTGCGCGAGGCGGACCTCTCCGTCGGCGACGCCGAGATCCTCGCTCCCGGGCGGGTGCGCTTCCGCATGCCCCTGGGGCTCGCCCTGGTGTGCGGCACCGACAACAACGGGTCCCGGGTGGGCGCCGTGCCCGTGGAGGGAGCATGGAGCGCCGCCCCCGGCGACAGCGTGAGGCTGCTCCGGGCCGCGGGCGTCTCGGCCCACCAGGTGGCCAGCATCGACGCCCCCTCCAACCAGGTGGCGTGCGTGGCGTCGGGGGTGGGGATGATCCTCCGCCTGGACGTCCGGACGCCCGACGCCGTCGTGTCCGCACCGGCGCGGGCCTTCCGCTCCCAGGTCCTGGAGGTGGGCCCCCTGGGCGGCGAGCACTGGCTCTTCCGGGTGGACGGGCTCACGCGGGAGCGGATCCTGGGACCCCTGGACGGTGCCACCGGCTTCCAGGCGTGGTACGAGGACGCGGCGGGCTCCCCGGTGGGTTCACTGGCGGCGGCGGAGCGCATCGCCGTGCGGCTGGTGGCCCGCGCCCCAGCCCTGCCCGGCGTGGCCAACACCCGGCGGGACACGCTCACCATGCGGTTCGGCGGGAGGAACCGGTGAGCCGCGCGACCTCCTCCCGGTCCGGACGCGAGGGCGGCTTCGTGCTGCCGGTCGCGCTCCTGGTCCTCGTCCTCCTCTCGCTCATCTCCGCGGCGGGGCTCCACTCCGCCCGGTCCCAGTTCCGCTCCGCCGAGGCCGCCCACCAGGCCGCGGTGGCGCTGGCCGCCGCCGACGCGGGGGTCGCCCTCACCCTGGTCCGCTGGGCCGCGGCCGTCCCCACCCTCCCGCCGCCCGGCGACTCCCTGACGCTGCCCTGGGAGTCCCTCCCCGACGGCTCGCTCTACCGCTCCGTGCTCGTGCGCGCCCCGGTGGGCGTGGGCGACCCGGCGTCGCCCATGGTGCTGCTGCGGACCACCGGCCGGGTGGCGCCCCCGGGCACCGCGCGCCGCACGGTGGCCACCTGGGTGACGCCGGGAGCCGGCAACGCGCCCACGCTCTGCTGCGACGCGGCCTTCAAGGTCCAGGAGCGCATCCGGGTGGACGGGCGGGACCGCAACGACCCCGTCCCGGAGATCGACGGCGCCGACCGAACGCCGCCCGGGTGGCCCCTGACCCGCTGCTCCGCCCCCACCCGGGACCTCCCCGGCGTGGTGTCCTCGGATGCCCGTGGGGTGGACATCCGCCGTGACGGGGACGTGGCGGGGGCGCCGCCGGTGCTCGAGGACGGGACCATCGGGCCCACCGACTTCACCGACTTCGGGTCCATGACGTACGCCGATCTCGTGCTCCAGGCCGACCTGGACTTCAGCGGGAACCGGCGCTTCCGCAACGCCATCCGGCCGGTCGTCTCCGGCGGCACGTGCGACACGTCGGTGCCCACCAACTGGGGCTCCCCCGACGACCCCGGTGGGCCGTGCGGGGCCCACGTCCCGGTGATCCACGTCGCCGGCAACCTCACCCTCGACGGAACGGGGACCGGCCAGGGGATCCTCCTGGTGGACGGCGACCTCACCCTGGACGACGACTTCCGCTTCTTCGGCGTGGCCATCGTCATGGGGACGGTGGATCTGGCCGGCGACAGCCGGTTCACCGGGGCCCTGGTGGTACGGGGAGACGCCAACGGGCGCGGTCGCAGCACCGTGGACGACCGTGCCAAGCTCTTCTACAGCTCCTGCGCGGTGCGCCACGCCCAGGCCAAGTTCCAGTCTTCCGCCGCGGCCGCGGGCCGCTTCTGGTTCGAGGTGATCGGATGAGCCCTGCTGCGCAGAGCGGGTGGCGCTTCGCCGCCCGGGACGAGGACGGAAAGACGTTCACCGGGACGCTCCAGGCCACGACCGAGGAGGAGGCCCGCCGCTTCCTGGTGGCGCAGAAGCTCACGCCCCTCACCATCGAGCCCCAGAAGCGACAAGCCATCCGGGGGGTCCTCCGAGGGGTGGACCCCCGGGCCCTCACGGTGTTCACCCGTCAGTTCGCCACCCTGGTCGACGCGGCCCTTCCCCTGCTCAGCGTCATCGAGATGCTCACGGAGCTCACCGAGGACCGGGCCCTGAAGGCGGCGCTCCTCCAGGTCCAGCGGGAGATCAACGGAGGCTCGTCTCTCTCCGAGGCCCTGGAGGCCCACCCGGACGTGTTCGGCCCCATCTACCTGCACATGGTGGAGGCGGGCGAGGTGGGGGGCACCCTCCCCGCGTCCCTCCTGTCCGTGGCCGAGTACCTGGAGCGGTCCCAGGAGATCCAGGAGCGGCTGCGCGGGGCGCTCATCTACCCGGCCGTGGTGCTGGCGGTGGCGGTGGCGGCCGTGGGCGTGATCCTCACCTTCGTCGTGCCCATCTTCAGCGACCTGTTCGCCTCCGAGGGGCTCGAGCTGCCCTTCACGACCCGGATGCTGGTCTCGTCGTCGGCGGTGACGTCGGCGTACTGGCACGTCATGCTCGTGGGCGTGGCGGGCGCGGCCCTGGCGTTCCGGGGCGCCCTGCGCACCCGGTCGGGGAGGCGATGGTCCCACATGCTCTATATCCGGCTCCCCTTCATCGGCGACCTGGTGCGCAAGGCCGCGGTGGCCCGTCTCACCCGGGCCATCGCGTCCATGACCCACTCGGGCGTCCCCCTCCCCGACACGCTCCTGGCCGCCGCCCGCATCTCCGGGAACTGGGAGGTGGAGGCCGCCATCCTGGAGGCCCGCGACGCCATCATGGCCGGCTCGGACCTGAACACGCCCCTGGCCAAGTCCGCGGTGCTGCCCCGCCTCCTTCCCCAGATGGTCAAGGTGGGCGAGGAGTCGGGCCGCATGGAGGAGATGATGGAGAAGGTGGCGGACTTCTACGACATGGAGGTACGCACGGCCCTGGACGGTGCCATGAAGGCCCTGGAGCCCGCGCTCATCGTGGTGCTGGGGGGAGTGCTGGGCGGCATCATCGTGGCCATGTACACCCCCATCTTCGACCTCATGACCTCGCTGGGCTGAGGCGCGCGCCGTGGACGACCTGGAGAAGGCCCTCGCCGCCGCCAGCGACGAGGCCATCCTCGAACAGGTCCGGCGGGGCCGGTGGGCCGCGGAGCGGCCGGCGCCCCTCCCCCGGCGGGGCTCGGAAGCCTCGCTCCTGGCTCTGTTGGCCCTGGTCGTGGCGGTGGGCGTCGTGCTACCCGCCCGCTTCGGCTCCCGCCCCGACGACGAGGCCCGACAGGCCGACCTCCGCTGGACGGTGGAGGCGGTGGCCGAGCAGGTGGAGGCGTTCCGCCGACGCCACGGGAGGCTCCCGGCCCCCGGCGAGCTCTCCCCCCCGCTCTCCGAGGCCGTCCGCTATCGCCCCGACGGGGAGCACTACACGGTGGTGGGGCGGGTGGGCACGCTGGAGGTGGTGCTGGACAGCTGGACGCGGACGCCGCCCGCCGTCGACGAGACCCCGGAGGAGCTGGACGCCGAGGAGGGCCCCTTCCCGACCGACTCGACCGCAGCTGGACGCGGGGACGCCCGGGACCAGCCTCCTGAGCCCGACGTCCGGGCGCCGCCCTCTCAGACCTCGTGGGCCCTGCGCACCGCGGCCTTGGCCCGAGTGAGGAAGATGGAGGGGTCCAGCGGCTTGCGGATGTAGTCGTCGGCCCCGGCGCTGAGCACCCTCCGCTCGGTCTCCCGCTCCGTGCGGCCCGTGAGAACCACCACCGGGAGGTTGGCCGTGTCCAGCGACGCCCGCACCGCGGTGAGGACGTCGAAGCCGTCGATGTCGGGGAGGCCCAGGTCCAGGATCACCAGGTTCAGCCCCTGGCCCCTCCCGATCTCCATGAGCGCCGAACGGCCGTCGGCGGCCTCCCGCACCGTCCACCCGTGGCTCTCCAGGATCGCCCTCACCAGGAAGCGCTGGTCGGCATCGTCGTCCACGACCAGGACCGTGGGGGTCTCGCCGTAGGCCTGGGGCCGGGCCCGGGGGATCAGGTCGCGGGGCGCCCCGTTCGCGGTGGCGACCGGAGACCGCGCCTCCGCAGGGGGGATCTCCTCGAAGGCGTCGAAGTCCTCCGGGGCGGGCTGGGCGTGGCCGGACGCGCCCGCCGACTCCGCAGGGGGAGAGGGCGACGCGCTCTCCTCTCCCAGGACCCGCTCCACCTCGGCCAGCGTCGTGACGCCCTCGGACACCAGGTCCAGGGCGCCCTCCAGCATGGTGCGCATGCCGTCGGACCGCGCCTGCGTGACCAGGTCCGCGTGGGAGGCCTCCGCGGCCACCATGCGGAGGAGGTCCTCGGAGGGCACGATGAGCTCCACTACCGGCCGCCGGCCCCGGTATCCCGAGAAGCCACAGCCCTCGCACCCCACGGCCTTCATGGCGGGGCGCACGCCGAAGGCCCCGGCCATCAGCTCCTCCTCCTCCGGGAGCTCTCCCTCGGCAGGAGCGGCGCAGTCGGTGCACAGCGTGCGCAGCAGCCGCTGGGCCAGGGCGCCGCGGAGCGTCTCGGAGACGGTGGCGGCGTCCAGCCCCAGGTCGAGGAAGCGGCGCACCGACCCCACGGCGTCGTTGGCGTGGACCGTGGCCAGCACCAGGTGGCCCGTGAGGCTGGCCTGCGCCGCCATCTCGGCGGTGGCGCCGTCGCGGATCTCGCCGACGAAGATCACGTCCGGGTCCTGGCGCAGGATGGCGCGCAGCGCCGTCTGGAACGTGACCCCCTGCTTGGGATCCACCTGGATCTGGGTGAGCCCCGGCAGCTCGTACTCCACCGGGTCCTCCACCGTCATGATGTTCACGTCCTCCGACGAGATCTCCCGGAGGGCGGCGTACATGGTGGTGGTCTTCCCCGACCCGGTGGGCCCGGTGACCACCAGGATGCCGTCGCGGTTGCGCAGCAGGCGGCGCAGCCGCATGACCTCGCGGCTGGGCACGCCGGTGTCGTCCAGCTCGCCGGAGACGTAGGGGTCCAGGATCCGGATGACCGCCTTCTCGCCACCCCGCACCGGCACGGTGGAGATGCGCAGGTCGTACTTGCGCCCCGCGATGAGGATGCGGGCTCGCCCGTCCTGGGGGCGCATGCGGTCGGAGATGTCCAGGCGGCTGATGATCTTGATGCGGGAGATGATGCGGCCCAGCACCTGGAGCGGGACCGTGATGCCGCTGCGGAGCACGCCGTCGATGCGCAGGCGCACGACGCCACCGGAGGGAAGGGGCTGGACGTGGATGTCCGAGGCGCCCTTCGCCACCGCGTCCTGGAGGATCATGTTGGTGAGCCGGACGATGGGACCCGCGCCCGCCTCCTCCTGGATGATGACCAGGCTCTCGGGGGCCTCCTGCTCCTCCTCGATGACGGTGACCTTCGTCTCCCTGGCGGCGGGGTCGATCCGGTCGAGGAGGTTGGTGACGGCCTTCTCCGGGGAGTACGTGTTCTCGATGTAGTCCGCGATGCGCGACGGCGGCGCGATGCGCAGGAGGGGAAGCCGGCCCGAGGCGAACCCGATCTGCTGCTCCGCCTGCACGTCGCAGGGGTCGGCGGTGGCCACCGCCAGGTGGCGGTCCTCCTCGAAGAGGGGGAAGACCCCGAAGGAGCGGGCCACCGAACCCGGCAAGAGCTTGGCGGCCCCGGGCTCGGCCTGATCGAGCACGGCCACCTGGAGCTTGAAGAACGACGCGACCGCCTCCGCCAGCTTGTCCTCGTCCACCCCGCACGCGTCCATCACCGTCCTCCACGCCTCGGGAGCGGGGGTACGGGGCGGAAGCTCGACCCGGTCGGCCCCGGGCAAGCCGCGACCCTGGGCTACGCGCGCCAGCCAGTGCATTCCCGTCGCGCCTATTTGGCCAGGAAGAACGTGGTGCGCGTGGGGGTCCAGGTGACCTCTCCGTCCCGCCGGAACTGCTGGAGAGCGTCGCCGAGCCCCGATCCTGCGGGGTACTGGACCCAGAGCTGGGCCGTGCCCAGCAGCGGCTGGGTGACGAACCGGTACTGGGCGTCCCGGAAGGAGAAGGTCGTGGCCTCCTCCAGGAACGGGTCCAGGTCGGAGGGCGCCACCCCCCAGTCGCTGGTCGCGGGCAAGGTCCCCCCCGCCTCCAGGAAGGAGCGCGTAGCGATGGCGAGGTTCCGGGCGTCGGCGGCCACCTTGGTGGCGGCGGCCTTGTCCACGGCCCGGCCGAGCCTGGGCCCGCCCACCCCCGCCAAGACCCCGACGATCACGGCCACCAGGAGCACCTCCACCAGCGTGAAGCCCGCCTGCGACGCGCGCCTCATGAGGCTCCGCCTCCTTCCGAGACCCCGCCCAGCACGAGCCAGAGTCCCAGGGAGAGCGACCCGTCGTACGTCACCGTGACCCCGCCCGCCGAGCGCCGGACCAGGTACTGCTGCGTTCCGGGGTCGGTGATCCGGTACTCGTACCCCTCCTCCAGGTAGGGCGCGAGCATGGCCGGGCTGGGAAGGCGTCCCGTCTCCCGCCTGTAGGCCTCGATCTCCTCGACCAGGACCGACACCTCCATGCGCAGGTCGGCTCCCTGCTCCACGCTGGAGAGCGCCACCGGCTCCGGGGCCATGAGGCGCGGCGAGAAGAGGGCCACGGCCAGCGCCACGCCCACGCCCAACAGCCCCAGGTAGAAACTCCTACCCAGGGGCAGGGGGGCCTCGCGGGTGGCCGCCTCATCTTGCTGCACCAGATGCTTGGCGCTCGCCACCGCCTCCGCCCAGTCGTTGTCGCTCGGCAAGGACTCCCGTTGCTTCACTAGGGCCGTTCGGTTCGGGGTGGACCCGGGGGGGCCGTGTCCGGCAGGTTGATTCCAAAAGTACCGCCACGCAGCCCCTTCGCGACACTCCGCGGCGGATTCCCGTCCCCGAGCCCCCCCCCTCGCCCCCCCCGGCGAGTCAGTTCGCCGCGACCAGGAACACGTCGCCGATGACGTGGACCATGCCGTTGGTCGCCTCCACCGAGCCCAGGATCTTCGACCCGTTCACGTACGTCCCGTCCTCCCGCTTCTCCACCTTCAGGTAGTGGCCCGTGGCCATGTACAGGTCCATGCCGTCCTTGAGGAGGTCCACGGTGAACTTCCCGGGGGCCGCGTGGGACGTGATGATGGTGGCCAGCTTGCGCTTGTTCTCGGGCTTGAGCAGCTCGTCGAGGGTCCCGGCGGGGAGCGCGTCGAAGGCGGCGTTCACCGGCGCGAAGACGGTGAGAGGCCCGGCGTTGACCAGGACGTTCTCCAGCTCCGCGGCCTTCACCCCCGCCACGAGCGTGGTGTGGTCCGGCGACGACAGCGCGATGCCCAGGATGTTGGGCTTGGAGTTGGGGTCCTGCACGTACGCCTGTCCCTTGTTGGAGGCGGAGGCCGAGAGGTCGGCCTCGGCGCCCCTTCCCTGCTCGGAGGGCGCGCAGGCCGAGGCAAAGGTCACGAAGGCGAGGGCCACCGACGCGCGCGCGAGCCGGCCGTTTCTGGACGACATGGACAACCTCCCGGGAAAGGTGTGGAACGGGAAACGACGTGGTCTTTGCAGCAGCGTTCCCTGCCGGTAGCGTACAGGGGTCGCGAAAGAGCCCCCCCGAAGCCCCCACTGCCCATGCTCACCCGCACCGGTGGTTACGCCCTCCATGCCGCCCTCGCCATCGCGGAGATGGGGCGCGACGGGCGGGCGGTGCGCGCCGCCGAGGTTGCGGCGGCCCTGGGCATCCCGGCCAACTACCTGGCCAAGATCCTCCAGTCGTTGGCGCGGGACGGGGTCCTGCTCTCGGAGCGGGGCCGGAACGGTGGGTTCCGTCTGGCCAGGCCTCCCCAGGAGATCCGCCTCATCGACGTGGTGGCGAACTTCGACGACCTGGGTCGGGAGCGTCAGTGCCTGTTGGGTAGGGGAACGTGCAGCGACGTGGGCGGCTGTCCCGCCCACAGGGAGTGGAAGGCCGCCAGCGCGCCGGCCTTCCGCTTCTTCGAGACCCGCACCCTGGCGGATCTCATGAACGGGCACGGCTGAGGTCCGTACCGACCTACCGGGGCGGGGACGGCCCATTAGAAGTCCATGCGCCGGAAGCGGCGCAGCGCCACCAGGTACGGTACCGCGATCCACGCCGACAGCGACACCAGGGCGGTCGCCACGCCCCAGCCGCCTCCGAAGAAATCCTGGAAGACCGCCCCCGTGTACCCCAGCAGCACCGAGGCGTCCACCGCCATGAGGATCACCACCCGGGCCAGGTCCACGGGGTTGAGGAGCATGGCCGCCAGCATGGGGCGCTCCAGCGGGTAGGCCGCCAGCGCGTGGCTGGCCAGGAGCACGACGCCGTCGTAGACCAGGGTGAGGCCGAGCCAGAGCACCAGGGCCGCAGCCAGCCCCCGCGCCGCCTCCTCCAGCGAGAAGGCCACGACGAACCCCAGGGCCGTGAACACGCCCGTGAGGAGCACGCCCGCCGCCAGGAGCAGGGCCAGGGAGCCCGGAGCCACCGAGAACCCACCCAGGAGCGCCAGCGGCACCCCCACGCCCAGCGCGTACATGGCCGCAAGCGGGAGGACCAGGCCGAGGTAGAGACCGCGGAAGAGGTCCCGCCGCCCCACGGGCTGGGAGAGGAGGAGCTCGGTGAAGGCCCGGCCGTCGTAGAGGAAGACCGTCGCCACCAGGAGGCTCACCAGCGGCACCGCCAGCAGCGTGACGTTGGCCAGGGAGGGGAGCGCCCGCTCCACGCCGCCGCCCAGGCGCACCAGCCCCAGCGTCGCCAGGAAGAAGAAGACGCCGTACGCCAGGAGCACCTTGCCCCGGAGCACGTCTCTCACCTCGTAACGGACCACCTTGAACGTCGCACCCATCACGCCACCCCCTCTCCGGAGTCGTCATCGGGCGGGGTCTCGGAGGCACGGCGGAGGATGAGCGCGGCGATGGCGCCCTCCAGCTCCGTCTCGCCCGTGGAGGCCAGCAGCTCGCTCACCTCTCCCTCGAAGCGCACCACGCCGTCCAGGAGGAAGACCACGTCGTCAGCGAGGGCCTGGAGCTGCCCCAGGTCGTGGGACGTGAGGAGGACGGTGCACCCCCGGTCCCGCTCGGCGCGGACCCGCTCCTTGAGGACGCGGGCGGCCACCGGGTCCAGCCCGGCGGTGGGCTCGTCGAGCACGAGCACCCCGGCGCCGTAGCGCAGCGCCAGCGCGGCGTTGAGCTTCTGCTGGTTCCCCCCCGAGAGGGTGCGGAAGGGCTTGTCCATCTCCCGCCGCAGGTCGAAAGCGTCCAGCAGCGTCTCGTCGGGCTCGCCCTCGAAGGAGCGGACGTCGTCCAGCATGGCCGCCAGCTCCCACCCGGTGAGGTTCTGCGGGAAGCGGGGAAGCTGGGGCATGTACCCCACCTCGCTGCGGTACGCGGCGCCGCCGTTCACCCGCTCCTCGCCGAAGGTCACGAAGCCCTCGTCGGGGCGGACCAGCCCCAGGATCATCTTGAGGAGCGTCGTCTTCCCGGCGCCGTTGGGCCCCAGCACCGCGGTGATGCGGCCGGGCCGGAAGCACACGTCCACGTCCTCGAGGACGCGGAGGGGTCCGAAGCGCTTTCCGACGCCCTGCGCGCGGACCCACACCGGGCGCTCGCCCAGGTCCCGCAGGGGGAGCATCTCGGTCATGACGGCCTCCAGGCGGTCTTGACGGGGGCGAGAGAGGGGGCCTCGTCCACCAGGTTGTCGGGGGTGAGCACCGGCAGCACCGCCTCGGCCAGGTCGAGAAGCCCCACCAGCAGGCTCCTCTGCAGCACCAGCGCGGGCTCGTTCTGCTCCACCACCAGGGAGAAGAGGCGCACCGGGCGGTGAGGAACGTCCCCCACGCCGTCGCGGTCGCGGTCGTATCCGGTGTAGCGGTCCCAGTAGTTGCCTTCGAACGTGCTGTAGGCCCGCCGCGAGTTGGTGGAGACGTCGAAGGAGTTGGCCACGAAGTTGTTGGCCCGGAACGAGCTGCCCTCCGAGTTCGCCAGCACCTGGAGCGCCCACCCGTTCCCGACGAAGTCGTTGCCCTCCACCTCCACCCGGTTCACGCCCTCGGCGTGGATCCCCACGCTGTTCCTCCGGAAGCGGTTGGCGGTGATGCGCGAGTCGGTGATGTCCTTGAGCAGGAGCCCGAAGGACGCGCCGCCCCGGTTCTCGTCGAAGTCGTTGCCCTCCATGAGGACGTTCTTCGTGTACATGACCGCGACGCCGGCGCCGTTGCGGACGAAGGCGTTGTCCACGTAGTCGCACCGGTCGGAGAACATGAAGTGGAGGCCGTAGCGCAGGTTCTCGCGGCTCACGTTGCCCACCACCTTCGAGTCCTCCACGAACTCGAAGTAGATGCCGTCCCGGTGCCCCTGGATGCGGTTGCCCCGGAGCGTCACCCGCGTCGAGTACCAGAGGTGGATGCCGTTGCCGGCCTTGGTCTCCCGCTCGGCGTGGGCGACGAGCTCGTTGTCCTCCACCAGGCAGTCGCCCGAGTTGGCCAGGTAGATGCCGAAGAAGGCGTCCTCGATCCGATTGCCCCGGACGGTGCAGAAGCGGGCCTTGTCCACGAGCACCGCCGCCCGGTCGTCGGAGAACGTGATGCCCGTGTTGCGGAGGGTGAGCCCCTCGACGGTGACCGAGTCGGCGGCGACGACCAGCAGGCCGTGGCGGCCCTCGCCGTCCAGCACCGCGCCCGGGCGCCCCAGGAGCGTGACGGGGCGGTCGAGGACGACCGGGCCCTCCGTGTAGATCCCCGCCTCCACCACGACGGTGTCGTGGGGCCGTGGGGGGGCGCCCCCCCCCGCGCCCCGGGGGGGCGGGCCGGCCGGGGGCACGCGGGGGGGGGCGGGCGCCGGGGCGGGGGCGTGGCCGGGCAGCGCGGCGATGGCGGCGAGCACGGCGAGGAGGCGGGCGGGGGACACGGTCAGCCTCCGTGTCCCTGGTGGGGGGAGGCGGCCGGAGCATCGGCGGGAGGTGTCATGGTCTCGCCGTGGCCCCCATGGGCCGGACCCTGCCCGGACCAGCGGGCGGCCACCAGGTCGCGCACGCCGGCGAAGTCCAGGGGGGAGCCGCCGAAGGCGTTCACCGCCCCATCCCGGTCTTCCTGGCGGGCGAAGGCGGTGAGGCCCAGCCCCATGGGGGACTGGAGGGTGGGGCTGACCAGGAAGAAGGCGTCGTCGGCCTCCACCAGGTCGGGGGGGTTGGAGAAATCGGTGACCCAGAGGGAGTGGATGGACCCCGGGTCCTCCACCGAGCGGAGCCAGGCCACCATGCACTCGATGGAGTCGAAGACGTAGGCCTTGCCCGTGTGCGTCACCACCTCGGTGCCGTGCCCCTCGTCGGCGAGCCCCATGAGGCAGCTCTCGCAGGCGTCGGCGCCGTAGGCGATGGGACGGGGCGCGGGCCCGCCGCACCCCGACGCGGACAGCGTGGCGAGGAGCGCCACCCCGGCCAGGGTGGTCGCGGCGGAGCCGCCAGGCCCCGCGGCGGCGGCCGCCCTGGAGGACGCGGGGCCCCCGCCCTTCCTGCCCCGCCGCAGCTCGGCGGCGGCGAGGGCCGTGACGGTGACGCCGGTGAGGATCATGATCCACCCCCCGGCGCCGGGCCACGAATGGGCGGTGAAGTTGAGGATCTGCCGCGAACCGATGAGCGGGGGCTGGTAGCTCATCCCCGGGATCTTGATGATGGCGTTCTCGTCGTCCAGGTCGTGGCCGTAGTCGTACTCCCACTTCCAGAAGTCGACCAGGCCGGCCAAGGAGACCGCCAGGAACACCGCCGTGAAGGCGTAGAGGACCTTGCGGCGGCCCACCCCCGCCGTCACGGCCCCCAGGAGCATGAGCACGCCCACGATGACGGGCATGAGCTTCAGCTCGGGGATGGACTCGGGGACGATCCGCTTCATCCCGATGTAGTGGTTCAGGTTGTTGATGTTGTTCAGGTCGTTCTTCTTGACGCCTTCGATGGTGTTGATGCGGATCACCATCCCCAGGCCCTCGGGGTACTGCGGAGCCTCGAGGTTGATGCGCCAGACCGGGAGCACGTAGGCCAGTCCCAGGGCCAGCGAGGCCACCAGGAGCAGGATCCGGCTTCCCTTCGTCATCATGGCTCGTTCCTCTTCGGGTGGGTGGGAGGGGGCGGAGGTCCGCCCCCTCCCGTCTGCGTCTTCAGGCGGTCAGAGGCCGCTCAGTTGACCTGCGGCGGCCTGCGGCCGTCCTCAGTCACTTCGCGGCGAATCATCTCGGATCTCCCCTTCGCCGAATGGCCGCTCAGTTGGAGCGCCACGTGCCGCCGGTTCCCCAGCGGAGCGGGGTGTTGGCGCCCCTCGGGGAGACGCGGGCGTAGCCCTGCATCTCCTGGTGCAGCGCCGAGCAGAAGTCGGTGCAGTAGAAGGGGTAGACGCCGGGGGCGTCGGGGACCCACTTCAGCGTGCGCGTCTGCCCGGGCATGATGAGGAGCTCGGAGGTCTCGGCGCCCATGGCGGCGAAGCCGTGGGGCACGTCCCAGTCCTGCTCCAGGTTGGTGACGTGGAAGTAGACCTCGTCGCCCACCCGGATCCCCTCGATGTTGTCCGGCGTGAAGTGCGACCGGATGGACGTCATGTAGACGTGGACCTGGTTCCCCGCTTCCCGGACCACGCGGGTCTCCGCCTCCGACTTCGTGGCACGGGGGTGGTGGTTCTCGGCGATGTCGAAGAACTGGACCTGGTTGTCCTTGATGACGTCCGCCAGGATGGCCTGGGCGTAGTGGGGCTCGCCCTGGGTGGGGAAGTCCAGGAGCAGGCGCATCTTGTCGCCGCTGATGTCGATGAGCTGCGCCGAGTGGGCGAGCTCGGGGCCCGTGGGCAGGTAGCGGTCCTTGGTGATCTTGTTCAGCGCCACCAGGTACTTGCCCCAGGGCTGGCGGGAGTCGCCGCCGGGAATCATGAGGTGGCCCACCGAGTAGTAGACCGGGATCCGGTCCACCACCTGCCAGGTGCCGATCTCCCACTTCACGATCTCGGAGCTGATGAACGCCGTGGTGTAGGCGAAGCCCTTGCCGTCGAACTCGGTGTGGAGCGGCCCGAGGCCCGCGTTCTCCACCTCGCCGGCGATGACCGACTCGTAGCGCAGCACCGGGATCCCGTCGATGACCTCCTCGAAGTCCTGCGCCTGGATGGCGGCGACCATCTTGGAGAACGAGTGGACGGGGATCACCGTGGCCAGCTTGCCGCCCGCCGCGATGTACTCACCGGTGGGGTCCACGTCCACGCCGTGGGGCGACTTGGGCGTGGGGAGGAAATACACCAGCTCGGAGCAGTCCGACGGCTCGATGACGCGCACCGAGGTCTTCTCCTCGGTCACGGCGATGTGCCGATCGTCGAAGTAGTTGTGGCGGTACCGGACGTCCGACGTGCTCCCGGCGCCGTTGGCGATGCACTCCTCGGCACGGCGGTAGTTCACCGCTGCGATGAAGTCCTTGTCCTTCCGCGAAGCGTTGATCTCCAGGAGCGTGTGCTCCTCCTCCGAGTTGTAGGAGGTGAAGAACATCCACCCGTCCGAGGGGCCCTTCCCGGCGTGGGCCAGGTCGTAGTCGTAGCCGGGCATGAGGATCTGGAACGCCACGTCCATCTGGCGGAACTCGTTCGCCCGGATGAAGGAGAGCGTGCCCTTGAAGTTCCCCTTGTACTCCTCGATGGACATGTCGCGGTTGGGGATGGGCACGCTGAAGCGCGTGGACGCCACCAGGTAGTCGGAGTTGGGCGTGATGAAGGGCGACCCGTGGTTCCCCGCCGAGTTGGGGATCTCGAGGATCTCCGTGGTCTCGAACGTGGTGAGGTCCACCCGGGCCACCCGGGGCGTGTTGTTGCCGTTGATGAAGATCCAGCGTCCGTCGGGGACGCCGTCGGTCATGGACAGCTCGGGGTGGTGGGCGTCGTCCCAGGGCACGAAGCCGTGGGACGTCTCCAGCATGGCCCGCGTCTCCTCGGTGTAGCCCCAGCCGTTCTCCGGGAACTGGCTGAACACCGGCACCGTCTTGAGGAGCCGGCCCGAGGGGAGGCCCATGACGGTGAGGTTGCCGCTGAAGCCGCCGGACATGAACGCGTAGAACTCGTCGTAGGAGCCGGGAGCCACGTAGACCGCCTGCGCGGCGCTGGCCATGTCCCCGGTCCCCACGGCATCCCCTCCCCCGCCCTGGCAGGCGTAGGTGCCCGCCGTCGCCGCCAGGAGCGCGGCTCCGAGGACGGCGAGGCCACGGTTGGACGAGAAACTCATGATGGAACTCCTCCTTGGTTGTCGGGCGCCGGGCCTAGTGGCCGCCGGCGGCTCCGGTGGGGGTGGAAGCCGAGCCGGTCTGCACGGACCGGAGGTACTCGAGGATGGCCCGGGCCTCGGCCTGGTCGGTGACCTGGACGGGCATGGGCGTATAGAACTGGGCCAGGAGCTCCCTGATGGCCGGGTGCTTCTGCACCATCTCGTTGGCGTTGAGCATCATGTTCATCACGAACTCGGGCCGGCGGCGGCCCAGGACGTCGCCCAGGTCGGGGCCGACGTAGCGCTCGCCGATCTTGTGGCAGGCGGAGCACTTGGTGGTGAACGCGGCCTGGCCGGTCTCGGCCAGCGCCGGATCCACCGCGGCGAGCTGGAGGTCCCGGATGGGCCCCAGCCCCTGCTCCATCTCCACGGCGGAGAGGGCGGGGGCGGCCGCGGCGGCGCCGCCGGCGGCGGGGGTGGAGGCCGGGGCCTGGGCGGGAGGGGCGTCCCCTCCGCAGGCGGCCAGTAGCAGGACGAGGCTTGCGGGGAGACGGGTACGGCGGGTCATGTCAGCGCTCCGGTGTGGGGCTCGCCGCCGCCTCCAGCTCGCCCAGGGGGGCGCCGGAGAGGAGGTCGGCGAGGGTGGTCTGTTCGAGGATCCTCAGCGCCGCGGCGTTCCAGGCCTCGCGGCGGGCATGGGCCGAGCAGGGATGCTCCTCGCTGCACGGTCCTCCCAGGAGGCAGGTGTCCGGCGAGCGGAGCTCCTGGAAGGGCGCCACCGCGGCGGCCACGGTGAGCCACG
>BTVB01000023.1:0-67496 GCA_045863275.1 Gemmatimonadota bacterium
TCGTCGTATGACGCCCGCCCAGAAACTGGCTGTCATGCAGACGCTCGTCAGACAGGCCTACGAGCTCAAGGCCGCCGCATTGCGCGCGCGGTGGCCCCAGATGTCCGAGCAGGAGGTGTGGTCCAAGACGCGGAGCCTGGTGGGCGGTGACTGCCCCTGACCTCATCGGGCTCTTCGTTGGGCCCTTGGAGGAAACCGGGATCCCCTACATGATCACCGGTGGGGTCGCGTCCGTGATCTATGGCGACCCTCGATTCACCCGTGACGTCGACGTCGTCCTGGAGTTACGCCCTTCGAACGTTCCACGACTGGTCGGAGCGTTCCAGGGCGAAGCCTACTACATGCCTCCAGTGGAGGTCCTGGAACAGGAGGCCGCACGCTCACCGGGCGGACACTTCAACATCATCCACAGGGACACAGCCCTCCGGGCCGACATCTACGTGGCCGGCGATGACCCGCTCCACGCCTGGGGATTCGAGCAACGCCAGCGGATACGGTTCGCGGATCTCGGATTGTGGGTGGCCCCCCTGGAATACGTAGTCCTCCGCAAGCTGCAATACTACCGGGACTCCCAGTCTGACCGACACCTCCGGGATATCGCCATGATGCTCCGGATAAGCGGGGATCTCGTTGACAGCGACGCTATGGAGGGGTGGCTGGCAGAGTTGAACCTGCGCGACGTCTACGTCGAAGCGCAGCGCTTCGAACCGGGTTAGGTGCGCAGATCTCGCTCCCGAGCCAACGTCTAGAACGAAAGCCCCGCTCGGTCTCTCGACCATGCGGGGCTTCCTTTTCCACTCGTGGGCCTGGGTAGACTCGAACTACCGACCTCACGCTTACGGTCTTCGTGTTCCCCATCAGGCCGGTTCACGTCCTTCACGATTGGACCGCACCCGGTGCGCAAAGCGCGCGAAGGCACCGAGGCTTCGATCGCTGACCGCGGCCCTGAGCGTCTTGTGGCTGAAGCGTGGCTTCGAGGCACCTCAGGGGAGAGGCCCGACCCACCGGCCCTGCAACGACCCCGGCGGACCTTTCCTTCAATCAGCCGCAGAGTCAGTCTGCAATCAGCCCGACCACAAACTTGCGATCGGACGCATGCGGACCTTACAATTAGCCGCATGGAATCGCCGGTCACCTATCCCCGGTTCACCGAGGCACGACTTCTGGAAGCCCTGGCGGATACGCCCGTGGTCCTCATCCACGGCCCTCGCCAGTGCGGCAAGACCACCCTCGCAAAGGGCGTTGGCGATCGGACGGGCTACACGTACCTGAGCTTCGACGACGACGTGACCCTGGCGGCGGCCACCGCCGACCCCGTGGGGTTCGTCCACGATCTGCCTGCCCACACGATCCTGGATGAGGTACAGCGTGCCCCGGGCATCTTCACGGCCCTCAAGACCGCCGTGGACCGCCATCGGACCCCGGGGCGCTTCCTCCTCACGGGCTCGACGAACGTGCTTCTTCTGCCAAAGCTCGCCGATTCGTTGGCTGGTCGCATGGAGATCCTGCGCCTCCATCCACTGGCTCAATGTGAGATCGGGGGCCGGGATCCAGACTTCCTCGAGGCACTGTTCCGCGGCTCGTTCAAGACCAGAACCTACAAACGGATGGGTCGCCAACTGGCGGAGCGTGTAACGGCGGGTGGGTACCCGCCTGCCCTCGCCCGAAACGCGGGCCGGCGCCGGTCCGCCTGGTACCGCGCCTACGTGGAGACGCTCGTCCAGCGAGACGTACGTGATCTGGCTCGCATTCGCTCGCTCGACGTCCTTCCACGACTTCTGAGCCTGGCGGCGGCGCAGACAGCGAGCCTCATCAATGTCAGCGACCTGGCAGGTCCATTCCAGGTAAGCCGCCCTACGATTCGTGAGTACGTCACCCTCCTATCCCGGCTCTTCCTCCTGGAAGAACTCGCCCCCTGGCACGCCAACCGAATGAAGCGCCTGGTGAAGACACCCAAGCTTCACCTTTCCGACACGGGTCTCGCGTGCTCGCTCATGGGACTCGATCCGGAAGCCCTCTGGGAGGACCGAGCCACCTTCGGCCGTGTCCTCGAGACCTTCGTCTACCAGGAACTCAAGCGCCAGGCGAGCTGGCATGAGGCGGACGCCCGGTTCTATCACTACAGGGACAAGGACCTGGCGGAGGTGGACATCGTGATCGAGCGAGGCGCCAGCCAGGTGGGCGGGGTCGCGGTGAAGGCCGCCGCCACGGTCACATCGTCCGACTTCCGCGGCCTCAGGAGGTTGAAAGAGGCTTCCGGCAAGCGCTTCGCCGCCGGCGTGGTCCTGTACGATGGAGAAGCCAGCGTCAGCTTCGGCGAGGGCTTGTATGCCCTTCCCATCAGGACGATCTGGGAGGGTCCCTGAGCGAGCACGAAGTCATCTCCGGGCTCCCCGCCCTCGTTGATCCAGGTCGGTGATGCTGCAACCCCTGGCCGGTCTCCGCCGCCCCGTCAACCCGGGGCACGACCATGGCGGTGAGCGCCGCGGCGGCGTCCGATACGTCCGCACCCACGGGCTGCAGAATGAGGCCGAAGCCGACGGCGGCGCAAAGGGCCAGGATCCAAACAAGATCGAGGCGACACCGTAGCTGACGGTGCCGCCTCGATTTACGTGCCCCCGAGGACTCCTCGGAATTGAGTGGGCCTGGGTAGACTCGAACTACCGACCTCACGCTTATCAGGGGGCTCTGGTGGCGCCGACCGGCGCCGGTGGGAGCCAGATGGCGCATAAACACTAGGGTTTGGCGCTGGCTGGCGCCAGGTGGCGAGGGCCGGCGCTGGTGGGTTTGTTACCGGTTGTGTGACCACGGATGACTCCCTCCGACTCGTGGGCCATGGCACCGCTCCGTGCAGCGACCCGCGCCGTCGTGCAGCGCCGCGCGCTCCGGTACTTCCGCACACGCGGCTTTCTCGCCGAGGCCGATGCCGAGGGCATGCGCACCTGGCAGGGCTCCGGCGACTTCAGCATCGACACCGCCGTTCCCGGGATTCGGAGATCCCACCGCCCAGAACCCTCACTTCTCTCCAACCGATGGCGGTCAGGGCCGCGAGCATCGTCAGCGGAGCCAGCGGGTTTCCCGGCACCGCACCCAGGTGAGCGGCGGTCGCGCCGAGCATCACGAGGGAGAGGATGAGGGCACCCACCGCCCGCCACCGCCGGAAGGCGATCAGGATCGCTCCGGCTAGCTCCATCGATCCGGTGACGTATCGCATCCACTGACCTGCGCCCAGGGCCTCGAACATCGCCACCGCCTCCGGCGCGCCGGTCAACTTGCTCGCGGCCGCCATGACGAATGCGGCGATGACCAGGAGTCTCACGATCAGCATGGTCGCGCCCCTGGTGCGCGAGCCGCCTCGGCGGTTCATGGGTTCACCGCGGCCGTGGCCCCAGCCGCCCCATCCGGGAGAGCGAAGGGCGGCGGCTGCGTGCCGTCGACGTCCGTGAACCCGTACTCGCGCGCCAGCTCGCCCACCGTGACCAGCCGCCCGGATCGCCGGTGGACCTCCGGATCGAGGGCGAGCGCCGCCACCCCCCGGGCCAGGTAGGCCGGCGATTCGGTGGCGCTCAGGTCGAACGGGCGTACGGCATGGGCGGCGAGGACCCGCTCCGTTCGCATGAAGCCCGGAGCGATGGCCAGGGCGCTGACCCCGAACGGTGCCAGATCCGCGGCCATCCCGTACACCATGCGAATGATGGCCGCCTTCGAGGTGTCGTACAGGACGTTGCCCATGTATCGGTCGAAGGCCCACGCCACCGTACTCAGGATCAGCCCCGAGCCCTGCCTGATCATGATGGGCGCGGCACAGGCGCTGGACGTGAAGTGGGCCCGCACCCCGGCATCGAACATCGATGCCCACCGCCGGAGCGGTTGCTGCCAGAACGGGGCGTCGAACTCCGCGTCGAAGTACCCCTCGTACCCTCCCCAGACGTTGTTCACCAGGAGGTCGATCCGCCCTTGCTCCCGGTTCACACGGTCGAAGAGCGATGCCACTTCGTCGTCGCGAGTATGATCAACATGCGCGGCGATGCCGCGTCCTCCCTCTCCGTCCACCGCGGCGGCCGCATCCTCGATCGTGCCCGCCAGACCCTCCGTCGTACCCACCCCCCGGCGGCTCCGTCCCGTCACGTAGACGGTCGCACCCGCGTCCCCCAGCGCTCGCGCGATCGCAAGGCCCGCGCCCCGACTCGCCCCGGTCACCACGGCGACCAACGGCCTCTCCCCGTCCGTCATTGCGGTCCCTCCTTCCCCCGTGCAGTATTAGTGAATGACTGTTCACTATATATGTGAACAACAATTCACTAACGCAAGGGGGGGGGCATGGCGCGCCCGAGGACGGTGTCGGACGAGGAGATCCTGGAGGCCACGGGAAGGGCAGTCGGGCGGGTGGGCCCGGCGGCGCTGACGCTGGCCGACGTCGCCCGTGAGGCGGGTATCGCCCCGCCGACGCTCATCAAGCGCTTCGGCTCGAAGCGCGAGCTCCTCCTCGCCTTCGCGAGGCGGAGCGGGGAGGGAACCCGGGACCTCTTCGCGAAGGCTCGAGCCGGGACCGAGGACCCGTTGGAAGCGCTGGAGACGGCCCTGCTGAGGCAGGCGACCTCGGTCCGGACAGGCGAGGCGATGGCGAACCACCTGGCCTTCCTCCAGATGGAGGTGGCCGACGAGGAGTTCCGCGACCACGTGGTGGCGCATGCCGAGGTGCTCCGGGACGAGATCACGCGGTTGGTGAAGGACGCCGTCGCGCGGAAGGACCTCCCTAGGGACACCGATGCGCGTGTCCTCGCGCGGGGGGTTCATCTCCTCTACAACGGGGCACTGGTCACCTGGGCGATGGAGCGGCGGGGTATCCTGGAGTCCGCGGTGCGGGAAGCGATCCGATTCGCGTTGAGGAGGGAGTCCGGCAAACGCTGACGGACTGGAAGCCATCCCTCGACAAGGGCCCAATGGCGGCGATGTCGAAGACCGCCGCCGACCGATCCAATCCGTTCTCTTCCGCGACCCGGTCGACTAGCGCTGGCGCCATGACCGGACTCCTCGCCCTCCTCGACGACGTCGCGGCACTGGCCAAGCTCGCGGCACCCCAGCTCGACGACGTGGCAGCCCACGCGGCCAAAGCCGGTTCCAAGGCCGCCGGGGTGGTCATCGACGACGGTGCGGTGACCCCGACGTACGTGCACGGCCTCCCGTCCGCCCGGGAGGTGCCCATCGTCCTTCGCATCGCCCGTGGGTCCCCCTTCCAACAAGGTGGTGATCCTCCATCCCCCGGCGCTCGTCCTCTCGGCCTTCGCCCCTGGCTCCTCACGCCCCTCCTCATACTTGGGGGGGACCTCCCTCTGCTTCCAGGGGGCGGAGAAGGTCTGGCACCTCTTTGCCCACCGCGGCGGACACGACGAGAAGGGTGAACCCACGGCGCGAGGGGTGGTGGAGTCCACCGCCGTACTGCCAGAGGGTTGGGAAGGGCGTCTGGTCCGGTTCGAGATCCCGGCCACGAACGGGGTTGTCGCATGGTGCCTCGAGGTCCATGACCTGCGGATCTCCAAGGCGATCGCCGGCCGCCCGAAGGACCTCGAGTTCTGCGAGGCACTGGCCCGGCGCGGCATCGTGGACGGGAAGACGCTCGAAGCCAGACTCGTGCTGGTCCGGAATTCGAGTCCCCGGGTGCGATACGCCGTCGAGGGCCGAATCACTTCCCTGTGAACGGGTGGCGGCCGATCCTCACCGTTGGACGAAAAGCCCCGCCCGGCCGTCATCGGCCGAGCGGGGCTTCACGTTCCACCAGTGGGCCTGGGTAGACTCGAACTACCGACCTCACGCTTATCAGGGGGGCGGACTCACAGCTGCGATTGCGGCAACTTTCTCGGACTTCAGGGTTGCCCAACGATCTGCCACCGACCTCGAGCGCTGGCGTCGGGGGCTCTGGTTGCGCGTCGAGCTCATCATCTCTGTTCCTCCCACGGACCACCGGCGAGCCACCGTGCCGTGAAGGCGCCGGACCCCCTCGCGGCATCGATGGGGGGAAGCAGGAATCGACGCAACTCATCCGAAAGCGCCTCGCCCCCAGTGGGCCCATCGAGACGGCTTCGGCGGAGGAACGCGCTCCACTGGAGCACCCGCTCTGGTGCTGAAAGGAACGATCGAGTGAGCGGGATGGGTTCCTCAACGGGCAGCGCCGTTCCACGTCGAGCGAAGGTCGCGCGTAGCGCGCGGACGAGCGTCTTTCCGTCAAAGTCGAAGGACGCGGCCAGCTGGTGCACGTCGTAGAAGTCCTTCATGCGGGACGTGGTCACACCGAGCGAGACAATCGCTTCGAGCTTCTCGGCGACGACTGTCTCGCGTGGATAGACGAGCACGCGCGGCGCGGCATGATCGAGGAGGGTCGGATAGGTCTCGATCCTGGGCGCAGGTTCCACGGCGTCACCGAAGCCGACGTCCATCTGGACCGGGATATCGGCTCCCGCGAGGCGGGCAACGATGCGGACGCGCACACCCCCGTACTCGTCAGGGCTCCGGATCTCCTCGCCACGCAAGGACACCGCGTCGAACTCAATCGCATCATCCGCCGGCATCTCGCAGAGCTCCCGGACGACGGCGACGACATCGTCCACCCGGGAGGAGCCCCGGCCCAGGAGGTCCAGGTCCCATGTCGCCCGACGCTCGCCCACCGCCCAAAGCCTGAACAGCGTGGCACCCTTCACGACGAAGCGGTCGCGGTGGATGGAAGCGCCCAGGCGGTAGAGCAGCCGCTCGATCGCGTACTCTGAGAGGACAAGCTGGAACTCGAGGCCGCGGCGACGCGCGAGCTCGCGCAAGCGTCCCCGCACTGAGGCCGCCGAACCCGACCGCCCTTCGCGCGGGCTCACGTGAGGGCCTCCAGGTATGGAGCGATTACGCGCCCAACCCGATCGACCTGGGCGTAGCGCCACACGTCGGCCAGCTCCTTCGGCCGCGATTCACGGAACGACCGCAGTGCCTCGACGGCCACGTCCGTGCCGATCTTGTTGCGGAACTTGAAGCAGTCGGCCACCGTCTTTGCCGCGCCGAAGACGCGGATGCGTACCCCCTCCACGTCATGGGCCTCCACGCCCTCTTCGAACGACGCCCCGGAGAGGTAGACGAGCCGGAGGGGCGGGTGTTCAACCCGAGGCCGCCACGCTTTGCGGCCGATGGCGAGCCACACCTCGAAAGGGTTTTGGGTGCCAAGGTGGTGGAAGCGGAGCGCGGAGAGGAGGCACACGATGCCGTCAGGCACGCGTCGGGCGGCTTCCGCGAGGTCGGCGAACTCGCTCACCTCGGCCCGCGGATCCCGGTAAAGACCGTAGCCGACCCGCTCAATGACCCCTTGCTCGCTGAGCCGGCGTATCTGCGTGCGCGTGACCCCCACGCGCTCCAGGTCCCGGGAGCGCGCGACGCCCCGCTCTTCGAGCAGCTTCACCGCTCGCTCCGCTGGTGTATCGCGTGTCACTGTACCTCGGCTATAGTATTTAAATGCCGAGCTATTGTAACATCACCGACCAACCGTTCGCAACGTTCAAACCACGGTGGCTCCTCCGAGACCATGGGGATGGTGGCAGAGCAGACCCTTGGGTGCCCACCAGGAAGTGGCACCAACCCGTGCCGCATGGTCATGCGAAAGCGCCGCTGGCCCTGGATGAGGCCTGCGGCGCTTCGCTATCCACGATATGGGCCTGGCTAGACTCGAACTAGCGACCTCACGCTTATCAGGCGTGCGCTCTAACCACCTGAGCTACAGGCCCTTCCCCCGGACCAGCTTCGGTCCGAGCAGGAAAAGCTAAAGCGAGGGCGGATCGGGTTCAACCGGGGCCGGGCCCCTCCACCCGGCCCCCCCCCCCCCCCCCCCCCCCCCCCCCCCCCCCAATTACCCCCCCCCCCCCCCGGAGGGCACCCCACCACCGCCGCCGCCCCCACCACCGACTTTACCAGCCCACCCCACAGGAAGGGCGCCACCCCCTGCCGCCACGCCTCCCCCGGGCCGGCCGCGCGGGCCAGCCACGCCCACCCGGCCGCCAGGATCAGCGCGTGGGCCAGCGCGAACGCCACGGTCACGCGCACCATCCGCGGGCCTCGACCGCCCCCCGGCGAGCTCACCGGCGCCTCGATCCGGCGGTCGGGACCGACGGACCCCCATCCCGCCACCCCCGCGGCAACCACGAAGCCCCACAAGTACCCCGCCGTGGGCCCATGGAGGCGCTCGAGCCCCGAGCTTCCGCCGGCGAACACGGGAAGGCCCACCGCTCCCATTCCCATATAGAGGAGGAGCGCCCCACCGCCCCGGCGCCACCCCGCCACCCCGCCCACCACCACCACCGCCAGCGTCTGGAGGCTCTGGAGAACGGGAGAGCCGGGAACGGGGACGGAGACCTGGGCGGCCACGGCCACCGCCAGCGCCCCGGCGATGAGCGTGGGCGCTGCCGAGAGCCGCCGGACGAGGGTCGTGGAGTCCATTGGCGGAAGGTAGGAGGAGGCCGGCGGCCACGCACAGGGGCGGCCCTCGCCGCGCCACCGGCCCGCGGATTCCGACCGGCCGACACCACCCCGAGCCCCACATGGCGCCTTTCTCGAAACTTTTCTATTACATTCACGTATGTAGTATTAATCAAGCGCCGGACCGGCACCCGAGGCTTCAAACGCGAGGCGGCACCACGATGAAAGGCGAGCGGCTGGGCGAGTTCGAGGAGCTGGTCCTCCTGGCGGTGCGCCAGCTCGGCGACGAAGCCCACGGGGCGGCCGTGCAGGAGCTGCTGGCACGCCAGGCGGGACGCGAGGTGACGCTGGGGGCCATCTACGCGGCGCTGGACCGGGCCCAGCGGAAGGGCATGGCCGACTCCTGGCTGGGCGAGCCCACCGCCGTTCGCGGGGGGCGCGCCAAGCGCCACTACGGCGTCACCCCCGAGGGGGTGGCGGCGCTGGAGGAGAGCCGGCGCGTGCGGGAGCTGCTGTGGGCCGAGCCGGAGCGGGCCCGGGGGTGAGCACGACCTCCCCCCTTCCCCGCCACGTGCGCTGGCTCCTTCGCGCCGTGCTGCCGCGGCACCGCCGCGACGACGTCCTCGGTGACCTGCAGGAGCTTCACGCCCGACGCGTCCGAGCCCTGGGACCCGGTATAGCGTATAGACTGCTGCTTCGTGAGATCCCGGCGCTTCTCTTCTGGCGGTTGGGCTCGAGAGCGGCCGACGTCGCGACGTCGACGGGACACGACGAGACGGGCGCGAGGCGCCCCGCACACGACGGGAGGGGGAACATGGGACGGGACTTGCTGCGGGACCTCCGCTTCGGCCTGCGCACGCTCACGCGCCAGCCGGGCTTCACGCTGGCGGCGGTGGCCATCATGGGGCTGGGCATCGGCGCCCCCACCACCGTGCTCACCATGGTCAGCCGGATCTTCTTCGACGCCCCACCCGGGGTGTCCGAGCCCCACCGCCTGGTGCGCGTGTGGCGGTCGTGGGCGCCGGGCCAGGGAGGCGGCTCCCTCCAGCACCCCGACTTCGTGTACTACCGGGAGAACGTCACGGCACTCCAGGGGCTGGCGGCCTGGGGCGGGAGCCGGGTGGCGTCGTACACGCTGGACGGCTCCAACCCCGACCAGCTCGACGTCCTCTCCGTCTCGGACAACTACTTCGACGTCCTGGGGGTGTCTCCGGCACGGGGGCGCTTCTTCACCCGCGAGGAAAACCGCGAGCCCGGAGCCGTGGCCGTCGCCGTGATCAGCGACGGCTTCTGGCGCCGCGCCCTGGCCGGCGACCCCGACGCCGTGGGACGCTCCCTGGTGATGAACGGCATCACGTTCACGGTGGTGGGGGTGGCTCCCCCCCGCTTCCGCGGCCTGAGCGCCTTCTCCGACGGCCCCGACGCGTGGATCCCCCTGGCCATGTACGGGGCGCTGTCGAGCACCGGCGACGAAGCGTGGTGGGCGCGCGTCGAGAACTCCCGGAGCAACTGGCTCAGCGTCGTGGGGCGACTGGGCGACGGGGTCACCTTCGAGGCCGCCGGCGACAACCTCCAGGCCCTGTCGGCGTCCCTCTCCTACCCGGACCGCCAGGAGGGGGAGGGCGTGCTCCTGTCCCGGCAGGCGCTCTACAGCCCGTCCCAGTCCGCCACCCTCTCGACGCTGTCGCGCATGCTCCTGGGCGTGGTGCTCATGGTCCTGGCCATCGCCACGGCCAACGTCGCCGTCCTCCTCCTCTCCCGCTCCAGCACCCGCGGCCGGGAGATGGGGATCCGCAGGGCCATGGGCGCGGGGCGCGCCCGCCTTTTCCGGCAGCTCCTGGCCGAGACCCTGCTCCTGGGCGCCGGCGGGGGCGTTCTCGGCGTGGTGCTCGCGTACGCGTTCTCCGACGCCGCCGCGTCCCTCCTTCCCTACTCCTTCGTCACCACCTTCGTCCCCGACGCACGCGTCCTGGCCGCGGCCGTGGCCCTCTCGCTCCTCACCTCCGTGGCCGCCGGACTCGCCCCCGCCCTGCACGCCACCCGCTCCGACGTCTCCCGCTCGCTGGAGGGCAACCGCACCGCCACCGGCCGTGGGCGGGCCAGGGGGGCCCTGGTGGTGACCCAGGTGGCGCTCTCCCTCGTCCTGGTCTCCGGCGCGGTGCTCTTCACGCGGAGCTTCTGGAGCGCCCGGACGCAGGACCTGGGCTTCGAGACCGGGAACCGGCTGGTGGTGGCGGTGGACCTGCGGGCCCTGGGCTACTCCGCCGACGAGGGGAAGAGCTTCATCGCCCGGGGGCTCGAGCGCCTCCGCGCGCTCCCCGGCGTCACCGGCGTGGCGACGACGCGCATGATCCCGTTCCGGGGGGACTGGAGCTCGGACATCGACCCCCCTCCCGGCGCCCTCCCCAACACGGAGGACGGGAAGATCTGGGTGGGGATGAACACGGTCTCCGACGGGTACTTCGACGTCATGGGCGTGGACATCCTCCGGGGGCGCGCCATCGGCGTCGAGGACGGCCCCGCGGGGTCGCCCTCGGTCGTGCTCAACGAGACGCTGGAGGCCCTGCTTTGGCCCGACCAGGACGGCCTCGGGCAGACCGTGTCCTTCGGTGCCGAACGGGAGTTCACCGTGGTGGGGATCGCCCGGGACGCGACCTACTACGAGCTGGGCGAGGCGCCCACCACCCAGGCGTACGCGTCGGTGGGCCAGATCTACCAGCCGGACATCAGCTTCGTCCTGCGCACCCGCGGCGACCCCACCGACTGGATCGAGCCCACCCAGGCGGCTCTCCGCGGGCTGGATCCGTCCCTGGCCTTCGGGTGGGTGACCACCCTGGACGCGGTCTTCGGCGACGTCACCGCCCGTTACCAGGTGTCGGCGGTCCTGGTTGGGCTCTTCGGGGCCCTGGCCCTGATCCTGGCCGCCGCCGGCCTCTACGCCGTGGCGGCCTTCGCGGTGGCCCAACGGACCCGGGAGATCGGGGTGCGCATGGCCCTGGGAGCGGACCGGGGGAGGATCGCCCGGGAGGTGCTGCGGGCGGGCCTGCGCCTCTCGGGCGCCGGCCTCGTCCTCGGGCTCGCGGTGACGCTCCTCCTCCGCCGCCTCACCGCGGCCCTCCTCTTCGGCACCGTACACGCCGACGACCCGTGGGCCCTCGTGGGCGGGTGCACGATCCTTGCGGCGGTGGTGACGCTGGCCTCCCTGGGGCCGGCGC
Organism: Gemmatimonadota bacterium; assembly: GCA_045863275.1. Lineage (GTDB taxonomy): Bacteria > Gemmatimonadota > Gemmatimonadetes > Longimicrobiales > Gaopeijiaceae > SZUA-318. The sequence goes on from BTVB01000023.1 coordinate 11,658, forward strand.
GGCGCGCCACCCGCGTGGATCCCCTGGAGGCCATCCGGGCCGACTGATTCCCGGCCCGGGCCCTGGACGAGCCGGCGCAGCACCGCCGCCTCGCGTCCGGAAGGGTCCACGCGGATGGCGGGCCTTTTCGGAATCCCGACTTCCGATTAGACTCGGAGGCACAACCTCCGATTCATGAGGCCCGCCCTTCATGCTGGTCCGCACCCTCCTGGCCCTCCCCGCCGACGCCATGGCCCGGCGATTGGAGGGGCTCCTGGACACCCGCGACGTGTCCGTCTTCCGCGCCGTGGAGTCCGACGAGGTCTGGCAGATCCTCCAGCGGGAGGACATCGACCTCCTGGTGGCCGGCGAGGCAGTGGCCGGCTCCTCCCCCGAGAGCTGGGTGGCCTCGGTGCGCGCGCTGCCCGAGGCCCCGGACCTGGTCATCCTCAGCGAGCGGGAGGACGCCAACCGCCGCGCCGCCCTCCTTGCGGCGGGGTGCCTCGCGGTCCTCAACGCCCGCGTCTCGGACCGTGAGCTCCGGGGCACCTTCCGCACGCTGGTGGCCCGCCTGGCCCAGGCCGGCGCCGCCCGCCTCGCGGCCCAGCACCTGGGCGCCGCCCACGGCTTCGAGGAGGTGGTGCACCGGAGCCCGCCCATGGCCGACGTGGTGGCCGTGGCCCGCCGGGTGGCCAACGCCGACTCCTCCCTCCTCATCCTGGGGGAGACGGGGGTGGGTAAGGAGCGGCTGGCCCGCTCCCTCCACTACGAGAGCGCCCGCGCCACGGGCCCCTTCGTCCCGGTGAACTGCGGCGCCATCCCCGAGGGGCTCCTGGAGAGCGAGCTCTTCGGCCACGAGCAGGGCGCCTTCACCGGCGCGGTGCGGGCCCGCCGCGGCCATTTCGAGGTGGCGCACCGGGGTACGCTCTTCCTGGACGAGATCGGCGAGCTCCCCCTCCACCTCCAGGTGAAGCTCCTCCGGGTGCTCGAGGACCGGCAGGTCCAGCGCCTGGGGAGCGAGCGTCCCGAACGGGTGGACGTGCGCATCGTCGCCGCCACGAACCGGGACCTGGAGAGGGAGGTGGAGGAGCGGCACTTCCGCCCCGACCTCTACTACCGGCTGGCCGTGGTCACCCTCTCCATCCCCCCCCTCCGGGAGCGCCCGGAGGACATCCCCGAGCTGGTCCACCGTCACCTGGTGAACTTCCGGCGCACGCTGGGCAAGACGGTGGACGGCATCGAGCCCGACGCCATGGAGGCGTTGATGCACCACCGCTGGCCCGGCAACGTCCGCGAACTCATCAACGTGCTGGAGCGGGCCGTCCTCCTGAGCTCGGGGCCCCGCGTGACGCTGGCCGACCTCCCCCGCTCCATCTCCGGCGCCTGGACCGGCGGCGACGTCGCAGATGCCGGCCCGGACGCGGCGGTCGCCGGCGACCTCCTGGACCTCCCGATCCGGGAAGCGCGGCGGGTCGCGGTGGCCCGCTTCGAGCGCGCCTACCTGGCCCGGATCCTGGAGGAGAGCGGGGGCCGCATCGGCGAAACCGCCCGTCGCGCGGGCATCACCGAGCGCTCTCTCTACGACCTCATGCGCCGCGCCGACCTGGACAAGGCGGATTTCAAGGCCCCCCGGTAGATCAATCGGAGGCAACACCTCCGATACAGAGGTCCCCCCGACGACGGCGCCGCACCGAGTGTTCTCGCCAAGGCGTTCTCCGCCAAGGCGTTAGGAGATCGGGGGCCCAACTTCCCGGGCCTGGCACACGGGTTGCTCATCGGAGACATCGCCCGGCCGACTCCGGCCCGGGCGCCTCGCGGCTCGCGAGGAACGTCAACGCCCCGGTGCCGAGCCCGCGCATGACCGGGACCTCAGGAGTAACACCCCGCATGAGCAGGATCGTCTCGCACCGCCGCGCGATGTTCGCGCTTCTCGCCGCCGTCTCCGTCACCGCGTGCTCCAAGCCCCCGCAGGAGGCCATCGCGGCCGCCGAGCAGGCTCAGGCTGCGGCGCAGGCCGCCGGCGCCGAGGAGTACGCCCCCGAGGCCTGGAACGCCGTCAGCGAGGCCAAGGCCGCCCTGGACGCCGAGCTCGCCGCACAGGGCGAGAAGATGTCCCTGACCCGGTCCTACAAGCACGCCGAGGAGCTGGCGGCCGCCTACCAGACCGTCGCCCAGCAGGCGTCCACCGCCGCTGCCGCCGCCATGGAGCAGGCCAAGAACGAAGCCACCACGCTCATCACCGAGAGCCGCCTGGCCCTCGACGAGGCGATGGCCATGCTGGCCTCCGCGCCCCGCGGCAAGGGTTCCGCCGCTGACCTGGCGGCCATGAAGGCCGACCTGGAGGCCGCCGGCCTCACCCTCACCGAGGCCGAGGGCTCCCTCACCGCCGGGACGTACCTCGACGCCCGCGCGAAGGCCACCTCCGCCCGCGAGGTCATCGAGCGGGTGAAGACGGCCGTCGCCGAGGCGCAGGCGGCCCGTCGGTAGTCGCTGGACTACATCGCTAGATTGAGAGGGCGGTTGCGGGCGTCGCCGGCGAGGCGACGACCCGCAGCCGCCCCCCTGCGTTCATGAGCCGCACCCGCACCCGCCTCCTGCGCACCGCGCTCCTGGCCGCCGGCGTCCTCGCCGCGGCCTTCACCGTCGTCTTCCTCCGGTTCGAGGCCGACCCCACGGTGGCCGACGATCCCGGCGACCTGGCCGAGCAGGCCGCCGTCGCCCTGCGGGGCGCCCGTGCCGAAGGCGCCGGGCGCCGCGCCCCCGTGACGCTGGCCCGAGCCGAGGAGCTCTACGCCGAGGCGCTCCTCGAGCGCCGGCGCCAGCAGCTCCGCTTCCGTTGGCTCCGCGACTTCCGCGAGGCCCGGGCGGCTCTGGAGGCCGCGGCGGGCCGGGCCGAGGACGCCATCGCCCTCTCGCAGCGCTCGGTGCGCCGCGACCGCACCGTGGCGGCCCGCGTCCTGGCCGCCGCCGACGCCGCGGTGGCCAGCCTGGGAGGCACGGAGGACCGGATCTGGATGGCCGACTCCACCCGGCAGCGCCTCCAGCGCGCCCGGGCCCTCGCCTCCGAGGCGCGGAGCTTCATGGACGCCGAGGCCTACGCCGACGCGGCGGCGCGGGCCCGGAGCGCGCGGGAGGAGGCGGAGGCCGTGGCCGCCGCCCTCCGCGGCGCCACCGTGCGCTTCACCGACGACGACCATATCGGCACGTGGCGCCAGTGGGCCGCCGAGACGGTGGCCTGGTCCAAGCGGTCGGGGAAGACCGCCGTGGTGGTGGACAAGGACGCCCACCGCGTATTGGTGTACCAGGCAGGACAGGTTGTCCGCGAATACGGTGCGGAGCTGGGCTGGAACAACGTGGGCGACAAGCGGCACCAGGGAGACGGGGCCACCCCCGAGGGCCGATACAAGGTCGTGGAGATGAAGGGGCGCGGCCGCTCCCGGTACCACAAGGCGCTCCTCCTCGACTACCCCAACCGCGAGGACGTGGCGGCCCTGAACGAGCTCAAGGCCGCCGGGGCGGTTCCCGCCGGGACGCGCGCCGGGGGGCTCATCGAGATCCACGGCGAGGGCGGCCGGGGCAAGGACTGGACCGACGGCTGCGTCGCCATCACCAACGCCCAGATGGACTGGCTCTTCGCGCGGGTTGGCGTGGGCACGCCGGTGACCATCGTGGGGAGCCTCTCCGGCGACGGCGCCTTCGCCGAGGTGGCCCGGAGGCTGGAGCGGTGAACGGCGTCGCGGCCCTCCGCCGCATCCCGGCGGGCGTGCCGGCGGGGAAGGCGCGCATCGCCCTGGGGGTCGTGGCGGCCGCGCTGGCTCTCAAGGTCGTCGCGGCGCTCCTGGCCGCCACGGTCTTCGCCTTCGCCCTGGAGCCCATCGCCGTGGGCGCCCCCGGAGCGGAGGCCGAGCCCGCGGACGCCTCCTCCCCGGCCGCCGAGCCGGCGGACGCGGCCGTCCTCGACTCCCTGCGTTCGCGAGTGAAGAAGCTGGAGTCCGCGGTGGCGGCACGGGCACCCCGGCGCACGTACGTCGTCATCGACCGGGCCAACAACCGCCTCTGGCTCCGCCGCGCCACAGAGGTCCGCCTGGAAGCGGTGGTGTCCACCGGGTCGGGCACGGTTCTCAAGGAGTCGGGGGGCCAGCAGCGCGTCTGGACCTTCGACACGCCGCCCGGCCACTTCAAGGTCCTCTCCAAGCGCCCCAACCCGGTCTGGACCAAGCCCGACTGGGCGTTCCTCGAGGAGGGCCAGCTCCCGCCCGAGAGCATCGCCGACCGCAGGGAGAAGGGGTCCCTGGGCGAGTGGGCCCTGGACCTGGGCGACGGCTACATGATCCACGGCACGCTGTACGAGCGGCTCCTGGGGAGGGGAATCACCCACGGCTGCATCCGCGTGGGCCGCGAGGACCTGCGCGCGGTGGCCCGGGCCGCCGAGCCCGGGACTCCGGTCTACATCTTCTAGTGTCCCCCTCGACCCGCTCACGGAAGCTCGCCGCGGGCGCGGCCACCGGGGGCGTGCTCCTGGTCGTCGCGGCGGCGCTCCTCCTCCCCGAGGGCGCGCCCCTGCACCCGGAGGGGGACTTGCTGGAAGCCCGCGTCGCCGTCCTCGACGCCCAGCTCGCCCTGGCCAAGGAGGAGGCGCGTTACCTGCTCCTCGATCCGGAGCGGGGCACGCTCACCCTCTACCACGGCGGCGCCCCGCTGCGGGCGTGGGCCGTCCTGGAGGTGGAGGTGGGGGCACGGCGCTTCGGAGGAGACGACGGGAGCGACTGGCGCACGCGTCGCTGGGACGGCGCGCGCATCGAGCCCCCCGTGGAGCGGGACCGCCGCGTCATCGTCTCCGACTCGGTGGAGCCCCCCGACCTCACGGGCGCCGTGGAGTGGATCCCCCCGACGCCCGAGGAGGCGATCCCCACGCCCCCCCGCTTCGTGGTGCACTACGACGGCGGCCTGGGCCTGGAGGTCCTGGCCGTGGCCACCGACTCCGCGCAGGCGGAGACGGGGCTCCTCCACCGCACGGAGCACCGCCTCCGCCGCCTGCTGCCGCGGAACTGGGACCGCTTCCGCATCCGCGCGCGCATGGCCGCCGACGAGGCGGGAAGCCTCTACCGGGCGCTCCCCGACTCGTCGTCCCTCCTGGCGGTCATCCCTCGGCCCTGAGGGGAATCGGGCCCGGGCCGGCGCGCCCGCGACCCCGCCGCAGGTCATCTCGCACCTGCCGGAGGATCTCCTGGAGCCCGGCGAGGTCGGCCCTCCCTCTTGCCGACCAGGGCGGACGCACGAGGAGGTCCCTTATCCTCTCCGCGCCGCCCAGCGAGACGATCTCGATGATCAGGTTGTCGATGCGCCGGGAGTACACGCGCATTCCATATTGCACGATATCGGTCACGGGGTGGTCGCCCGGCTTTCCGTTCGGCATGGTCCCCCCTCCTGTGCCCCGCCCCCCCCGGCGCGTTTCATACACGCGGCCCCCTGATATCAAGTCCCGCTTCGGCCTGGAAGCTTACAGGGGTGGCCACGTTCCGTTGGCGGGCGTCCCGAGCGCGCGTACATGCTGGCTAGGCGCGCCTCGCCTCGCCTGTTCATGGAGGTCCTGGACAGCGTCCAGGAACAGCCCGGGTCGCTCGGCGGGGAGGAAGTGCCCCGCACCCGGCGCCCGGGTCAGCTCCACCCCCAGCGCCCGCGCGGCTCGAAGCCCCTGGTCCAGGGGGAAGAACGGATCGCGGTCGCCCCAGAGGACCACCCGCGGAACGGACAGCCCGGGAAGCGCCTGGGCGACCGGAGCATACCTCGGCCCGAGCTCCCGCAGGGCCGCCGAGAAGATCCTCCCGATGGCGTCCACCTGGTCGGCGTCGCCGGTGTAGATCCCGGGGTCGAGGCTGGGGCGCGGCCGACCCGATCCCACCCGGAGCATCATGCGCAGGGACGGGCCCGACATCACGACGCGACTCAGCACGGGCCCCAGCACCGGCACGGTCACGCCGCGGAGAGGCGCCGGGATGGGGGTGTCCGGGAAGAGGTTCCCGGCGGCGAGGGCCACCGCCTTCACCAGCTGTGGGTACCGCGTGGCCAGCGTCACGGTGATGGGCACGCCGTAGTCGTGGCCGACCACGATGGCCGGCCCGCAGCGCACGGAGTCGAGGTACGTGGCCAGAGCGGCCGCCTGAGCGTCGATCCAGATCGGCTCGACACCCTTTGGGCGCTCGCTGGCGCCGAACCCGAGGAGGTCGGGGGCGAGGGCACGGAAGCCCCGGGCGGCGAGCCCCGTCGCCACCCCCTCCCAGACCGCCGCCGACCCGGGGATTCCATGGATCAGGAGCACCGGAGGTCCGCTTCCCACGTCCCGGACGGCCAATCTGCAGTCGTCTTCCCCAACGCCGGCCCCACGGTTCGTTCCCATCGCCCCCTCCGCCACTGGTGACTTGAATCGTGCAAGAATAAGAAGTAAACTAACACGTAGAAAAAATCAATCACGAGGCGAACATGAAGAGCTACGGGCAATACTGCGGGCTCGCGCGGGCCCTCGATCACGTGGGTGATCGATGGACCCTCCTCATCGTCCGGGAGCTCCTCGCGGGCCCGAAGCGCTTCACGGACCTTCGGGAGGCCCTGGCGGGCGCGGCGGCCAACCTCCTGTCCGCGCGGCTCCGGCGCCTCGAGCTCGACGGGATCGTCGTGCGGGACTTCCTGGAGCCGCCCGCGGCGCGGAACGTGTACTCGCTGACGGAGCTGGGGCGCGGGCTCAGGGAGCCCATCGAGGCGCTGGTGCGGTGGGGCGGACATTGGATGGCGGAGGGCAGGGGGGATGACTCCTTCGAGTGCGAGTGGCTGGCCCTGGCCCTCGGCGCCGTCGGCGTGGGACGCCGTGGAGAAGGAGACGTGATCGAGTTTCAGATCGACCAGAAGAGGGCGCGACTTGCCATCGGCCCCGACGGCGTGGTGTCCGTTCCGGCCTCGGGCCCCCCGCCGGCCTTCTCCGTACGCGCCGAACCAGAGACCCTCCTCGGACTCGCCGTCGGCGCGATCCCGGCGGAGCGTGCGGAGGCGGAGTTGATCTTCAGCCCGGACGATGAACAGGTGCGCCGCCGGTTCATGGAGACGTTCGTACCGGCGTCTGGGTCGTGAGCGTGGGTGCCGTCGGCGGGGATCGCAGCAGACCGGCGCCCCCGCGAACGTCTCTCTTGCCCATTTAGCTACACTGTAGTTATATCGTCCCCATGGGCGCGTGACCCTCTGCCGCGCGTCGCTCCCCTCCTCCCGCTCCGGGAGCCTCCGCATGGGCACGTTGGGCGAGTTCGAGCAGCTGATCCTCTTCTCGGTCCTCCAGCTCGGCGAGGACGCCTTCGGCGTCTCCATCCGCGAGAACATCGAGGAGCGCACGGGGCGCGTGGTGTCGTCCGGCGCCATCTACACGGCGCTGGGCAGGCTGGAGGAGCGCGGGTTCGTGACGTCCCGCGTGGGGGAGCCCGTGGAGGGACGGGCCGGCCGCCCGCGGAAGTACTACGCGCTCCGGTCGGACGGCGCGCGTGCGCTCAAGGAGTCCTACACGACGCTCCAGGCCATGGCCGGAGGACTTCTTCCGAAGCTCACCGAGCTGGCGGAGGGCTGAGCGGTGCCGACGCGTCCCCCGGGCGTGCCTCGGCTCCTTCGACGTCTGGCCGCGCTCCTGGTCCGTGGACCCGACGCGCCCTGCGTCCTGGGGGACCTGGACGAGGCGTACACGCGTGACGTACGGCGGGGGCTCCCCGCCGGGCGTGCCGGCCGACGGTACCTGCGCAACACGCTCGGGTCCGCGGCGAGTCTGGCGCGCGCGCGCCTCCGGGTGCCGCACTTCGCTCCCTCCGCGGTGGACCTGAAGCTGGGCGTCCGCATGCTGCGCAAGCAGCCGGCCCTGACGGCGGTGGCGGTCTTCGCCTTGTCCGTGGGAATCCCGGTGGGGCTCCTCCCCTTCCACATGGGGCAGATCTTCTCCTCGGCGCTCCCCCTGGAGGAGGGGGAGCGGATCGTGACGCTCCGGGTGCGTGACCTGGAGCACTCACGCGTCATGCCCCGCCCCCTGCGCGACTACCACGTGTGGCGCCAGGAGCTGACGTCCTTCGAGGCCATCGGCGCGGCCGCCCGGGAATCGCGCAACGTCATGGCGGAGGACGGGCGCGTGGCTCCCGTCCCGGGAGCGGCCATGACCGCTTCGGTCTTCGCCATCGTCCGCGTGGCTCCGCTCCTCGGCCGTCCCCTCGTGGAGTCGGACGAGGTCCCGGGCGCGCCCGACGTCGTCGTCATCGGTTACGACCTCTGGCAGGCGAGGCTGGCGGGAGACCCGGACGTGGTCGGCCGGACGATCCGGATCGGGAGCGTCCCCCACGAAGTCGTGGGCGTCATGCCCGAGGGTTTCCTCTTCCCCAGCAACCAGAACTTCTGGACGGCGCTCCGCACCGACCCGCTGAGCGTCGGCTGGGGCGAGGGCCCGTGGCTCACAGTGGTCGGGCGCCTGTCGCCCGGCGTGACGGAAGCGCAGGCCAACGCCGAGCTCTTCATCCTGGGCCAGGGCATCGCCGCCGAGCACCCCGAGACCCATCGGTACCTGCGCGCCGAGGTCACCCCCTTCACCGACGAGGGGATCTACGACACGCCCGTCTACTGGCTGCTCCAGTTCCTGGCGCTGGCGCTCCTGGCGGTGGCGTGCGGGAACGTGGGCACGCTGATCCTGGCCCGGACCGCCATGCGCTCCAGCGAGATCGCGGTGCGCACGGCGCTGGGGGCGAGTCGGGCCAGGGTGGTGAGCCAGATCTTCATCGAAGCCCTCGTCCTCGCCCTGCTGGGAGCCGGCTGCGGGCTCCTCCTCGGGGACGTGCTGGCCAACCGGCTCCAGGTGGCCATCGAGCCCATGGGGATCCCCTTCTGGCTCGACCTCGGGCTACGGTGGCAGACCACCGTGATGGCGCTGGGGCTGGCCGCGTTCAGCGCCACCATCGCCGGGGTCATCCCAGGCCTGAAGGCCACCGGACGCGACGTGCGGCGGAGCCTGCAGCGCGCCGCGGCGGGGGTGTCGGGGATCCGTTTCGGCGGGGTGTCCACGGCGCTCATCGTGGCCGAGGTGGCGCTGGCCACCGCCTTCCTGAGCATCGGTGCGCAGGTGCTTCCCAGCGTCCTCCAGAGCGCGGAGCCGGGAATGGGCATCGCCGCGGAGGAGTACCTGTCCGCGAGGGTCGGCGTGGTCATCCCCGAGCGCGTCGGGGAAGCCGGGCCGGCGGACACGGCTGCGGCGCGGGCCGCCATCGCCGCCACCGACCTGGAGATCCGCCGCCGGGTGGCGGCGGCGCCGGGGGTACGCGGCGTCGCGCTGGCCAACTCGCTTCCCGGCGAGGACCACCGCGTGGTGACCATCGAGGTGGAGGGAGCCGGCACCGAGCCCCGGCGGGTGCGCGTCGCCCATGTCGACGTGGGCTTCTTCCGGGGCCTGGGGGCGTCGCCGGTCCAGGGCCGCGACTTCCAGCGTGCCGACGTGGCGGACACGCCTCCTGAGGAGCGGCGCGCAGTCGTCGTGAACACCTCTTTCGTGGAGAACGTCCTCCACGGTGGGGGCGCGCTGGGCCGACGGATCCGGTACGCGGCGAGGGAGGACGAAGAGCCCGGACCCTGGCTCGAGATCGTGGGGGTGGTGGGCCACCTGGGAATGAACGAGATCAACCCCGAGGGGGACGAGGGCTTCTACGTGCCCGCGGGACCCGGGGAGTTGATCCCCGGCCGCGTGGCCATCCACCTCGCGGGGGACCCGTTGGCCTTCGTTCCCGAGCTGCGCCGCCTCGTGGCGGAGGTGGATCCGGACGTGACCGTGCGGGAACCCAGGACCCTGGACGACAACGCGAAGCTGTCCGACGCCCGCATGGGCACGTTCTGGCTGGGGGGCGTCCTCGTACCCCTCGTCGCGGGCGTGGCCATCGTGCTGTCCGCCGCGGGGCTGTTCGCCCTGGTCTCCTTCACCGTGTCCGAGCGGCGGCGGGAGATCGGGATCCGGACGGCGCTCGGGGCACGCTCCTCGGACATCGTCCGCACCATCGCCCGCCGTGCCTTCCTTCAGCTCGCGGGCGGCATCGCGGCCGGTCTCGTGCTCCGCCGCCTCATGGATCCCCAGGTGGGGCTCACCGACGACTCGCTCATGCACGCCATCGGCAGGCCGACCCTCTTCGCCGCCACCGCGGCGGCTACCCTGGCCATCGGGCTGCTGGCGTGCGTGCCGCCGCTGCTTCGCGGACTGCGGATCCAGCCGGTGGACGTGCTCAAGGAGGTCGGTTGAGACGGACGGAGCGCGTCTCCCTGCCTCCGCGGTGGCTTCGCCGCGTCGCGGCCCTCCTCGTCCGGGGTCCGGACGCAACGTTCGTTCTCGGCGACCTGGACGAGGCCTACGAACGTGACGTGAAGCGGGGGATCCCCGCCGGGCGCGCCGCACGGCGCTACCTGCGAAACGCGCTCGGGTCGTCGGCGAGCCTGGCGTGGTCCGGACTCCGCTCGGGCGGTCTCGGCATCTCGTGGCTGGACGTGAAGCTCGGCGTCCGCATGCTCCGCCGGAGCCCGGGCCTGACCCTCGTGGCCGTGTTCGCGCTGTCCATCGGGATCCCCGCCAGCCTCGTCCCCATGCACGGGATGGACGCGATGGGCGCCCCGCTCCCGGTCCACCAGGGCCATCGGATCGTCGCCATCGAGAACCACAACGTGGCGAGCGGCCGCACCGAGGACCGCTCGCTCCACGACTTCTTCGTGTGGCGTGACGAACTCACCACCATGGAGGCCGTCGGCGCCGTCCGGAGCGACTCGTACAACGTGGCGTCCGAGGACGGACGGGCCGCGCCGGTCCGGGGCGCCGAGGTGACCGCGTCGGGCTTCCGGATCCTGAGGGTTCCCCCGCTCATGGGAAGGACCCTCCTGGCGTCCGACGAGGTCCCGGGCGCTCCGGACGTGGTGGTCGTCTCCCACGAGCTCTGGCAGTCGCGCCTCGGAGGCGACCCCGACGTGCTGGGCATGACCATCGCCGTGGGCGCGAAGCCCCACGAGGTGGTTGGCGTCATGCCCGAGACGTTCCTGTTCCCCTGGCGCGACCACCTCTGGCTGCCGTTCCGCTACCGGCCGACGGAGTTCGAGCGGGGGGCCGGGCCCGGCCTCACGGTCTTCGGGCGCCTGGCCGACGGCGCCGCCCTCGACGACGCCCGCGCCGAGCTCGAGGTGCTGGGCGCCCGTCTCGCGGGAGAGTACCCCGACACCCACGGGCAGCTGCGGCCGCGGGTGGGGCAGTACACCGAGATGATCTGGGGGATCGGCGGGGGCGATCGGGCGGGGGCGTACCTCGGGGAGCTCGCCGCTCTCGCGCTGCTCATGATCGTGTGCGGCAACGTGGGCACGCTGATCCTGGCGCGGACGGCCATGCGCTCGGGGGAGATCGCGGTGCGCACCGCCCTGGGCGCCAGCCGGAGCCGCATCGTGTCGCAGCTCTTCGTGGAGTCCCTCGTGCTCGCGGTGGGCTCGGCCGGGCTCGGCTTGTGGCTCGCCGACTTCATCGCCGGCCGCTTCCAGAGCGAGCTGCCGTTCGTGCCACCCTTCTGGCTTGACCTCGGCGTGAGGCCCCGAACGGTGGCCTTCGCCCTGTCAGTGGCGGCGCTGTGCGCCGTGGTCTCCGGGGTTCTCCCGGCCCTCCGCGCCACGGGACGCGGCGTGGGCGCGAACCTTCAGCGCGCGACCGCCGGGGCGGGGGTCCATTTCGGTCGGGGTTCGACCCTCCTCATCGTGGCCGAGGTCGCCATGGCCGTGGCGTGCCTCACGCTGGGAGGTACGCTGACGTACATGTTGGTGAAGAACCCGCCAGGCGTCCGCGGCATCGACCCCGACGAGTACCTCATGGTCACGCTGAGCCTCCCCTGGACGGACTACGCGTCGGCGCAGACCGGCCGCGAGGTCCCCGAGTTCCGGGAGCGCGTGACCTCCGTGGCCACCGCCCTCCGGGACCGACTCGCCGGGGAGCCGGGGGTGCGGGGCGTGGCCATGGGGAACAGGCTCCCGGGGATGGAGCAGCTCTACGGCCGGGTGGAGGTGGAGGGCGCGGACACCGGGGAGGGCTTCGAGGGACACCTCATCCGGCGCGCCTTCGTCGACATGGGCTTCTTCGACGGCCTCGGCCTCGAGGTCCTGGAGGGCCGCGGGTTCAATTCCGCCGACGTGGCCGCGCCCCCGGGGGAGGGGCGCTCCTCCGTCATCGTGAACACGGCGTTCGTGGAACACGTCCTCGGTGGACGCAACCCCATCGGACGGCGGGTCCGGCGCGTCGCTCCCCCGGACGGCGAGCCGGGGCCCTGGTTCGAGATCGTGGGCGTGGTGGGCCCCGCGGGCATGAACGCGCTGGCGCCGGACCGGGACGAAGGCATGTACTTTCCCGCCCCTCCGGGGGAGCTCAACCCGCTGTGGATGGCCGTGCGACTGGCCGACGACCCCCTCGCGTTCGTTCCGCGGCTGCGCCGCATCGCCAGCGGGGTGGACCCCGAGGCCCTCATCGAGTATCCGCAGGTGCTGAGCGATGCCCCCAACCTCGACAAGACCGTCAACCTCTACAGCTACCTGCTCCTCGTCTTCGTGTGCGGCACGGCCATCCTGCTCTCGGGCGCCGGGCTCTACGCGCTCATGTCCTTCACCGTGTCGCAGCGCACGCGGGAGATCGGGATCCGGACGGCGCTGGGCGCCCGGCCCCACCTCGTCCTCCTCGCCATCGCCCGGAGGGCGTTCCTCCAGCTCGTCGCGGGGATCGCCGCGGGCGTCGCCGTGAGCGTGGGACTGCTCTACTCTCTCCGAAGCGCCAGCTTCGACGGCCCCAGCCCGGCGCTCACGCTGGCGGCGTGCTCGGCCTTCATGCTGGTGGTGGGGATGCTCGCCTGCGTGGAACCCACGCTCCGGGGGCTCAGGATTCAGCCCGTGGAGGCGCTGAAGGAGGGATAGGCGCCGGCTCGCGCCGGCCCGGTCGGTGCGTTTTCGGAGCGTGGACGCCTGGCGGCCTGGCGGCCGCGACTGGATCTTGGGCGCTTCATGCCCCGCGAGGAGGTCCTCATGCGCCGCGTCGTCCTGCCCGCCCTGCTCTTCGCCGTCACGGCACCCGCGGCCGCGTCCGGCCAGGCCCGCTTCCGCCAGGCCGTGGAGATCGGCCAGTGGACTCCGTCTGGTCCGCCACGCTGGAAGAGCAGCGGCCGTACCTGGTGTACACGCCCCCGTCCTACGGCGACACCACCGTCGCGCCACAGCGCTACCTCACGCCCACGCACGCGGAGACGGACCCCTCCGGCGAGCCGTCCGCCGCCTTCGCCTCCAGCGGAGGCGGACCACGGTTCCTCTCCTTCGTGAGGGACGAGCTCATTCCCCGGATCGAGTCCCGGTACCGCACGCTGCCGTACCGGGTCTTCGTCGGGCACTCCTTCGGAGGCATCACCACGCTGAGCGCGCTCTACACGATGCCCGAGACGTTCAACGCCTATGTGGCCATCGACCCGAGCCTCTGGTGGGACGGCCGCACGCTGCTGACGCAGGCCAAGGACTACTTCCAGACGGCGCGCCTGGAGGGGAGGACCCTCTACGTGGCCCACGCCAACACCATGGGCCCCGACACCGCCGCCAACGTGCATTCCCAGTCCATCGCCCAGTTCAACGAGGTGATGAAGGCCTACGACCGGAGCGGGATACGCTACGCGTTCCGGTACTACGGCGACGACGATCACGGCTCGGTGCCGCTCATCGCCGAGTACGACGCCCTGCGTTTCATCTTCGACGGGTACAGGGTGCCGCTGCAGCGCGTGGTCGATCGGCCGGCGGTCCTCACCGAGCACTTCCGGGGGGTGTCGGAGCGGATGGGCGTGGACTTCAAGCCCTCCGAGGGCACGCTCCGCCTGTTCACCCAGCTCATGATGGCGCAGGACACGGCCAAGGCCATCGAGTTCGGGGAGATGCGCGCGGCGCTCTATCCCGACAGTTGGCGCGCGATGGTGTTCCTGGGCGACGTGTGGGCGGCCAAGGGCGACGTCCCAAAGGCCCGGAAGTACCTGGAGACGGCGTTGGCCATGAGTGGCGGGCGCCCGCAGGTCCAGGAGCGGCTGGACAAGCTGGGTCGCTGAGGGGGAGGCGGGGAGGCGGACCGTAGTGTGGCGCCCGCCCCTCCGCGTCAGGGACTCATCCCAAGCCGGGGCGCCGAAGGCCGGGGGGCGGATGCGTCACCTCGGGCCTGAGTGACCATCCCTCCAGTGCCGCTGTGACCTCATCCATGGCGGCCGGCCCGATCTCGAGGAGTATTGCCGATCGCCCCTCTTGATCCAGCACGCGAACGCCACGGAGGCGCGAGACGCGTTCGAGCGTCTCCTGCACATCGGCGTCCTCGGGCGCGCGGGCGACGTAACGTGCTGGCTCACTCATACGAGTCCCGGATCGGGGAGCCCGTACCCTTCGAATCTCATGCCGAACCCCCTCCGGACACAGCTCGACTGGAGCAATTGCTCGATCGCGTCCGATCGAGCGCGGTCACGGGGCATGTTGTAGGTCGGGGCGTCACGTGAGAGCAGACACGCGGTTGCGCCGGTGACGACCGGCGCTGCCATGGACGTGCCACTCATCGGTCCGAACTGGTTGTTGGGAAGCGTCGACAAGGCTCCCACCCCGGGGCCTGTGACGTCGATGCCTGAGCCCACGTTCGAGAAGGCTGCCACGAACTCGTTCGGATCGGAACTGGATGCGGGTGGACGCTGTACGTCGGCCTCCTCCAGGGATCCCGTCGGGAAGGTGCCTTCCACACCGATGGCCGAGATACCGGTCGCTCCGAGGTGGGCCGCAGGATAGCTGACCGTCGCACGATTGTCGTTCCCTGCTGCCACCACCACCAGCATTCCCTGGTTTCGTGCGTCGGCGATCGACTCCTCGACGATCTCGTCATAGGGGCCTCCGCCAAGGCTGAGGTTGATGATGTCGCAGCCATCCGCTGCTGCCATGATCATCGCCTTTAGGATCGCGTAGTTGGTGGCGCCCTTGCCAACCGGGAATACCCGATACGCGTGCATCGGGATCCCCGGCGCCAGGCCCCGCAGCCCGGTCGGTGGGGCGCCGCCGGCCCCGATGAGACCCGCCACGTGCGTCCCGTGCGTGTCGCCGTCTCTCCAGTCGGTGGCGGGTTCCCCGGTCACAGTGTTCCTGCCGCCGACGACGTTGAGCTGTGCGTGCGGTCCGACTCCGGTATCGATGACGCCAACCGTGACACCGGTCGCCGGATCGAACCTGGATCCACCGTAGTAGTGGCGGACGCCATCCGTCCAACTGAGGTCCACGGGCGTGACGTCCAGGACCAGGCTCGCTAGGGGAAGCAACGTGCGAAAGGCACCCCAATACCCAGGCGGCGAGTAGCAGTAGAGACGCTCCACCGTCGAAGCGAACAGGGTGAGATGGACGTCCCCGTTCGCGTCGCTCAGGCCCTGCGCTCCAAGCCCGTTCGCGAAGTCGGTGAATGCGACGACGGTCGCTCCGGGTACTCCAGCCGCAGTCACCGCGTCTCGTACCGTGACGCGCATGGACACCGGGGTGGTGGTCGGACCCGACTGGCCGGATCCGGCCGGCGAGCGCCGGGGCTCGGGCCGCGCGTACGTGACCAGCGGAAGGGCCCTCACCGGGGAGCGGGGGTCGTTGATGGACCGCGCGACCCCGCCGTCTAGCTCCACGAGCTTCGGGCCGTTTTCCTGGATCGAGTCCAGCACCCGGATCGGCCTCTTGGGCTGATCCGGTACCGCGATCAAGGCTTCGATGGGTGCCGACGTGCTGCGGGCGCGCGGTAGCGCGGTCAGCACGCTCGCGGCGGCCCCCGCACTCGAGACGAGGCCGCGACGAGGCAGCAGGATGTACTGGTCAGGCATGGTCACCCCCAGACGGAAGAAACGGTCGATCGCGGAGCCCGAAGAACCTCAGGTGCCGTGCGTCCGGATTCGGTGGCGTCGGCGGGCCTCGGACGGCCGTAGACGGAGTCGGACGTGTCGGTGCGGAGGGTCATGCGGGTCGGGCCGGAGACGCCCGGGGGGGAACCGAGGGTATGCGCCAACGATGCGGGACGTCAAGGACGACGTGGAGCCGTCCCTTAACGAGTCGCCCTCAAACCTCCCGGATCCACCGCACGCGCACCCGGTCACCCAGCTCGTGGCGCGAGGGAAGTGGACCGCCCCCCCCCGACGCCTGGACCGGAGGGCTCCACCGAGGATATCATCCGTCGAGTCACGATGAGCGTCCGGCCTGCCCGCCCAGTGTTCCCCACGAGGCGCAGCCCATGTCCAGCGCGATGGCCCTGCACGCCATGCCGCAATCCGTTTTGGACCTCGACATCCTCGTGGGCGGCATGGGCGTCGACATCTCCAGCGTCGGGCTCGTCTCCACGGTGGCCCGTCACGCCTCGGGGCGCCTTTCCGGAAGCCTGTCCGCCACGGGGCTGACGGACGTCTACGCGCGGCTCCTCCAGCTCGGCGACGTGGACGGGGCCGTCCGCCGCGCCTTCGACGCCTTCACGGAGAAGGTCCCGGCCCTGGCCGACGACGTCGAGCGCCTCTACCGGCGGTATCTCGTTCCGGGAGGAGCGGCCCTGGGCGAGCAGCTCAAGGGCTTTTCCCTGGCCGGTCCCACGCCGCCGCGCGACGTCCAGATCTTCACCGTGCTGGCCACGTTCTCCCACGTGTGGCGGACCAAGCTGGCGGCTCCGGACCGGCCGGTGGGGATCAACTTCCTGCGTAAGATCGAGCGGGTGCTCCTCTATGGGCTGTACGGTGCCATGCTGGCCGGCGTGGACTGGGTGGTCATGGGGGCTGGTGACCCCGGAGAGATCCCCGCCATCCTCGACGACCTGGCCCGGAGCCGGGCGGCCGAGCTGCGGATCCAGGTGGCCACGGTGCCCCGGGGCGAGCACCGCATCCGCTTCGATCCCAGAGAGCTGGTGGGCCCGGACCTCCCCCCACCTCCACGGCCGGCCTTCCTGGCCATCGTGAGCTCGCACCTCCAGGCCCAGGCACTGGCGGGCAACCCGGTGACCCGCCCCGACGGCTTCGTGGTGGAGGGTCCGGTGGCCGGGGGCCACAACGCCCCACCCAGGAACCGGGTGAAGGACGACCAGGGCAACTACGTCTACGGCCCGGAGGACGAGGCGGACCTGGATGTCGTGGCGGCGGTGGGCCTTCCGTTCTGGGTGGCGGGGGGGCGGGGCCGTCCCTCCGATCCCACGGCCTCGCCACGGGGTGGGATGCGGCGCCAGGTGGGAACGCTCTTCGCCCTCTGCAGCGAGTCGGGGATGGAGCCCGAGCTCCGCAGGAGCGTGCTGCGCCTGGTCTGGCAGCGGCAGCTCGACGTGGTGGCCTCGGCCCACGCGTCGCCAAGCGGGTTCCCGTTCCGGGTGGCGCGTGTCCCGGGTACGATGGGCGATCCGGCCACCTACGCGGCCCGGCCCCGGGTGTGCGACCTGGGCTACCTGCGGGGCTGGAGGCCCCGGGACGGCCGGATCGTGGGCCTCTGCCCCGCCGATGATCCGCATCTCTTCAAGACCATGGGCGGGGCGGCGTGGCGCACCGAGGGTTCGGTGTGCCTCTGCAACAGCCTCATGGCCACCTGCGGTCTCGGCCGGCGCGGGGAGCCGGCCCTGGTCACGCTGGGGGACACGGCCCCCGTGCGGGATCTCCAGACACGGCTTCGGCGCCTGGAGTACTCGGCGGACGAGGCGGTGGCGTACCTGAGGGGAGAGCTGTAGCGGGCTTCGACCCCCCTACCCCCTCACGCCATCGAAGCCTTGAAGATGCTCCCGATGGATGCGTCCAGGCCGGCGTCGAACTCCTCGTCGGTGTGCTGGGCGCTGAGCCCCTCGACCAGCGCCCGGGAGAAGCTGGCCACCATGCGGGGCTGGCGGGCGAGGCGCTCGTTGGCCTCCTCCCGGGAGTACCCGCCGGAGAGCGCCACGACCTTGAGCACGTTGGGGTGCTCGATGCAGGGCGTGTAGTAGCCGTCCACGTCGGGGATGGTGAGCTTGAGCATCACCTTCTGCGCGGGTTCGAGGGAGTCCAGCCCCTGCATGATGGCGTCGCGGAGCAGCCGCTCGGCCTCGGCCTTGTCGGGGCAGCGGATGTCCACCTCGGGCTCGAGGATGGGCACCAGCCCGTGTCCCAGGATCTGGCGGCCGACCTCGAACTGCTGCGCCACGATGGCCGCGATCCCCTTCGGGTTCGCCTCCTTCACCACCGAGCGCATCTTCGTGCCGAAGATGCCCTTGGCCCGCGCCCGCTCCAGGGTGGCGTCGAGGCCCGGCATGGGCTTCATGAGCTGGACCCCGTTCTCGGCCGGGGCGAGGCCCTTGTCGACCTTGAGGAAGGGGACCACCCGCTTCTTCTCCCAGAGGTAGGTCGCGGTGGGCACGCCCTCCACGTCGCGGTCCATGGTGCCCTCGAAGAGGATCGCACCGAGGATCCGGTCCCCGTCGAACGCCTTGCTGGTGACGATGCGGGTGCGCATGGCGTGCACCGCGGCGAACATCTCCTCCTCGCCGTTCCACTCGTCCTCACCGATCCCGTACTGGGCCAGTGCCTTGGGAGTGCTGCCGCCGCTCTGGTCCAGGGCGGCGATGAAGCCGGGGGCGGTCTTGATCTTCTGGAGTTGGGCGTCGAAAGCGGTCACGGCTCGGGGCCTCGCTGTGGTTGGCGGTCGGGATCGGAATCGCTCGGCGGCCGTGGGCGCGCGTTACCCCGGGGGGCTCGCGCCCTCGGCACATCCAGACCCTAATCTAGGCCCTCGGGAGCCCCGGTGGGATGGCGGGAACCGGGGGAGCCGGGCGCGGTCTCGCCGACTTCCTTGATCTCCACCCGACAGGTCTGTTGCCGTGCCTCCCGGGAGAAGGACGACGCCGTGCAGCTGGACCGGTCCACGCCGTAGATCTTCCCCGCCTCGGCCGTGAACGTCAGCGTCACCGTCTCCCGGCTGGCGGGCGCGGTCTGCACGACCACGGAGTGCTCCCCCGGCTCGATGTGGAGGCGACAGGCGACGTCCGCTCGGCTGTACGCCTCGGGCCGGCGCTGGTCGTCCCAGCACCTCGAACCCGCGTCTTCACCGTCGATGGTCCGCAGCCCGTGGCTCTCGTAGGCGAGGAAGATCGCCTCCTCCGCTTCCGGGAGACGGGGCTCCGGGTAGAGCCAGAAGTTGAGCCCCCCGCCTCCGCAACCCGCCATCACCACGGTCGCCAGGGCAATGGACGGAAGCGTCATCCGGGACATACGCGTACCCCCTTTTCCATGAGGTTGGCGGCGGACCAGGGGGGAGCCCGGCGTCGCCGCCGTCTCCAGGGAATGTACAGCCTGAGCCGAAGCGCGCGGGTCAAGGGGGTATGGGGGCATCGCCGGGTCGCCAAGCGCCCTCCCGGCCGAGGAACTCCAGGAGGAGGGAGTTCACGGTCCCGGCCTGGCGCATCACCACGCCGTGCCCGGCCCCCTCGACGGGGCGGAACGCGATGTCCGGGACCAGGGCGAGGATCGTGTCCACCATCTCCCGGGTGATCTCCTCGTCGCCGGTGCCCCAGACCAGGAGCTTGGGATATGCGCCCCCGGCCACCCCCCGGTACTCGTCGCGGAAGTCACCGAGGGCGTCGCTCCGGAGCATCGAGAGCACCGACCGCTGGAACCCGCGCACCCGCGCCTGGTCCCGCATGAGCCCCTCCCACCGCTCCGCGTCGGGGTGGCCCTCCACCATCCGCACGAACCGGTCCACCATCATGTCTACGCCCACGGTGCGGGCGATGATCTCCCCCACCACGGGCACCCGGAGCCCCGGCGGGATCCGGAAGGCGAAGACCACCGGCGCGACGAGCGTCAGCGACCGGACGCGTTCCGGGTGGGCGGCGGCCCAGGTCACGGCCGTCCCGCCCCCCTGGGAGAGGCCCACCAGGTGAACAGGGTCTCCCAGACCCAGACTGTCGAGGAGCTCGGTGAGCTGGCCCGCGTACAGGGCCCGCCCGTACGTGGCGTCGGGGCGGTCGGAGAACCCCCGGCCGTAGGCGTCGTAGGTGAGCACCCGGTACCCTGCGGCGGTGAACGCCGGGACCTGGGCCTCCCAGGTCCAAATGGGCACGGTGCCCCCATGCACCAGCACGATCAGTGGGCCCTCCACGGGACCGTCCAGGGAGTAGTGGGTGACCCCAAGGGAGAGGGGCTGGTACGTACCGCCCCACCCGGCGCGCACCGCGTCGGTGACCACCACGTCCTCCGGGTCGAGGGCCAGGTACCCGATCGCCAGGGCCGCGACCGCGGAGAGGACCGCGCCTGCCAGGACGCCCCACCGGCCGCGCGCGCGGCCCGGAACGGTGGGCTCCCGGCTCATGCAAGCCTCGCTCCTGAGATCATGTCCCACCCGACCTCCTTCGTCACGGATTCGACGTGAACGTATGGGGCGAATCTCAGCCCCCGCCCCCCTCCCGCACCACCAGCGTCTCCCCTGCGGCCACGGGCCCCTCCCGCCGGATCGCTCCCGAACCGGGCCAGCGCACGAGCACGCTGTCGGCGCGCTCCGCGCCACCCAGCCCGAAGAGCATGGGGTTCGCCACGGACTGGGAGAGGTACGAGCCGCCCGTCCGCACCAGGCGCGTCTGGGCCCGCCCGCCGGCGAAGACCGTCACCACGGCGCCCAGGGCGTCGAGGTTCGGGTGCGCGCCCCGCAGGCGCACGCGGATCCAGCGGGCGGGGGCGTCGCGGTCGTTGCGGTAGAGGCGCGCGCGACCGCCGTTGGTGGTGAGGAGCACGTCCACGTCCCCGTCCAGGTCGTAGTCGGCCACGGCGAGCCCGCGGCCCACCACGGGCTCCTCGAAGTCGGGCCCCACCGTCCCCGCGGCGTCCGCGAAGCCTCCGGCGGGGTCGCCCAGGAAGAGCTGGGGCGGCTGCTCGAAGGTGATGTCGGGCATGACCTCGTTGATGGAGGACTCGAGGTGCCCGTTGGCGAGGAGGAGGTCCAGGCTCCCGTCCAGGTCGAAGTCGGAGAAGAGCAGGCCGAAGGTCAGCGTGGGGAGCGTGGGCCCGGCGAGCCCGGCGGCGGCGCCCCGATCGATGTAGACGTCTCCGGCCACGCGGGTGAAGAGGGACACCGGCTCCTCGCTGAAGTTGCCGATGGCCACCACCGGCACCCCGTCGGGGCCCGGCCGCACGATGTCGATGCCCATCCCCGACCGGGTGAGTCCGTTCTCGTCGTACGCCAGGCCGCGGGCCACGCCGTCCTCGACGAACGTGCCGTCCCCCTGGTTGAGGTAGACGAAGTTGCGCACCCGGTCGTTGGCGATCACCAGGTCCGGCCACCCGTCGTCGTTCAGGTCCTCGGTGGCGATGCCCAGCGACTTGCCGGTGTTCTCCTTCAGGCCCGCCCAGGCGGTC
The DNA here is from genome assembly GCA_045863275.1 of Gemmatimonadota bacterium. Classification (GTDB taxonomy): domain Bacteria; phylum Gemmatimonadota; class Gemmatimonadetes; order Longimicrobiales; family Gaopeijiaceae; genus SZUA-318. Next base: position 33,062 of record BTVB01000023.1, read on the forward strand.
CGGTCCTCGAACGTCCCGTCCCCCTCGTTGTGCAGGTACCGGCACGAGTCGCTGTCGTAGGCGTCGGGAGGGGCGTACGCCTTCGTGACGCCGTCGTACGACCCGAAGACGTCGGCCTCGGGCGTCCACTTCACGTAGCTGCACACGTAGAGGTCGGGCCACCCGTCGCGGTCGGGGTCGAACCAGATGGCCGGCGCGGTCCACGCGCCTCGGGCCGGGTCGTCCCGCCGGAGGGCGCCGGAGGCCTCGGTGACGTCCACGAAGCGCCCCTCGTCGTTCCGGAGCAGCCGGTCGGGCCCCAGGGCGGTGAGGTACAGGTCGGTGTCGCCGTCGGCGTCGTAGTCGGCGGCGGCGACGCCCATCCCCTGCATCGTGAGGGCGAGGCCCGCCCGCCGCGTGACGTCCTCGAAGGTGCCGTCCCGGCGATTCCGGTACAGGCGGAGCGTCGGCGGGGGACCGTCGGCTTCGTGCCCGGGCCAGGGGGCGAAGTTCACGAGGAGGACGTCGGGCCAGGGGTCCCCGTCGTAGTCGAAGAAGGCCCCGCCGCTTCCCATGGTCTCGGGAAGCCACACGGCGCCGAACGCGCCGTTCTCGTGCACGAAGTCGATCCCCGCCTCCCGCGCCACCTCGGTGAAGGTGAAGCCGTGGGGCCCCGCCGCCGCGCCGTCGGGGGGGCGACGCCCGCCCGCCGGCGTCTCCCCGGTGGCCTCCGTCGCCGGGACGACGTAGGCGGGGGTCTCCGGGGCGTCCTTCCCGCCGTCGCCAACGCAGGCGAAGGCCAGGAGGACCGCCACCACCATCGGCCGCCTCACCGTGGAGGCTCCAGGAGGTGGACGCGCACCCGCTGGGCGAGGGCGTTCGCGCCGGGGTCGGCGAGGCGCACCGGCCGGGTCCACTCGGGCGCGAGGGGGTCCAGGTTGTACGTCCGGTACGCCTCCTCGGCGAGGGCCGCTTCCGCCTCCCGGCCGAGGGCGCGGAGGGCGAGCATCCGATGGTAGTGGGCCACCCGGTCCTCGGGGTCGATGCCGAGGACGGCTTCGAAGGCCTCGAGAGCCGCCTCGAAGCGTCCGTCCAGGAAGCGGGCCCGGCCGAGCTGCCGCCACGCCGCGCGATCGCGGGGGAAGCGCTCCAGCACACGCAGGAACGCCGCTTCGGCGGCTTCGTACCGTCCGTCCTCCAGCAGCGCCACGCCCCAGACCCACGCGGCCCTCGGGTTCCCCGGTGCGAGGTCCTCGGCGCGGCGGAGGTGTGCGTAGGCCTCGTCCAGATCCCCGTCCCGGAACGCGACGCGCGCCAGGTTGAGGGGCCCGTCCACGACGTCGGGGCGGAGGGCCTCGGCGGCGTGGAAGGCCTCGCGGGCCCCCCGGGCGTCGCCTTCGGCCAGCAGGGCGATGCCGTAGTCGTTGAAGCGGACCCAGTCGTCGGGGCCGGACACCTCCTCCTGCGCCTCGAAGCCGCGGCCCACCGCGAAGACCGCGCTGTCGGCGGCGACGAGGGTCACGGGGAGGTCGGGCGGAGCGCCGAAGGCGGCGAAGCCGGCGGGGTTCTCCTGGAACGCGAACTCGGTGAATGCCCGGGTGAACTTCCGCCAGAGGAGGCGGGCGGTGACGTGGAGGCGGGTGCCCTCCGGGAGAGAGGGGACGTCGAGGACGTAGTGGGCGAGCCTCGCCGAGCCGGGACCCACCACGTTGGCGTACACCGCGGCGCGGAAGTCCTGCGCGTTGCGCGCGTGCGCCTCATGGCCTTCCTCGTCGACGAAGAGCGCGCCGAAGCGGTGGGCCCCGCCCTCCAGGTGCCCGGCGGCGTCCAGCGTGCCGCTGGCCGCCACCACCGCGCCGTCGTCCGTGCGCACCGTCACCTCGAGCCACCCTTCGTTGGAGTCGTTGGTACCGCCCGGGAACGTGTGGCCCACGCCAAGGTTGCGGACGACGACCCCCACCCGCACCGGCGTTCCCGCCGGGACGCGTGCCGCGGCCCGGTCCAGCGCCATCACGCGCCGCGCGCCCGCCTCGAGGGCGAAGACATCGACGCGCATCTTCTCGGATTGCAGGAACGACTCGACGCGGCGCACCATCGCGGTGTCGCCCCGGAGGAAGGGGAGCGCCGTATTGGCGGCGGCGAACCGGTGCGAACGGACCATGCCGCCGTCGGCGGCCAGGTCCCCTTCCGGGGCGGCCTCCGGCGGCATGTGGCAGTCCTGGCAGACCCGCGGGGCCTCGGGGAGGTAGAACGTGCGGGCGGCGCCCCACGCCACGCCGCTGTTCTGCCACGCGTCGAACTCGTTCTGACCCCGGAGCCACCGGTACCCGTTCAGCGGCTCGGTGAGGCTCACCTTGTGGCACGTGGCGCAGAACTCGGCGCGCTTCAGCAGGGGGCGCATGAAGCGGTCCCGGTGGGCCGCCGGTCGGGCCTTGAGGACGGCGTCGTGGAGCGCGCGCGCCCTGCTCCCGGCGGGGGCGTCGGCAAAGAGATACACGGTCTCGCGGCGGTCGTCGAGCACGTAGTTGCCGTTCCCGGTGAGATCGCGAACGTGGGCGACGCCGTGGCACGAGAGGCAGGTGAGGCCCGCCTGCGCCGCGGTCGAGGCGCGGTCGACGGCCGCGTCCATGGCGCCCGTGAGGAGCAGGGCCGGGTCGTGGCACCCGGCGCACCACTTGCTCCGGGCCACCCCCGGCCCGGCCACCGCGCCCTCCATGGCGGCGAGGTGCTCGTCGACCCACCGGTTGGACGCGTCGTCCCTGCGGAGGGGGCCGAGGGACGCCTCGTAGAAGGGGTTGTTGAACGAGGAGAAGCGATGCGCCGACGCCGCCCATTGCCGGGTCACGTCGGGGTGGCACCCGACGCAGGTCTCCGCCCCGACCAGATCCGTCGTGGCGAAGCCGGCGCCCTCGGCCTCGCTCCGGACCCGCACGCCCACCTCCGGCCCCGGCGTGCCCACGATGGCGGAGGCGGACGCCCGCCCGCCGGAGACGGTGGTGGCCGGAGAGGGGAAGAAGGGCGACGCCGGCGCCACCCTTCCGGCGGCGGGGGACCCCGGGCTCCCGGACAGCGGCGCCGGGTCGGGGACCACGTCGACGTGGATCGTCAGGTCGGCGACGACGAGGGCGACCGCTCCCGCGGAGCACCACGCCAGGAGGCGGTTCATGGCCTGCCGCGACGGCGGGCGGAGCCCGGCGCGACGGTGGGCGAGGTAGGAGGCCACCACCCCGCCCCCGGCCAGCGCGTGCAGCCACCACACCCATGCCTCGGGGCCCCCCGTGGAGCGTCCGGTGATCCAGAGCCCGGTGAGCGTCGACACGATCGCCAGGGCGACGATCCCGGCGCCGGACGCCATCGTGACGCGCCGCCGGCGCCCCCACACCCTGGGCAGGTGGACGACCAGGACCAGGGTCAGGGGCACGAGGAGGAGCAGGCCCAGACCGGAATGGGAGAGGAGCGCCACCTGGTAGAGCGGCGTCGTGAAGCCGGCGGCCGGACGCCACAGCCCGGCGGCGACCCCCACGCGCACGGCCAGCAGGTACAGGGTGCCGGCGGCCAGGAGGGCGAAGACCGCCACGCCCACCCACAGCACCCCCCTCGCCGCGCCGGGGAGGAGGGGGGTCGTCGGCCGCCGGGTCGGCGGAGGGGTTGCGTCGGGTCCGGCCAAACGGGCGCTCCTGCGTGCGCGTTCCCGCGCGGTTCAGGGGGGGTGGTTGGAAGGGTGCCATTCCCAGGGTACAGCCCCCGGGTGGGCGGGCTCAACCGTCGCGGTCCGGCGAGCCTCCGGGAGGGGACCCTGAGCACCCTTGCGTAATATCCATTGTGGATATATCTATGGTGGATATTTCACCTGGAGGCCCCGTGGCACCCCCATCCGATCCACGCACGATTCCGCTCCGGCCGGCGGTCCACCACATCCTGTTGGCGCTGGCCCGGGGCGACATGCACGGCCTGGGGATCGCCGAGGAGATCGAGGCCGCCTCCGAGGGAGCGGTGGAGCTGGGCCCGGGCACGCTGTACCGATCGCTGGCCGAGATGGCCGGTGCCGGGATCGTCCGCCTGGTTCCCGCGCCCACGTCCGGCGCCGATCCCCGCCGCAAGTACTACGGGATCACCGCCGAGGGACGGGAGCTGCTCGCACGGGAGACCGCCCGCCTGGAGCGGCTCGTGCAGACCGCCCGCGCCCGGCAGGCCGCCCCGGAGCGGGCGTAGCGCGTGGCCGGCGGCGACGTGCGGGGCTGGAGGCTCCTGACCCGGCTCCTTCCGGCGTGGTTCCGCGAGGAGTACGGCGCGGAGATGGGGGAGCTGTTCGCTGCGCGCCTTGCGCGCAGTGGGGGAGGTGCGGAGCGGGCGCGCCTCTGGTGGAGCACCGCGAAGGACATGCTGAGGACGGCGGTGGCGCTCCGGCGCCGGCCGCCCCGGGGACGACGAGGAAGCGAGGGAGGGACGGGGATGGAGACGCTGTCGCAGGACATCCGGCACGCGGCCCGCCGCCTGAGGCGGTCGCCGGTATTCACGCTGGGCGCGGTGGCCCTGCTCGCCGTGGGGATCGGCGCCAACGCCACCGTCTTCAGCCTCGTGGACGCGCTCCTCTTCCGCCCTCCTCCGTGGGAGCGCCCCGAGGAGGTCGTGCACGTCTACCAGGACTCGGACGAGGGCGAGCCCGCCACCAGCTCGTACCCCGCGACGCGGGACATGGCGGCCTCGCCCGTCTTCTCGGCGGTGGCGGCCTTCTCGCCCTCCTCGGCGTCGTGGGAAGGCCCGGACGGGCCGGTGGATCTGGCCACGGAGTACGTGACCGCGAGCTACATGCGCGCCCTGGGCCTGTCCGTGCAGCGCGGCCGGTGGTTCGGCGCGGAGCACGACATCCCCGGCGGCGAGGCCGTGGCGGTGCTCACGGCGCATTCCTGGCGCTCCCGCTTCGGGGCCGACCCCGGCGTCGTCGGGCGGACCCTCCGGCTCAACGGCCACCCGGTGACGATCATCGGCGTGGGTCCCGAGCGCCTCACCGGCAGCTACACGCCCCTGGCCACCGACCTCTGGCTCTCCATCTCGGCCACGCACGTCACCGGCCCCTTCCAGGTGGCGAACCTGGAGCGCCGGGAGGACCACTGGTACGACGTGCGCGCCCGCCTGGCGCCCGGCGTCACGGTGGAGCAGGCCCAGGCCGCCATGGACGCGCTGGCCGCCCGCCACGCCGAGGCGTACCCCGAGCTGGACCGGGGGCGCGGCATCACGGTCTTCCCTTCGTCCAGCGTGCGTATCCACCCCAGCGCCGACGGAGACCTGTACGCCGCGGGCGGCCTGCTCTCCGCGGTGGTGCTCACCGTGCTCCTCCTGGCGTGCGCCAACCTGGCCAACCTCCTGCTGGTGCGGGGGATGGGGCGCACGGGCGAGATGGCGGTGCGGACCGCGCTGGGCGCCCCGCGGGGGCGCGTGGCGCGGCTCTTCCTCATCGAGTCGCTCCTGCTCTCCGGGGTGGGGGCGGTTGCGGGGATCCTCCTGGCCCGATGGGCGCTGGAGATCGTGCCCACGCTGCCCATTCCGCTGCCGCGCGGCGCGACCCTCGAGCTGGGCGTGGACGCCCGCGTCCTCCTGTTCTCCCTCGCGCTCGGCCTGGGCACGGGCCTCCTCTTCGGCCTCGCGCCGGCGCTCCGCGCCGCGCGGGCCGACATCGCCCTCACGCTCCGGGACGACGTCCGCACCGTGTCCGGCGGACGGGGCATGGCGCGGCTGCGGAACGGGCTGGTCGCCGTCCAGGTGGCCGCCTCGCTGGTCCTGGTCCTGGGCACTGCGCTCATCGCGCGCAGCCTGGAGGCGCTCCAGACCGTGGACACCGGCGTGGACCCGGACCGGGTGGCCTACCTCCGCACCGACTGGAGCTCCTCGGGCCTGGACGCCGAAGCGCGGCGCGCCGCCCTCGACGAGCTGCTGGCGCGCGTCGAGGCCATCCCCGGCGTCACGCGGGCGGCCGTTTCGTCCCGCCTGCCCGCCCAGGCGGGGGGAAGCACGACCACGGAGGTGGAGGGGTACGTGCCGCCCAACGGGACGGGTGCCGTGGAGCTGTCCTTCGCCATGGTCACCGACGGCTACTTCGACGTCATGGGGATCGGCCTCGTGGAGGGGCGCACCTTCGGCCCCGACGAGGTGGCGGGCGGCGAGGGGGTCTCCATCGTCATCAACCGCGAGGCCGCCGAGCGGTTCTGGCCGGGCGCGTCGGCGCTGGGGCGACGCATGCGGGGCCAGGGGGCGGAGACGTGGGGGCGCACCGTGGTGGGCGTGGTGGAGAACAGCCCGGTGAACGGGATCTCCGAGCCCGTGCGCCCCATCATGTACTTCTCGTCCCGGCAGATGACGCCTCCGGGCGTCCTCGTCGCCCGCACCGACGGAGAGCCCGAGGCGCTCATCACCCCGATCCGCCAAGCCGTGTCCGACGTGGGCTACACCGTCACGGTGAGCGCCCAGGGCACGCTGGCCGGGTTCTTCGGCGAGAGCCTGGCGGCGCCCCGGCTGGTGGCGCGCCTCATGAGCGCGTTCTCCGTGCTGGCCATGGTGCTGGCGGGGCTGGGGATCTACGCGGTGGTGAGCTTCAGCGTGGCGCGCCGCACGGCCGAGCTGGGGATCCGCATCGCCCTGGGCGCCGAGCGGGGCCGCGTGACGCGCATGGTCGTGGGGGAGGTCGCCGGCGTGGTGGTGGTGGGGCTCGCCTTGGGGCTCGGGCTCGCGGCGCTGGCGTCGCCCCGGCTGGAGGGGGTGCTGTACGGCGTGAGCGGGCTCGACCCCGTGGCGTTCACGGCGGCGTTGGTCGTGATGCTCGCGGTGGCCCTCGCGGCCGCCTGGCTCCCCGCCCGACAGGCGGCGCGTGCCGACCCGGTGGAGGCGCTCCGGGTGAGCTGAGCGCCGTCCGGGCTACCGGCTCGTCCACCACGTCACCTTCACCATGAAGGTGTTCCGCAGGGTGTCGTCCAGCAGGGAGCCCGACTCCTCGAGGAGCCCCCTCGTGGGGTCGGTGGAGAAGCCGGAGCGGCCGTGGTTCCACACCAGGAAGACGGTGGACCCGGGCCGGTACTCCCACCGCGCCACCAGGTTGCTCCGCAGCGAGCGGAAGCTGAAGTCGGGGTTCTGGAAGGCGATGGCCGGGGCGGGCCCGCTTCCGTCGGGATCCACCGTGTAGGCGTTGGCAACCTCGTCGAAGGAGAGCGTCGAGGCGCCGTCCATGCCGTACCGCAGGAAGTCGAAGCTCCTCGCCCGGGCCAGCTCCTTGAAGCCGCGGTAGTCCCCCGTGGCGATGTAGGGCTGGGCGTACCACTGGATGCTCAGGCTCGGCGACAGGGCCACCTCCGTCCTCAGGTTGAGGTTCAGGCTCCGCTGCCGGCGCTCGCCGAACAGGTAGCGGCCGCCGTACGTCTCCGTGGCGGTGGGGTCCGCGCGCTGGGTGACGTAGAAGCCGACGGAGTGGCTCACGTCCCAGCAGAAGGAGGTCTCGAAGCTCACGGCGCCGCTGGGCCGGAGCGTGAGGCCCGGGCCCGCGTGGATGCCCCAGCCACCCTCCTCGTTGGCGCTGTAGTTCCCGTGGACGCTCCCGGTCACCTTCTTGCGCTGGTCCGAGCTGACGTTGGCGTTCACCGACCACTGGAGCGGCCGGACCATGAGCGGCCCGCCGCGGGTGGTGTAATCGCTCAGCGTGCGGAGGTTGAGGTTCGACCCCACGTTGAAGCTCCAGTAGTTGAGGAGCTGGCCTCCGAGGCCGAAGTAGGCCGAGCGGCCGGTGTTGGTCCCCCCGAAGTTCCAGCTCTGCGCCCACGTGGCGTTGAGGTTGAAGCGCCGGAAGACCTTCCCGGGGTCGAGCCACCTCTGGCTGAGCCAGACGCCGTGGAAGACCTCGTCCGCCTCGGAGCCGAAACCCGCGTCGTTGATCTCGAAGCCGGGCGAGGTGGCGTACAGGTCCGTGCCGATCCGGAAGCTCCCCGCCTCCTTGCTGACGCTCAGCGCCGAGTTCCACCCCGACAGCGACGTGGCCCGTGGGTCCAGCGTCGCGTAGTCCTGGTCGGGGCGCTGGTAGTAGCGCGCCGAGGAGCGCTGCGCCGCGGTGATGGCCTGGGCGTCACCGGCGACGCGCGAGCCGCTGAAGTTGCCGGCCACCGTCCACTGCCTGGCGCCCCAGCGGTGGAAGAAGTCAACGCCTCCCGAGTAGGCCTCCCGGCGGAGGCCGGTGAACGTCGGGTCACCCAGGTCCCGGTTGACCGCCGTGGCCATGACGCCGATGCCGGTGTTTCCGCCCCGGAAGTCGCGCCTCAGGCTGGCCACGCCGTAGTTCGCCCGCGGCTCCACGGGACGGGTGCCCCGCGTGCCGTCGGCGGCCTGGATCCGCGCTGCCTCCGCGGCGGCCACGGCGTCCATGAAGCCCAGGGACCAGGCGCCCAGCTTCCCCGAGAGCTTGGCCGCGCCGACGATGCTCGTGGCCGGGGGGTTGTCGGCATAGCCGTCGGGCTCGGAGGCGGGGCGCGAGGGGGCGCGCCCGACGCGCCGCGAGTAGAAGAGCTGGGGCGCGAAGGCGCGGCTACCGCCGCCGAATGCGAAGAGGTTGGCCCCCTCCACGAAGAAGGGCCGGCGCTCCTCGAAGTAGGTCTCGAAGTCGGTGAGGTTCACCACCGCCGGGTCCGCCTCCACCTGCCCGAAGTCGGGGTTGACGGTGGCGTCCAGGGTGAGGTTGCTGGTGAGGCCGTACTTGAGGTCGAGGCCGTACCCCGCCGAGGTCACGCTGCCGTCGTTGAAGGGGCTCGACCGGTCCGCGGCCTGGTCGAAGTCGGCGGAGGCGAAGGAGTACGGCAGCAGCTCGAGCCTACGGGGCTGGGGGATCCCCTGGAGCCCCTCCAGGTGCCCGAAGAGGGAGGCGTACCCCTGCTCGGTGTTGCGCGTCCACATCCACCGCGCGGTCTCGCTCTTCCGGAAGATCTCGCGGGTGAAGTTGACTCCCCACGTCTGCTCGGCGTCGCGGGAGAAGCGGAGCTGGGAGAAGGGGATCTTCATCTCGGCGACCCACCCCAGCGAATCGGCGCTCACCGCCGCCTGCCAGACCGGGTCCCAGGAGGAATCCCCGTAGGCCTGGTCGTTGGCCGCCAGGGCGTCCGAGCGGACGCCCGCGGCGTTCACCGCGAACTCGAAGGCGGTGCGATGGTCGTGGTACGAGTCGATGGAGATGCGGAAGACGTCGCTGGACGCGTCGGAGTCCCTGCGCCCGAGCCGCCGCGCGATGTCGGCGGGCTCGCGGTCGAACATGCGCGCGACGACGTAGAGGGCGTCGGTGTCGTAGGTCACGCGCACCTCGGTGCGCTCCGTGGGCTCGGCGCCGTCCACCGGGAGGACCTGCGTGAAGCCCGTGATGACGGGCACGCCCCGCCAGGCCACGTCGTCCAGGCGTCCGTCCACCTCCGGGACCGCGTCCGCCGCAGGGACGGCCCGCGCCACCACGGGCGCCGGCCGGTTGCCGCGGGCGGTCACGTCGAGGGCGGGCTGGGCCGCCGCGTCCCGGACCGCGGCGAGCATCACCGCCGCCACCGCCACACCCACCCCCACCCCGCGTCCCCACACCCCCGCTCCGCACCACCGCGCTCCCCTGCCCATGCCACCCCCCGCGTCCAGGACGTCTCGGTCGGCGCGGCCCCGGGCAGGAGAGGCCCTCACCCAAGGACTGAGACGTCGGGAAGGGGGCGTTGGTTGCAGGGGGGAGGCCCCCGTCCCCATCCTCCGCACCTCGTCCCCGGTGGCCCGCACTCCGTCCCTTCCGGTCGCCCCCGCGGCGCCGCCGCGCCACATTGAAGGGCCGCGGCCCCCCTGCGGCGGCGACCTGGACCTCCTTCCGAGACGCGAACGGGACCACCATGACCACCGAGCGGCGAGACTTCCTGAAGACGACGATGGCGATGGGGGGCGGATTGGCCCTGGGCATGGGCTCCGCGCTGGCGCCCGGAGCCGCGCTCGCGTCCCCGGCCGGGAGCGCCGCCACGCGGCCCGCGCCGGCCCGCGCCCTCCGCATCCTCATCCTCGGGGGCACCAACCTCACGGGGCCCCACACCGTGCGCTACGCGGTGGAGCGGGGGCACCGGGTGAGCATCTTCACCCGGGGACGGCGCGAGCCGGGCCTGTTCCAGGAGGCCTTCGACCACGTGGAGCACCTCGTCGGCGACCGGGCCGGGGAGCTGGATGCCCTGCGGGGGAAGAGCTGGGACGTGTGCATCGACGCGTCGGGCTCCAACGTCGAGTGGACGCGCATGTCCGCCGAGCTCCTCCGGGACGCGGTGGGCACGTACGTCTACATCTCGTCCACGGGCGTCTTCTATCCGTACCTCACCACCGAGATCCCCGAGGACGGGCCCATCCAGACCACCGACCCCTCGGGGGGCAGCAACGGCTCCGCCCGCTACGGCGTCATGAAGGCTCTTTCCGAGGCGGAGGCCCGCAAGGTCTTCGGCGAGCGGACGCTGGTGGTGCGCCCGGGCTACATCGTGGGCCCGCTGGACCGGACGCACCGGGGCACGTACTGGCCCGAGCGCCTGCGCCGCGGCGGAGAGGTGCTGGCCGCGGGGAAGCCCTCCGACCTGGTGCAGCAGATCGACGTGCGGGATCTCACCGAGTGGATGGTCCACATGATGGAGGGGGGCGTCCACGGGACGTTCAACGCCACGGGCCCGGGGTATCCGCTGACCATGGAGGAGTACCTCCACGGGGTGCGGGCCACCTCCTCCGCGGAGGTGACGTGGACCTGGGTGGACGATTACGCCTTCCTGGAGGAGCAGCGCTTCACCGCCGCCATCCCCTGGATCCTCCCGGTGGGGGACCACCTGGGGTCGCAGCGCATCGACTGCTCCAGGGCCCGGACGGCGGGGCTCACGTACCGCCCCCTGGCCGTGACGGCGCTGGACACCCTGGCCTGGTACCACTCCGCCGACCTCACCGACGAGCAGCGCGCCGCGCCGCCCATGGCGCTCACGCCGGAACGGGAGCGGGAGATCCTGTCGGCGTGGAGGGCGCGGGAGTAGGAGGACGAGCGCGGCCTCGCGGGCCAGGGCCGCCACAACCCATGGACAAACCGCAAACCGTGGTCATATTGTTAGACAATAATTAGACAATAGTTGGACACGGAGAGCGGGATGCGCGTGCTGGTCACGGGAGCGACGGGGTACATCGGGGGGCGCGTCGTCGGCCGCCTGCTGGGCCTGGGCCACGAGGTCCGGGTGCTCGTCCGGGACCGGGAGCGCGCCCTCGCGCGGACCTGGGGTCCGCACGTGGAGATCGTGGAGGGCGACCTGGCCCGGCCCGAGACCCTGGACGCGCCCCTGCGGGGCGTCGACGCCGCGTACTACCTCGTCCATTCCATGTACGGGGGCGTGGACTTCGAGGCGCAGGACCGTGCGGCCGCCCACAACTTCGTCGCCGCGGCGCGGGGCGTGGGGCAGGTCATCTACCTGGGCGGCATCCTGCCGGAGGGCGGGAGCGCGCGCCGTTCGGCCCACCTCGCGAGTCGCGCCGAAGTGGGCGCCATCCTCCGGGCCGGCCTTCCCACCACCGAGTTCCGGGCCGGCCCCATCATCGGCAGCGGGTCCGCTTCCTTCGAGATGGTCCGATACCTCACCGAGCGGCTTCCCGCCATGGTGGCCCCCCGTTGGATCCTCAACGAGGTCCAGCCCATCGGCGTCGGCGACGTCCTCGACTACCTGATGGGAGCGCTCGGGCGCGAAGACACCAGGGGCGTGATCGACGTGGGCGCCGAGCCGGTGACCTTCCGTCAGATGATGCTGACGTACGCCGACGTCCGGGGACTCCCCCGGCTGATCGTGCCGGTGCCCGTGCTGGCCCCTCGCCTCGCCGCGCTTTGGGTGGGCCTGGTGACCCCCATCCCCAACGCGCTGGCGGTCCCCCTGGTCGAAGGCGTGGTCCAGCCGCTCGTGGGCGACACGTCACGGGCCCGTTCGCTGTTCCCCGACATCCGGCCCCGCCCCTACCGGACGACGGTGGAGCGGGCGCTGAGGCGCATCGAGGAAGGCGACGTGGCCACGCGGTGGACGTCGGCCGGGGGGGACTCCAGCGTGCGTCTCGTCGACCGGGAGGGAATCGTGCGTGAGGTCCGCACCCGCACGGTCGATGCCCCCCAGGAGGCCGTCTTCCGCGCCTTCTCGTCGCTGGGGGGTGACCGGGGCTGGCGATGCTGGGACTGGGCATGGAAGGCCCGGGGACTCCTGGACCAGCTCGTGGGGGGTCCGGGGCTGCGCCGCGGCCGCCGGCATCCCCATCAGGTCTACCCCGGCGAGGCCATCGACTTCTGGCGCGTCGAGGAGGTGCGGGCGCCTTCCCTCCTCCGTCTGCGGGCGGAGATGAAGGTGCCCGGCAAGGCGTGGCTCCAGTTCGAAGCCGTGCCCGAGGGCAGGGCCACGCGTCTGGTCCAGACGGCGTACTTCGCGCCCACCGGCTTCCTGGGTTGGGCGTACTGGTACGGGATCTACCCCCTGCACGCGCTCATCTTCAGCGACATGGTGGACGCCATCGCGAAGGACGCCCGGGTGCTCGCCGAGTCGTCGGACGTCGGCGCAGCCACCGCGGGCACGTCCTCCGCCGGAACGCACCGGCGGGACCCGGGCGCCTGACCCATCCCACCCGAGGGACGATGATCGAGATCTGCCAGGTCGGCTTCATCTTCGTCCGCTTCGTGGGCTCGGCGTTCCGGCACGAGATCGACATCCTGTCGGAGTGAGCTCCACAGGCGGTGCGGCCGGCCGGGGCTCCCGCCTCTCAGCCCATCTCCCGCAACGCCGCTTCCGCGGTCCCCCGCCCGGAGAGCCGCGTGGCCTTCCCCTGGAAGACGCGCCCCGAGCCGCCGCCGCGCCCGCCAAGCAGCTCGGCCACCGCCGTGCCCGCCGCGCGGACGTCCAACGCCGACGCTTCGCCCGCGGCGAGGACGAACGCTCCCGCCTCGCCCTCCCCACAGGTGAGGAGCACCACCCGGTCGGGGGCCCGGCCGACCACCTCCCGGGCCACCGCCTGGAGGAAGGGGAGGTCGCGCCCCGGCCAGTGGGCGGAGAGGATCGGCTCCGGCCGGGCGGCCAGGGCCGCGGCGGACGCCACGGCCAGCTCCTCGGAGAGCCCGCGCACCGCCCGCTCCGCGTCGCGGAGCTGCTCCAGCTTCTGGGCGACGCGGGCCACCATCTCGTCGTCGGACGCGCCCAGGAGGGAGCGGAGCTCGGCGCTCCGCCGGTGGTGGGCCTCGTGGAGGCCCCGCAGCCGCGCTCCGGCGGCGTAGAAGAGGCGGGTCCCGCCCCTCAGGCTCTCGGTGCCCAGGAGCTTCACGGCCTCCAGCTCGGCGGTGGAGGCGCAGTGGGTGCCGCCGCACGTGTTCAGGTCCACGCCGTCGATCTCCACCAGGCGGATGCTCCCCGTGTGGCCCTCCGGCAGGCCGCGGGTGCGCACCGGCAGTCCGGCGAACTCCTCCGGCGTGACCCGCCGCGCCGTGACGGGGCGCGCCGCGCGGACCTCGGCGGCCACGGCCTCCTCCAGCTCCGAAAGCGCCGCCGGGCCGAGGGACGGCACGTGCAGCTCGATGTCGGAGACGTGCTCACCGAGATGGAACGCGGTGGTGGGCCACCCGAAGCGGGTGTCGGCCACGGCGGTGAGGAGGTGCTGGGCGGTGTGCTGCTGCATGTGGTCGAAGCGCCGCACCCAGTCCAGCTCCACGCCCACCCGCCCCGAGGGGGGCGGTCCGGCGAGCGTGTGGCGGATGAGCCCCCCGGCCTTCGCCACCTCCAGCACCTCCACGCCCCCCACCGTCCCCCGGTCCGAGGGCTGGCCGCCCCCCTCGGGGTAGAGGAGGGTGTCGGCCAGCACCACCCACGGCCGGCCGCCCTCCTCCCCGGCGTCCACCACCTCGGTGTCGAGGCGCGTCAGCCGGGGATCGCGCTCGTAGGCGGGGATCTCCGCCACGGCCCCGCCGCCCCTCAGCGCACCCCCGGAGGCGGCACCCTCCGCTTCGTGGCCTGCTCGAAGGCGTAGGCCAGCTCGATGAGGCGCGGCTCGCTGCACGCCCTCCCGGTGAAACTCACGCCGTAGGGCTGGGGCCGTGGCTCGAAGCCCTCGGGGAAGTCGGGACCGAAGGTGTTGGGCACGAAGCCGAAGGGCACGATGACCGTGGGGTAGCCGGGCCGCGCCGCGATCCCGGCGCTCCCCGGCCCGGGGAAGAGGAGCGCGTCCAGCTCCATGGCCTCCATGACCTCGTCGATGCCGTGGGTGCCGTTGAGGAGGATGTCCCGCGCCCGGTCGGCCTCGTACGCGGCCCGGTCCCGCTCCAGGTCCAGGGCGTCGGAGCCGTCCAGGCGCGCCTGCTCGTACTTCATGGAGCCGGCGGAGCGGTGGGCCAGGTTCCACTCCCGGAGCTCGGTGAGGGACTTCACCGGCGCCGACTCCCCCAGCGTTTCCAGCCAGAGGTTGAAGTCGCGCTTCATGCCGTAGTCCAGCACCATGCTCCGGCCGTGGAGGAGGAGGTTGTTCGCCGTGTCCGGGTCCACCACGCTGGGGATGTCGGCGGGGTCGACGAGGACGGCGCCGCGCTCCCTGAGGATGGTCATCACGGTGTCCATCATGGCCCGGGCCGGCTCGGAGAGGCCTCCGCGCCACTGGTCCGACCCGGGGGCCTGCACCGAGTCGTAGTAGCTGGCCCGGGGGATGCCGATGCGGGCGCCCTGGAGCGCGTCGGCGTTCAGGAAGGCCGTGTAGTCGTTGCCCGGGGGCGGAGCGCACGCGCTGGTGGCCGGGTCGTTGGGGTCGGGGGCGGCGCCTTCCAGCGCGCCCATCATGATGGCGGCGTCGGTGACGGTGCGGGCCATGGGGCCGGGGGTGTCCTGGTCGGCGGTGATGGGGATGACGCCGTACCGGCTGATGCGCCCCACCGTGGGCTTGATGCCCACCAGCATGTTCTGGTTGGAGGGCGAGAGGATGGAGCCCGACGTCTCGGTGCCCACGTTGGCCGCCCAGAAGCTCATGGCCGTCCCGATGCCCGAGCTGGACCCGCCGGTGGCCATGACGGGCCGGCCGTCGTTGCGCCCCTCCCGGGGGTCGCGCCGCGGGTCGTAGGGGTTGCGGCCGTAGTCGCCCACCGCGCTGTAGTTCGTGGGCATGCCCGCGGCCATGAAGTTGGCCAGCTCGGTGAGGACGGTCTTGGCCAGGATGATGGCGCCGGCGTCCTCCAGGTTCCGCGTCAGCGTGGCCTCGTACGGCGGCGTGAAGCCCTCGAAGGCCAGCGCGCCGCCGGTGGTGGGCATGTCCGTGGTGTGGACGTTGTCCTTGAGCGCAACGGGGATCCCGTGGAGCGGACCCCGCACCCTGCCCGCCGCCCGCTCCCGGTCCAGGGAGTCGGCGATGGCCAGCGCGCGGTGGTTCACCGCGATGACTGCGTTCACGTCCTCCTCGTACGTGGCGATGCGCATCAGGTGCGCCTCCACCAGCTCCCGGGACGTGACACGCCCCTCGGTGAGGGCCTGCTGCATCTGGGGGATGGTGGCCTCCACCACGTCGAAGCGGGCCGTGCGGTCCACGGGCTCGGCGCAGGCGGAGAGGAGGGGAACGGCGAGGGCGAAGAAGCCGACGGGGCGGCGGGTCCGGGCGTTCATGGGGACACCTTCGTGTTGCCGGTGCGGGGGTGGGCGACGCCGACAACTTGGACCGCGGGGGTGGGGTGGGCCAGGGGCGCGGCGTCCCCGGACGCCTCCCATTAGATTGCAGGGGCGTCACCAGCACCCAGCAGTCCTCGCCTCCCGATGGCCCAGGTGGGTCCCCATGGACGAGACGCGCCGCTCCTCCCCGTCCGGCGAACCATCCCCGGCTTCCCGCGTCCGCACCGACACCACGCCGGAGGCCCTGGCCCAGGCCATCAAGGACAACCTCTTCTACATCCAGGGCAGGGTGCCGCGCACCGCCACGCTCAACGACTGGTACATGGCCGTCGCGTACACCGTCCGGGACCGGGTGCTTCACCGCTGGATGAGCACCATCGAGACGGTGATGACCACGAAGGCCAAGTCCGTCGGGTACCTCTCCGCCGAGTTCCTCATCGGTCCCCAGCTCGGGAGCCACCTGGTGAGCCTGGGCATCATGGACCCGGTGCGGGAGGCGGTGGCGTCGTTGGGGCAGGACCTGGACCAGCTCATGGAGCAGGAGGAGGATCCGGGGCTGGGCAACGGCGGCCTCGGGAGGCTGGCGGCGTGCTTCCTCGACTCGCTGGCAACGCTGGAGGTGCTGGGGACGGGGTACGGGATCCGCTACGAGTTCGGGATCTTCGACCAGGGCCTCCGCGACGGCTGGCAGGTGGAGGAGACCGACAAGTGGCTCCGCCTGGGGAGCCCCTGGGAGATCCCCCGCCCCGAGATCGCCTATTCGGTGGGCTTCGAGGGGCGCACCGAGCACGCGCGGGACGCCGACGGACGCCTCCGCGTGCGCTGGATTCCCCGGCGCGCCGTGCGCGGCATCGCCTCGGACCTGGCCGTTCCGGGCTACCGGGTGAACACGGTGAACCTGCTCCGCCTGTGGAAGGCAGAGGCCGCCGAGTCCTTCGACGTGCAGGTCTTCAACACGGGGGACTTCTACGGCGCCGTGGAGGACAAGGTCGCCTCGGAGAACATCTCCAAGGTGCTCTACCCCAACGACCAGAGCATGGCGGGCAAGCGGCTCCGTCTGGAGCAGCAGTACTTCTTCGTCTCCTGCTCCCTGCAGGACATGCTCCGCGTGCACCTGGCCCGTGGGGGGCGCCTGGAGGATTTCCACGAAGTGTACGCCGTGCAGCTCAACGACACCCACCCGTCCGTGGGCGTGGCCGAGCTGATGCGCCTCTTCATGGACGAGCACGGGATGGAGTGGGACGCGGCGTGGGAGGTGACGCGCAAGACCTTCGCCTACACCAACCACACGCTTCTCCCCGAGGCGCTGGAGAAGTGGCCGCTCCACCTCTTCGGTGACCTGCTCCCCCGGCACCTGGAGATCGTCTTCGAGATCAATCGGCGCTTCCTCGACGAGGTGCGCGCGCGCTTTCCGGGGGACGAGGAGCGGGTGCGGCGCCTGTCCATCATCGACGAGACCGGGGACCGGTACGTGCGCATGGCTCACCTGGCCAGCATCGGCAGCCACGCCATCAACGGCGTGGCGGCCTTGCACACCGAGCTCCTGAAACGCGACGTGCTCCGCGACTTCCACGAGCTCCATCCGGAGCGCTTCCTCAACGTCACCAACGGCGTCACCCCCAGGCGCTGGATGCTGCTCAGCGACCCCCGCCTCGCCCGCCTCATCACGGAGAGCATCGGCGACGGGTGGGCCCGGGACATGGAGGGGGAGCTGCCCGGGTTGGAGGCCTTCGCCCAGGATCCGGGCTTCCGGGCTGAGTGGGCGGCCATCCAGCGTGGGAACAAAGTGAAGCTGGCGGCGGTCATCCGGGACCAGGCGGGGGTGGCCGTGGACCCCGACTCCCTCTTCGACGTCCAGGTGAAGCGCATCCACGAGTACAAGCGCCAGCACCTGAACGTGCTCCACGTGATCACGCGGTCTCAGCGCATCAAGCGCGACCCGGCGGCGGACGCCCTGCCGCGGACGGTGATTTTCGCCGGCAAGGCGGCGCCCGGCTACCTCATGGCCAAGCTCATCATCAAGCTCATCACGTCCGTGGCGGATGTGGTGAACCGGGACCCCGACGTGGCGGGGCGCCTCAAGGTGGTCTTCCTCCCCGACTTCAACGTGAAGCGGGCCCACGTCATCTACCCGGCGGCCGACCTCTCCGAGCAGATCTCCCTCGCCGGGAAGGAGGCGTCGGGGACGGGCAACATGAAGTTCTCCATGAACGGCGCCCTCACCATCGGCACGCTGGACGGCGCCAACGTGGAGATCCGCGACGCCGTGGGGCCGGAGAACTTCTTCCAGTTCGGTCTCACCGCCGACGAGGTGCGGGCGGCGCAGGCCGCGGGCTACCACCCCCGTGACCACGTCGACGGGGACGCCGAGCTGCGGGCCGCCCTCGAGCTGGTGGCGTCGGGGGCGTTCTCGCCCGACGACCCGGGCCTCTTCCTGCCGCTGGTCAACGCGCTGTTGTACCACGACGCCTTCATGCTCCTGGCCGACTATCGCCCGTACGTGGACTGCCAGGCGCGGGTGGACGCGGCGTGGCTCGACCCCGAAGCATGGAGCCGCATGTCCATCCTCAACGTGGCACGCATCGGACGGTTCTCGTCGGATCGCTCGATCCGGGAGTACTGCGAGAAGATCTGGCGCGTGGGGCCCGTGCCCATCGAGGTGCGGTGACGCACCGGCGGCCCGATTGCTCCTCCGCGGGCCTCCCCTCTATCATGCCGCCGCCGCGCCCGCCTTCCGGCGCGCGCCGACCTCTCCGCTCTCCCGCGCGCGCCGCGCGGGTCAGGAACCCGAGACCATGAGCAACGCCTCGCGCCTCGTCATCCGGCGTGACTTCCCCCGCCCGCCACGGGAGGCCATCGAGGCGCTCCGCGGGGTGGGCACCAGCGCCGCGTGCGACGCCCAGGACCGGACGGGGGCGCTCCATGCCGCCCTCCGGCCCCTCACCCGGGCGCGCCGGTTCGTGGGGCCGGTGCTCCCGGTGCAGGCGGGCCCGAAGGACAACCTGGCCACGTACGCCGCGCTGGCCGTGGCCCGCCCGGGAGACGTGGTGCTCATCACCAACGGGGCGTACGACGCCTGCGCAGCGGTGGGCGGCATCTGGATGGGCATGGCGGCCAACGCGGGGATCGCCGGGTGCGTCACCGACGGCGCCGCCCGGGACCTGGCGGAGCTGGAGGCCACGGGCGTCCCCGTGTTCGCGGCGGGCACCTCGCCCAACTCCCCCTTCAAGAACGGCCCCGGCGCGGTGGGCCTGCCCATCTCCCTGGGGGGCGTGGCGGTGGCGCCCGGCGACGTGGCGCTGGCCGACGAGGACGGGGTGGTGGTCGTGCCGCTGGCCACGCTGGACCGCTTTCTCGAGGCGGTGGCGGACGTGCAGCGCCGCGAGGCGGAGATGAGCGCGTGGGTGGCGGACGGAATGACGGCGCCGCCGTGGCTCGAGGGCCTGCTGGCCTCGCCGGCGGTGGAGTGGCGCTGAGGGGGCGCGGCCGCTAGAAGCCCACCTGGACGCCGTCCTCTCCGTCGTCACGGGTCGCCGCCACGCGGGAGCCCGCCGTGGGGCGGGGCGCGGTCCGGGTATGAAGAGCGTTCCGCGCCGCCACCCGCTCCGCGGCCTCCATCCAGGCAAGGCGGCCCTCCTCGTCCAGCTCCTCCAGGAGCACGCCGCAGTCCCCGGCCACGGCGGACCACTCGCCCACTGGGTCGTGCCGGGCCCGCGGCTTCCGCTCCCACCACCAGAATGCGTAGATGGTCTCGTGCATGCGGGAGCGGGCCCACGTCTCCGGGCCGGGCTCGGTGCGGAGTCCCTGGGCGCAGCGGGCCAGGACGTCGGCTTCCG
This sequence comes from Gemmatimonadota bacterium, assembly GCA_045863275.1. Classification (GTDB taxonomy): domain Bacteria; phylum Gemmatimonadota; class Gemmatimonadetes; order Longimicrobiales; family Gaopeijiaceae; genus SZUA-318. The sequence continues at coordinate 52,533 of BTVB01000023.1, forward strand.
CCTCCATGCGGAGGCGGTCCTCTAGGACGAATGCGTAGCGGAGCCAGGACATCCACCCGCCGGTGCGGTGCTGGCGGCGGTGGACGGCCTCGTGGAGGCGCACGTACAGCGACGGCTCCTCCACCAGGTACCAGGTCCGGCTCCCGATGGTCACCGCGCGGGCCCCGGTGCCACGGCGCACCTGGAGGGCGGCGCCGAACACCACGCCCGCCACCAGGACCAGCGCCACCGCGCCGCCCAGCGCCGCCTTTCGTCTCATCGTGGGCCTCCTGGTCGGGGTGCGCCCCCCAGCGTGGTCCGGCAGAATCGCCGCCCGGGCGGACCGCGGCAACACCCGGCCGAACGCCGGGGGCGCGTCTCCGGGCTCCTCGTCATATCTTGTCTGGCTCGACCCTCACCAACCCGTACACCGCAGAGCGACCCATGGATCTCGCCATCACCGGAACCGTCACGCAGATCCTCCCCGAGCAGTCCGGCGAGGGGCGGAACGGGCCCTGGCGGAAGCAGGAGTTCATCCTCGAGACCGAGGGCAAGTTCCCCAAGCCCGTATGCGTGGTGATGTGGGGCGACAACATCGACGGCTTCGCCCTCAAGGAGGGGGAGCGCCTCACCGCCCACATCGACATCCAGAGCCGGGAGTTCAACGGCCGCTGGTACACCGACGTGAAGGCGTGGAAGGTGGCGCGAGACGCGGCGGCGAGCGGTGCGCCCCCGGCCACGGACCCCGACGAGCCCTTCCCCGAGCCGCCCTCCGACGTGGACGAGGACGACGACCTCCCCTTCTGAGCACGGCCCCACGCCATGAGCCGACGGGGCGGAGCGCGGGGTAGGGCCCTGCTTCTCGCCGTCGCGGGCGCGGTGCTGTCGGCGTGCCGGGTGCCCCTGCCCGACGGTGAAGCCGCCCCCCCGCCCCCCCTCCTCCCGTACCGCGACCCCGACCTCCCGGTGGAGGCTCGGGTGGAGGACCTCCTGGGCCGCATGACCCTGGAGGAGAAGGTGGGCCAGACGCTCTATGACGCGCCCGCCATCGAGCGCCTGGGCATTCCCGCCTACAACTGGTGGAACGAGGCCCTCCACGGCGTGGCGCGCGCCGGCATCGCCACCGTGTTCCCCCAGGCCATCGCCCTGGCGGCCACGTGGGACGTGGAGCTCGTGCACCGGGTGGCCACGGCCATCTCCGACGAGGCCCGGGCGAAGCACAACGAGTGGCTCCGCCGGGGGCGGCGGGGGATCTACGAGGGACTCACGTTCTGGTCGCCCAACGTCAACATCTTCCGGGACCCGCGCTGGGGCCGGGGCATGGAGACGTACGGCGAGGACCCCTTCCTCACCGGGCGCATGGGCGTGGCCTTCGTGCGGGGCATGCAGGGCGACGACCCGGTCTACCTGAAGAGCGTGGCCACGCCCAAGCACTACGCCGTGCACAGCGGCCCCGAGCCCGACCGCCACACCTTCGACGCCCGGGTGGGGGAGCCCGACCTCCACGAGACGTACCTGCCCGCCTTCCGCGCCACCGTGGTGGAGGGGGGCGCGGCGTCGGTGATGTGCGCCTACAACGCCTTCCGCGGGGACCCGGCGTGTGCCAGCCATCCACTCCTGGGCGACCTCCTCCGGGACGCCTGGGGCTTCGAGGGCTACGTGGTGTCCGACTGCTGGGCCGTCATGGACATCTACAACACCCACAAGCTGGTGGCGACGCAGGCGGAGGCGGCGGCACTGGCGCTTGAGGCGGGCACGGACCTGAACTGCGGCGTGAGCTTCCGGAGCCTGGTGGAGGCGGTGGAGCGGGGCCTCACCGACGAGGCCGCCGTGGACGCCGCCGTGCGCCGCCTCCTCACGGCGCGCATCCGCCTGGGGATGTTCGACCCGCCGGAGCGGGTGCCGTGGAGCGGCCTCCCATACTCCGTGAACGACTCCCCCGAGCATCGCGCCCTGGCGCTGGAGGCGGCCCGGAAGTCGGTGGTCCTCCTGAAGAACGACGGCGGCCTCCTCCCTCTGGGGAAGGACCTGGGCACCCTGGCGGTCATCGGCCCCAACGCCGACGACGGGGAGGTGCTCCTGGGGAACTACAACGGCTTTCCGTCGGACGCGGTGACGCCGCTGCGGGGGATCCGGGAGAAGGCGGGCCCCGGCACGCGCGTGCTGTACGCCCGGGGCGCCCCCCACGCCGAGGAGCTGCCGTCGCTGGTGCCGGTTCCGGCGTCGATGCTGCGGCCGGCGGCTGCGGGAGCCGGGGAGGCCGTGCCCCGGGAGGGCCTCCGCGCCGAGTACTTCGCCAACCCGGGGCTCGAGGGATCGCCCCACGCGGTGCGCACCGACGCCGACGTGGACTTCCGATGGTGGGGCGACGCGCCCATGGACGGCCTTCTCCCCGGGCGCTTCAGCGTGCGCTGGACGGGGACGCTGGTGCCGCCGGTCACGGGCCGCTACGCCGTGGGCGGCAAGGGCCTGGGCGACTTCCGCGTGTACGTGGACGACGCGCTGGTGGCGGAGTTCTCCAGCGAGCACGAGATCAACACCCGGTGGACCGACCTGGAGATGGAGGCCGGCGTGCCACGCGCGGTGCGGGTGGAGTACCGGCCCCGCCGCGAGGACGGCGCGCTCCAGCTCGTGTGGGCGCCGCCCGAGTCGGGGCTGGAGGCGGAGGCGGTGCGCGTGGCCCGGGCGGCGGACGCGGTAGTCCTGGTCCTCGGGCTCTCCCCCCGCCTGGAGGGAGAGGAGATGCGCGTGGACGTGCCCGGATTCGCGAGCGGCGACCGGGTGGATCTGGGGCTCCCCGCCGCCCAGCGGCGTCTGATGGAGGCGGTGGTGGCCACCGGCAAGCCGGTGACGCTCGTCCTCCTGAACGGGAGCTCGCTGGGCCTGGAGTGGGCGGCGCGCAACGTATCCGCCATCGTGGAGGCATGGTACCCGGGGCAGGCCGGGGGCGCGGCGCTGGCCGACATCCTCTTCGGGGACGTGAGCCCCGCGGGGCGGCTCCCGCTGACGTTCTACGCCTCGGCGGACGACCTCCCGCCCTTCGACGACTACGACATGGAGGGCCGCACCTACAGGTTCTTCCGGGGCGAGCCCGTCTTCCCCTTCGGCCACGGCCTGAGCTACACCACGTTTGCCTATCGCGAGCTGGCGCTTCCCGCCCGGGTGCGGGCCGGCGACGAGGTGGCGGTCGCGGTCACGCTCGAGAACACCGGCTCCGTGACGGGCGAGGAGGTGGTGCAGCTCTACGTCACCGGCCCCGCGCCCGGGTGGCCGCGGCCGCTGCGCGCGCTGCAGGGCTTCACACGGGTGTCCCTCCGCCCCGGCGAAAGCCGGCGGGTGACGTTCACCCTCGAGGCGCGGCAGCTCTCCAGCGTGGACGAGGCGGGCGTGCGCAGCGTGGCGCCGGGGACGTTCACCGTGAGCGTCGGCGGCGGGCAGCCGGGATTCGGCGCCCCGGGGGTGCAGGGGCGCGTGGAGGTCACGGGCGGGCCGGTGCGGCTGCCTCGGTAGTCCGCGAAGGGTGCGGAGTGGCGCCGACGGCGCGGCGCGCGCCGCCGGGCCCCCGCCGGTCTCACTCGTTCCGCAGCGACACCGCCGGCTGGATCCGCGCCGCCCGCGCCGCCGGCACCCAGCACGCCCCCAGCGCCACCAGCGCGAAGAGCAGGGGCACCGCCAGGAACGTGGCAGGATCCTGGGCGGTGACGCCGAAGAGCATCCCCTGCATGAAGCGGGTGAGGGCCCACGCCGCCCCCACGCCCAGCGCCACCCCCGCCAGCGCCATCCGCATGCCCTGGCGGACCACCATCCGCACCACCCGGCCCGCGTCGGCGCCCAGCGCCATGCGGATGCCGATCTCCGGAGCGCGGCGGCTCACGCCGTAGGCCAGCACCCCGTAGATCCCCACCACCGCCAGCGAGAGGGCCACGGCGGAGAACGCCGCCAGGAGGAGCATGGCGAAGCGGGGCTGGGCCACCGCCGCGGACATGACCTGGTCCATGGTACGCACCTCCGACACGGGCATGCGCGGGTCCATGCCCGCGATGACGCGGCGCACGGGCCCGGTGAGGGCGGCGGGGTCGCCGCTGCGGGCCTGGATGACCAGCGTCATGCTCCGTTGCCCGGCGACGACCTGCGCCTGGGGCCGGTAGAAGCGCTCCTTGGCCTGGGCGGTGACGGCGTTGTGGCGCACGTCGCCCACCACGCCCACCACGGTCGCGTACTCGCCGAAGGTGCGGATGCTCGCCCCCAGCGGGCTCCGGTCGCCGAAGTAGTGCCGCGCCAGCGACTGGTTGATGATGATGGTCCTCTCCCCGTCCACGTTGTCACGCCCGTCGAAGACGCGGCCTTCGAGGAGGGGGATGTTCATGATCTCCAGGTAACCCGGCGTGATCCACTGCCACTCCCCCTGCGTGGACTCGTTCTCGCCGCGGACGTAGCCGTCCACCATGACGCCGGCGTCGCCCATCTGGCTGGCCAGCGGGAGGAGGCGGGCCGCTCCGGCGGCGCTCACCTCGGGGAGCTCGCGGATGCGGCGGAGCAGCTCCTCGTAGAAACCCGCCACCGCCACGTTGTCCGGGTACGCAGCGGCGGGCGCCGTGATGCGCATGGTCAGCGCGTTCTCCGCCCTGAAGCCCGGGTCCACCGCCAGGAGGCGCACGAACGTGCGGATCATGAGCCCCGAGCCGGTGAGGAGGAGGACGGCCATGGCCATCTGGGCAGCCACCAGGAGCCCCTGCGTCCGGTTGGAGCGTGCCCCGGAGCCGGCGCCCCGCGCGCCTTCGGTGAGGGTGGCGCCCACCTTCCCGGCGGAGATGCGGAGGGCGGGTATGAGGCCGAACACCAGCGCCGTGAGGACCGACGCCCCCAGCGTGAACGCCAGCACCGGGCCGTCCATGCCCACGCCGTCGGCGCGGGGGATGGCGGTGGGGTCCACGGCCAGGAGGGTGCGGATGCCCAGGGCGGCCACGCCCAGCCCCAGGAGCCCGCCCGACAGCGAGAGGACCAGCGACTCGGTGAGGAGCTGGCGCACCAGGCGCAGGCGCCCTGCGCCCAGGGCGGCGCGCACGGCGATCTCCCGGCCGCGACCCTCCGAGCGGGAGAGCAGGAGGTTGGCCACGTTGCCGCAGGCGATGAGGAGCACGAAGCCCACCGCGCCCAGGAGGACGAGGATGGTCCGGCGCGCCGTGCCCACGATGTCGTCCTTGGCCAGGAAGACCTTGGGGACGAACTCCATCTGCGCCGAACGGGCGCCCTCGGCCACCCAGGCCGCCGCCTGGCGCTCCAGGTCCAGGCGCGCCTCGGCCACGGTCACGCCCGGGGCGAGGCGACCCACCACGTACGAGCCGTGGTTCCCCCCGTTGGTCGCCACCGGATCGGTGGCCTCCCGGTCCACGAAGAGGGGCTGGAACACCTCGCTCACCGAGGGCGACGCGTAGTCCACCGGGAGCACGAAGCCCCGCGGCAGCACGCCCACCACCGTCCAGGGCGTCCCGTTCAGGTCGACGGTACGCCCCACCAGCGACGGGTCGCCTGCGAAGCGGCGCTGCCACACGTCGTAGCCCAGCACCGCCAGCGGCTGCTCGCCCTGGGCCTCCTCCCAGGTGAACCAGCGCCCCACCACCGGCGTCACCTGCAGCACCTCGAAGGTGTTGGGCGTCACCGCGGCGAGCCCCACCCGCTCGGGGCTCTCCGGGTCGGTGAAGCTCACGCTTCCCGTCTGGTAGAGCGCCAGATCGTCGAAGGAGCGGCTGTCCTGGACCCAGGCCTGGTACTCGCCGATGGACACCCAGGTCTTGTCGGGGAAGTTGTTCCAGCTCGCCCACACCGTGACCACCCGTCCGGGGTCGCCGTAGGGGAGCGGCGTGAGGAGCACACCGTTGGCCACGCTGAAGATGGCCGTGGCCGCCCCGATGCCGAGGGCCAGCGTGAGCACCGCCACCACCGAGAAGCCCGGTGCCTTGCGCAGCGAGCGCAGCGCGAACGTCAGATCCTGGACCAGCGTTCCCATCCCCCCACCTCCTCCCTCGAGATCCACCCAGGCCGAGGCCATCCGCCTCAGCAGGCCCACCACCGCCCGTCCCGCCGTGGCCCGCGCCGGCTGGAGGGTCATCACCACGAGCCGGCGCGCCTCGGCGTCGGCCACGCACAGCAGCACCTGGTCTCCCGCCGGGATCTCCAGGAGGCCGTCGCCCTCCAGGGCCGGCGGGGGCCCCGCGGCCTCCAGGTGCGCCACCCGCTCCGCCACACGCCGCTGCTCCTCCCGGGGGAGGGCGCGGAGCGCGTGCACCGCGGGGCGCGACAGCTCGACGGTCCAGGACACGGCCTTCACTCCCTAGAGGTCCAGCTCTCGGCGGACCTCGTCCCAGGGCACCGTGCCCATCTCCGCCACCGCCTCCATGGCCGCCTCGAACTCCTTTCGCTCCAGGAGGTCCCGAAGGCGCTCCAGCAGCGTGGCGTCGGCCACGGGCACGATGGCCACCAGCTCCTTGCCGTGGCGCGTCACCACGAAGCGCTCCCCGCCGTAGGCGGCGCGGTTGAGGAGCTCGGCCATGTTCTTGCGGGCGTCGGCGGTGGTGACGGGCTTCATCGCGGGGCCTCCCGGGTGAGTGCGCTGCGCCTCCTTCGACGGGGCGATCCGCCGAAAGGTTGCAACAAAGTGCACGTTTTGTACAAAACGTGCAAACCAGAGGCGGGACGTCGAGGTCCGCGCAACCCCCCAGCCGTTGGGCCTGTCCTACCCTTCGACCACCGGGGGGCCGCCGCCCGCGCCCTCCCGCCGTCCACGCCGAGGGGAGGGGAGGAACGCCATGTTCCAGGGGATGGGATCGGACCTGCGCTACGTGTTCCGCGTGCTGGCGAGGAGCCCCGGCTTCACGCTGGTGGCCGTCCTCTCCCTGGCGCTGGGGATCGGCGCCAACACCGCCATGTTCGGCGTGGTGCGCACGCTGCTCCTCACGCCCATCCCGGTGGACGAGCCGGGGGAGCTGGCCCTCCTCACGTGGAGGCGCGACGGCGACGTCAGCATCTCCAACAACGGGTCCACGTCGTACACCGATCCCCGCGACGGCGCCAACCTGAACTCCAACTTCAGCTACCCGCTGTACCGGGCGCTCCGCGACGCCACGCCCCCGGGGGCGCGCACGTTCGCCTTCGCGTTCCTCCGTGGCGTGTCCGTCTCCATCGGCGACCAGCCGGCCTTCCTGGCGGGGGGCGCGCTGGCCGACGGCGCGTACTTCCCGGCGCTGCGTCCGGCCATGGCGCTGGGTCGCCCCCTGGGCGAGGAGGACGACCGCCCCGACGCGCCGCTGGTCACCGTGCTCAGCCACGCCTTCTGGATGCGCGCCTTCGGCGGCGATCCTGGGGTGCTGGGGCGCGCCGTGCGCGTCAACGGTGTCCCCGCCGAGGTGGTGGGCGTCACGGCGGAGGGGTTCGAGGGACTCTCCATGGGAGGCTTCTTCCCCCAGACGGAGATCACCGTCCCGCTCTCGGCGCAGCCCCGCGTCGCCCCCCGCATGGCGTCGGGGCGGGACCTCTTCGCCTCGGAGGACAACTTCTGGCTGCGCCTCATGGTCCGCCTGCCGGCCGACGCCTCCTGGGAGGCCGCCGAGTCCGCCTTCGCCGCGGCCATGCGCACCCAGCCTTCGCCCCTCGTCGGAGGGGACGGGCACCTGCCGGTGCTGCGCCTCATCCCCGGCGCCCAGGGCGCCCAGCCGGTGCGGCCCCAGATGGCCCGCCTCCTCTGGCTCCTCCTGGGCGTGGTCGGCATGGTGCTCCTCATCGCCTGCGTGAACCTGGCCAGCCTCATGCTGGCCCGGGGCGTGAGCCGGCAGCGGGAGATGGCGGTGCGCCGCGCCCTCGGAGGAGGGCGGGCGCGCCTGGTCCGCCAGACCGCGCTGGAGAGCGTCGTTCTCGCCGGGGCGGGCGTGGTGGCCGGGCTCGCCCTCACGCTGGCGAGCCGCCGCATCCTGGGAGGGCTCCTCACGGGGAGCCTGGGCGCGGGGGCCTTCGGCGACGTGGACATGAGCGTCATCCTGGACCCGTGGGTGCTGGCGGGGAGCGTGGCCCTGGGCGCCGGCGCCACCGTGGTCTTCGGGCTCCTCCCGGCGCTGCGTCTCTCGGGGCTGGACCCGGTGACGTGGCTCCGGGACCGGGCGGCGGGCTCCTCCAACCCACGCCTTACGGTGGGGCGCCTCCTCATCGCGCTCCAGATCGCCGTGTCGGTGCCCCTGGTGGTGGGCGCCGCCCTCTTCCTGCGCTCGGTGAGCAACCTGGCCGCGGTGGAGCTGGGCTTCGACCCCCGGGGGCTGGCGTCCTTCCAGGTGGACCCGGCCTACACCCGCCTCCCGGAGGAGGAGTACGCCCGCGTGTACCAGGAGCTCCTCGCGCGCGTGCGCGAGGTCCCCGGCGTGCGCTCGGTGACGCTCATGGAGAACGCCCTCCTCAGCGGCATCGTCTCCAACACCACGCTGACGCTGGACGACCGGCGCGTCTCCCTCTACTTCAACGCCGTGGGGCCCGCGTTCCTCGAGACCCTGGGCATGCGGCTCGTCGCCGGGCGCGTGCCCGGGCTGCAGGACGTGCCCGACGCCCCCCTCGTGGGCGCCGTGAACGAGACGGCGGTGCGGGAGCTGTTCGGTGGCCAGTCGCCGGTGGGGCAGGTGCTCCGGGTGGGCTCCCGGGAGTACCAGGTGGTGGGCGTGGTGAACGACACGCCCTACCGGGACCGGCGCTCCCCGGTGCCCGCCACGCTCTACCCGTCGGCCCTGCAGCGGAACGGGTACGGCGGCCACCACGTGGTGGTGCGCTTCGACGGACCCGTGGCGCAGGTCGAGGCGGCCATCCGCGAGGCGGTGTACCGGGTGGACCCGGCCCTTCCCGTGCCGGAGCTGCGCTCCCAGCAGGCGATCATCGCCCAGAGCGGCGCTCGCGAGCGGGTCTTCACGCAGCTCCTCACGCTCTTCGGCGCCTTCGCGCTCCTGCTGGCCGCCATCGGCCTCCACGGCGTGACGTCCTATGCCGTGACGCGGCGCACCGCCGAGATCGGCGTGCGCGTGGCGGTGGGGGCCCGACCGCCGCAGATCCTCTGGCTCGTCCTCCGCCAGGTGGTGGCGCTGGTGGCGCTGGGCCTCGCCGTGGGGATCCCGGTGTCCCTCTGGGTCGGACCCCTGGCCGGGAGCCTCCTCTTCGGCGTGGAGCCGGACAGCCCGGGCACCATCGCCGCGGCGGCGCTGGCCATGATGGGGGTGGCGCTGGCGGCGGGGCTGCTGCCGGCGCTGCGGGCCTCGCGCATGGACGCGCTGGTGGCGTTGAGCCGGGAGTAGACCGCGCCAGGGGCCGGACGTCGGCGCGCGGCTACCCCTCCACCCCCAGGGCCTGCACCAGGCGCTCCCATCGCCCCCGGGAGACCCGGAGGCGCACGCCTGGATCCAGCACCAGGTAGCCGCTGCCGTCGGGCTCCCGGTGGAGCTCGCGCACCCGGTCCAGGTTCACCACCACCGAGCGGTGGATCCGGAGGAACCGCTCCCCACCCAGGGTGGCCTCCAGCGCCTGGAGGGTCGTGGACAGGAGGTGCACGGCGCCGCCGGCGTTCACGCGGACGTAGTCGCCGTCGGCCTCCGCCCAGTCCACGTCGTCCACGGGCACGAGCACGATGCGCGTCCCCACGCGCACGCCCAGGCGCCGGGGGCGGGGGGTGGCGGCCCCGGCCTCGCCGTCGGCCAGCTCCCCCACCTGGGCACCGGCGGCGGCGCGCCGCTCCAGCACGGCGGAGACGGTGCGGCGCGACGAGCCCGCCCCCTCCGAGCCAAGGCGCCGGAGCGCCTGCTCCACGGCCGCCTTGAAGCGGGGGCGCCCAAAGGGCTTGAGGACGTAGTCCATGGCGTGCACCTCGAAGGCGCGGAGCGCGTACTCGTCGTGCGCGGTGACGAACACCACCCCCGGGGGCACGTCGTCGCCCAGCGCCTCCACCACGGCGAAGCCGTCCATGCCGGGCATCTGGATGTCCACGAACAGGAGGTCGGGCCGCTCCCGGCGGATGAGGGCCACCGCGTCGGGGCCGTTGCCCGCCTCGCCCACCACCCGCACCCGGGGCTCCTCTCCCAGGAAGGTGGTCACGGCCCGGCGGGCCTCGGGCTCGTCGTCCACCACCACCGCGCGAAGGGGGCCGGTCGCGCTCACCCCTCCGCCTCCCGGGCGGGGATCTCCAGGAGGACCCTCGTGCCCCCACCCGGCGCCGGCTCGACGGAGAAGCGGTGCTCCGCCCCGTACATCTGATCCAGGCGCTCGCGGGTGGCGCGTAAGCCGGTGCCGCTCCCCGGGTTGGAGGAGGGCGTGTCCGGGCCGGGGCCGTCGTCGTCAACGGAGAGGACGAGGCGCCCGTTGGCGCGGCGAGCGTCCACGCGCACCCTACGCGCGCTCGTGCTCCCCGAGATCCCGTGGCGGATGGCGTTCTCCACCAGGGGCTGGAGGATGAGAGGCGGAACCGCCAGGGCCTGGGTGTCGGGGGCGGCGGAGACCGAGACGGTGAGGCGGTCGCGGAAGCGCGCCTCCTCGATGGCCAGGTAGTCCCGTACCATGGAGAGCTCCTCCTCCAGCGGCACCTCCAGGCGTCGGGTGCTGGACTGCACGCGCTGGAAGAGGGCGCCCAGGTGGTCCAGCATGGCGTCGGCCTCGTCGGCCCGCCCGCTCCGCCAGAGCTGCCCCAGGGTGTGGAGCGTGTTGAAGAGGAAGTGGGGGCGGAGCTGGGCGGTGAGGGCCTCCGCCCGGGCCCGGGCGAGCTGCCCCTCCTTGCGGGCCAGGTCCAGCTCCCGGGCGCGGAGCGCCTGCCAGACCACCACCGACTGGGTCACCCCCGCCACCGCCGCGTAGACCAGCGCCATCACGTGGATGCGCATGGCCGCCCAGTAGGCGCCTTGGCCGGCGAGGCGCGCCAGGGACCCGGAGTTGCCGCTGGTGACCCAGAAGCCCAGGACCACGAGCACGTTGGCCAGCCAGGCCACCACCGGGAGGGCCGCCACGTGCACCAGGGCGCTCCTCCGCCAGGTCCCCCGGCCCAGCGGGAAGCGCAGCGTGAGCGCCATGACCGCCAGCGTCATGGGGATCCACGGGACCACCTGGATCCATGCCGACACCACGGCTCGCCCGAGGGTCTGCTCCTGCCCCGCCAGGGCCGCGGCCATGGTGGCCTGGGCGCCCCACACCACCCCCGCCAGCAGCCAGCCCAGCGCCACCAGCCCGGCCAGTCGCCAGGAGACGGAGAAGGGGGGAGGGCCGGCGGAGGTCATGGGGCCGAGGGTCTCAGAAGCCGAAGGTGTGCGTGTACTTGAAGATGAGGCTCCGGGCCAGGGAGCGCCCCTCGGCGGGGGCCAGGGCGCCCAGCGCGGCCAGGTCGGTGCCCAGCCCCTCGTTATAGACGAGCCAGAGGTCCGTGCCTTCGGCGAGATTGTACCGCACGCGGAGGTTCAGGTCCAACCGGTCCGACACCGAGTTGTACTGCACGAAGGCGTTCCCCGACGCCCGGGCGTCCAGCGCCGCACGCACGCGCACCCGCGCCAGGTGGATGTCGGCACCCTGCGCCCGGTCATCGAAGCGGATCCGCGAGAACTGGTATTCGGCGCCCAGCTCCAGGTGCTTGGACGCGTTCCACGTGGGCGTCACCGCCACCTGCGTCCGCGTGCCGTCGAAGAAGGTGCCGGCGCGGAAGTCCACGGAGGTCCGCAGGCGGCGCCCGTTCGGCATGCTGTAGACGAGCTGGAGGTCGGCGTAGGTGTACGTCCCTGCCGGCACCTCCACGCCCCGATCAAGGGCGAAGTCCTGGGCCACGTTCTCGTGGAAGACCTTGGGCTCGACCCACCCGCCGGCCCCCGACTTGGTCTCCCACTGGACCCACACGGCGTACTGGGCCGACTCCAGGGAGCCGTCGGCGTTGCGGAACGTGTTGAACGCCAGGAAGCCTGGGAAGACCCGGCGGAAGGTCCGGCTGTCGTCGGTGAGGATGAACCAGTTCCCGATGGCGTTGGCCACGGTGAAGTCCCGCCGGGAGAGGAAGCCCACCCCCGGGTCGAAGTGCTCGCCGGCGCGGGCGGCCTCCACGGTGTAGGCGAGGCCCCGATTGGCCCGGCGCTGCCAGCGGACGTTCCACCAGGCCTGGCCGGCCAGGGAGGTCGTCTCGGGCACGGCGTCGCCGAAGGTCCCCGCGGCCTTCAGGTCCAGGTAGTTGTCTCCGAAGACGCGCAGCGACGCGTCGGCGCCCAGCGTCCGGTCGTGGCCGCCGCCGGCGTCCCGGCTGGTGGCCAGGACCCCCACGGTGGAGAAGTCGTTGAGGACGCCCTTGCGCACCCGCGCCACCGCGAAGTTCTCCCCGGCCACCCCGTCCACGTTGCGGGTGTGCATGTCCAGCACGCCCACGTCCCAGTCGCCCACCCGCCCCACCATGCGGGCGCCGCCCAGCACGGGGACGGGGGTGCGGTCCGCCGCCAGCCCGATGCGGCGGGAGTGGAAGAGGCGCACGGGGCCGCCGGAGACGTCGAAGAGGTCGGAGCGCTCCTGGAAGAAGCGGCGCTTCTCCGGGAAGAAGAGCGGGAACCGGTCCAGGTTCACCTGCTGGTCGTCGGCCTCCACCTGGGCGAAGTCGGTGTTCGCCGTGAGGTCGAGGGTCAGGTTGCTGGAGGGCGTGTAGCGAAGGTCGCCGCCCACCTCCCGCGAGCCCTCCGTGCGGTGGGCCTGCCCCTCGCCGGGGGCGCCGGGCACCAGCGACCGGCTCGAGCCTGCCAACGCGTACGGGGACACGTAGAGCGGCCGCCCCGCCCGCACGCCGCGCACCACCACGTCCCGGGCCTTCGAGGGCTGGCGGAACTCGAAGGCCGGGTCGATGGCCGGAAAGGTGACGCGCTCGTTCAGGCGCGACACCAGCCGCGTCACCGTGAGCCCCATCGTCGTCGACCCGTCGGGGCCGGGCTGGAAGCCCAGCGTGGAGAAGGGGATGCGCACCTCGGCGAACCACCCCTCGTCGGTGATGCGGGTGCGCGCGTCCCAGAACGCGTCCCAGCTCCCGTTGAGGGAGGCCCCGTCGTCGGAGACCAGGAGGTCGAAGCGCATCCCCGCCGGCGTGATGCCGAACCACTTGGCGCTCTTGTTGTCGTTGAAGGCATCCACGTAGATGGCGAAGGCGTCGTCGCCGTTCCACCGGTCGCGGTACAGCGAGTTCACGCGGATGCCGGCGGGGTCGTCGTCCCAGAACCACCCGGCGAAGTAGAGCGCGTCGTCGTCGTACGCCACGCGGATCTCCGACCGCTGCGTAGGCTCCCCGCCGAAGAGGGGGACGTACATGGTCAGCGGGAGGTTCGACGCCCCCTGCCACGCCGCGTCGTCCAGGGCGCCGTCCACCGACACCGGCCCGGCGAGGCGGACGAGCTCCAGGGGCGGCGCGTCGCCGCCCCTGGTGTCGGGGGTCTGCAGGGGTTGGGCCCCCAGGGCGCCGGGCCCTGCCGCCAGCGTCCCCACCGTCGCTACGCTCACCGCGATCCACCGCGTGCGTCCCATGATCCCCTCCTCGTCCCCGCGTCCCTGTCCGACTGCCCAAGGGAGAAGCTCCGGGCTGGCCCGTCGGCGACTCCAGGGGGTGGAGGGCGGGCGGTGGAAAGGGGCCGGCGGGGGGTGGAGGAGGGAGGGCGGGCGGCTGGGGGCGGTGGCGGCGCCGGCGCTGAGCCGCGCCCCGCCCGTCCCCGGTATGCGTGAGGGATGCGTTCATCACGAAGCGGGAGGACGGATGGCGGAGCGGGGCCGGGCACTGGTCATCGGAGGGGGGATCGGCGGGCTGGCGGCGGCGCTGGGGCTCCGACGGGCCGGATGGGACGTGCGGGTCTTCGAGCAGGCCCCGGAGCTGAAGGAGGTGGGCGCCGGAATAGCCCTGTGGGCCAACGGCCTCCAGGCCCTGGATCGGCTGGGCGTGGGTGATGCCGTGCGGGCGCGGGGCCGCCTCCACGACGGCGGCGCCGTCCGGAACGTCGGTGGGGACGTGCTCATGGGGCTCTCGGCGACGCCCCGCGACGGAGGAGGAGCGTGGCTCGGGTGCATGATCCACCGCGCCGACCTTCTCGCCGTGTTGGCGGAGGCCGTGGGGCCGGAAGCGGTGCGCACGGGCGCGACGCTCGTGGGAGTGGCGGAGCGGGGTGGGCGGGTGGTGGCGACGTTCCGCGACGGCTCCAGCGCCGAGGGGGACGCGCTGGTGGGCGCCGACGGTATCCGGTCGGCGGTGCGGGAGGCGCTCCACGGCGAGCTGCCCCTGAGGTACGCCGGCTACACGCTGTGGCGCTGGGTGGCTCCGTTTCCCGAGGGGCGGACGTTGGCGGGGGAAACGTGGGGGAGCGGCGCCCGCTTCGGGCAGGCCGCGCTCCCGGGCGGCCGCGCGTATGTCTACGCGACCCTCGACGCACCTCCGGGGAAGCGGGGACCACGGGGGGAGAAGGACGAGCTCCGTCGGATCTTCGCCGGGTGGCACGCCCCCATCCCCGAGCTGGTGGAGGCGGCGCGCGACGAGGACATCCTCCGCCACGACTGCTACGACCTGCCGCCCCTGGCTCGGTGGGGAAGGGGGCGGTGCACGCTCCTGGGAGACGCGGCTCATGCCATGACGCCGAACCTGGGCCAGGGGGCGTGCCAGGCCCTCGAGGACGCCGTGGTGCTGGGACGCTGGATGGGACGGGAGCCCGACGCCGTTGCGGCGTTGCGGGGCTACGAGAGGGAGCGGCGTCCCCGGGCCGTGCGTTTCCAGAAGCGGTCGTGGTCGGCGGGGGTGGTGGGGCAGTGGAGCCATCCGGTGGCCATGTGGGTCCGTGAGGTCCTGACCCGGCGCGTGCTGTCCGGCATGCAGGAGAGGCAGATGCAGGCGATGATGGAGGTGGAGCTGTAGGCGCATCGGCGCGGCACGCCCACGTCCGTCGCCGTGGAAAAGACGTCCCATCCAGCCATGGACGGCTTTGGGGTCGG
>BTVB01000024.1:0-64499 GCA_045863275.1 Gemmatimonadota bacterium
GACGTCTTTTCCACGGCGACGGACGCAGGAGCCCGCCCGGCGCGCGCCACCCCCGGAGAGCCCGACCCGCGCCGGGGCCAACGCCCGCCGACGCCGGACGTCAGTGCCCGAACAGCCTCGACCCCGCCTGCGGGGAATCGACGAAGGGAGAACGCGCCACCAGGGCCGAGGCCGCGCCGCCCAACTCCACCTACGGCGGCGCCTCGCACGACCACGGCGTAGTCCCCTTTACTCTTTGACATATCTATATTACTATATTAATATCCACACCGTAACCACTGACCTTTCGAGGGTCCTGGACCCCTTCAACGCACGGAGCACGACACCCATGGAGATGGAGATCTTCTTCCCCGGAGGCGCCCGCGTGGACGCCCGCATGGGGAACCTGGTGGTGGAGACCAATCAGGACGGCTCGGCCCCCGCCCCCTTCGGCCTCTTCCTCGCCTCCATCGGCACGTGCGCCGGCATCTACGTCCTGAGCTTCCTCACCCATCGGGGCCTCCCCACCGAGGGCGTGAAGGTCCTGCAGCGCGTCTTCAACAACCCTGCGACGCGCATGGTCGACCGCGTGGAGCTGGATATCGTGATCCCTCCCACCATCCCGGAGAAGTACCACGCGGCCCTCGTCCGCGCCGCCGACCAGTGCGCGGTGAAGAAGCACTTGGAGCAGCCGCCCGTGTTCCACGTCCGGACCCGGGTGGAAGCGACGCTCTGATCCCTCCCCGGAGGGACATGCGCGGGGAGGCGGCGGGAACGGAGGTTGCCTCGCCCCTCCCCGCCCGTGAGCTTCGGGTATGAGACGGCTCGCCCCCTCCCTCCTCCTCGTCGTCCTGGTGGCGGCGGCCCCGGCCGCGGCGCAGGTCCTCCCGGGCACCACGGCCCGCGAGCGGGGCTCCATCCGGGCCGAGTTCCTCGACGCCGTCATGCACGGCGTGAGAGAGACGTCCACGCGTTGGATGGACGCCCTCCACGGCGGCGACGCCGACGCCGCGGCGGCCCTCTACCTCGACGATGCCCTCCTCGTCCCTCCCTCGGGCCGAGAGGTCATCGGTGCGGATGCCATCCGGCGGTACATGGCGGAGGCGGTTGAGAGCCTGGGGGGCCTGGAGACGTTCCTCTCCGACGTGGACGCCAGCAACAACATGGCCATGACGGCGGAGCGGTTCGTCCTGCCCCCGGCCTCGCCGGGGGACGACGTGATGCGGGGCACCCTCCTCACCGTGTGGCTCAACGACGGGCGGCGGTGGCGCATCCGCGCCCAGGTCTTCCGCCCCCGGGAAGACGAAACCGGCGGCCCCTGACGGAGCCGCCGGTCCGCGTCACGCCGCTCGAGTCGGGCCTCAGAAACGGACCCTGAGCCAGACCCTGCGGGCGTTGTCCGTGCCTCCCCCGTCGTCGCCACCTTCCTTCGAGTTGTGGATGTCGAAGGCCGCCTCCAGGATCACGGCTGCCAGGATGGCGCTGGCGCTCACCAAGCCCACGGTTCGGGACCGGTCGAGGCTGCGCACCGACAGCTCCTGCACGCCGCCTACGGGGATCGACATCGTCCCCCTCAAGCCCCGCCCCGCGCCCTCCATGGGCACGTCCAGGAGCACGTCGCACAGGAGCGTATCCGCGGAGGGCCCGCTGCGCAGCGTGCCTCGCACGACGCGGGAGCCGTCGTCCGGGAGGGGCACCGCCCCCACCGCCAACGGCACGCCCGGCGCGACGCGGATGCGCACGCTGCTCCCGGCCGGAGCGGCGGCGGGCTCCACCGGCGTGTACCGGTAGCAGCCCGCCGCCGCCAGGCCCAGAACCAGCGCCGTGAGGGCACGGCGGGGGCGGCGCAGGCCGCCCCCGCCCCAGGGCTTCAGGTCAGCCACAGGTCGCGCACCCCCCGAAGTAGGTCGCCACGTTGGCGTTCGAACGACCCTCGTTCTCGCTGATGGGGAAGCACAGATCCCGGCCGGCGGCGGCGGGATCCGCCTTCGGCGAGCCTTCCACCGACCACCGGCGCATGTCCCAGAGCCGCCGGCCTTCGAGGAAGAGCGTGGCGTACCGCTCGAATCGGAGCGTCGCCCACGCCTCCGCCTCGTTGGTGGACAGCGTCAGCGGGGCCATGCCCCACTTCGACCGGGCCTGGTTCAAGTACGTCTGTGCGCCGGCAAAGTCCTTGTTGCGCAGCGCCGCCTCGGCCTGGAGCACCCTCATCTCGGCCCCGTGCGTCAGGGGCACGTCGGCATCCAGGGCCTTGTACTTGAGCTGGTGGTAGAAGATGGTCTGGCCGTCCTGCCCCTTGAGGGGCTGGCCCTTGCTGTCCACCGGCTTGTCCCACGGGACCCGGGGGTCGTTCAGCACGTTCGCCCACGACACGGTGTACAGGGAGAACTCCCGGCGGGTGTTCGTCTCGTACCACATGTCGTTATTGAGGGCGGTGCTGAACGTGGTGTTCCAGACGAAGGTGAGCGGGACCTTGGCGGCGTCCGTCGCCGCCTCCGCCCACCTCCCCTGCCAGGCGCGCACAGAGGCCCGGCCTCCGTAGGCGGCGTTCACCGTGTTGGTCTGGCCCGCCGCCGTTCCCACCGAGATGGCCCGGGAGAACAGGGAGTCCGCCCGCACGAAGGCCTCGGTGTGCGGCACGTCGGGGCCGCCGTCGATGGTCACGCGGCACTGGACCTCCCCCATGAGCCGGTTGGCGAACCCGGCGAGGAGGTAGGCCTTGGCCACGCTGGCGTCCTTCTCGAAGGACGCGGGCGGCAGGATCTCCGCTATGCGGCGGAGCCCCGCCTCGGCCACCCAGCGCGCCTGGGACATGGTGTTGTAGCTGCCGTTCCAGTCCTCGACGGCGGCCTTGAAGTTCCCCAAGGGGATGGCGCCGAAGTCGTAGCTCCCTCCGTGGCCGATGTCCAGGCTCGCCAGGGAAAGCTCCTGCAGAATTCCGTCGATGGCCTGCGTGAGGTCGTACGACATGCCGGAGACCATGCCCGGCACGGCGTCGATGGTGTACAGGTCGTCGTCGGCGATGCGCCCGGGCGCCTCCACGTCCAGGGAGAGGACGTCCGAGCAGGCGGCGAACGGCACCAGGGCCGCGAGCGCCGCCAGGCGATACCACTTGCGTGTCATGCTCATGGTCGTCTCCTCCTCAGAACGTCACGCGGAGCGTGACGAGGAAGCTCCGGGACGGCGGCAGGTTGTAGTATTCCCGCCGGCCGTACTCCCCGGCGCCTTCGCTCACCTGGCCCGCCCGGTCGGAGAAGTCCTCCACCTCCGGGTCCGTCCCCACGAAGTCCGTCCACGTGAAGAGGTTCCGGGCCGACACGGAGAGCGTCGCACTGTTGGCGTACCGGGCCACCCACGCCTCGGGGAGGCGATAGGCCACGGAGACGCTCCGCAGCTTCCAGAAGTCGGCCTTGTCCACCCAGTAGTCGCTGTCGTGACCTTCGGGTCGGGTAGCCGACGCCGCGCCCGTGACGTTCGTGGCGCAACGCGCCCGCTCCATCGCCGTGTAGGGGTCGAGTGCGCTGGCGTTGCCCGCCCGCGCCGCCGCCATCGCCTTCTGGATCTCGTAGCAGGGGTACCACACGCCCCGCCGGGAATTCTGGTACCCGGTGTAGTTGGGCAGGTAGTTGCCCCCGTGGAACTCGAGGAGCGCGTCGAGCGTGAGGTTCTCCCCCACCGTCACCGTGGTCCCGAAGCCCAGCATCTGGGTCGGGTACACGGGGCCGACCGCCTCCATGGTGTCGGACCGGATGGGGTTGGCGTGCTCGTCGGGGTTGAGGATCCGGTAGGCCCAGTACGTGGGCACCGGATTCCCGACGCGGATCTCGGCCTTGTTGCTGGCGGCGAGCTGCTCGCAGACCTCCACGCCGTCCACGTCGCGGCAGTTCAGGTCCAGCGCCTCGCTCCGATTGAACGAGATGTTGGCCCGGGCGCGCCACTCCAGGAGCTCCGTGCGCAGGAGCGCGCCGGTGATCTGGAACTCGGCGCCCTCGCTCATGAGCACGCCCACGTTCTCCGTGCGGCTGGCCAGGAAGCCCAGGGACGCAGGGAGCAGGACACCCACCAGCGCGTCGGACGTCTTGGTGTTGAAGTACGTGGCTTCCACGCCCAGGCGCCCTGCCCAGAGGCTGGCGTCGAAGCCCACCTCCACCTCCCGGGTGCGCTCGGGGCCGACCTCGGCGTTCCCCACGTCGTTGGGGGTGAAGCCGGGGCTCCCGTCGTCGGAGATGGGGCTCCAGGTGCGTAGCTTGTCGAAGGCTCCGGGCGCTTTGCCCGAGAACCCGAAGGCGCCGCGCAGCTTCATGGTCTCCCACCAGTCCGTGGGCCAGAAGGCGTGGTCGGACACGACGTAGGCGACGCTGGCCTTGGGATACATCTGCAGGCCGAAGTCGTCACCGAACGCCGAGTTGCCGTCCACCCGCAGCCCGCCGGTGAGGAAGAGCAGGTCCTTCCACCCCACCACCTCCTGGATGAAGACGCCCGCGTTCGTCTCGGCGAAGGGGTAGTCGCTGGGCGGGTCCCAACGGGACCCGGACTCCAGCGTGGGCTCGCCGGGGCCGGCGAAGTCCGCGGTGTACACCTCGAGCCACCGGTGCTGGTCACGGAAGATCTGGCCGCCCCACGAGAACGTGGAGCTGATGTTCTCGCCGAAGGCCTTGATCCAGGACCCGGCGTAGTCGATGGAGAGCTTGGTGTGCGTCGTGGTGGCGTTGTTGTACTGCCCCAGCGGCACGCGCAGCCCGCCCCACGGACGGATCCACCGGTTGGCGATGTTGTTGTAGTCCCATCCCACCGCCAGGCGGTGCGTGAACGCCTCGCTCTGGTCGTACTGCACCGTGAGGCCGGTGGTGAACCGGTCCGTGCGGGTGAGGTTGTCGGTGTCGAAGAGGTACCTGTTGGAGATGCACTGGACGCCCGACGGCACGTTGGCGCAGTCGTCGCCCTTGCCCCCCTTGAAGTTGCCCGAGTACCCGCGGCCCACGTTGAGGAGGAACCCGCTGGCGCTGTTGCCGTCCTCGACGAAGCTCAGGTCGCGCACCGAGTAGGCGTTGTTCAGCTGGATCTTCACGCCCTCGTGGGGCGAGAAGTCGAAGTTGGCGCGCAGTCCGCCGTTGCGGGCCCGCTGGGTGTCCAGGGTGCCGTACTCGTCGTTGTAGTTCCCCGACACGAAGTACGTCAGGTTCCCTGCACCGCCCCGCACGGAGAGGCTGTACCGCTGCACCGGGCCGTTCTTGAACCAGCGCCCGCTGGACGGGCACGTCGGGTCCATGAACTTGATCTCCTGCCCGTACGTGCTCGTCGTCACGCCGATGCCGTACATCTCACCGCCGCAACGGGTGAACAGCTCCCACGGGTCGTTGCCCATGTTGAGGGGCGGCTGGTTGTTGAGGCCGGCGGTGATCTCCCCGTTCCAGATGGGGGAGCCGGACACGCCGCGCTTCGTGAAGATCTGGATGACGCCGGCGGCCGCCTCGGTCCCGTACAGGGTGGCGGCGGAGGCGCCCTTGATCACCTCGATGCGCTCGATGTCCTCGGCGGCAATGTCTTGCAGGGGAGACAGGCCCAGGCGAGCCCCGCCCTGCGTGCCCACCACGTCGCTGAAGATCCGGATGCCGTCCACGTAGATCAGCGGCTCCTGCGTCGACGAGGCCGTGACCTGCGCGCGGATGCGGACGGTGTTGCCCGCCCCGGGCTGGCCGTTGCCCTGCATGATGGTCACGCCGGGAATGCGGCCCGCCAGGATGTTCTCCGGGTTGGTGACGGGGATGTTCTCGAGCTCACGGGACGTCACGGCATCGAGGGCATTGCCCACCTCGCGGGCCCGCACTTCCGCCGCCGTCCCCGTGACCACGATCCCCTCCAGGGGAACCGCGGTCTCGCCCATGTTGAAGTCGGCCGTGGCCGTCTGCCCGGCGGCCAGCGTTACCGTCGCCGACGCGGGAGAGTAGCCGATGATGGTGACCCGGACCTCGTGCGTCCCCGTCGGCACGTTGAGGATCAGGTACCGGCCGTCCGTGTTGGTGAGCGCTCCGATGCGGGTGCCCTGGATGAACACCTGCGCGCCCGACAGCGGTCGCTGCGTCTCCGACGCACGCACGATTCCCGTGATCCTGCCCGTGTCCTGGGCCGAAGCGGGAAGGGGAGTGACGAGAGAAGCAAATACCGCCATGAGCGCGAGCGCCGTAGCCACTCGTCTCATTGAGACCTGCCTCCGATGCGAATCGACGTTCGCATGCGCGGTTGCGGCCGTGGCGGAGTGCCACGGCCCGGCGCCCGGAGGGCGCTGGCGGCGGAAGTCTGGAGGCAGGAGGAGGCAGAAAGCCGACGGGCCCCTGGGGGGGGCCACGGCGACTCACTCAGAACGAGACGCCGTCTCGCCCTGTCGGACTCCCGGAAATCTAGCGGCTTGCACGGCAGGCTCAACCGGCCCGGCCCCCCTCGGTGCGCCCCGCCGAACCCCTCCGCCAGCCGGGAATGTCGCACAACTCCGGGTCGAGGGAGGGCGGCTCCATGGGACGCCCCCGCTTCGTCTGGATGCGGATGAGCCCGCCCGAGCCCCCGGCGCCTACCTCCCATCCCCCCACCGCGCCCCGGAAGACCTCGATCCACGCCACGCCCGAGGGGCGGATCGCCACCCGCGCCAGCACGTCCAGGAGGGTGGAGGCGTGCATGGCCTCGATGTCCCTGCCCGTCACCACCTTCCCTCCCGGTCGGCACCTCCGGGCCGCCCGCTCCCCCCTCCGGGTCGTAGGCGATCTCGAAGGCCACGGCCCGGGTCTCCAGGGCCGACAGGGCGACGGTGGCGGTGGCGATCTGGCACCCCGGCGCCACCAGCGCGACGCGGTGCGAAGCGAGCTGGACATGGACGACTCCGGGCGACCTCCACCCACCCGTGCCCAGTACGGTCCGGGTCCCGCCGGCGTTCCCCGGTTCAGGCGCCGAGGCCCACTACGAGGCAGGAGACCGCCAGCAGGAGGGCGACGGGCGCGCCGGTCCGCCTCTCCGAAGGGCCCCCCACGGCGGCGTTCACGAGGAGGCTCACCAGGAAGAGCACGGCGAGCCCCCAAACGCCCGCCTCCGCCACCGCCGCCGGCAGCGGGAGCGCCACCAGGCCCCGGTGGGCGGCGACGCAGGCCCAGCCCAGCGCCACCACGGTGGCCGACACGCCGCTCCCCCACCGGAGGGCCACGGGAAGGCGCCGGTGCCGACCGCCCCAGGCCAACGCCCGCAGGGGAGCCCCCAGGGCGAGGGCGAGCTGGAGGGCTCCGAGCCAGGACAGGAGCGCGAGCGACACGGCCGTCGCGGCGGCGGGCGCGCTCACCCGCTCGAGGTGCTCCGCGTCGCGCACGACGCCGCCGGACAGGGAGACGACGCAGGACGGGCCGACGCCCCGGAGTCCGTCGAGGCGAAGCTCCTCGCTCTCCGCGCTCCCCTCCAGCGAGACCCGGCTCCAGGTGGCCGTCCCGAACATGCGGAGCACGTCGTCCCGGCCGTCGCCCGGGTCCGCCATGGCGCACAGGATACGGACCTCCTTCCCCGCTTCCGTCCACGCGACGGCCGCCGCGGCCACCACGAGGTACGCGGCGAGAGCGAGGACCCCCCGCGCCGCCGGACGCGCCCAGCGGGGCATCGCCCCCCTCACCCTCCGCGCTGCGCCTGGAAGACGATCCCCCGGAGCGCGGTGGACGCCCGGGGAAGCTCGGCGCTCCCCGGGGGCATGCCATTGCGGGAGAAGATGTACGCCAGCACGTCCACCACCTGCTGGCGGCTCATGATCCCGGGCGTGTTGGCGGGCATGGACACCCTCACCCGGTCGGCCATGTCGCCCAGGGAGATCCCGCTCCAGTTGGCGTAGAAGGCGCCGCCGTTGAGGGCGGGGGCGGCGTCGATGCCGGTGAGCTGGGGGCCGTGGCACGACGCGCACATGCCCCCGTAGATCTCGCCGCCCCGGGCGGCCTGCTCCTTCGTGAACACGCCGTCCCAGGTGGTCCTCTGGGCATGGGCGGCGGCGGGCCGGGCCGCCGCGGCCACCAGGACCAGCACCGCCATCAGCAGGGTGGATCGCAGCACGCTCGCGCCTCTCCTAGAAGTCCCGGGGGAGCTTGTAGGCGATGTACTCCCCCGAGTACGGCCCGCCGCTCACCGCCACCACGATGTACTGCTCGCCGTCGAGCATGTACGTCATGGGCGAGCCGCTCTGGGGCGCGGGCATGAGCACCTCCCCCACCTGCTCGCCCGTGGCCTTGTCGTAGGCCCGGAGCATGGCGCCGCGCCCCCGCTCGGGGGTGTTGGTGATCTGGGGGTCCCCGACGATCACCAGCGTCTTCGTAACCACGAGTCCCACGTTCCCCCGCTGCCCGGTCTTGGGGATGTCCCTGCCCCGCAGCGCCGGGTGGTTCCGCACCTGGTCGGGAGTGTCGCCGTGGGGCACGGACCAGAGGGTGCGCCCCTGCTTCAGGTCGATGGCGCTGAGCACGCCGTAGGGGGGCTTCACGATGGGGAGGCCGTCCACGTCGAGCCCGGGGACCTCCACGTCCTCCGTCACCGGGTCGTTCTCCAGGTAGTTGGGCGGCGGCGGCGCGTCGGGGTTGGACCCCGTCCCCGCGGCGTGGCGCAGGCGGAAGCGCTGCCCTTTGAGGCCGTACTGATAGGCCAGGTCCGAGTAGCCGGGGGGCGGCTCGGTCACCGAGGCGCCCGACACGAAGGACGTGGCCGCCGGCGCGTACACGATGCCCGTCTCCGGGTCCATGCCGCCGCCGGGCCAGTTGGTGCCGCCGGAGGCGTTCCCCACCACGATGGCGCCCAGGATCCCGCTCACGTCGCCGGCCACGGGCGGGTTGTAGAGGGGGCCCCGCTTGTACCGTTCCAGCACGCGCATCGCCTCCGCCCGCATGGCCGGCGTGAAGTCGATGATGTCCGAGTCCTCCAACGTGTTCCGTGCGTACTTGAGGGCCTCGGGGGGAATGGGCTGGGTGGGGGCGTACCACTCGCCGGGCACCTCGCCCGCGGGCATGGGCACCTCCTCGATGGGCCAGATGGGCTCCCCGGTGACCCGGTCGAAGACGTACAGGTAGCTCTGCTTGGAAGGCACGGCCACCACCTTCCGCAGGGCGCCGTCGATCTCCACGTCGGCGATGATGGGCGCCGACGACATGTCGTGGTCCCAGATGGGGTGGTGCACGAACTGGAAGTGCCACTTCCGCTCGCCGGTGGCCAGGTCCACCGCCACCAGGCTCTCGCCGAAGAGGTTGTCGCCGGGGCGCGCGCCGCCGTAGAAGTCGGAGGTGGGAGACTCCACCGGCAGGTACGCGATCCCCTCCTCCTCGTCCACGGTGATCTGCGTCCAGACGCCGGTGTTGCCGTTGCGCTCCCAGGAGCCGTCGAGCCAGGTGTCGTTGCCGAACTCGCCGGGGCCGGGGATGGTGTTGAACTGCCAGACCTTGGCCCCCGTGCGCACGTCGTAGGCCCGCACCAGCCCCTTGGAGTTGTTGGAGGTGTTCACCGTGAACCCCTCCTTCATGGCCGAGCCCACCAGGACCAGGTTACCGATGACCGTGGGCGCCGAATGGAGTCCGATCTCCCCGGTCTCCAGGTCGATGGGCTCGCCGGCCCCCTTCACCACGCCCACCTTCAGGTCCACGACGCCGTCGGTCCCGAAGGCGGGGTCGGGGATCCCCGTCTTCGCGTCCAGGGAGATCAGGCGGTACCCGGGGGTGACGTAGAGCACGCGCTCCTTCCCCTGGCCGTCGGCCCAGTAGGTGAGGCCCCGCCCCGAGAGCTGGCGGGGGGCGTACCCACCCCGGGCGCCCTCGCGCAGGGAGTAGATCCAGATCAGCTCGCCGGTCTTCGCGTCCAGCGCGATGGCCGCGCGCCGGGTGCCGGCGGTGGTGTAGAGGCGCCCGCCCACCATGAGGGGCGTGCCCTCCAGCTTGTATTCCGGCCGGTTGCCCAGGTTGTCGGTCTTGAACGACCAGGCCACCTCCAGGTCGGAGAAGTTGCCGGCGTCGATCTGGTCCAGGGGGGAGTAGCGCGTCCCCCGGGCGTCGCCGGTGTAGCTCTGCCACTCACCCCCGGCGGTGGTGGGGATGAACCCGCCCGCCATGGCGTCGCCGCCACCCGTGCTCCCCCCGGGGCCGCACGCCGCCACGCCGAAGGCCGTGAGGCCCAGGGCCCATCGCTTCCAGACTCTCGTCGCCATCGCTGCTCTCCCGCCTGAAGGCCGCCCGTTGCCCGCGGCGCGGGCGGCTGGTTTGCGTTCGTTCCTCGGCGGCGTGCCGTCCACGCCGCCGCCGGCTCCTCCGCGGCGTCCTCAGCGGCGTGGGTACCGCACCAGGCGCCGGGGACCGACCTCGGCGCCGTATACGTTCCCCGCGGCGTCCGCCGCCACGCCTTCCGCCCCGCTGGTGGCCGAGTTGTCCGGGTCGGGCTCGGGGTCCGGGAGGAAGGCGGTCACCCACCCGTCCCGGGCGCTCCCCACGTAGATCCCCCGCTTCCACCCCGCGTTGCGCCGGGCGTTGGACTCGGAGTCGGCGGAGTAGACGACGTCGTTGGCGTCGATGAAGAGCCCGCTGGGCCGCCCGAACTGGGTCCAGGTGGCCAGGTGGTTCCCTTCCTGGTCGAAGATCTGGACGCGGCTGTTGGCCCGGTCGCCCACGAAGAGGCGTCCCTGGGAGTCCATGGCCAGCGCGTGGGGGTCCCGGAACTCCCCCGTGTCGCCCCCGGTGCCGCCCCACTCCTTCAGGTAGGTACCGTCGGCGGAGAACTTCACGATGCGGTTGTTCCCCCCGGCCCCGTGGCCGTCGGCCACGAAGATGCTCCCGTCGGGCGCCACGAGGACGTCGGAGGGCTGGTCGAAGGTGTCGGGGCCGCTGCCGGCCACCCCCGCCTTGCCCAGGCTCATGAGGAGGCGCCCCTCGGAGCTGAACTTGTGGACCTGGTGCCCCCGGCTCCCCTCCCCCCGGGCGTCGGCGATCCAGACGTTGCCGTCCCGGTCCACGAAGATCCCGTGGGGCCAGACGATGAGCCCCTTCCCGAAGCTCCGCACCACGTTGCCCCCGGCGTCGAAGAGCATGATGGGGTCCATGTCGTCGTGGCCGACGCATGTGTTCTCGCCGCACCGCTCCGCCACCCAGAGGTGGCGCCCGTCGGGGGCGGGAAAGACGGCGCTGGTGGAACCCCAGGCCCGGCCGCCGGGCAGGGTGCCCCAGGGCTCGGGAGGGCCGTACCGTCCCTCCTGGGCCGCGGCGGGCAGCGCCGGCGCGGTGGCCGCCAGGAACGCCAGGGCCAACGTGGGGATGCGCCTTCGCGGCGGGCGCGCGCCGCGCCGCCGACGGACGTAGGGCAGGTACGTCATGTCAGGATCCTCGAATGGGTTCGCTACTCCTCGGCCGCCACCACCCCGACGCCCCCCCGGACCCGCCTCGTGCGGGTCGCGGCCACCCAGGCCAGGGTGGCCAGGATCAGCGCTGCCAGCATCCAGCGCAAGCCGCTCCCCATGACGGCGTCCCGGAGCTGGGCCCATCCCAGCTCGAAGGCCGCCACCGTCGCCCACCGCTCCGCCATCCAGTGCCAGCCCGTGTGCGCGACCAACGCGGAGAGGACGATGACCCCCGCCCTCTCAGGCACCACCCACCGGAAGACGGCGCCCAGCGCCGGGACGAGGGCCGCCAGGACCAGCACCTGTCCCAGCTCCACGCCCAGGTTGAAGGAGAGCAGCGACACGACCAGGTGGCGGCCGGCGAACTGGAGGGTCTCCTGGAGGGCGAAGGAGAAGCCGAAGCCGTGGACCAGGCCGAAGGCGAAGGCGAGGGCCCACCGCCGGTGCAGCGACGCGCCCACGATGTTCTCGAGGGCCATGTACACGATGGAGCCGGCGATGAGCGTCTCCACCAGGGGCGGGAACCAGAGGGCGTCCGGGGCCAGGCCGTACGCCGCCGCCGCCAGCGTCACCGAATGCGCCAGCGTGAACGCCGTCACCACCACGACCAGGGCCCGGAAGCGGCGGAAGGGGATGACCAGGCAGAGCAGGAACAGGAGGTGGTCGATCCCGTCCAGGATGTGCTGGAAGCCGAGGGCCACGAAGCTCCACGCCGCCTGGTGCCAGCGGGGGTCCAGGCGCACCACCCCCGGGTCGCCGGAGAGCTGGAGGGCCCGCTCGGCCCCGCCGGGAGGCAGGAAGCGGAGCACGGTCACCACGCGGATCCCCAGCCGCTCCAGCCCCGGCCGCACCGAGAAGTCCGACGCCTCCGACGCCACCGGGACCTCCAGGAGGACGTCCAGGAGGGCCTGCGTCCACACCATCCGGGTCTCCTCGGAGAGCCCCGGGCCCGTGACGTGGGCCAGCGCCGACGCGTAGTCGGAGAAGGAGCGGTCGGAGGGGATGGAGGCGCGCACCGCCACCAACCGCGCCGGCGGGAGGGGCTTTCCGTTCTCCCACAAGCGAAGCTCGTCGGCGATCCAGAGCACGGCGGCGTCCCGGAGGGCCGGCCCGGCGCCGGCCAGGTCCAGGTAGTCGCCGTCCACCAGGGGGAAGGCCACGTCCCGCATCGCCTCCAGGGGGACGCGCACCAGGACCCGCATCCGGCCTCCCTCGGGCTTCAGGAAGACGCGGGCGGTGACGTCGGCGGGGATCTCGTGGGCACGGACCGGCGCCGGCGCGGCGGCGGCCAACGCCACCACGAAGGGCACCACGCGGCGCCATGATGCGGATGCGGCGCGCCCCAGGGCGCGCGCGGCGATTCCAGGCACGTCTGTTCGGGTCCCCCGCCAGGGTGGAAGCGAGGAGGGAGCGTACGCTGTCGGACGCGGTTTGGAAACCGGCCGCCCGAGGCCGGCGGTGGCCGACGCCTGCCGGACGACCCTATACTGTCGCCCTTCGGCCGGCGGTGGCCGCCGACCGACCAAGGCCCTGCGCCCCGCTGCCCGGAGGACCCATGAAGCGCACGCGCCACCTGGCCGCCCTTTCGGCCCTCGCCGTCCTCGCCGCCTGCGCGGGCCAGGACGCCGCCCAGACCGCCGCCGACGTCTCCCCCGGCACGCCGGGGTACGCGCCCCGCTTCGAGGTGGACCCCCTCTGGCCCAAGCCCCTGCCCAACCACTGGATCCTGGGCTCCACCATCGGCGTCTCGGTGGACTCCCGGGACCACGTCTGGATCGTTCACCGGGGGGGCGCCACCCTCAACGCCCGCACCGAGATGGGCGCCGCCACCGACCCGCCCACGGGCGAGTGCTGCACACCGGCTCCCCCGGTGCTGGAGTTCGACCCCGACGGGAACCTGGTGAGCTGGTGGGGAGGACCCGGGGACGGCTACGACTGGCCCTCGTCCAACCACGGCATCGCCGTCGACCCCCTGGACAACGTGTGGATCGGGGGCAACGGCGCCGACGACGCCCACATCGTGAAGTTCGCCCGCGACGGCACCTTCCTGGCCCAGTTCGGCGCGCCGGGCATGAGCGGCGGGAGCAACGACACCACCGCCTTCGGGCGGGTTGCCAAGATCTCCTTCGACGTGGAGGCCAACGAGGCCTACGTCGCCGACGGGTACGGCAACAAGCGGGTGGCGGTCCTGGACATGGCCACCGGCGCCTTCAAGCGCTACTGGGGCGCCTACGGCAACGCCCCCGACGACGCCGACCTGGGGCGCTACGACCCCGACGCCCCGCCGGCCCAGCAGTTCCGGAACCCGGTGCACTGCGCCGAGCCGTCGCTGGACGGGCTCGTGTACGTGTGCGACCGCCCCAACGACCGGGTGCAGGTCTTCCGCAAGGACGGGACGTTCGTCAGCGAGGTGTTCATCGCCCCCCGGACGCTGGGCGACGGGTCCACCTGGGACATCGCCTTCTCCAAGGACCCGGGCCAGACGTACCTCTACATCGCCGACGGGAAGAACGAGCGCATCTACGTGGTCCTCCGGGGGACCATGGAGATCCTCACCACCTTCGGCGACGGCGGCCGCCAGCCGGGGCAGTTCTTCGCCGTGCACTCCATCGCCACCGACTCGAGGGGCAACCTCTACACCACCGAAACCTACGAGGGGAAGCGCCTCCAGAAGTTCGTCTTCCGGGGCCTCGCCCCGGTTTCCGCGGAGCACCAGGGCACCGTCTGGCCGACGGGCGGCTGAGAGCCGCCCCCACCGCTGGCCCCTCCCCGCCCCGGAGACCCCGCGGGCGGGGCCCAGGCGGCACCGGCCGGGCGGCCGCCTTGTAGGGGAAACTCCGCGGCCGCATCCGCCCCCTGTCGGGCCCGATTGCCCCCCTGCATTCTAAGGAGATGTCATGGAGGGTGCGCCGCCGGCGTTCCTTCCTTTTTCCTTTCCCGGAGGGTGGTTATGGGTCTTCTCAAGTCCTGTGCCCCCGTCAAGCTCAGCATATTGCTCCTCGCCTTCGCGGGGAGCCCCCTGATCGCACAGCAGGCCACCATCGTTGGCCGCATCACCGACGGCAGTACCGGGCAGGCCGTGGCCGAAGCCCAGGTCGTCGTCGTGGGAACCAACCAGAGCGGGTTCAGCAACGCGGAAGGGCGGTACATGATCCGGGGCGTCACGCCGGGTCCCATCACCCTCCGCGCCATGCGGCTGGGCTACGCCGACATGACGCTGGAAGGAACGGCGGTCGCGGGACAGACCACCGTGGTGGACTTCAGCCTCGAAGCCGTCCCCATCGCCCTCACGGGCATGGTGGTCACGGCCACGGGCGAGCAGCGCAAGGTCGAGGTGGGCAACGCCATCGCACGCGTGGCGGCCTCCTCCGTCGTTCAGACCAAGGCCGTCGCCAACGTGGCCGACCTGCTCACGGCCCGGGCACCCGGCGTCATGGTCATCCCGGGGACGCAGACCGGGGCCGGCGTGCGCGTGCGCATCCGCGGCATGAGCTCCCTGTCCCTGGGGAACAACCCCATCTACGTCATCGACGGCGTCCGGGTGGAGGGCACCACGGGCTCCTCCTCGGTGAGCGTGGGCGGCACGACGCCCAGCCGCATCGGCGACATCAACCCCGAGGAGATCGAGAGCATCGAGGTCGTGCGCGGTCCCTCGGCGGCGACCCTCTACGGCACCGACGCCGCCAACGGCGTCATCGTCATCAGCACCAAGCGCGGGGTCGCCGGACGGGCGCAGTGGACCTACTACACGGAACAGACGGCCATCACGGACCAGAACGCCTACCCGACGGCCTACCGCGGTTGGCGTACGGGCTCCACGTCGAGCACCAACTCGACCACCTCCAACACCGTTCAGTGCTTCCTGACGCAGACGGTCGCGGGAACGTGCATGCAGGACAGCGTCACCTCGTACAACCTGCACGAGGACCCCGAGTCCACCCCCTACGGCATCGGCTATCGGCAGCAGCACGGCCTGCAGGTCCGGGGAGGAACCGACATCGTGCGTTACTTCGTCCACGGTGAGTGGGAGGACGAGGACGGCGCCACCAAGGTCCCCGAGTTCGAGAAGCGGTACATGGCCAACCGCGGCCTCTCCTTCACGCCGGAGCAGGAGAACCCCGGCCGGCTCAAGAAGGCCACCGCCCGGGCGAACCTCAACATCGCGGCGTCCGACAAGCTCGACCTGGCGCTGAGCACCGGGTACATCACCCAGGACCTGCGCCTCCCCCGGAGCGACGACTCGGGCACCGCGGGCATCGCGGCGAACGTGTACGGGGGACCGGGCTACAAGTACAACCTCAACGCCGCCGGAGACACCCTCTACGGATGGCGCGAGTTCACGCCGCGCAACGTCTACCAGACGGTGACGAACCAGGGTGTCGAGCGCTTCATCAGCTCGGCCAACGCCAACTGGCGACCCAGCGACTGGCTGGCGCTGCGGGGGAACTTCGGCCTGGACTTCATCAACCGCGTGGACACGCAGATCTGCCGTTTCTCCGAATGCGCCCTGACCACGGACCGGCTGGGCTTCAAGGAGGACAACCGCACGAACTTCTACATCTACACGCTGGACCTGGGCGGCACCGCCACCCGGCGCATCAACGACGAGACCGAGTCGCAGACCTCGGTGGGCGTCCAGTACTACCGGAACATCTTCGACGCCAACTACGCCTACGGGAGCTCGCTTCCGCCGGGGGCGCAGACCGTCACGGCCGCGGCCACCAAGGCCGCCAGCGAGTCCCGCAGCGAGAGCCGCACGCTGGGCGCGTACGTCGAGCAGCGCATCGCGTACCGGGACCGGCTCTTCCTCACGGCCGCGGTCCGCTCCGACCGGAACAGCGCCTTCGGCGCCGACTTCAAGACCGTGTTCTACCCCAAGTTCTCGGCGTCGTGGCTCGTTTCCGAGGAGCCGTTCTTCCCGACGCCCAACTGGCTGAACCAGCTTCGGGTGCGCACGGCCTACGGCGCCTCGGGCGTGCAGCCCGGCACCATCGACGCCGTGCAGTACTACTCCACCACGCAGGTCCTGGGGGAGAGCGGTGAGCAGTCCGGCCTGATCTTCAACACGCTCGGCAATGCCAAGATGAAGCCCGAGCGCTCCACCGAGATAGAGGTCGGCTTCGACGCGTCTCTGTTCAGCGACCGGGTCCAGGCCGAGTTCACGTACTACGCCAAGTCGTCGAAGGACGCGCTCATCAGCCGCGTGCTGCCGCCGTCCCTCGGCGTCATCGCGACCTCGCGTCTGGAGAACCTGGGTGAGGTGAGCAACAAGGGCATCGAGACCCTCATCGACGTCGCCATCCTGCGCGGCGGGCCCCTCGACTGGACCCTCACGCTCAACGGCTCGTCCAACGAGAACGAGCTCGTGAGCCTGGGCGGCCTCCCCAACATCGTGACCAGCTCGACGCTGCAGCAGCGCGAGGGCTATCCCCTGTGG
Organism: Gemmatimonadota bacterium; assembly: GCA_045863275.1. GTDB lineage: Bacteria > Gemmatimonadota > Gemmatimonadetes > Longimicrobiales > Gaopeijiaceae > SZUA-318. The sequence goes on from BTVB01000024.1 coordinate 16,794, forward strand.
GGCTGGTGGTCGCGTCGGCTCCTCGGCTACGAGGACAAGGACGGAAACGGCATCATCACCTACAACGCCGACCCGGCCAAGTCGGAGATCACGGTGAGCGACACCGCCCAGTACAGCGGGCGGTCGTTGCCCAAGTACGAGGTGGCGTTCAGCAACCAGATCTCCATGCTCGACGGCCAGGTGCGCATCGACGCCCTCATCGACTACAAGGGCGGACACCTGGTGTACAACAACACCGAGCGCATCCGGTGCGCGAGCCGCTTCAACTGCTCGGGGCTCATCAACCCCGAGTCATCGCTCTTCGAGCAGGCCCGCACGGTGATGGTACGCGAGCACCCCAGCCGTTCGGTGGCGGGCTTCCTGGAGGAAGGCGACTTCCTCCGCTTCAGGGAGCTGTCACTCACGCTCACGCCCCCCAGCGGGTTCGCGGGAGGCGTCCTGGGCGGGCGGACGCTCTCGGCGACGCTGGCCGCGCGGAACCTGGGGCTCATCTGGACGAAGTACACCGGCGTCGACCCCGAGGCCTACGGCGGCACCGGAGACGGCGGCTCCTCGTTCCAGGCGTTCGGGCCTCCGACGTACTACACACTGCGGCTCTCCCTCGGCTTCTAGGATGGCGCCTACCATGACTACATGCATGAAGGGTCGGGCGGCATCGAGGATGTCGCTCCTTATCGCGGGGCTCACCGCCCTCATGACGGCGTGCGCCCCGGACGAGATCCTCGACGTCGAGGATCCGGACATCATCAACCCCAGCAACGTCCAGTCGGCAGCGGGCGCCGAGGCGGTTCGCCTCGGGGCGCTTTCGCGCTTCAACGCGGCCACCAGCGGAGACGAGAGCCTCTGGTTCCTGGGCGGCCTCTTCACCGACGAGTGGGTGAACGGCGACTCGTTCATCGCGCGCCAGGAAGTGGACCAGCGGGTGATCACGGTGGAGAACAACTTCGTGCGCGATGCCAACCGCCAGCTCCACCGGGCGCGGCTCTCGTCGAAGCAGGCCATCGAGCTGCTCCGGGAGTACAATCCCTCGGCTCCGAGCTGGCACGTGGGCGAGATGTTCATGGTGCAGGCCTACATGATCAACATCCTCGCCGAGCATTTCTGCGACGGCCTGATCATCAGCAACGTGGAGGAGGGCCGCGAGGAGTACGGGTCTCCCATCACGACGCAGGCGGCGTTCGAGCAGGCGTTGACGTTGGTCAACGAGGGCCTGGCGTCGGTGACGGGTAGCACCGCCAGCGACGTGCGGGTCCGCGGCGCCCTCGCGCTGGTGAAGGGGCGGATCCTCACCAACCTGAACCGCCACGCCGACGCGGCGTTGGCGGTGGCCACGGTGCCCACTTCCTACCAGTACCTGAACTACCAGGGGCAGACCACCTGGAGCAACGCGTTCTGGACGTGGAACCTCAACTCGCGGCGGTACAGCGTGGGCGACAGCGAGGGGACCAACGGGCTGGACTTCGCGTCGGCCAAGGACCCGAGGGTGCCGGTGTGCGCGGGCGGTGACGCGGCGTGCAAGACCATCGGCGTGACCCGTGCGGACCGTGACGACCTGACCCGGCCGTTCCACGTGCTCATGACGTGGGCGGGGCGGGAAGGATCCATCGCCATCATGCAGGGCGTGGACGCCCGCATGATCGAGGCGGAGGCGCAGCTCAAGGCCGGCAACCCGGGAGCCGCCCTCGCCACGCTGAACGCGGCGCGCGCCACCAAGGGTCTGGCGCCCCTGGCGGACGCAGGCACGGCGGAGGCTCGCCTGAGCCAGCTCTTCCGGGAGCGTGCCTTCTGGCAATACGGCCGGGGGTACCGCACGGGCGACCTGCGGCGACTGATCCGGCAGTACGGCCGGACACAGGCGGCGGTCTTCCCGGTGGGCGCCTGGCACAAGGGGGGCAACTACGGGACGGACGTGGACATGCCCGTTCCACAGGCCGAGCAGAACAACCCCCAGCTCGGCCTGGGCAAGAGCTGCATGGCGCGCGGCGCGTAGCCGCCGGCCGGCACCGTCGCAGCCCGAAGGACGCGCGGGCCGCCGGGGACCTCCCGGCGGCCCGCGACGTTTTCAGTCTCTGCTCAGTCGCTGGAGCGAGACGTGGGCCGCGGTCCGCTCCGCTCCCCCCGCCACCACCAGGGCACCCGCCACCGCCACCGCCCGGTCCAGGGCGTCGTGGGACGAAGGGGGCGGCGCCGACGCGAAGGCCGCCTCCACCCGGGCCGGGCCCAGGGGCTCCTCCGAGGCGACGATGACGAGGGCCCGGGTGACCCCCTGCCGCGCCGGGGAGGCGAGCTGGGTCCGCACGCACCGTACCCGCTCGCCCCGGCTCGAGACCACGCGCGTCTGCCCGGGGGAAAGGCGTCCGGCCCGGTCGTCCCAGCCCGACACGAGGGACTCGCCGCCGGCGCACGTCGTCATGCGCGCGGCCCCCACCACGGGAAGCGGCACCCGCTGCCACCCCCTCTCCAGGCGAACCGGCGGCTCCTCCGCCCCGGGGAATACCTCGACGAAGCCCTCGTCGGTTTCCTCGAACACCTGCACCCACGCGGGGCGGGCGACGAAGAGGCGGGCGCCGTCGGGGGCCACGGAGAGGCCCGGCCGCAGGAGGTCGCCGGCGCCGAGCGTCCGGGGCCCGGGGGCGCAGGCGGGAAGGGCGAGGGACACGAGAACCACCGCGATTCGCCAATGCATGGACGTGCTCCGGGTAGCCGAAACCGGCGCGCCCGCGCCCGACGGAAGCGTCGTTCGCAGACCATCGCCATCATCCCCGCCTCTGGGTGGTAGCGCCCGCACCGGGGGTTGTTCCACACCCCGGCGCCGCTGGCGGCGCTTCCCCTCCGGCCGGCCCGCACGACGCGGAACGCGAACGATTTCGTTGCGCCGCTCCGCGGGGTGAACATATGTTTTTCCGACTATGGCTGCCCGCGCTATCGGTACCTCGACCATCGCCTTCGGGCTCGTGTCCCTCCCGGTGAAGCTGTACTCCACCGGCGAGTCGGCCCGGAAGATCTCGTTCAACATGGTCCACAAGGACTGTGGGACGAGGGTCCGCCAGCAGTACATCTGCCCCACAGACGACGTGGTCGTGCCCCGGGAGGACATGGTGAAGGGGTACGAGTTCGCCAAGGGCCAGTTCGTCCTCTTCGACGAGGAGGAGCTGAAGGTGGTGGAGGCGCCCAAGTCCGACTCCATCGACATCGTGAGCTTCGTGCCCGCCGACCAGGTGGACCGCCTCTACTTCAACAAGGCCTATTTCCTCGGCCCGGACAAAGGCGGCGCCCGGGCGTACCGCCTCCTCTCCGCGGCGCTCAAGGCCTCGGGGCGGGTGGCCATCGCCAAGCAGGCCACCCGGGGCAAGGAGTACCTGGTCATGGTCCGGCCCCACGAGGAGGGACTCCTCCTGGAGCAGCTCTTCTACGCCGAGGAGCTCCGGTCCTTCGCCGAGGTGCCCCTGGAGGAGGGTGACGTGAACGAGGCGGAGCTGAAGCTCGCCATGCAGCTCATCGAGCAGGCCGCCTCCGACGAGTTCGACGCGGGGGCCTACCGCGACGAGGTCTACGAGAAGACCTTGGAGTTGATCCAGAAGAAGGTGGAGGGGCAGGAGATCACCGCCGCCCCCGTGGAAGAGTCCAAGACGCAGATCATCGATCTCATGGCCGCCCTCAAGGCCTCCCTGTCCGAGGGCGACACCGAGCGGAAGCCCGCGACCCGTGCCGGAAAGACCGAAAGCAAGTCGGCTGCCAAGAAGTCCACGCGCAAGAAAGCCGCGTCGGGCTGACGGGGCGGCGTCGCCCCCGGGGATCGCCGGCTACTCCACCAGGGAGGTGTCGGAGGTCCTGGGCCTTCCCACATCCACCATCCTCGCCTGGGCCCGCGGCGGGCTCCTGTCCCCCCAGCGCGGCCCGCGGGGGACGTACGTCTTCTCCTTCCAGGACGTGGCGGTCCTGCGCTCCGCCCGCCAGCTCCTCGACGCCGAGGTGCCGCTGCGCCGGGTGCGGCAGACCCTGGAGGCGCTGCGCGCCCAGCTTCCCGCCGGCCGCCCGCTGAGCGCCGTGCACCTCTCGGTCCTGGGCAGGAGGGTCCTCGTCCGCGAGGACAGCCGGGCCTGGGAGCCCGACACCGGCCAGATGGAGATGGACCTGGACGCCCCGGCGGCGTCCACCGACCCCGAGTGGGGCGTGGCGGCCCCCCTGGCCGGACCGGGCCCCCGCGCCGCCGGCGCCTCCCACCTCGGCGCCGACGCCCTCTTCGACGCGGCGCTGGACCTGGAGGCCTCCGACCCCACCCGGGCGGTGGCGCTCTACCAGCGGGCACTGGACCAGGACGCCGCCCACGCCGAAGCGCACCTGAACCTGGGGCGCCTCCTCCACGAGGGGGGGATGCTCCCCGAGGCGGAGGCCCACTACCGTAACTCCCTGGGCGCCGACCCGTCCAGCGCGCGGGCGGCATACAACCTGGGGGTGGTGCTCGAGGACCAGGGGCGGGCAGAGGAGGCGGAGCGGGCCTACCGGGGGGCCCTGGACCTGGATCCGGATCTGGCGGTGGCCCACTTCAACCTCTCCCGCCTCCACGAGGCCGCCGGCCGCTCGGCGGATGCCCTGGGGCACCTGGCCAGCTACAAGCGGATCCTCGACCGGGGCGAACCTCCGGTCTGAGCCCGGCCTCCCGGCGCGTATCCCACGGGACGGCGCCGCTGCACGGGCTTTTTCCGACTTGACACCACCTCCCCGCCGGGGAGGTTTCAGGATAGAGGCGGTCCCTCCCCCGCCCTCGCTTCCGGGAGGTCCCTTTTCGTGCCGTTCCGCACGCTCAGCAGCCGCATCGCCCTGCCCGCTGGCTTCTTCGCCCTGGTCAGCGTCGCGGTCCTGTCGTACCTCCTCGTCCGCACCCAGCGGGAGAACGCCCTGGAGGAGGCGGTCCTCGGGTCCGAGGCCATCGCCGAGACCATCCTCCTCACCATCCGCCACGAGATGAGCGTCAACGAGCGTGACGCGCTCCGTGAGATGGTGCGGTCGGTGGGGGGCCAGGAGGGAGTGGAGAGCGTGCGGATCTTCAACAAGGAGGGGAAGATCTCCTTCTCCTCCCGCGAGGGGGAGGAGGGGCGGGTGGTGGACGTGCAGGCGGAGGCCTGCGTCCAGTGCCACTCGGGCCCCACCCCGGCCAGGGAGCTGGATCCCGACAACCGGTCCCGCATCTACGAGGACATCGAGGGCCACCGCGTGCTGGCCACCATGCGCGTCATCCCCAACGAGGAGGGGTGCCAGGGCGCGGGCTGCCACGCCTCCCCCCGCTTCCAGAGCGTGCTGGGCGTCCTGGACGTGGCGCTCTCCCTGGAGCCCGCGGAGCAGCGCCTGGCCCAGGCCACCTGGAACGCCCTCCTCTTCTCGCTGCTGGCGGTGTCGTTCATCACCGGGGGGCTCTGGCTCATCATCACCCGGGCGGTGCGCCGCCCCCTGGACACGGTCATCGCCGCCACCCGCCGCGTGGCCCAAGGCAACCCCCAGGTGGAGCTCCCCCGGGGCGCGGCCCGGGAGATCGGCATCCTGGCTTCGTCGTTCAGCGAGGCGGTGGAGCGCCTCAACAGCTCCAGGACGGAGCTGGAGGGGTGGGCGGCCACCCTGGAGGACACGGTGGCCGAAAAGGCCCGGGAGCTCCAGGAGGCCCGGTTCCAGGTGGTGCAGGCCGAGAAGCTCTCCTCGGTGGGGCTGGTGGCCGCGGGCATCGCCCACGAGCTCAACAGCCCGCTCATGGCCATCATCACCTTCACCCACCTGGTGAAGAAGGCGGTACCCGAGGGCGACCCGGCCCAGGAAGACCTCAAGATGATCGAGCGGGAGGCCAACCGCTGCGCCGGCATCATCCGTCAGCTCCTCGACTACGCCCGGAAGCAGTCCCAGGACCCCACCGCCGAGCCGTGCCGCATCGAGAAGGCCGTGGCGGGCGCCCTGGACCTCATCAAGGTGGAGATCCAGAACGGCAAGGTGCGCGTGCACACCGACATCCCCGACGACCTGCCGCTGGTGCACGCCAACCCGGTGCAGCTCCTGCAGGTCTTCGTGAATCTCGTGCTGAACGCCGTCCAGGCCATGCCCGAGGGAGGCGAGCTCACCGTCGAGGCCGACGTGGTCCCGCGGCAGGAGTACGAGCACGTCAACCTGCCGCCCCACCTGGGGACGCACCTGGTGCGCACCGCCGTCCGGGACTCGGGCACCGGCATCCCCACGGAGGCGCTGGCCAAGGTCTTCGACCCGTTCTTCACCACCAAGCCCGTGGGCAAGGGGTCGGGCCTGGGGCTTTCGGTGTCGCTTGGGATCATCCAGAGCTACCGCGGCACCATCACCGTAGCGAGCGACGGGACGAACGGCACCACGTTCACGGTGCTGCTTCCCGTGCCCATGAGCTCCGCAGAGGTCTAGATGTCCAACCTGGAAGACGCGAAGAGCTGGACCACTCCCCCGAAGATCCTCACCGTGGACGACGAACAGGTCGTCTGCGAGAGCATCCGCCGCGTCCTGTCGGCGGAGGGGTACGACGTCTCCACGTCCACGTCGTCGAAGGGCGGCCTGGAGCTGCTCCGCAAGGAGCACTACGACCTCCTCCTCGTGGACATCAAGATGCCCGAGATGGACGGCATCGAGCTCCTCAAGGCCGCCCGGGACATCTCCCCGGAGACCGAGGTGGTCATCATCACCGGGTACGCCACCATCGAGACGGCGGTGGAGGCCATCAAGCTGGGCGCCTTCGACTACCTGGAGAAGCCGGTGAGCCCGCCCCAGCTCCTGGTGGCCGCGGCCCGGGCCCTGGAGCGGAAGCAGCTCGTGGACCTCACCCGCAGGCTGCGCTCCGAGCTCGAGAGCCGGCACCGCATCGGGAACGTCATCTGCTCGTCGCCCCCCATGCGGAAGGTCATGCAGCTCGTGTCCCGGGTGGCCCCCACCAACAGCACCGTCCTCATCACCGGCGAGACCGGCACCGGCAAGGACGTCATCGCCCGGGCCATTCACTACAACAGTGCACGCAAGGACGGGCCCTTCGTGGTGGCCGACTGCGCCTCCCTCTCCGAGTCGCTCCTGGAGTCGGAGCTCTTCGGGCACGTGCGGGGCGCGTTCACGGGCGCGGTGAAGGACCGGAAGGGGCTGGCCGAATCGGCCCGGGGGGGCACGCTCTTCCTCGACGAGATCAGCACCATCTCCCCGCAGATCCAGGGGAGCCTGCTGCGCCTCCTCCAGGAGCGCGAGATCCGCCCCGTGGGCTCGGACAAGCCCGTCACCGTGGACGTGCGCCTCATCGCCGCCACGAACCGGGATCTCCAGGAGCTGGTGGACGAGGGGACGTTCCGCGAGGACCTCTTCTACCGCATGAGCGTCTTCACCATCCGCCTCCCGGCCCTCCGGGAGCGCCCCGAGGAGATCCCCCTCCTGGCCCACCACTTCATCCAGAACTTCGCCCGGGAGTTCTCCAAGCCCATCGACTCCATCACCCCCAGGGCCATGGCGGTCCTCGAGGCCCACGAGTGGCCGGGGAACGTCCGGGAGCTGGAGCACGCCATCGAGCGTGCCGTCCTCCTGGCCGACGGGCGCACCATCGACGTGGAGGCCATTCCCACCGGGGGGGAGCACTCGGGGACCATCTGGGGAGACGTGCCCGACGACGCCGCGACGCTGGCGGAGCGGAAGCAGGAGCTGCGGGCCACGGCCGTGGAGCGCGTGGAGCGGCTCTTCGTGCTCAAGGCGCTGCGGCGGGCGGGTTGGAACGTCTCCCAGGCCGCCCGGGACGTGGGCATGGCCCGTCCCAACCTCCACGCCCTCATGCGCAAGCACGGCATCACCACCCCCGACGGAGGGGACGGCGGAGAGGGCGAAGGCGGCTGAAAACGGCTCCGTTGAGCCAAGTTCCCGGGTGTATGCTCGTCACATACAGGGAGCTCCCAGGAGGTCTGAAAGTTGGCTAAATCGTTTGATGGCAACGAATTAAGCATATACAGGGGGGTCCGGACCCTCCCTCGGCGCCCCGAACCTGTATATGGGATCCATACAGTCGAGCCCCTCCCGGCCCCCGATCCGAAAGACCGACGGACCCATAACTCGTTGTATTAACAGGATTTACACGCTTGCACCAATTCTGCACAAACATGGCACACCCCTTGCCTCTCCTTGAAGTCGGGCGCCGGCGCGGTGCCGGTGCCTGAACGAAGGAGGAACGGTGCAGCTTCAGGGCGACGGATCCACGGTACTGCTGTCCGACGCGCAGGAAGCGCCGACGCTGGCAGCCATGCTCGCGGCCCGGACCGGGCCCGCGAGGTGGTATTCCAGCGTGGGGGAGATGGTGAACACCCAGCCTCTCTCTTCGATCTCGGTCCTGGTGCTCCACTTCCACCCGCTTCCCAAGGGCGCCCTCCTGGCGACCCTGGGGCGGATGAGCGTGGAGTACCCCGGGATGCAGAAGGTGGCGGTGCTGGACGAGCCTCCTCCCCTCCTCATCGCGGAGTATCTCACCGCTTGCGGCGTTTCCCTGTTGTGGACCGGCGGTGCCGAGGACGGAGCCGAACGGCTGGCCTCGGTCGTCAACCAGTTGCACGAGAGGACCCGATGGATCGCCTCGTAGGCGGCCCCAGGGCCCCGGTGCAAGGAGAAGGAACCATGAGCGCGCAGAAGAGAGTGATGTTCGTCGACGACGAGGAAGGGGTTCGCGTGAGCTGGAATCGCTTCCTGTCGCAGCACGGTTTCGACGTGACCACGGCGGAGGACGGGGCACGGGCCATCAACAAGCTCCGCGAGGAGCCGGTGGACGTGGTGGTGTCCGACCTCAAGATGCCCGGCGTGGACGGGATCCAGCTCCTGCAGTGGATCCACGAGAAGCGTCCCCAGACCCAGTTCATCCTCCTCACCGGCTACGGGAACGAGGACGTGGAGCGGACGGTCCGCGAGCTGGGGGCCTTCGATTACCTGAACAAGCCCATCAGCCCCGACACGCTGGCGGCGGTGGTGACGGCGGCGACGCACCTGAGGCTCATTCCCAAGGAAGAGCCCAGGGTGCTCGAGGCCGAGGCCCAGCCCGAGCTGACGGAGGCCCCCCGGGTGGCGGTGGAGGAGATGGTGGAGCCCAAGAGCGGGCTGCGCCGGACGGCCGAGATCGCGGTCGGCCTGGTGGCCGCGCCGATCCTCGGGCTTGCCTTCGTGGTCTTCCTCCCCATCATCGGGTTCGGCGCCCTCTTCTGGAGGCTGGGTGAGATCCTGATGGACGTCTTCAAGCCGGCCGAGGTCTGACCCGACCGGGAACGGATTGCACCATGCGGAACGCATGCAGAGCCGCCCTCGTCCTCCTGGGCCTCTTCGCCGGGGCCCGGGACGGAGGCGCCCAGACCGTCCCGCGGGACGCCGCCATGTGCACGGACTGCCATGGCGTCGCCACCACGGGGAAGCTGGGCGCGCTCACCCACGCGGACTCGGTGTCGTGCCTGACGTGCCACCACATCGGCTTCACCAACGATCCTCTCCTGGCGGAGAGTCGGCGGATCGAGGCCTGCATGGGGTGTCACGAGGACGTCGCCCGGCCCCACGCGGGCGTGGAGGAGGTCACCCCCGAGTGCACCACCTGCCACAGCATCCACGGTGAGCGCGGCGCCGAGGTCTCCCGGACGGCCATGTCGGCGAAGTGCGCCGACTGCCACGCGGCGCCCCACCCGGGGCACGCCGTGGGAGCCGAGGGGAGCCCGGGGTGCGCGGACTGCCACACGATGCACACCCCCACGCCGTTCCGGCCCAACGACCCGGGGCTCATGGCCTCGTGCGCGAGCTGCCACGAGACGGCGCACCCCAGCCACGCCGACGTGGCAGGGGTGCAGGAGTGCACCGAGTGCCATTCGGTGGTGGAGCCTTCCCGGGAGCTGGCCGCCGACCCGAAGCTCTGCGCCACGTGCCACGGAACGCTCCACGCCGCCCACGACGCGGTGGAGGAGCGCCCCCAGTGCTCCGAGTGCCACGACTTCGTCTCGGATCCGCCGCTGCCGGAGGCCGGGCCCCTCATGGCGGCCCGCTGCGGCACGTGCCACGAGGAGCCGTTCGACCGCATGGTGTCCGGTGGGCACGGTGGCTTCATGGGCGAGGAGGGGGCCGGCGACCTGCCGACCTGCCTCACGTGCCACACGGCCCACGCGGACATGGCGGAGACGGAGAGCCGGCTCGAGGTGACGTCCGCCGTCGCTTGCATGGAGTGCCACGGGGAGTCGTCGCTGGTCGTCCGGTACGGCCTGCCCTCCCTCGTGAAGCGCTCCTACGCCGACGACTTCCACGGGGCGACCATCCAGTTCCTCATGGCCGAAGGCGGCATCATGGGGGACAAGGACGTGATGATCTGCTCCGACTGCCACGGCGCCCACGACGTGGCCACGTTGGACGAGGAAGCCGTGGCCGAGGTGTGCCTGCAGTGCCACGACCAGGGTGAGGCCCGCATCGCCGGGGCGTGGCTGGGGCACGACCCCATCGGCCCGCGCACCCAGCCCGTCATCTGGCTGGTGCGCCTCTTCTACTACTTCCTCATCCCCTTCATGCTCACCGGGTTGACGCTGAACATCCTCTTCCACCTCATCGACCAGCGGCGCAAGGGGGCCCGGGTCATGCAGACGGAGGGAGTGCAGCGCCTCGTCGGGTTCTTCAAGGGGAGGAAGCGCGAGCCCGAGGAGACGGTGGTGCGCTTCACCCGCACCGAGCGCTTCGAGCACCTGGCGTCGGGCTTCACGTTCATCGCCCTGGTGGTGACGGGGCTTCCCCAGACCCGCCCGGACCTCCCCATCGCCCAGGCCATCATCGGCGGGCTGGGAGGCATCTGGACCACCCGGTGGATCCACCGGATCATCGGCGTCGCGTTCGTCGTCCTCATGGTGACGCACGTGACGCGGGCGGTGGTGACGTCGCTCAAGAAGCACCAGCTCCCCGTGATGGTGCCCGTCCGCAAGGACTTCGAGGACGTCATCCAGACGTTCCGCCACTACCTGTTCCGCGAGCGCATGCCGCGGGTGGGCAAGTTCGACTTCTCGGAGAAGTTCGAGTACTGGGGGCTCTTCCTCGGCGGGATCGTGATGAGCTCCACGGGCCTCATCCTCCTCTTCCCCGAGCTGGTCTCACAGGTGCTCCCGGGGATCGTGGTGGCGGCCACCCGGGTCATGCACGGCCTGGAGGCCACCTTCGCCGTGATGGTGGTGATCCTCTGGCACAGCTACGGCGTCATGCTCCGCCCGGAGGTGTTCCCCCTCGACACCTCCATCTTCACCGGCAAGATGTCCGTGAGCCGCCTGAAGCACGAGCACCCGGAGGAGTACGACCGGCTCTTCCCGGACCGTCCGGCGTCGGACCACGACGAAGGGCACGGGAGCGCCTTCGAGGGTCTGAAGCCCGAACCCGCGCCGGGGGATTAGCGCTCTGCCCGGCGCGGGCGACATGGTTCCTTCGTGAACGAGGGCCCGGGGGCGTCCGCCCCCGGGCCCTCGTGCCCTTCAACGGCGGAAGTCGCTACTTCACGCCGCCCATGAGCTTCTTGACCAACGGGCTCGCCAGCGACGCGAAGATGCCCACCGCGCCGATGGTGAGGGCCACCGTCTGGAAGAGCGGCGCCGGCGGCAGGTTGGCCAGCCGCCCGGCCACCAGCCCGGCGAAGAGGTTGCCCAGCGCCGCGCCCACGAACCAGATGCCCATCATCTGCCCCACCCGCTTGGCCGGCGAGAGCTTGGTGATGGCGGACAGGCCGATGGGGGAGATGCACAGCTCGCCCACCGTGTGGAGGAAATAGGTGACCACCAGCCACGCCGGCGTCACCAGGTTGTCGGCCGAGGCGTTGGCCGCTCCCCACGCGATGACGAAGAAGCCCATGGAGAGCCCCAACAGGCCCATGCCCGCCTTCAGGGGAAGCGGCGGGTTCACGTGGCGCTTGTCCAGCCACACCCAGAGGGCGCCGAAGAGGGGAGCCATGAGGATGATGAGGAGCGCGTTCACCGACTGGAGGAACGACGCCGGCATGAGCCAGCCGAAGAAGGTCCGGTCGGTGAGGTCGCGAGCGAACACGTTGAGCGACGAGCCGGCCTGCTCGAAGCCCGACCAGAACACGGCGATGAGGAGGAAGAGCCAGAAGATCACGCCCAGCCGCTTGTTCTCCTCGGCGGTGTGCCCGCCTGCCGTCCACAGGTACACGAAATACAGCCCCACCAGGACGAGCACGCCGTAACCCAGCCCGGTGGCGATCTGGGTGAGGCTGAGGGGGATCATCCCCTGGCGCACGGCGTACGCGAAGGCCACCACGGCCGCCAGGACGGCGCCGAAGATGCCGAAGAACTTCCGGGAGCGGGAGGCGATCTCGTCGGCGGTGGCGTCGCCCTTGAGAAGCCCGGCGTCGCCCAGGTACTTCTCCCCCGCCTTGTACTGGATGAGGCCGGCGATCATGCCGATGGCGCCGATGCCGAAGCCGTACTGCCAGCGGATCCCCTCGCCGAAGTAGCCGGTGAGGAGCGGGCCGATGAACGCGCCCAGGTTGATCCCCATGTAGAAGATGGAGAAGCCGGCGTCACGGCGGGCACCACCCTCGGGATAGAGCTCGCCCACCACGGTGGAGACGTTGGGCTTCAGCAGGCCGGTGCCGAAGATGATGAGGACCAGGCCCAGGAAGAACGTGGGCGTGAAGCCCAGCGCCATGCTGAGCTGGCCGGCGGCGATGAAGCAGCCGCCCACAAAGACCGCCTTCCGCTGTCCCCAGAGGTTGTCGGCGACCCACCCGCCGGGGAGCGCCAGGATGTACACCAGGCTGGTGTACAGACCGTAGATGGCCGCCGCCGTCCCCACGTCCAGCCCCAGGCCGGGGTTCGCCACGTCGGTCGCGGTGGTCATGAAGAGGATGAGGAGCGCGCGCATGCCGTAGTAGGCGAAGCGCTCCCACATCTCGGTGAAGAAGAGGGTGGCGAGCCCTCGGGGATGCCCGAAGAAGGTGTGGTTGTTCGCCTGGCCGGCCGTGGAAGTGCTCAAGACACTCGCTCCCGTCTAGGGTCGCCGGCCTGGGGGAGGGGCGGCCGGACTGAGGGGATCAGTCGAAGGAGTCCATGGGATTTCGGGCATCCCGCCCCCCGGCGCAAGGGGTGTGCCCGGGCGCCGATTCTGGACTTTCGGGCGCCGTTCGCTTTCTTCCTGGGAGCGCGCCGCCGACCATCCCCCGGGGGCGCCTCCCTCTCACCGGCCGGGGCGACGTGACGGGAATCCTGGAGTACCTGCTGGCCAACCCCATCCTCCTGGCGCCCCTGCTCCTCGTCGTGGCGGCCATGGTGCTCGCGGTGCTGAAGAAGCTCCTCAAGATCGCCGCCATCCTGGCCATCGCCGTGGCGCTCTACGTGGCGCTGGTCCAGTACGCGGGCGGGCCGTAGCCGGCCGCCCCACCTTCCCAGGCCGACGGCCCGCTCAGAAGTGGAGCAGGCGGGTGACGTTGAAGCCCAGGCGCCACTCGTCGGCCTCGAAGGCGAAAGGGGTCCCTCCCAGGAACTGGGTGGGGTTCATGCGCGCCGAGTTGGTGAGGATGAGCTTGAAGAAGTGCCCCCCGGTCTCCAGCTCCACGCCGAAGGTCCCGGCGTCGTGCTCCAGGCCTTCCCGCTCCTCGGCGACGAGCCACTCCCCCAGCAGGCTGACCTGCTCGGACACATAGAGCTGTCCGTGGAGGCCCAGGGAGAAGGCGCTCCCCGCGTCGGCGTCCTCCACCCGGGGGTTGGCGAGGAGCGTGGGCACCACGCCCACGGCGAAGCGATCCGCCAGCAGGGCGTTGGCCACGAGCTGCACATACGCCTGCCTCTCGTTGTCCTCCAGCCCGCCGTCGTCGGGGAGGCCCGTGTTCCACGCCACGCCCCCGTTCAGCGCCAGCATGAAGGGCACCGACTCCCGGCCTCCCTCGGCGAAGCGGAGCTTGGCGTTGAGCTCCAGGTTGTCCGCCAGGTTGGTGCGGAGCACGCCGACCATGAGGCGGTCGGTGGCGGCGTAGGCCAGCCCCAGCCGGTTGAACACCGGGCCGTCGAGCCCCCAGAGGGCGGCGCTCCCGTCGGACACCCGGGGCAGGAACCGGTGGGAGATCTCGAAGAGCCACTCTCCCCGGCGCAGCGTCTCGGCGGTGGCCAGGTTCGCCGACTGGGTGGCGTGGAAGACGGCCACGGGAGGTACCGTGGGCGCCTCGCCGCGCTGCCAGCGCACCGGCGGCTCCTGGGCCCGGGCGGCGGTGGAGAGGAGGAGGAGCACCACGGGAAGGGCGCGGACGACGTGCTTCATGGAGCGTCTCCGTTGGGCGCTGTGGCCAGGCGGACGTGGAAGTCCAGCTCCAGCCGGATCTCGTTGGCGAGCTTCAGGAACATGACCTTGGGGATCTCGATGTCGTGGTCGGAGAGGAGCACCTCGAAGCCGCACTGGGCCCGGTACCCCCTCCCCTCCGCGTCCACCCGGCACGTGAGCTGCCGCTCCCGGGCGACGCCGTGGATGGTGAGCATCCCCTGCGCCGACACCCGGTATCCCCCACCGCCCACCTCCCGGAGCCCCTCCACCCGTCCCTCGAAGACGGCGAAGGGGAACCGGGCGACGTGCAGGTAGTTGTCCCGCATGTGCCGGTTCCGGAGCCCGATCCCGGTGTCCAGGCTCGCCAGGTCCACCTCGAGGTACACGGCGGTCCCCTCCCCGCCCCGAGCCTCGGCCAGGGAGGGCGCGTCGAGGAGGACGTAGCCGTCGATGCGGTCCGTGACCCCCTCGAACTCCTCGATGGAGGCTCGGGAGAGGAAGCGCACGACGTTGGGAGCGCCTCGGTCGACCTGGTACTCCTGCGCGGCGGTCGCGGCGGGAGCCGCGGCCACCGCCACCAGGAAGAGCGCGGTCGCAGTCGCAGGGTGGATGCCCATGGGCGTCTCCTCAGTTGTTCTTGGCGCCCTGGTTGATCCAGTTCTTGATGTTGGCCAGGTCGGTGGCACCGATCTGCCCGCCCACGGGCATGCGCTCACCCTGGGAGGCCCGCCCCTCCAGCTTCTTGACCAGGTAGCTGTCGTTGGCGTTCCCCGGGATGACGCGCAACTCCCCCGTCTGTGTGGAGGCCACGCTCACCAGGTTCGTGTACGGGGAGGAGGCGAGGTTCAGCCCGGCCTGGACGGGGGCGCCGTGGCACCCGCCGGCGGTGCACCCCAGGCGCGTGAAGATGGGGACGATGTCCGACGCGAAGGACGGGTCGGCCTTGGGTGAGTCGCCGCCCGGGCTGCCGCTACCGCCAGGGCCGCCACCGTCCCCGCCAGGGGCGACGGGGGAGTCCCCTCCCCCGCACGCAGCCAGGGCCAGGGCCAGCAGGAGCGTCAGCGGGACGGACGAGGGACGGTGCATGGGCAGCTCTCCTCGGGGGTAGGTCGGTAAGGGATACTTAACCAATAAAGCTTTCAGTATTGTACCGACAGCTTTTTTTCGTACGTCCGAAAACGCCGGGGATTTCCGCGGCCTCCAGGCGGGTGGGGCGACAGGGCGACTCCGGGCCCCCCCCAGGCGGTTCCCTTGTCCCCGGGCGACTCCACGGTCCAACTTCCCATGCCAACCCCACCTTCCCCCGGACTCCCATGCTCCGCGTCCGCCACAGCACCCTCGTCCTGCTGGCCGCGTCCGCCACGGCGTGCGCCACCGCCGCCGCGCCGGGGCCGTCCACGCTCATCCCCCTCCCCGGGACGGTGGTCCCGGCGGGTGGGGCCTTCACGCTGGCCCCGGGGACGCGCCTCCTCGTGCCCGACGCCTCCGACGGCGAGCTGCGCCGGGCGGCGGACGTCTGGGCCGGCTCCGTGGCCGACGTGTCCGGCGGCGTGGAGGTGGCCTCGGGACCCTGCGAGAAGGGCGCGCTGTGCGTGCGGGTGACGGGGAGCGGACCGGCCGAAGGGTACGAGCTGCGGGTGACGAAGGACTCGGTGGTGGTGGCGGGCAACGACCACGCCGGGGCGTTCTACGGGCTCCAGACCCTGGCCCAGATGCTCCCACCCGGCGGGACGGCGGCGCCCGTGCGCATCGCCGCCACCCTCGTCACCGACGCCCCGCGCTTCCCGTACCGGGGCATGCACCTGGACGTGGGCCGCCACTTCTTCGGCCCCGGCTTCGTCAAGCGCTACATCGACCAGCTCGCCAGGTACAAGCTCAACCGCTTCCACTGGCACCTCACGGAGGACCAGGGGTGGCGCATCGAGATCGACCGTTACCCCCGCCTCACCGAGGTCGGTGCGTGGCGCGCCGAGACCATGGTGGAGAAGAACTTCGACCCGTACGTGGGCGACGGCCGGCGGTACGGCGGCTTCTACACGAAGGACGAGGTCCGCGACATCGTGGCGTACGCCGCCGAGCGGTACGTGACCATCGTCCCGGAGATCGAGATGCCCGGCCACTCCACCGCGGCCCTGGCGGCGTACCCCGAGCTGGCGTGCACGGAGGGGCCCTTCCAGGTAGCGACCACATGGGGCGTCTTCGAGGACATCTACTGCCCCCGGGAGGAGACCTTCACCTTCCTGGAAGGGGTCCTCACCGAGGTCATGGAGCTCTTCCCCGGCGAGGTCATCCACATCGGCGGAGACGAGGCGCCCAAGGCCCGCTGGGAAGCGAGCCCGGTGGCCCAGGACGTCATGCGCCGGGAGGGGCTGGCCGACGAGATGGAGCTCCAGAGCTGGTTCATCCGGCGCATCGAGGGCTTCCTCAACGGTCGTGGCCGTCGGCTCATGGGGTGGGACGAGATCCTGGAAGGCGGCCTGGCGCCGAACGCCACGGTCATGTCGTGGCGTGGCGTGGACGGCGGCGTGGAGGCGGCGCGCAAGGGGCACGACGTGGTCATGACCCCCACGAGCCACGTGTACTTCGACTACTACCAGGGCGACCCGGCGCAGGAGCCGCTGGCCATCGGCGGCCACGTCCCCCTGGAGCGGGTCTACGCCTTCGAGCCCGTGCCCCCCCGCCTCACCGAAGAGGAGGCGCGGCGCGTGCTGGGGACGCAGGGCAACGTCTGGACGGAGTACATCCCCACGGAGGACCACGCCGAGTACATGGTCTTCCCCCGCCTCATGGCGCTGGCGGAGGTGGCGTGGTCGCAGCCGGAGGCGCGGGACTTCCGGGACTTCGCCCGCCGCCTCCCCTGGCACCTGGAGCGCCTGGACGCGCTGGGGGTGCGCTACCGCATCCCCGACGTCCTGGGCCTGGAGGGGGACCGCCTCACGCTGGAGAAGAAGGCCCGCGTGGAGCTGGCGGCGGCCGCCGCCGGCACCATCCGGTATACCCTCGATGGGAGCGAGCCCACTCCCGCCTCGCCGCCGTACGTCCGCCCCCTGGAGCTGGACGTGGAGGACGGGCCGGCGACGGTGGCCGCGCGGCTGTACGCGTCCGACGGCACGCCGGGGCCGGTGCGCCGCGCCACCTTCACCCGGGCCACCCCCCGGCCGGCGTCCCTGGTGGACGCGCCCCTGGAGCCGGGCTTCACCGTGGACCACTTCGAGGGTGGGTTCCGCCGCGTCGCCGACCTGGAGCGCCGGGGCCAGGAGGTGGCTCGCCGGGAGCGGGTGGAGACCCTGGGCATCCCCGACTCCGTCCCGGAGGAGGGGTTCGGCCTCCGGTTCCGCGGGTACCTGGAGGTCCCCGGGACGGGGGTGTACACGTTCCGCCTCACCTCCGACGACGGCTCGGTGCTGCGCCTCGGCGGGGCCGTCGTCCTCGACCACGACGGCCCCCACACGGCCACGAGCCGGGAGGGACAGGTGGCGCTGGCCCGGGGCCTCCATCCCCTGGAGTTGCTCTACTTCCAGGCGGGCGGGGGCAAGTCCCTCTCGCTGGAGTGGGCGGGGCCCGACGGCGTCTTCCGGCCCGTGGACGCGACGGTGGTGGGCCGGGTGCGCTGAGGTGCCCCGTGCCGGCGTGGCCGTTCGGCGACGCCGACGCGCGTCCTATCCGCGACTGCGCTCCAGCGGCCGCGTGAGGCACGTGGGCCCGCCGCACCCCTTGGCGCTGATCTCCTCGCCCCGGTACGCGTGCACGGCGACGCCGGCGGCCTCCAGCCGCTTCCGGGTGCCCGGGTTCCCCTCCACCGCCACGGCCACCCGGGGCGCCACCGCCAGCACGTTGCACCCCATGGAGTCGAACTCCTCGTCGGGGACCTCCACCAGCTCCATCCCCCGGGCCAGGAGCGCCTCCCGGAAGGGGACGGGGAGAAGGGGCGAGTAGACCAACGCCAGGTCGTCGGCCAGGGGGCTGAGCACCGACATGAGGTGGAAGACGTCGGAGGGGCCGTTCCAGTGGGGGAGCGGGACCACCACCACCTCGTCCACGGCGTCGCCGAGGAGGGTGGTGAGCTGGCGGATCCCCTCGTCGTTGGTGCGGTAGCCCCGGCCCACGGCCACGGTGCGAGGGCCCAGCCACGCCACGTCGCCCCCCTCCAGGCGACCGCTCCCCCCGATGCGCCCCAGCACCGGGATCCCCAGCGTCTCGTACACCGGCTCCATGAGTGCCGGCTCGCCGCGCCTCGCCTCCTTGCCCATGGAGCACAGGATGGCGCCCCGGTCGCACACCACCGACGCGTCGCGGACGTAAAGGGAGTCGAGGCCCGCGTCGGCCTGGGGCATCCACGCGACCTCCACGCCCAGCCCCTCCAGGAGGGCCGCGAAGGCGTCCGCCTCGCGGCACGCCTCGCGGTGGTCGGGCTCTCCCAGGTAGTTCAGCTCCCTCCACTGCGCCGACGCCCGGGCCTGGGACACAAAGGCGTGGCGGGCGTGCTTCAGGAGCACCCGCCGGAGCGTGCCCGAGTCGGACTGGAGCGTGTGGTCCGGGGCGCTCACGGGCTCCTCACGCGTCGGCGTGGTCGGGATCCGCCGCCAAGGCGGCGGCTCGGCCCCGAACCCCCTGGAGATAGACCGGCACGCCCAGCGCCAGGAGCATCCCGCCCCAGAGGACGGCGTCCCGCCCCGCCCCCACCACCGCCCACGCCGAGTACAGGAAGCCCAGCGCGGACACCACCAGGGCCGCCCGGGCGCCCCTGCCGCCGAAACGGGCGGGCTCGCGGACGATGAACCGGATCTGCGCCGCCGCCGCGCCCAGGTACGACAGCAGCACGGTGACGGTGGCCAGGAGCGTGGCGAAGACGAAGAGCCCCACGAGGCCGCGGGTGTAGTTGGCCAGGACCAGGACCGTGGTGAGTGCGCTGGAGAGGACCAGGCCGAAGGCGGGGCTCCCCCGCCGGTTGAGACGGCCGAAGGCCGCCGGGAAGAGACCATCGCGGGCGGGCGCCAGGGGCATCTGCCCCTGCATGAGCACCCACCCGTTCAGGATCCCGAAGCCCGCCAGCGCCGCCCCCGCCGCCACGGCGCCCCCCGCCCAGCTCCCCCAGATGCGCGTGGCCGCGGTGGCGAAGGGCGCCGACGTGGCGGCCAGGTCGGCGGAGGGCAGGGCGCCGAAGAGGGCCACGGCGCCCAGGAGGTAGACCGCCGTCGTCGCCAGCGTGCCCAGCACCGTGGCCAGCGGGATGGTGCGCGCCGGATCCCGCACCTCGTCGGCGGGAATGGTGGCCGATTCCAGCCCCATGAAGCCCCATAGCGTCAGCGCCGCCGTGGCCGTCACCGCCGGGATCGCCGGCCCGCCGCTGGCGTTGAAGGGCCGGAAGTTGGACGCGTCCACCGCCAGCAGCCCCAGCGTGGCGAAGGCCACCAGGGGGATGACCTTGAGCACCGTGGTGACGAGCTGGAGGAGCCCCGCCTCCCGCACGCCCCGCACGTTCACCGCGGTGAGGATCCAGATGGCCGCGAGGGCGGTGGCGGCCTGGAGGACCGGGGCCGTGTCCAGGGCGGGGAAGAAGGGCGTCAGGTACGCCACCCCGGCGGTGGCCAGGGCGGCGTTCCCCACCCACACCGAGACCCAGTACCCCCACGCCACCAGGAACGCGGGCAGGTCGCCGAACGCCGCCCGGGTGTACGCGTAGGGACCGCCCTCGGCGGGCATGAGGCGCCCCAGCCGGCCGAAGACCAGCGCGAGGCACACGGCGCCGGCGGAGGTGAGGGCCCACCCTACCAGGGAGATGGGGCCATAGCGCCCCAGCTCGGCGGGGAGCAGGTAGGCGCCGGCCCCGACCATGTTCCCCACCACCAGCGCCGTGGCGGTCCAGAGGCCCAGGGCCGCCGGACGGCCGGGAGGGCGGCTCAACGGCGGGCCCGGGCCCGGACGCCCTCCAGGGCGCCGAAGACGAGGTTGTACGCCGCCCGCCGCGAGGCCCCGGTGGGGTCACGCTCCCCGTAGGGAGTGGAGGCGATGCCCAGCGCCGCCACCTTCTCGAAGCGGAACATCTCCGCCAGCGCGGAGGCCAGCTCCCCGCTGGTGGGGCCGTCGGGCACCGTGAGGGGATGGCCTTCGACCTCGGCGGGGTCGAGGACGTCCATGTCCACGTGGACGTAGATCACGTCCGCCTCCCGGGAGAGGCGCTCCATCTGGGCGCGGACGGCCTCGGGCCGGTGCCTCAGGTCGCCGGTGGAGAGGTGCTGGATGTCCGACGCCTCCACCAGCTCCCGCTCCAGGGGGTCCAGGTCCCGCACCGCCGCCATGACGATGCGCGCGGTGGGCACCGGCGGGTCGAGGCCCGACTCCCGGCGGAGGCGCTCCAGCGCCTTACCCGCGGCCACCGCCACGGGCATCCCGCCCAGCATCCCGCTCAGCGTGGTCTCGGGGACGTTGAAGTCGCCGTGGGCGTCGATGAAGACCAGCGCCACCCTCCCCCGGGCCTGCTGGAGCCCGCCCAGCACCCCCAGCACCGACGTGCAGTTGGCCAGGAGCCCCACGGTGAGCACGCCCGCACGGGCGTTGGCGGCCACCTCCTCCGCCAGGTGGCCGTTGGCCAGCCCCATGCGGTGCCACTCGCCGTACTCCCTCTCGTCGGCGGGGGAGAGCGCCACCGTCGCCGTGGGCTCCACGGCCACGCCCCCCTCGCGGAGGAGGGCCTCCAACCCGCCCTCCAGCAGGTACGCCGGGCCTCCCGACAGCTCGGGGACGTTGCGGGCGCCCGAGTAGGGCATGGCCACCAGCGCCACCCGGGGCGGTGTCGGCCCCTGGGCCGCCGCGGGGGCGACCGCCACCACGAGGGTGGCCAGCGCGGCGCCCCACCACCCCCGCAGGCCCACGCTCACGAGATGACCCGGGGCCGGGCGATCATGACGTGGGGCCGGTCGCCCAGCTTGTCGTTGAGCTCCCGGATGCGCGTGTCCAGCACCCGGGTGAGGGCGTCCACGGCCTCCCGGGCCTCGCCGCGGATCTGCTCCACGCGGGCCCTCTGGGGCTCGGTGGGCGGCGCCTGCACGTTGGCGATGGCCCCCATGATGGAGCGGAGCTCCTCGCTCACGCGCGGGCGCTGCCTGTAGTTCATGCGGGGCGGCGGGCGGCGCAGGTACTCGTCGCTCACCTCCTGAACGGCGGCGCGGGCGTCGCGCACCTCCTGGATGAGGGCGCGGTCGTCGCCCAGGGTGGTGAGCGTCGCCGCCAGGTCGTCGAGCTGCTTCATGACGCTCTCCGCCGTGCCGATGGCCTGGTTCACCTGCGAGGTGAGGTCGCGGAGCGCCACCACCGCGTCGAACTGGGCCTGGTACTGGGCGTTGGTCATCTCCACGCGGGGGTCGCCCCGCACCTGGAAGGAGCGGGAGCGCTCCCAGCCGTCGCCCTTGAGCGTGGCGGTGTACGTCCCCGGCAGCGCCTGGGGCCCGCCGCCGCCGAATCCGAAGAAGCCGCCCCCTCCGCCACCCCCGCCCTCTCCGGGAATGGGCGCGGCGCCCTCGTGGCGCAGGTTCCAGCTCGTCTCGTTCACGCCGGCCTTCGCGCCCCGGAGCGTGGACGTGGAGATCACCTCTCCCCGGGCGTCGGAGATCTCCAGCGTGAGGGGGCGCGTGGGCGCCTCCTTCAGGTAGTAGCGCACGATGGCGCCCTGCTCCGGGTTGGCGCCCACCCACTCCCGCTGCCCCAGGTTGGCGTCCTTGTTCGCGATCTGCCAGCGCGTGGCCGTGCGCACCGTGAACAGGTACGCCCCCTGCGCGTCGGCCATGGCGTCGGGGAGCTCCTGGAACGCCGAGAGGTCGTCGAGGACGTACGCCCCCCGTCCGTGGGTGCCCACCACCAGGTCGTTGTACTCCTGCTGGACCTTGATGTCGCGCACCGAGACGGGCGGGATGTTGCCCCGGATGCTCACCCAGGTCCGCCCCGCGTCCCACGACGCGTACATCCCCCGCTCCATGCCGACGTAGAGGAGCTCGGCGTTCTTGGGGTCCTCGCGGACGACGTAGACGTAGTCGTCCTGCGGGAGCCCGGCGGACAGGTCCGTCCACGTACGCCCGTAGTCACGGGTGACGAACACGTGGGGGGTGAAGTCGTCGTAGCGGTGGTTGTCCACCGCCACGTACGCCGTGCCCGCGTCGTGCCACGACGCGTCGATCTTGCCGATCCACGAGTTGGCGCGCAGGCCGCGGATGTTGCCCACCACGTTCGTCCACGTGGCGCCGCCGTCGCGGGTGACCTGGACGTTGCCGTCGTCGGTGCCCGCCCAGATCACACCCGGCTGAACCGGCGATTCGGCGATGGTGAGGATGGTGGTGTGGAACTCGGCGGCGGTGTTGTCCGTGTAGATCTCGCCCCCCGAGGACTGCTGCTTCTCCGGGTCGTCGGTGGTGAGGTCGGGGCTGATCTCCGTCCACGACGTGCCGTAGTCGGTGCTCTTGAACAGCACGTTCCCGCCGAAATAGACCGTGGCCGGGTCGTGGGGGGAGACGTGGATGGGCGAGTCCCAGTTGAAGCGGTACCGGTGCTCCACCAGCGCGTCACCCGCCGAGCCCACGATCTTCGGGTAGGGGTGGATGCGCCGCTGGGCGCCGGTGCGCGTGTCGGTGAGGACGATGTTGCCCCCCTGGCTCGCCGAGTAGATGAGCCACGGGGCGCCCGGAACGGGAACGGCGTAGAAGCCGTCGCCGCCGGAGGTGGTGAACCACTCGTCCTTGAGGATCCCCGAGCCGTTCAGCGAGTTGGACGGGCCGCACCAGTGGCCGTTGTCCTGCAGGCCGCCGCACACCCAGTAGGGGTCCTGGTCGTCGGGGAAGATCTGGTAGTACTGCGACAGCGTGACGTTGTTGATGATGTCGAAGTTCTCTCCGCCGTCCCACGAGAGCTGGTAGCCGCCGTCGGAGCCGCTGATGAGGCGGTCCGAGTCCATGGGATCGATCCAGAACGACTGGTGGTCGCCGTGCACGTCCCGGGCGATGCGCTGGAACGTGCGCCCGCCGTCGGTGGACTTGGAGAGCCCGCCGGAGAGGGTGTAGAGGACCTCCGGGTTGTTGGGGTCCACCCGCATGTCGGCGTAGTAGAACGGGCGGAAGTTGATGTTCGGGTCGGTGCTCACCACCCGCCACGTCTCGCCCCGGTCGTCGGAGCGCCACAGCGAGCCCTTCAGGTCGGGGACCTCGGAGATGACGTACACCGTCTGCGGCCGGCTCTGGGCGATGGCCACGCCGATGCGCGCCATGGGCGCGTCGGTGACGGACAGCTTCTGCCAGGTGTCGCCGCCGTCCATGGAACGGTACACCGCCGTCTCGCCACCCCCGTCCCGGAAGAACCACGCCCACCGCCGGTGCGTCCACATGCCGGCGAAGAGCACGCGGGGGTTGGAGAGGTCCATGTCCAGGTCCGAGCACCCGGTCTGCTCGTCCACGTAGAGGACCTTGGTCCAGCTCCGGCCGCCGTCGCGGGTGCGGAAGACGCCCCGCTCGGCGTTGGCGCCCCACGCGTGGCCCAGCGCGCACACGTACGCCACGTCGGGGTCGCGGGGGTCCACGGCGATGCGCTTGATGCGCTCGCTGTCGCCGAGGCCCACGTGGGTCCACGTCTCGCCGCCGTTGCGCGACACGTACACGCCGTCGCCGTACGACGTGGAGTTGCGCGGGTCGCCCTCGCCGGTCCCCACCCAGAGGACGTTGGGGTCCGAGGGCGCCACGGTGAGGGCGCCGATGGAGTACGACGTCTGGTCGTTGAAGATCTCGGAGAACGTCGTGCCGCCGTTCGTCGTCTTGAAGATCCCGCCGTCGGCGCCGGAGACGTAGAAGATCCTCGGGTCGCCGGGGATGCCGTCCACGTCGCTCACCCGCCCGCCCATGTTCGTCGGGCCGATGGAGCGGAAGGGGACGGCCTTCAGGGCGTCGGCCGGGGACGCGGGGGAAGGCGCCTGGGCGGCCAGGGGCGCAGAGAGGGGCGCGGCCGTCAGGGCGAGGACCGCGGCGGCACGGAGCGCAGACCGGGACATGTCGGTCTCCTCCAGAGGGATGGGTGGACGTGGTGGCGTGAGAATGGGGCGGGCGGGCCGGAAGCGACAAGGGAGGCGCCTAACGCGGAGAGGCGCCGACGACTCTCTAGCTCCAACGCCCCCCCGGGACGCATCTTCGGGACCCTCCACGGAGAACCTGCCATGAAACCCCACCGAACCGCCCCTCGCGCCCTCGTGCCCCTCCTCCTGGCGACGCCTCTGTTCGCCGCCGCCTGCGGCGACGCGCCCGCCGCCCTGGACGCCGCCGGCCACGCCGAGGCCGCCCG
Source organism: Gemmatimonadota bacterium (assembly GCA_045863275.1). Lineage (GTDB taxonomy): Bacteria > Gemmatimonadota > Gemmatimonadetes > Longimicrobiales > Gaopeijiaceae > SZUA-318. The sequence continues at coordinate 41,385 of BTVB01000024.1, forward strand.
TTTCACCGTCTCGGCGGAGACCGTCGCGGGACGCGCCGCCTTCGCCGCCTCCTGCGCCACGTGCCACGCCAGCGGTGACGGCTTCGACCTGGCCCTCTTCGGATTCGCCGACAGCACCATCGTCCGCCGCGCCGTCTTCCACGTGGACACGGCCACCGCGCTGGACATCGTTGCCCACGTCCGCTCGCTGGACGTGGCCCCCATGGGCCGGGACGCTCGGCCCTTCCAGGTGCCCCGAGCCGCGTCGGACGCGGACTTCGCCCGCCGGCTTTTCGGCCGCGACGCCTGGCCCGCCGGCCTGGGCGAGGAGGACCTCCTCGCGATGGACCCGACGCGGGTGGCGGCTGCGGTGGCGTTCCCCCTCTGGTCCGACGAGGCCTCCAACCTGGACTGGATGCCGGGTGCCCCCCTCCCGCCGGCCGTCCTGGGAAGCCCCGACGGCGCCGTGCAGCGGACGCTGGCCGCGTACCGGGCGCGCCCTTCGCCACCGGCGCTGGTACGTGCCGTCCAGGCGCTCCGGCGGGCCGCCAATGACGGCACCTCCGGCCCCTGCTTCCAGAGCGACGACGGCGCGCTCCGCGACCCGTCCGTCTGCTTCGAGACCACGCGGTGGACGGCGAGCCTGGGAGCCCAGCACGCGCTGCGCGCCGGCGTGGACCTCAGCGAGCCCGTGGCCGGCTCCACCGCCGTCGCCGACGCCTTCTGGGACGTGGGCCAGGCCGCGCGGCGGGGCCTGCTCAAGAACAAGGCTCCGGTGGACCACGCCGAGGAGAACTGGGTGAGCTGGATGTACATGGGGTGGGTGCTGGCCCCCGGGAACCACGCGTCCGGCTACACCGCCTCGGGGCTCGGCCGCGTCGGGCTCCCCCGCCACGCCACCTTCGTGGCCCTGCGGAGCATGGCGTCGCGCCCCGAGGCGTCCCACCTCCCCTTCGCCGACCTGAACGTCGCGGCCCGCCAGGCCCCCCTCGGCTGGCTGCCCGGGGCGTACGCCACCGGCCTCGCCGTGCTGGAGGCCCGCGTTGCGCGGGGGTGGGAGCCGGGCACCGACGCCGCCCGCGAGGAGGCGAAAGCAGCCCTCTCCATGGCCGCCGACGCCGTCTCCCGGCGTCTGGGCGCCGTGCGCGCCGCGCCTCTCGTGACGCGGACGAAGGCGCTCCTCGAGACGCTCGACGCTTGACACGCCCTGGCGGGAGGGAGACAGGTTGGTCCTCGACCCGACGTCTCCCTCCCGCGAGGACCCCACCCTTGAGCACCCTCCGCTTCGCGCTGATCACCGGCGCCATCGCGTCCCTGTCCCCGATGTCGTCCGCGGCCCAACACCCGTGGTCCGGCCTCGCCGCCGAGGCCCAGATCCGCCTGGCGGTCCAGGCCGCGCCCGCCGAGATGCGCGACGGCGCCACGGTGCACGGCTACGACGCCTCCGGCGCCCTCGTCACGCTCCGCCAGGGCACCAACGACCTCGTCTGCATGGCGCCCAACCCGGCGTCCCAGCAGCTCGAGGTGTCGTGCCACCACGCCGGCCTCGAGCCCTTCTTCGCCCGCGGCCGCGAGCTGTCGGCCCAGGGCGTGACGGGACAGGACCGGGTCTCGGCCCGCTGGAAGGAGTACGAGGAGGGGAAGCTCCCCATCCCCTACGGCTCGGTGAACTACATCCTCACCGGCACGGGCTTCGACGCCGCCACCGGCGCGCTGGAGGGGGCCTACCTGCGGTGGACGATCTACACCCCCATGGCCACGCCGGCCACCACGGGCATCACGGACCAGCCTGGACCCGGCCCCTGGCTCATGTTCTCCGGAACGCCCGGGTCGCACATCATGATCACGCCGCCCCGGGGCGGGGGGCGGTAGGTGGCGGTCTCCCTCGACGGGGAGGCGCACGCCCCCGAGGTCCCGTGACCGGCCCTGGCGGGAACCGGCGCGACGGTCTACGGTACCGGAGTCGTTCGCAGACCTTCCCGCACCGAGGAGCCTCCATGCGCCGCACCGCCGCCCTGGCTCTCCTCGCGGGGTCGCTCGCCCTGGGCGCGCCGGCCGACGGCGCCGCCCAGCAGGCCGGGTCGGGGCTCCTCGCCGTGGGCGAGATGGCCCCCGACTTCGCCCTTCCCGGCGCCACTCGGTACGGGGTGCTCCAGAGCCCCGTGCGCCTCAGCGACTACCGCGGCGAGACCGTCGTTCTGGCTTTCTTCTTCAGGGTCAGGACCCCTGGCTGAACGGTCCAGATGACAGCGTACCGTGACCAGTACGCAAGCCTCTTCAACGAAGGACGCAACGTCGTCGTCGTCGGCATCTCCAACGACCCGGTGGAGGAGTTGGGGTCGTGGCTCAAGGACGCCGACTTCCCCTTCGTGTTCGCCAGCGACGCCGCCAACGACGGCGCCACCTACACCGCCTTCGGCGGCGGCCTCCGGGCCAACAATATGGTGGACAGCCGCGCGGTGATCGTGGTGGGCCCCGACGGCAGGATCGCAGGGGTCATCCCCCAGTTCCGCCAGACCGACCCCACGGCCTACGAGGAGCTGGCCGAGATCGTGGACCGGGTGACTCCGGAGCCGGAGGGGGCGTAGGGCGCGGGGGTCACCCGGCGAGGAGCTTCGCCACCTGGGCTTCCAGGTCCTGCGCCGGGCCGACCCCCGTGTACGCCACCTTGCCGTCCGCGTCCAGCATCACGATCACCGCGGTGGTGAGGGCGTTGTACGCGCGCACGGCCTCGCCCCGGGCATCCCAGAGGTACGGATAGCCGGGATCGTGGCCCTCCAGGTGGCGCTTCACCCTGCGCACGGACTGGGACACGGCCACTGCCACCGCCACCACGCTCACCTCGCCCCCGTGGCGCGCCTGGATCCCGTCGAGCTGGGGCTGGAGCGCCTCGCACTGCTCGCACCAGGACGCCCAGAACTCGATGATGGCCGGCTTGCCCCGGGGCACGTAGTCCAGGAGCTGGACCGCGTTGCCGTCCAGGTCCTCCATGGCCGCCGGGGGCGCCTGCGTGCCCAGCGCGGGGCCCACGCCTTGGGAAGACGCCCCCGAAGGAAGCAGCCAAGCCGCCAGGAGCGCCGACGCGGCGAGGGTGCGCCGGAGCCGGGTCGTCGTCGTCATAGGTTGTACCCCGCCTGCACGAAGTAGTACTGGGCCATGGCGAGCATGAGCACCGCCGCGCCGCGCTTCACCCACACCATCCATGCCCCCGAGCGGGGCAGGAGCGCCAGGGTCCCCGAGAAGATCCCCACCACCACGAGGAGCGCCGTCATCCCCAGGGAGAACACGAAGAGGTAGACGAAGCCCATGAGCCCGGCCTGCGTCGCCGCCACCCACGTGAGGACCACCGCGAAGGCGGGGGCGCCGCACGGCGCGGCCACCACACCCGAGGTGGCCCCCAGGAGGAAGACCGCGCCGTAGGAGCCTCCCTCGCGGCTCCCCGCCCACTCCATGAGCCGGCGCGGCACCCGCACCGGGATCACGTCGAGCATGGCCAGCGCGAAGAGGAGGAGCAGGTTGCCGATGGCCAGGAGCGCCCACGGGCTGGCGCTCACGGTCCCGAAGAGCGTGCCCGTAACGCCGGCCAGCGCGCCGAGGAAGGCGTAGAGCGTCGCCATCCCCACCGCGTACGTCAGCGTGAGGCCCACCGTGCGGCGCTTGGGCTGCCCCTCCCGGGCCGTGCCGGCGATGACCGACACGGTGATGGGGATCATGGGGTAGACGCACGGCGTGAGGCTCGTGAGGACCCCGGCACCGAAGAGGAAGCCGACCGCCAGCAGCGGGCTCCCCGAGAGGGCCTGGGAGAGGCCGCCGGAAGGCTCGATCTGGAGGAGGGCGTTGAGCATGGGGCTCCGGTGGAAGGACGGCGGTGGTGGGCAAACCCCGGGAGGGGCCGGCCGGTTCCCCTCGGCGGAACGCCGGGGAGGTTGCGGAAATTCATTGCCACAGGCAAGTATATCCCATGGCTACATCAAGTTCATCGACGCTCGCCGCGCGTACCGACGCCGTCCGGGGCTTCACGCGCTTCTACACGCGGCGCGTCGGGCTCCTCCACGAGAGCCTCCTCCGCAGCCCCTTCACCCTCACGGAGGGCCGCGTCGTGTGGGAGGTGGCCCAGCGCGGCACCACCACCGCCACCGAGCTGGCGGGCGACCTGGGGCTCGACGCCGGGTACCTGAGCCGGGTCCTGCGGGGGCTCCACCGCCGGGGCATCCTGCGCAAGGAGCGCTCGGAGGCGGACCGGCGGCGCACCCTGCTGTCCCTTACCGAGGCGGGCTGGACGGCGTTCCGCGGCATCGACGACGCCTCCCGCCGGGAGGTCGAGGCTCTCCTGGAGCCCCTCGCCGAGGATCAGCAGCAGGCCCTCGTGGGCGCCCTCGAGACGGCCCGGTCCCTCATCGCCGGCTCTCGCGATCCGGCCCCGTCCTACATCCTGCGTCCGCCTCGGGCGGGGGACCTGGGGTGGGTGGTCCAGGCCCACGGCGCGCTGTACGCGCGGGAATACGCGTGGGACTGGACGTTCGAGGCCCTGGTGGCGGAGATCATGGCCCGCTTCGCCCGGGACTTCGACGCCGCCCGAGAGCGGTGCTGGATCGCCGAGCGGGAGGGAGTCAACGTGGGGTGTGTGTTCCTGGTGAGGAAGTCCGACGACGTGGCCCAGCTCCGATGCCTCCTGGTGGACCCGGCCGCCCGGGGGCTGGGCATGGGGCGCCGGCTGGTGCAGGAGTGCATCCGGTTCGCCCGGGACACGGGGTACCGGAGCATGATGCTCTGGACCAACGACGTGCTCCACGCCGCACGCCGCATCTACGAGGCCGAGGGGTTCCGCCTGGTGGAAGAGGAGCCCCACCACAGCTTCGGCCACGAGCTGGTCGGGCAGAGCTGGGAGATGGATCTGTGAGCCACCACGCCGAGGGGAGGGAGCGCTACGTCCTGGGCCACACCCACCGGGAGCACGAGCGCCTGGACCTCCAGGGCGTGCTCTACCGCGACGTCACCCGCCGAGCCTTCCTCGACGCTGGCCTGGAGCCGGGCATGCGCGTCCTCGACCTGGGGAGCGGCTCCGGCGACGTGGCGCTCCTGGCGGCGGAGGTCGTGGGGTCGACCGGCGCCGTGGTGGGCGTGGAGCGCGACCGGGGCACCGCGGAGGGGGCCCGCGCCCGTGCCGCGGCCCGGGGGGCCGGAAACGTGGCGTTCCACCTCGGCGAGGTGACGGACCCGGTGCCCGGGGCCCCCTTCGACGCCCTGGTGGGCCGCTTCATCCTCATGCACCTCCCCGACCCGGCGGCGGCGCTGGCCGCCGCCCTCCGGAACGTCCGGCCGGCGAGCCCGGTGATCTTCGTGGAGTCCCACATGGCGCTGCTGGAGGAGGGGATCCACTCCCACCCCTTCTCGCCCCTCTATGAGAAGGTCGTGCGGTGGAAGTCGGACGCGGTGCGTGGCGCCGGCGCCGACGTGGCCATGGGGATGAAGCTCCGGACGGTCTTCGTGGAGGCCGGGCTCCCCGAGCCCCGTACCCGCCTGGACGCGCTGGTGGCGGGCGGAGCCGACACGCCGCTGTACCGGTACCTGGCGGAGAGCGTGCGGAGCATGCTCCCCCTGGCCACGGAGCTGGGGCTGGAGGGCTTCGACGAGGACACCGTGGACGGACTGGAGGACGCGCTCCGGGCCGAGGTGGTGGCCTCCGGGGGCGTCCTGGTGAACTGGCCGGTGGTGGCCGCCTGGAGCCGCGTCACCGGTTCCTGAGCATCACCAGCGCCATGGTGAAGCGCTCCGGCGCGTGGACGGCGTGGGGCTCGCCGCCGGGGAGCAGGATCCCCTCCCCCGCCGACACCGCCTGGGTGCGGCCCAGCAGGGTGATGTCCGCGCGCCCGTCCAGGACCAGGATGAACGCGTCGTGGGGGGTGGTGTGCTCGCTCAGCCCCTCCCCCTCGGCGAAGGCGAACAGGGTCACCCCGCCCGAGGCGTTCTTCACGAGCTGGCGGCTCACCACCGAGCCGTCCTGGTAGGCGAGGAGTTCGGAGAGGCGGACGACGTCGCCGGCGGGCAGGCTCATTCGGAAGGCTCCTGGTTCGGGTACACCCGGGAGTCTCGCCCGCCCGGCCGGGCTCCGCCACCTCCTTGACAGTCCCCACGCCCACCCCGAGGGTTGCGCCATGCTTCCCACCCCGGCCGCCCGACTCTGGTTGCTCACGGCCTCCCTGGCGGCCGTGGCCGGTGCCGGGGAGATCCGGGCCCAGGACACCGACGCCGGCCGCTCCCGGGGCCTGCAGCTTGCGTCGGCCATGGGGTGCGGCGCGTGCCACGCCGGGGCGCCCGACCCGGCCCTCGCACGACGTCGGGCCCCGGTCCTGGGCCCCTCGGGCACGCCCCTCCCGGCGGACTTCGTCTTCACGTGGCTCGCCGACCCCCGGCCCCGCCGCCCGGACCTGGGGGCTACGCGCATGCCCGACTTCCGCCTGGACGAGGGGGAGAGGGTGGCGCTGGCGCTCCTCCTGGGCACCGACGCCGACGCAGGCGGGACCCTGGCCGAGGCCCGCCGCCGCCACCCCGCCGCCGACGCCGCCCTGGGCCGGCGCATCTTCGGTGCGCTGGGGTGCTCCGGGTGCCACGACGGCGTGGAGGGCACCCGACCCGTCGCCGGCCCCGACCTCTCCCGGGAGGGCGCCCGGGTCGGCGAGGCGTGGCTGGCGGAGTACCTATCGGACCCGGCACCCCTTCGGGGCTCGGCACACCCGTCGGCCCCGGGTGCCCGCATGCCCGACTTCCGCCTCACACCCGCGGAGGCGTCGGCGCTGGCCGCCTGGCTCGCCTCGCGGGGCGCCCCCTTCGCCGCGCTCCCCGATACGCCCCTCACCCCCCTGCAGCGTACACGCGCCGAACGCTTCCTGGAGGAGCGGACCTCATGCCTCGGGTGCCACCGCATCCAGGGGCGGGGCGGGCGCATCGGTCCCCCGCTGGAGGGCACGGCGCTCCGGCTCCGGCCTTCCTTCGTGCTGGAGATGATCCTCGACCCCGCCCGGGCCGCGCCGGGGGGCCCCATGCCGCACCAGCCCATGCCGCGGCGCGAAGCCGAGCGCCTGGCGCGTTACCTGCTGGATGTGGGACGGACGGCGGCTCCGGCTCCGGCGCGCCCGTCGCTGGCCGACCCGTCGAACCCGGCGTGGACGGCACTGGCCGAGATCGACGACGAAGGCGCCGCGCTCTACGCGCGTCACTGCGCCGCGTGCCACGGAAGCGCGGGCCAGGGCGACGGGTGGAACGCCGGCGACCTCCCGGTGCCCCCCACGCGCCACGCCGACGGGGCGCTCATGGCCCGCCGGGTCGACGACGCGCTCTACGACGGGATCCACGCCGGGGCGTGGGTTCTGGACGGGAGCCCGCGCATGCCCGCCTTCGGGGCGCTCCTCACGCCTTCGCAGATCCGCGCGCTCGTCGGGCATATCCGAACCCTTTGCGGGTGCGAGGCGCCTGCGTGGTCCCGGGACGCCGCGCGGAGGGGCGGGCGATGACGGCGCCCCGTCGGACCGCCCGGGCGGCCTTCCTCGTCCCCGCCACCCTGCTGGTCGTCGCCGCCTGCGGCGACGGCGACGGCGGCGCCGGCCCCGGCGGCCTCCTCCCGTTCCCCGCCCCCGAGCCCGTTGCGCCCGCCACCATCGGCCTGGACGACTTCGCCGGCTCCGAGGCGTGCGCCTCGTGCCACGAGGAGCAGTACCGGGCGTGGGCCGGCTCCACCCACGGACAGGCGGGCGGCGCCCCTGGGCCCTCCGTGGTCATCGCCCCCTTCGACGGCCGCCCCATCCGCTTCGCCGACGGGATCGTGGTGCCCCGGGTGCGGGGCGGCACCTGGGAGTTCGTGGTCCGCCAGGACCACTTCCCCGAAGCCGTGTACGCCGTGGTGGGCGTCATCGGGAAGGGGCACATGCTCGGGGGCGGCACGCAGGGCTTCCTCACGGCGCTCCCCGACGGCACGCAGCGCTTCCTGGCGTGGGACTGGTCCCGGGCCGGGTCCCGGTGGTTCTGCAACACGGGGAGCCGCCTGGACCGGGGGTGGGTGCCCATCACCCCCGACATGCGCCTGGCCGACTGCGGCGACTGGCCCCCCGTCCGCCCCCTGGGCACCGTGGGGCGCTTCGCCAACTGCCAGGAGTGCCACGGGAGCCAGATCCGCACCCGCCTGGACCCGGAGGCCCGGGCTTTCCGCACCGAGTACGCCACGCTCCAGGTCAACTGCGAGTCGTGCCACGGCCCTGCCCGGGCCCACGTGGCCTGGGCGGAGGCGGGGGCCACCGGCCCCGACATGGGCATCGCTTCGCTGGCCTGGCAGGAGAAGGACGCCTCCCTGGGGGTGTGCTTCCGCTGCCACGCCCTCAAGGACGTGCTCAAGGAGGGGTACCTCCCCGGCGAGGACCTGGAGCGCTTCTACGCCCTCAAGTTCCCCGTGCTGGGAGACCAGCCGTACTTCGCCGACGGGCGCGTGCGCTCCTTCGCGTACCAGGCGAACCACCTGGCCAGCGCGTGCTACCTGCAGGGGCCCATGGACTGCGTGAGCTGCCACGAGCCCCACGGCCAGGGCTATTGGGACACCGACCGGCGCCCCCTGGCGTCTCCCTTCGACGACGGACAGTGCACGTCGTGCCACCCCTCCAAGCTGGTGGACCCGGAAGCCCACACCTTCCACCCGGCGGGCTCGGAGGGGAGCCGCTGCGTGGCGTGCCACATGCCCTACCTGCAGCACCCGGAGGTGGGCCCGGGCGTGCGCTTCGCCCGCTCGGACCACACCATCGCCGTCCCCCGCCCCGCCTTCGACGCCGACCTGGGCATCGTGGGCGCGTGCGCCGCCTGCCACGCCGACGCCTCGCCCCTGGAGCTCCAACGCCGGGCGCGGGCGTGGTGGGGGGAGCTGCGCCCCCACCGCCCCCTGGTGCAGGGGCAGGTAGACGAGCTGCGGGCGCGGAACCTGGCGGAGGCGGCGGAGCTCCTCCTCCGCCCCGACGAGACGGACCCGCTGGTCCAGTTCCAGGCCCTCTCCCGCCTCCTGGAGGCGTACCTCCAGCCCGACCCGGCGGAGGTGCCGCCGGGGGTGGTGGAGAAGCTCACCGCCCTGGCCGCCGGCGCCGACCTGGACGTGCGGGCCCTGGCGCTGGCATCCCTCCACTGGGTCCGCGGCGACGACCCGGCGGTGCGCCGCACCCTCGTGACGGCGCTGGAGGAGGCCCCCGACGACGAGGCCCTCCGGGGCCGCTGGCTCCTGGCGCTGGGCTACCTGGGGGACGCGAGCCGGGACCGGGGCGACGCCGCCCGCGCCGCGGCCGCCTACCGGAAGGCCCTCCAGATCCGCCCCGGCGACCCGGGCATCCTCCAGGCTCAGGCCCGGCTCCACGGCAGCGCCGGCGAGGCGGCGGAGGCTGCACGGCTCCTCCGCGCCGCCCTGGAGGCCGAGCCCGTCGATCCCCTGGGGTGGGCCAACCTGGGCTCGGTCCTGGCCGCCGCGGGAGACGTCCAGGGGGCCCGGGAGGCCTATGGCCGCGCCCTGGATCTCAACCCCAGGGAGGCCGTCGCCCTCTTCAACCTGGGGAACCTCCGCCAGCGTGCCGGCGACCTGCCGGGCGCCGCCGAGGCGTACCGCGCCGCGGTGGACGCCGACCCCGGCCTGGCCCCCGCCCATTTCGAGCTCGCGCGGGTCTACATCCTCCTGGACCGCGTCGCCGACGCTCTCCCCCACGCACGCCGCGCCGTGGAGTTCCGCCCCGACCACGCCCCCTCCCGCCAGATGCTCCAGGACCTGGAGCGCGCCCTGCCGGGACGCTGAGGAGCCCCGAGCCATGCCCCTGACCCACGACGAGTACCTCCGCCACGACGCCCTGGGGCTGGCCGCCCTGGTCCGTCGGGGCCACGTGTCGGCGCCCGAGCTGCTGGACGTCGCCCTGGAGCGCGCCCGGGCCCTCAACCCCACGCTCAACGCGGTGGTCCACTTCATGGAGGACGACGCCCGCCTGGCCGCCCGGGCGCCGGAGCCCGGGCCCTTCGCCGGGGTCCCCTTCCTGGCCAAGGACCTCGTCACCTTCTACCGGGGGCACCCCACCACCGCGGCCAGCCGCTACCTCGCCGGCCTGGTCGTGGACCACGACTCGGAGATGGCGAGGCGCGTCCGGGCAGCGGGCCTCGTGGTGTTCGGCAAGACCAACACCCCCGAGTTCGGCCTGGTCCCCTTCACCGAGCCCGAGCTCTTCGGGCCGTGCCGCAACCCGTGGAACCCGGAGCGTACCACCGGCGGCTCCTCGGGGGGCTCGGGGGCGGCGGTGGCGGCGGGGATCGTGCCCATGGCCAGCGGGGGCGACGGGGGGGGCTCCATCCGCATCCCCGCGTCGTGCTGTGGCCTCTTCGGCCTCAAGCCCACGCGGGGCCGCACGCCCACGGGGCCCGACTTCGGGCTCTTGTGGCGGGGGGCGACCATCGAGCACGTCCTCACCCGGTCGGTGCGGGACAGCGCGGCCATGCTCGACGCCACCCACGGTCCCGACGCCGGAGCGCCGTTCGAGATCCCCCCGCCCGCGGGACCGTGGCTGGCCGAGGTGGAGCGGGACCCGCGCCCCCTTCGGGTCGGGTTCATGAAGGGCCCCCTCCTCCCCGCCGAGGTGCACCCCGACTGCGTGGCGGCGGTGGAGGACGCGGCGGCGCTCCTGGCCTCCCTGGGCCACCACGTGGAGGAGGCTGCGCCCGTCGTGGACGCCCGGCGCTTCACCCTGGCGTTCCTCACCATGGTGGCCGCCGAGCTGGGCGCCGACCTGGCCTTCGCCGCCGGCCTGGTGGGCCGCCCCGCGCGGCGGGGCGACGTGGAGCCCGCCACGTGGGCCCTCCGCCTCCTGGCCGACGCCATCACCGCGCAGGAGTATGCCACCGCCCTCCGGACCCTCGAGGGCGTCGGCCGCACGGTGGGTCCCTTCTTCCAGGCCTACGACGTGCTCCTCACGCCCACGCTGGCGTCCCCGCCGCCCCCCGTGGGGTCGCTCCGCCCCCCACCGGGGCAGGAGCGCCTCCTGCGCCTCCTGGGATCCTTCGGCTCGGGGAAGGTCGTGCGCGCCGCCGGCCTGCTGGAGGAGGCCGCGAAGGACGCCTTCGCGTTCATCCCTTGGACCCCGGTGTTCAACGTGACGGGGAACCCCGCCATGTCCGTTCCTCTCCACTGGAACGGCGAGGGGCTCCCGGTGGGGGTCCACCTGGTGGGCCGCTTCGGTGCCGAGGACGTGCTCTTCCGTCTGGCCGGGCAGCTCGAGCGCGCCCGTCCATGGATGGACCGCCGCCCTCCCCTGGCCTAGTCCAGGTTGCGCGCGACTCCGTTGCCGGACCCGTCGGCCCTGAAGAGCTGCATCCCGAAGATCCGCGACTCCCGGTCGAAGGACCGGTAGTCGCAGGTGAGCTCCTCACCCGCCCGGACGTGCCGGTTGGTGATGGTGTACTCACCGTCGGGGTCGTCGCAGTTGGGGACCTCCGAGTGGTTCATGAACTTCGCGTTGTCGCCGCAGAGGACGAACCCGCCCGAGTCCTCCTCGTAGACGTAGTGGCGAAGCCGTGAACGGTACGGCTCGGGGAAGAGGGCGAACTCCTCGGGGGAGATGCGCCAGTCGACACCCTCGGTGTACTCCCAGATCACCGTACCTGCGGGAAGGTCCGTGGCGGCGAAAAGGCCCACGCCCGCGATGGAGCTGGGCGCCACGAAGGTCGGCACGCGGAGCATGCCTCTCTCTCACCAGGCCTCCACCCCCCTCGCCAGGGGCGAAGCCTCTGGAGGCCCCGGAGGGCCCCCGGTCTAACGAACGACGCCGGCACCCTGCGAGGCGGGGTGCCGGCGGCCGCTCTGAACCAGTGCGGTCTTTCATAGCTAGCGCGTAGGCGCCCCGGGTTCAAGGGGGCCGGCGCGCATCGCGCGCCCAGGGCACGCAGGCGCTACAGCTCCACCCAGGCCGGCGGGTGTCCCATGGCGTCGAGGAACCGCAGCAGGTCGTCCCGCGCCACCGCCGTGGTCATGGCGTTGTCCAGCGGGTGGGCGTTCCACACGTCCTGGCCGCGGAGCCCCGAGTCCAGCGCCACCGAGACCTGGTTGCCGTGGTCGTTGATGACCGCGAAGGGCGTCACCGACCCGGGAATCACGCCCAGGTAACGCATGAGCCGGTCGGCGCTCCCGAAGGAGAGGCGGCCCCGGGCCCCCACCTGGGGACCCACCACCTTCAGGTCCACCTCCCGGTCGTGGAGCGCCACCAGGAGCCACATGGTCCCCTTCTTGTCCCGCACGAACAGGTTCTTGGTGTGGGCACCCGGCAGGTCGCCCTTGAGGCGCTGGGCCTCTTCCACCGTGAAGACGGGAGCGTGGTGATGGGTGGTGTGGGCGATGCCCAGGGCGTCGAGGCGGGCCGACAGCTCCGCCGGCGTGGCCGGGATCGACCCGTCGTCCAGGATCCGCGGTGGCGCGTCGCTCAACGTGCTTCCTCCGACTCGAGGCTCTTCAGGAAGTCCACCACCAGGGTCACGACGGCGTCGGTGGTGCCGGGGGAGACGATGTCTCCCGCAAGGACGTGGTGGGCCGGATCGTCGCTCCCCTCCACCACCAGCAGCTCCTTGCGCCGGCTCCCCAGCAGGGGGAAGAGCGCCTCCGTGCGCCGGGCGTCCACCACCTGGTCGTGGGGGGCGTAGAGCACCAGGAGCGGAGCGCGGATGCCGCCCGGATCCAGCCCCCTGACGTGGTCCACCAGGGCCATCATGGGGAGGAGGGCCCGGGTGGGATAGCACGTCGTCCAGTGGCGGGCCTGCCCCTCGTTGAGCGGCGGGAAGCAGCGCTCGGAACCCACGGCCAGCCGGGCCAGGACGCCCCCCCAGGGCCAGAGGAGCATCTCCGCGCTGTCGTCGCGGGGACCGAGGTTGGGAGACACGAGGACGAGGGCCGCCAGGCGCTCCCGCCACCGCTCCTGCGCCGCCGCCCACAGGGCCAGCGTGGCCCCGGTGGACGCGCCCACGAGCACCACCCGGGTGCCCAGGCGGGTCCCCACGGCCAGCGCCTCCTCCGTGTCCTGAAGCCAGTCCAGCGCGGTGGCCTCGGCCAGCGCGGCGCCGTCCCGGCCGTGCCCCGTGAGACGGGTGAGGAAGAGGTTGGCCCCCAGGGCGGCCGCGACCCGCTCGGGCACCGGGGAGATCTCGTGGCGGTCGGCGGAGAACCCATGGAGATAGACCACGGCCAACGGGGTGTGGGAGGGCGCCTCCGGGTCCGCCCACACGACGGCCTTTCCGTCGCCGGGACGGAGGCCCGCAACCCGGCCCTCCCCGCGGGCCAGCCACGCCTCCACGTCCCATTCGGGCTCCACCGGCTGCACCGTCCCCCGGACCCGGGCCCGGGGGCCGAGGGCCACCAACACCGCCAGGCCCACCAGGGCGGCGCCGGCGGCGAGGAGCTTCGGGCGGTGGTCCATGGGCCTCCAGGGGTTCGCGTGGCCCCACGGTACCGGTCGCATGGGCAGCGGGCAACGTCGCCCCATGGCGCATCCGGCCGTCCTCTCCGATCTTGCAGGACCCCCTCCCTCCGTCACCCCCAGAGGAGCAGCAATGCTAGGCCGGGAGCACGCCATCGGTCACCCCGCCCTCACGGACGAGCAAACCGGGCTGGCCAACCGCCTGCAGTTCGAGCTGGTCTACAGCTACCTCTTCGAGGGAGCGGACCGGGGCGTCCCCCTCACCCTCCTGCTGCTGACCACGCCCGAGCCCTCCCTGGACACCATCCGGGCGCTGGGAGAGAGGATCCAGGCCACCACGCGATCCTCGGACCTGGTGGCCCATCTGGGCAGCGGGCGGTTCATCGTCATCCTCCTGGGCACCAACCTCTCCGGCGGCCGCATCGCCGCCGACCGTCTCGAGGTGGCCCTCGCCGGACTGGCCGTCGGCCCCCTCAGCATGGGACTCGCCGCGTGGCAGCCCGAGATGAAGGAGCCGGAGGACCTCCTGCGGGCGGTGGACGAGACGCTGCGCCGGGCCGAGGCCGCCGGGGGCGGCGTCGAGCTCATGGCCTGACGGCCGCGGGGGCGCGGCCTGGACAACCTCACCCACGCCCTGGTGGGCGCAGCCCTGTCCCGGACGGGGCTGCACCGGCGGACACCCCTGGCCACGGCCACGATGGTGGTGGCGGCCAATGCCCCCGACGTGGACGTCCTCGCCTACACCCAGGGGGAGTACTTCGCCCTGGCCTTCCGGCGGGGGATCACCCACGGCCTTCCCGCCCAGGTCCTGCTCCCCTTCGCCGTCGCCGGCGCGGTGCTGGTCTGGGACCGCTGGGTGCGGCGGCGCCGGGACCGCGGCGCGCAGCCCGCCGTCCCCCGGGAGGTGCTCCTCCTCTCCTGCCTGGGCGTGCTGACCCACCCGGCCCTGGACTGGATGAACGTCTACGGCATGCGCTGGTGGCTCCCCTTCGACGGAAGGTGGGTGTACGGGGACGCCCTCTTCATCATCGACCCCTGGCTCTGGCTGGTGCTGGGGGGTGCCGTCTTCCTGGCGGGAGCCGGGGGGCGGGTGCTGTGGGCGGTCCTGGCCGCGCTCACCACGCTGCTCATGATGGCGGGGCTGGTCCCCCTCGGGGCATCCGCGGCCTGGGTCGCCGGGCTGGCCCTGGTGGGTATGGCGGCCTGGCGGCGCGGCGGCCGGGGAGGCGGCGAGGGGGTGGCTCGGGGGGCGGTGGCGGTCGCCGCCCTCTACCTGGGGCTCATGATGGCCGCGGGGGGCGCGGCCCGTCGCGGCGTGCTCCGCGCCGCCGCCGAGGCCGGCCTGTCCGCGACGGACGTGATGGTCTCCCCGTCCCCGGCGAACCCCTTCGCGGCGGAGGTTGAGGTGGCCACCGCCACAGCCTACGTCCCCGGTGAGCACCGGTGGCTCCCCCGGCCCACCGTCACGCTGAGGACGGACGACGCGGTGCCCCTCCTCACCGCTCCCCCGGGCGCCGACGGCGCCACGGTGCAGGCGATCCTCGCCCAGGCCCGGCGCGTCCCCGACGCCCGCCACTTCCTCACCTGGTCCCGGTACCCGTACGCCGTCGTGCGCCGCGACGGCGACGCGTGGGCGGTGCGCTGGTCCGACGCCCGTTACGACGGGCGCGAGGGAGGCGGGAGCCTGGCGGGCGTGGAGGTGCGCGTGGCCGGGGCCCCCCGACCCGTCACCAGCGTCCGGCGTAGGCCAGCGCGAAACCCGGCGTCACGGCGTGCTCCAGCCACGCCCGGTGCAGGCGGTTGATCTGGCGCACGTGGATGAGGTCGTGGGCCACCCATGACCCCAGGAGGTCTCCCGCCCGGATGGGCCCGAAGCGGGGGTGCTCGTGGGCCACGGTCCAGTCGCTCCCGGACAGCCCCCGCAGCCAGGCCACCGACCGCGCCCGCTCCGCGGCGAAGCGCTCCAGCGTGGCCGGGAGGTCCAGGGCGTTGTAGCCCCGCTCCGTCACCCACCGCTCCGGGTCGATGCGCGGCCACGCCTCCGCCGGGCGGTGGAGGGTGAGGTCCACGCGGGTCCGGAAGTCCAGGACCTCCTCGTCGGCCAGGTGGGCCACCACCTCCAGGATGGACCACTGGGTCTCGGCGGGCTTCCAGCGAGCCTGGTCGTCGGTGACGCCCTCGACCTGGGCGCGGAATACCCCGGCGTCGGCGTGAAGGCGCTGGATGGCTGCGGCGAGGTCCACGGGCTCCTCCGGGAGCGGGGCAGGGGGGCCCGCCGAAGGTCCTACGCGGCCGGCCCCTCCGCCAGGGGAGCCGGACCCCTCAGAGAGCGAGGCCGAGGACGGGGCCGGCGGCGGCGGCGGCCACTGCGGCCAGCGTCCAGCCCACCAGGACGTCGCCGGGGTAATGGACGCCCAGGTAGCACCGGGACACGCCCACCAGGAGCCCCACACCCAGAAGCCCCCACGCCAGCGGTCCGGAGAGCGCCAGGAAGAGGGGGAGGGCGACGGACAGCCCCGCCGCCGCGTGCCCCGACGGGAAGGAGAACCGGTCCTGGGGCTCCACGAGGAAGGCGAGTCCCACGGGGAGCGCCGGCCGTGGCCGGACGACGCTCCGCTTCAGGAGCTGGACCAGCACGTGGGAGACGGTGAGCGTGAACGCCGCCACCGCGCCGACCTCGCGGAGCCCGGGGACCCCGCCCAGCCAGAGCCCCAGGGTCAAGGCGATCACGATGGGAGGATCCGCCAGATGCGTGATCGCGCGCATCAGGACGTCCGCGAAACGCCGGCGCCGGAGCACGAGAGCGTGCAGCAGGCGCTGGTCGTAGGTACCGAGAGTCAGGAGCAGTCCGCTCATCTTCTCATCCTCGCGTCGTTGGGACCCGATGCGGGGGCCCCTTGCCGCTGATCGAAAGGTCCCGCGGGGAGGCGACGAGGGCGCCTCGCCGGGGTAACGAAGGGGTCAACGGCAGGCATCAACTCGCGGCGAGGGCTCCCTCGTATTCGGCCAGGAGATCGTCGAGGATGGCCTCCCAGCTCCGGGAGACCGCCTCCTCCCGGGCTCCCTCGGACAGGCGCCTGCGCTCCTCGTCGTCGAGGAGGAGCCGCACGCAGGCGTCGGCGAAGGCCCGGGGGTCCCCCGGGGTGGCGCGTATGCCCGTCCGTCCCGGGATCACGGTCTCCTTCACGCCCCCCTTGTCGGCGACCACGGCGGGAAGGCCGGCGGCCAGCGCCTCCAGGCAGACGTTGCCGAAGGTCTCGGTGTCGGACGCGAACACGAAGACGTCGGCGGCGGCGTACGCCTCGGCCAGGGGCACGCCCCGGAGGAAGCCGGTGAAGTGGACCCCTTCGGGCGCCCGGGCCCTGAGGCCCGCCGCGGCGGGGCCGTCGCCCACGAAGACCAGCGCGGTGCCCGGGCCCGCGCGCTCGCGGATCAGCGGGAACGCGTCCATGACCACGTCCACCCGCTTCTCGGCGGCGAGGCGTCCCACGTAGACGAGGATCCGGTCCGAGCCCGGCGCCAGGCGGGCCCGGACCTCCTCGGAGCGGCGGGCGGGGCTGAAGAGCTCCGTGTCCACGCCCCGCGACCAGATCCGCAGCCGCGGATGGAACCCGTGGGCCCTCAGGTCCTCCATGGTGTCCCGGCTGGGGCAGAACGTGACCCGGGACCCCTGGTGGAACCACCGGAGGTAGCGCCACACCAGGGGCTCGAGGGGCCCCATGCCGTAGTCGTGAAGGTACGCCGGGAAGTTGGTGTGGAAGGACGTGACCAGAGGTACCTTCCCCCGCCCTGCCCAGATCCGCCCCGAGTATCCCACGGTGCTCTCGGTGGCGATGTGCACCAGGTCGGGGCGGAAGGCGCGGAGCATCTCCTTCCCGGGGCCGTCCAGGCCCCGGGCCAGCTGCAGATCCGGGTAGATGGGGATGGGGACGCCGAAGAGCTGGCGGTGCGCGGCGGCGTGGGGGGCGGCGGCCTCCGACACCCGGGGCGTCACCAGGGCGAAGTCGTGCCCCCGACGCACGCCGTGCTCCACCAGCATGCCCAGCGTGCGGGCAACGCCGTTGACGTCCTGCGGGTAGGTGTCCGTGAAGAGGGCAACCCGCATGGGCCTAGGCCTCCGCCGGGCGGCGGACGCTCCCCAGCACCGCCGGGAGGAGCAGGTCTTCCTGCACCGCGGGCACCGGGGTCCGGGTCCCCTCCGTGTGCTCGGCGAGACGGGCGAGCCCCTCCAGGGCGCGGAGCGTGCCGGGATGGCCGTCCTCGAGATCGAGGGGCCGCCCCGTGTCCAGGTTCACGTCGGGGAGGTCCGCGGCGCCCGACGCGTAGTGTTCCATGAAGACCTCGGAATACCGCGCGACCTGCTGGTCCACCGCCTCCATGAGCCAGGGCGCCGGAGGCACGGGGTTGAGGTAGGCCAGGCTCAGCGAGCGCAGCGCGCTGTTGCGATACGCGGCCCGGAGCGCGCCGCGGATGACCGGGACCACGGGGAACCCCGTGCCCCGCATGAGGGCGGCCATCACGCCCATGGACCCAAGCGCCTGTCCCACCCGCCGGGTCGTCGCCCGGTGGGATCGGAGGAACTCCTCCGGCGCCACCGCCACCCCGTACGTCGTGGCGTACGCGCGCACGAGGAAGCCCACGGAGTCGGCGTCGAAGACGTCGGACAGCCGCCGGCGGCGGACCTCCGGGGCCCGCTCGGCCACGGCGGCGTCCACGCCCATCTCGACGCGCAGGTGCGCCAGCGGGTGGGAGGAACCGTCCACGAACCGGTCCCGGGAGCCGGTGAGCAGCTCTCCGACGCCCTGGCCGATGAGGGGGTGCACGGCCCGGTCGGCCAGGAAGTGGGTCAGCCACCCCCACGCGAAGGCACGCTCCCTGACGGTGCGCGCCGAACGGATCAGGACCCGTGCCAGCGCTCCGGTGCGGACGCAGTGGGCCAGGTCGGAGAGGATCCGGCGCCCGCCCGGGAAGTACCCCAGGTCCGGGCCCACCGCCCCGTGGTAGAAGGCGTTCAGCGCCACCGGGTCATCGGCGTCGAAGGGCGGGGCCTCGACACGGGCACGCCAGGAGTGGAGGGCGTGGTCCGCGAGATGGAAGTGGAGCGCGACGCCGGGCATGATGCCTCCCTGGCGGAGGGGCCGAAGGGTTCCGGTCGCGTGGAAACATCCGGCGCCACGTGCACGACTCGGCGAGGGCTCCGTATCAGCCAGGTACCGCGAGCGCACCGGAATCGCGTCCGGACCGAATCGGGCACCGCGTGCGGGTCCGGAGCGTCGCCGCCGGGGCACGGAATGCGGGCGCGGCGGGCGCTCTTCCGACAGGATCCGGTAACGGAACGGACTCCCCGGGGTAAAACCGGTGTCTGCCGCGCCGCTTGCGTCTACCCTCCGGCGCCGGGCAGCATACCCTTCGTCGGCGCAGTTCGCGCGACGCCGCCGGCGTCGCGGCCCCTCGGACATGGGAGGCGCGTTGGCCTCGAGGCCCGACACCCCCGCGGCGGACCGCACCGGGACGGCCGACCCGTCCGCGGAGCTCGCGTCCCTGGTGGAGCGCACGTCGGGGCTCCAGCCGGGCCGCCGGCTCTTCCACGCCTTCAACGGCTCCGTCGTCGCGCTGGCCCTGACCTGGCTGGACATGGCCAGGCCCACCGTGCTCTGGATCCTGGGCGGGATCCTGGCGGCGCTCGTGGTCCTGGACGTGGTGCGCCTGACGGTGCCCGCCGCCAACGCGCTCTTCTTCCGCTCCTTCCAGCATCTCGCGTCGCCCCGCGAGGCCGCGGGGCCCGCCTCCTCCACCTGGTACACGCTGGGCCTCCTCCTCACGGTCGCCCTCTTCCCGCGGGACGCCGCGGTGACCGGCGTGCTCTTCCTGGCGTGGGCCGACCCGGCGGCCAGCTATCTGGGGCGCCGCTTCGGCAAGCGGCCGTTCCTGGGAGGCTCGCTGGAGGGGACGCTCGTCTTCACCGCCGTCGCCGCGGCGGTGGCGGTCTTCCGCCACGGTGCCCTGGTGGGCGCCGTGGCGGCGGTGGGCGGGGCTTTCGCCGAGCGCCGGTCCTGGCCCCTGGACGACAACCTCACAGTCCCGGTGGTGGGCGCCGGCCTCGTCACCCTCCTGGAGGCCCTGCTTTGAGCCTGCCCCCGCGACCCCGCGTCAGCGTGGTCATTCCCACGCTCAACGAAGAGCGCTATCTCCCCGTCCTCCTCGAGTCCCTGTCCGCCCAGACGCTGCCGGTTCACGACATCATCGTGGCCGACGCCGGCTCCGGGGACGGCACGGTGGGGCTGGCCCGGGCGGCGGGAGCCCGGATCGTCCGGGGAGGGCACCCGGGAGTGGGGCGGAACGTGGGCGCCGAGGCGGCGACGGGGGATTGGCTTCTCTTCCTGGACGCCGACGTGTACCTCCCGCCCGACGCGCTGGAGGTGGCCTTCGCGGAGATGGCGAGAGAGGGGTTCGACTCGGCGAGCTGCTGGTTCGTTCCCGACTCCAACGACGCGTTCCTACGGCTGAACCACTGGTTCAGCTCCCACTACTTCCGCCTCACCTCGCGCCTCCGTTGGCCCCACTCCATCGGCGCGTTCCTGCTGCTTCCGGCGGAGGCCCACCGGCGCATCGGCGGCTTCGACCTCACCATCAAGGTGGCGGAGGACCAGGACTACGTCCGCCGCCTGGGGACGATCGGGCGCTACGGCTTCCTCCGCCGGCCCTCGGTGGTCATCGCGGCGCGGCGCTTCGAGAAGGAGGGGAGCTTCTGGATGAGCCTGAAGTGGATCGGCATCGAGCTGCACCGGCTCGTCCTCGGCGAGATCCGCGGCGACTACTTCCGCTACTTCAAGTAGCCGCCAGCTCCCCCGACCGGTACAGCCAGGCGCCCACGTACAGGGCGGCGCCCATCTCCACCAGCCCCCAGACCAGGGCGCCGAGGAGCAGACCCCGGGGCATGGTCCCCGTGCCGAGGAGGCCGATGACCACGTACAGGTACGTCACCGCCCACATCGCCAGCGCGGCGCGCAGCGCGGTGCCGGCTCCGGCGGAGTAGCAGGGTCGGATCGCGGCGTAGATCCACACGCCCACGATGCCGAGGATGAAGGAGCCCACCCCCCACAGCACCAGCGCAGGCACGTCCATGCTGACCCCGAACGGGGCGAGGGCCTCCGCCCAGAGGTCCCCGAAGATCCACACGTTCACGGCCAGCTCGCCCAGGTTGATCACGAAGCCGGCCACGAGCCCGCTGAGCACGAGCCTGGGAACGTTGATGCCCATGTTCACCCCCTCGTCGCGCAGGCCGTGCCGTGGGTCGGGGACCTGCTGGTGGGAAGTCCCGGGCAGGAGGGGCGGTGGCCCCGACGGAATCTAACGCACCTGACGCGCCAGCCGCTCCCGGATGGCGTCCACCGTGACCTGCGCCTGGTACTCCACCAGGCGTCGTGCCAGCGCCACCGTGCGCTCCACCGGAGCCAGCTCCACGCCGTTGATGCGGAAAAGGCCGGCGGTCACGCGGGAGTCCGCGCGGACGTACGCCGGGTCCACGAGCATCATGATGGACGAGTGGCGCACGTCGTCGTGGAGGCCCTCGAGCGTCTCCCTCACGCCCTGCTCGGCGATCCAGGCGTTCCAGCGCTCGTTGTCGTAGTACTCGGGGACGAAGGTGATGTCCGTTCCCGACCCCTTCCATTCCGCCGACAGCGCCGAGGCCACCGCCTCCATCCCCGCCTGGTTCCCGCCGCTGTCCCCCAGCAGGATGACGTGCTCGAACCCGTGGGCCTTCATGCTCCGCGCCACGTCGGTGAGGAGCGCGCGGAAGGTCTCCTGCGTCACGCTCACGGTTCCCGGGTAGCGCATGTGCCCCGAAGGCGGCTCGATGTCGCCCTCGGGAACGAAGGCGACGACGGGGGCCACCAGGGCGTCGCCCAGCTTCCGGGCCACGGCGTCCATGGTGGCGCGCAGGATGATGTTGTGCTTGCCCAGCGCCAGGTACGGGCCGTTCTGCTCCACGCCGCCGGTGGGCACGAGGACGGTGCGGTGGCCGGCGCGCATGAGGTCCCTGACCTCCAGCCAGGTGAGCTCCTCCAACCACACCGAATCGTGGATGGGCAACGCCCGCGGCGTCTCCGGGTCCGGGGAGCCGGGTTGGGGCAGGGCCTGGGCGGCGCTCCCCGTCGGGAGCGAGGCGGCGAGGAACAGAGCCACCGCAGCGGCGACGGCGGCGCGGGCCGGGCTCGTGGAGGAACCCACGGTCAGCACCCCGGGGGCTCGTCCCCCACCAGCTCGATGACGTCGGCCTGGTTGGGCACGACGCACAGGAACTCGAAGGGCTCGTCGCCCTCGGCGTGGTACGAATGGGGCACCCCCGCGGGGATGAACACCACGTCGCCGGCGCTCACCTGGTGGCGCTCGCCGCCCAGCGTGATGCTGGCCCGCCCTCGGAGCACGTACTGCTCGTGCTCCACCGTGTTGGTATGGCGCGGCATGCCCCCTCCGGGCTGCATGATGAAGCGCCGCAGCGCGAAGTTGGGGCCCACCTCGGGACCGATGAGGACCTGCCGCGTGGTGCCGGTGCCGGCCTTCACCTCGTCGGCGGGAAGGGCGTCGGCGCGCTTGACGAACATGCTGGCTCCTGGTGACGGTAGTCCCTGAAGTGAGCGCACCCCGCACGCCCCGCGCAAGCCGGAGATCGCCATGTCCCGCAGCCTCGCCGTCCGCGCCGCCACCCTCTGCATCCTGACCCTGGCGGGCTCCTGTGCCCGCGAGGAGCCCGCCGCCACCGCCGCCCCCACGCCCAAGGTGCTCCTCATCGGCCTGGACGGCGTCCGCCCGGACGTCCTGGCGGAGGTGCCCACGCCCAACCTGGACGCCCTCATCGCCATGGGCTCCTACACTCCCACGGCCCGCACGGGGATGCCCTCGGTGAGCGGCCCCGGGTGGTCGTCCATGCTCAACGGCGTCTGGCCGGACAAGCACGGCGTGGTGGACAACGACTTCACCGGCAAGCGCTACGACCTCTACCCCGACTTCCTCACCCGCATCGAGGACGCGCGGCCCGAGCTGGGCACCTTCGCCGTGGTGGACTGGAAGCCCCTGGGCGCCGCCGACGAAGGGCTTCCCCCCATCAGCGACCGCGTGGACGTGAAGCACGTCCTGGACGGCTACGAGACGGGGTGGGCCGAGGGGGACGAGGCGTCTGTGCGGCTCGCCGAGGAGCACCTTGCCGGCGCCGATCCCGCCGCGCTGTTCGTGTACCTGGGCAACCCCGACGAGGTGAGCCACGAGCACCGCTCCATAGGCCGGGAGTATCGCGACGCCATCGCCCTGGCCGACCGGCACGTGGGCCGGCTCGTCGCCGCGGTGCGCGCCCGGGCCACCTACGGCCAGGAGGACTGGCTCATCCTGGTGAGCACCGACCACGGGCGCACCGCCGAGGGCGGGCACGGCGAGGACACGCCGGAGGAGCGCACCATCTTCTTCCTCGCCTCCGGCCCCTCGGCCCTGGTGGGGACGCCCCCCGACACCGTCCACATCGTGGACGTGGCGGTGACGGCACTGGCCCACCTGGGCATCCAGGCCGACCCGGCGTGGGGGTTGGACGGAAAGGTCGTGGGAGTCCGGCGGTAGACCGGACGGGAACGCGGGGGCCGGGCCGACGGCCCGGCCCCCGCCCATCCCTCCCCCAATCCGCAGC
>BTVB01000025.1:0-64191 GCA_045863275.1 Gemmatimonadota bacterium
CCACCCAGGCCAGCACCAGGCCCGCCAGGATGGCCAGGGCCGAGCCGTGGATGCGCCCGCCGGTGAGGAGGTCGGAGACCTTGTAGGACAGCCACATCACCAGCCCCACGAAGGCGAAGGCGGTGACGAGGCCGTTGGCCTGGAGGACGCCGGCTAGCGTCTCGAGGAAGGTCATGCGTCCTCCCCGTCGACGGCCTCGGGGAGGGGCTCGGCCCCGCCCCCGATGCGGGAGAGGGCCGGCACGAACATCAGGCACGCCACCACCGCCAGCGCACCGGCCAGGAACGCCATGGGCCCGCCGGCCAGCGCCGCCACCACGTTCTGCTTGGCGGCCATGGCCACGATGACGGGGATGTAGATGGCGCTCCAGAAGATCACGCCCTGGCGGGTCGGCGCCTTCAGGCGCCCGCGCTTGATGAGGGCGTCGGAGTACAGGATGAGGAGGAGCATGGCGATGCCCACCCCACCCACGTTGGCCTGGACGCCGATGGCCACCCCCAGGAGGTCGCCGACCCACACGCCCACGAGATAGCACGCTGCCAGGAGCGCGACGCCGTAGATGACCAAGCTTCCTCCGGGGATGGGGCGGGGGACCGCGACGGGACCACAACTGGCCGCCCGGCCCCGGGGGTGTCAAGCGGCGGCGCGCCGCCGGGGCCCGCGGTCCCTCACATGACCGGAGGCCTGCGCAACGTGCGACCTTCCACCGCCGCGTCGTCCCCGGGACGGAGCGGCCTTAGCCGGAACGTGTTGGCGTACGGCCCGTACGGGAGCGAATACTCCATGAGCGCCGTGGGCCCCCAGGAGTTGATGCCGCCCACCCCCATCTGCTTGAAGTCCACGTTGAGGAAGAGCGCGTCCCGGGGGCGCAGCTCGCCCCAGTGGCGCTGGGCCTTCCGCTCTCCGGGATCCAGGTCCTCCCGGGCGTAGGGAATGGCCGTGGCCTCCACCTCAGGGTCGCCCACCACCAGGAGCCCCCACCCCTCGCCGTCGCGGAGCGCGAGCCACCGGACGCCGGTCCGGTTCCCCGTCTCCTGGGGACGCACGTAGGGGTGGGCCCAGGCGGCGGCGTCCAGGGTCCACCGGCCCAGGCGCATGCCCGTGGTGCGGTCCTGGTACGACTCCCCCGGCCCCCGCCCGTACCACTCGGTGTTGCGGTACCGGGACGGGAGTCGGGTCCGCATGCCGAAGCGGGGCATGCGCTCCAGCTCCACGCCGGCGGCGGGCTCCAGCGCCTGGCTCACCTGGAGCGTCCCGTCGGAGAGGAGCGTGTAGGTCAGGGTGAGCGCCGAGGGTCCCGCGGGGATGGTGCCCCGCGCCGTCACCCTCCCCTCCCCCTCTCCCCCGTCCCACGTCACAGACGTCGCCCGGAAGCCGGCGCCCGCGTCCTTCCACACGCGGAGCTTCATCTGCCAGTCGCCGCCGAAGTCGTTGTCCGTGGGCGCCCGCCAGAAGTCGGGGGCCAGGGGCGCCTCCAGCAGCTCCCGCCCCGCCGCCCGGTACGACGTGACCAGGCCCGTGCGTCGGCTCACCTCCACGCGCACGTCGCCCGCCACCAGCGCCACCGTGGCCGGCCCCGTCTCCACCTCCACCGCACCCGCGGGGAGGGGCGCGAAGGCCGCCGGCGTCGCCGGCCACGGGAACTGGGCGAAGGCCTCCTCGTGCCCCGCCGGAAGCAGCGCGTCGGCCTCGATCCGGAGGTAGCGCACCTCCAGCACGTACTCGGCGCCGGCCACCCGCTCCAGCGCGGGTAGCGGGAGCTGGACGTCCTCGGTGCCCCCCGGCACGACGGCAGGCATGGGCGCCGTTCCCTCCGCCACCACCGCGCCGTCCTCCCGGAGCGCCCAGTGGAGCTCCAGGTGGGAGAGGTCGCGGAACTGGTATCGATTGCGAATGAGCAGCGTGCCGGCCACCGGATCCACCGCCTCGGTGCGCACCCACTGGTGGACCGCCTTTACCTCCCAGTAGTGGGGGTTGGGCTTCCGGTCGGGCTGGACCAGCCCGTTGATGAGGAAGTTCCCGTCGGAAGGCGTGTCCGGGGGGCCGAAGTCGCCCCCGTACGCCCAGATGGTGTCCCCGGCTCCGGTGACCTTGAAGAGCCCCTGGTCCACCCAGTCCCAGATGAAGCCGCCCTGGAGCTTGGGGTACGACTCGATGAGCGCCCAGTAGTCGGCGAAGTTGCCGACGCTGTTCCCCATGGCATGGGCGTACTCGCACATGATGAGGGGCCGCGGGTCGTCGCCCTCGGCGTAGCGCCGCAGGTGCTCGAAGCCCGGGTACATGGGCACGTAGATGTCGGTGTTGTACTCCCGGAGCGCCCGCTCGTACTGCACCGGCCGCGTGGGGTCGCGCTGCTTGATCCAGTCGTAGGTGGCGTGGAAGTTCACGCCGTTCCCCGCTTCGTTGCCCAGCGACCAGATCACCACCGACGCGTGGTTCTTGTCCCGCTCCACCATCCGGCGGGTGCGGGCCATGTGCGCCTCCATCCACGCCGGGTCGTTCCCCAGCGTGGTGTCCAGGGCGTACCCCATGCCGTGGGACTCGATGTTGGCCTCGTCCACCACGTAGAAGCCCAGCGAGTCGGTGAGCTCGTAGAATCGCGGCGTGTTGGGGTAGTGGGACGTGCGGATGGCGTTGACGTTGGCGGCCTTCATGAGGCGCAGGTCCTCCAGCATCCCCTCCTCGCTCACCACGTGCCCGGTGCGGGGCTCGTGCTCGTGGCGGTTCACGCCCTGGATGGTCACGGGCACGCCGTTGATGCGGAACTGGCCGTCCACCACCTCGGACGTGCGGAAGCCCACCCGGAGGGTGGTGCTCTCCAGCACCCGGCCTGCCGCGTCGGTGAGGGTGGCCAGGAGCGTATAGGTGTTGGGCGTCTCCGCCGTCCACGGCCGTGCCAGGGGCACGCCCCGCTCCACCGAGACCCTGGCCTGGCCGCCGGCGGCGACCTCCACGACCTCGGCCACGTACATGAGCGTCGCGCCCTCCTCCCCCAGCACCTCGAGGCGGACGAACCCTCCCGCGGGCCCCCTGCCGTCGCGGACCACGTCTGCGTCCACCAGCAGCACCGGCTCGCGATACCCGGGCCGGAGCGTGGCGTTGACGTCCAGGTCGGCGAAGCGCGTGGCGGGCTCGTGGACCAGGAAGACGTCCCGCTCGATGCCGCTCACCCGCCAGAAGTCCTGGTCCTCCAGGTAGGAGCCGTCGCTCCACCGGTAGATCTCCAGCGCCACCTGGTTCTCCCCCGGCCGGACCCAGGACGTGACGTCGAACTCGGCGGGGAGCTTGGAGCCCTGCGAGTACCCGACCCGCGCGCCGTTCACCCAGACGTACATGGCCGACTTGGCGGCGCCCACGTGGAGCGTCACGCGCCCGCCGCCCCACGCCTCGGGCAGGTCGAAGCTCCTCCGGTACTGACCCACCGGGTTGTAGTGGTGGTGGATGAAGGGCGGGTTCTTCTCGAAGGGGTACGGAATGTTCAGGTAGATGGGCACGCCGTACCCGAGCACCTCCCAGTTGGAGGGCACGGGGATGCGGTCCCACGAGCCGTCGTCGAAGTCGGTCCGGAAGAACGCCGTCTCCCGCTCCGCCGGCGCGCGCACCCAGCGGAACGCCCACGGCCCGTTCAGGTCGAGGAAGTTGGCCGAGGCGCGCCGGTCGCGGGCCAGCGCGGCCTCGGGGCTCTCGAAGGGGAAGAAGGTGGCGCGGGGCGGGAGCTTGTTCAGCTCCACCACGGACGGGTCTTCCCAGTGGGGCCGGATCTCCCCGGGGGTCCCCGCCAGCGCGGCGTAGGGATCGGATCCGGCGGGGACGTCGGGGCGGAGCCCCACCGCACGGCCGGCCACGCCCCAGGCCGGGTCGGGCCGGATCCCCAGGTGGGCCAGCGCCGTGGCCGCGGCGTCCCCCGGCGAAGGCGGCGTCACGAACGTGCCCTCCAGGGCCGCCGGCCCCGAGACCAGGAGCAGCGAGCCGGCGTCCGGGTCCGTCGCAGCCACCCCGGAGCCGTTCACCACGATCACCAGCCAGCTTTCCCCCGCGGCGCCCCCCCGCAGGCGAAGGGCCTCGACGAGACGCCCCATGTGGGCGTCCACCTCCTCCAGCGCCGCCAGGTGGCCCGGCGAGCCCGCGCCCTCGGCGAGGGCCGCATCCAGCGGCATCTCGAAGGAGACCAGGGCCAGGTCCACGTCCGTCTCCCAGAGTCGGAGGACGGCCTCCAGCGCGACGTCGGCATCGGCCCGGGCGTACCCCAGGGCTTCGCCGTCCACGACGACGAGCTCGTCCACCGCGTCGGGCGAGAGAGCGTCTCTCGCCCCGGTGGCGCCCGGCGGCGCCCGGTCGACCACCGCCAGCGTGCTCGTTTCGGGGTACGTCCGCTCCACCAGCGCGAGGAGCGAGGCCCAGGCCGGGGCGCCTCCCGGAGCCGCCGCATCCCCCGTGACGCCTCCGGCAGCATAGGCGCCGTCGGCGCGGAGCGCCTCCAACCCCGGCAGTCGGGCTTCACCCATCGCTTCGGGGTTCATTCCCCTCACCGCGAGGACCAGCACCTTGGGCGTGGAGGCGGGGGCGGGCGCGCCTGCCTGGGTGGCACCGGCGGTGGTCAGGACGAGGGGGAGGCCGACGAGGGCGAGGAGCTTCGGTCGCGCGCGCATGGCGAGAAGGGGCTCGGGTGGTGGGACGGGGAGCCTGGTGCAAAGTACCGGCGGGCCCCCGGCCGCACCACGCGCCCACCTCACGGCGGCCCCGGCGGCGCTACATTGGTTGCGTCCTTCCGCCCCGGAGCCCTGCATGCGACGCGCCGCCCTCCTCCTCCTCCCCCTCGCGCTGGCGGGGTGCAGCCGCGCCTCCCGGCCCAGCTTCCCGCCCCCGGCCCGCCCGCCGGTGTTCATCCAGCTCGACTTCGAGACGGCCTTCGCCAGCCTGAGCGCCATCCTGGAGTCGAGGAACTTCCCGCTGGTGGTGGAGGACCCCCAGTTCGGCTCGGTGCGCACCGACTGGGTCTACTACGAGCCCGGCGAGCTGGACGTGCGCCCCCTGGCCGAGTGCCAGGGGATGGAGGACGCGCCCCCGGCGCGGGTCAGGGCTCGCTTCGGCTTCGACGTGCGGCGGCGCACGGTGAACAGCACGGTGACGATCCTCACCCAGTGGCAGATCGAGCGTCACCCGGGCATGGACACCGACGACCGGAGCTTCGTGGACTGCCGCTCCACCGGAGAGTGGGAGCGCCTCATCGAGGCCACGCTCACCCAGCGGGGGACCATCCGGTAGGCGCCGCGGAGCCTGCGGGCCCCACGGCACCCCGCTTCAGGGCTTCACGAGGGTGAAGGGCGTCCCACCGAACCGCCCGTGGAACGTGGTGGTATCCGCCACGGGCACCCACGAGCCCCGGGCGAAGCCGCCGAGGTGCGATCCCGACCGCACCACCGCGCGCAGCTCGACGGGGGAGTTCCACGCCCAGGCCTCCGGGCCCGGCACGTAGCGGGGGTGCCACGCATCGCCTCCGAGGATAAGCGCGCACTCGTCCTGGGCGCTGGAGCAGCCGCGGAAGTCGAGGGCCGAGTGGGCCGTGGAGAGGAAGCGCACCGTCCCGTCCAGCTCTCCCCAGCGCCAGGTGCCCTCCACCCTCCAGGCGTAGGACGCAACGAGGAACCCGACGATGGTGTCGCAACGCTGGGTGAGGGAGACGCGCAGCGCCTGGGGGCCCAGGGAGCCGGCCCACTCGCCGCCCATGCCCGGGTCGCCCGCGCACCCGACGCCGTCCCCGGGCCCGGGGAGCACGCCCTCCAGGTCCACGATGTCGCACGCCGAGGCACAGGCCACCGCGGCGGCGGTGAGGGGCCACGCGAGGAGAGCGCTGAGGCGGGCCCTGGCCGAGAGTGGGAAGCGTAGGCGGGAAGCGGGGGTGGAAGGGCGGGGGCGTCGCATGGGATCCTCCTGGCTGCGTCACCCCAAGGATCGCCTCGCGACCCCTCCCGACGCCCTACGTCGAACTACGTAGCGCCCTCGCCCGGACGGCGCAGACCCCTACACCCGCTGGTGGTCCGCCCGCCAGTTCTTCACCGCCTGCTTGATGGTCTTCCGGTCGGCGATGCCCTCGTCCAGGACCCTGCGGGCCAGGCCGGGAAGCTCCTCGTCCGACGCGAAGCGGAGCCCGATGAGCTGCTCGGTGGTGAAGTCCGCGATGCGCGCCTTCAGGTCAGCGTCGAACAGCCGCTCCATCCGGAGACGCTCCTCCAGGCGGATCACCCGGTCCTGGGCCGCCAGCGCGAAGAGACGGGCGTAGAAGTACCCGAGGATGACCACGCCCAGGAGGACCAGCGCCATGGCCGAGTCCGCCGACGGCGCCTTCACGAGGCGCCACCCCGTCCAGACCAGGAGGACCAGGAGGAGGAGCGACCCCAGGTAGTGGTACAGGGGGACCATGCGGGTGTGGTTGGCGTAGCTCTGCGGTTCCTGGGCCATGGTGTCTCCGGGGGTTGGGGCGGGGACGGCAAAGCTACGAGCCCCCGCCGGGCCACGGCCAGGTCCACGCCCCCGGGTCCGCCAGCCGGGAAGGAACGCGCCGCCTTGTCCGTAGGCGGGAGGGTGCCCCATCGTACGCGGGCACAGCCCCGCCCCTGGCGGCGGATCTTCTCACGCGGACCCTGGCCATGGCCGAATCCTCCAACCTCCCCCGCCTCTACGACGAGAAGGAGGTGGGCAAGCTCCTCAAGCGGGCCACCGAGCTCCAGCAGGAGGAGGGCTCCCGGACGCTCCCGGGGGGCGGCCTGTCCCTCACCGAGCTGGAGGACATCGCCGCGGAGGCGGGGATCGACCCGCGCCACCTGCGCCGGGCCGCCGCCGAGCTGAGCTCGGGAGGCGCGGGGCCGGAGGGGTGGGAGCGGATGCTGGGCGAGCGCCTCATGCTGGTGCAGGAAGCGGTGGTCCCCGGGGAGCTGGACGGCGAGGGCTTCGAGCGGGTGGTGGCGGCCATCCAGCGTACGGCCCGCGAGCACGGGCAACCCAACCTCCTGGGGCGCACCCTCACCTGGCAGGCCGAGACCGCCAGCAAGACGCGCACCATCCAGGTGACGGTCACCTCCCGCCAGGGAGAGACGCACATCCGGGCGGAGGAGCGCCTCCACCAGCTCGCGTCGGGGCTCTTCGCCGGCGTCACCCTCGGCGGAGGCATGGGCCTGGGCCTGGGCGCCGGCCTTCCCATCGCCATCGAGGTGCTGGGCTCGGCCCTCCTGGCCGTGGCGTTCCCCGTCACCGCCATCGGGTTCGCGTTCCTCACCGCCAAGGAGATCTACCGCAACATCGTCCGGAGGCGCCGCACGGCCATCGCCGCGCTCACGGACGCGGTGGTCACCGAGGCCCGGGACGCCATCGCCGACCGGGCCCTGGCCGAGCCCGAGGGGCCGTACGAGCTCCCGCGGGGCTAGCCGCTCTACGCCCCCGTTCCCCCCGCCATCCGCACCAGGTCGTCGGAGCGGTCGCACATCTGGCAGACCCGGTTGAAGGCGGTGAACCCGAGGAGCTCCACGTGCGGGGTCAGGTGCTCCCTCCGGGCCGGCTCCTCGGTAAGGAGGTCGGTGGAGAGGTACTTCTTGTTGCTGTCGGGCAGCACGGTCACCACCACCGCGTCCGGCCCCATGCGGTCCTGGACCAGGACCGCGCCCAGGAAGTTGGCCCCCGCCGAGATCCCAACGCCCAGGCCCAACCGGCTCGCCAGCTTCTGGGCCATGAGGATGGCGTCGCCATCGTCCACCGAGACGATGTCGTCCAGCTCGCCGAGACGGACGATGGGGGGAATGAACTCGTCGGAGATCCCCTGGATGCGGTGCTTGCCCACCTTGTGGCCGGCGGTGAGCGTGGGGGAGTTGGCCGGCTCCAGCGGGTGGACACGCACCTGGGGGTGGTGGGCCCGCAGATAGCGCCCCACGCCCATGACCGTCCCCCCTGTCCCGACCCCCGCCACGAAGGCGTCGGGACGGAGGCCGTGGGACCCGAGCTGCCAGTGGATCTCGGGACCCGTGGACGCAGCGTGGGCGTCGCAGTTGTCCTCGTTGGAGAACTGCCGGGGGAGGAACGCGCTGGGAGTCATCCCGGCCAGCTCCTCCGCCCGCCCGATGCTCCCCAGGAAGCCGCCGTCCTCCCGGCTCACCGGGTGGAGCTGGGCGCCGAAGGCGCGGAGGAGGTTCACCCGCTCCTGGCTCATCCAGTCGGGCATGAAGATGTGCACCGGGTGGCCCAGCGCCCTCCCCACCGCCGCGAAGGAGATGCCGGTGTTCCCGCTGGTGGCCTCCACGATGAGGGCCCCGGGCTCGATGGCACCCCGCCGGTACGCTGCCTCCAGGACGTGGAGGGCCATGCGGTCCTTCACGCTCCCGGTCATGTTCAGGTTCTCGCTCTTGGCGAAGACCCTCCGCCCCTTGCCCCGGAACACGTAGTCCACCGCCAGGAGCGGCGTGTTGCCGATGATGCGCCGGAGGCCGTGGAAGCGGGCCTCCACCTCGGGGGTCATGTGCGTCATGTCGCCGCCGCCTCCGCCACGGCCTGCACCAGCCGGTCCACTTCTTCCTCCGTCGTGTAGCACGCGCACCCGGCCCGCACCAGGCCGCCCGCCACGCCCAGGTCCTCGGGCACGTGGGCGGCGTAGAAGCTCCCGTGGGACACGAAGACGCCGTGGCGGGAGGACAGGTGCTGCGCCACCGCACGGGCGTCCTTCCCCTCCACCGTGAAGGCCACCGTGGGGGTGCGTGGGTGCCCCGGCGGCGGCCCGAAGAGGCGCACGCCGTCCAGGGCCGCGAGGCCGTGCCACATGCGCTCCAGCAGGAGCTCGCCCCGCTCGTGGAGCACGGCGTAGCCGCGCCCGAGGCGCTCCCGGCGGGTTCCGCCCTCGGCCAGCCCCGCCAGGAAGTCCACCGTGGCGGTGATCCCCGCCATGTCCTCGTGGCTCTGCGTGCCCGTCTCGAAGCGCTCCGGCGCCGCCTGGGGGGCGCACGGCAGACGCGGGGCGTCCAGCTCGTCCACGAGCTCGGCGGGGGCGTACAGCACGCCGGCGTGGGGCCCGTAGAACTTGTACGGCGAGCACGCCAGGAAGTCGCACCCCAGCGCCCGCGCCGCGGGGAGCAGGTGGGGCACCGAGTGGACGCCGTCCACGAAGGTGAGGGCACCCGCCGCCTTCGCCTGCGCCAGGAGGGGAACCAGGTTCGTCACCGTCCCCAGGGCGTTGGACGCCCACCCCAGCGCCACCAGCTTGGTCCGCGGCCCCAGCGCGGCCGCGTACGCGTCGGTGTCCAGCGTGCCGTCTTCGGGGTGGAAAGGGATCTCCCGCACCACCACGCCCCGCTCCGCTTCCAGCGCCCGCCACGGAGACACGTTGGCCAGGTGGTCCAGCCGCGTCACCACGACCTCGTCGCCGGGCGCGAGGGTGCGTCCCAGCGTGCGGCTCAGGTGGTAGGTCAGCGTGGTCATGTTGGGTCCGAAGACCACGTCGTCGGGGGTGCATCCCAGGAGGTCGCCCATGGCCTCCCGGGCCTCCTCCACCGCCGCGTCGGTCTCGGCGCTGGTGGGGTAGGCCCACCTCCGGTTCCCGTTGTGGTGCAGCAGGTGGTCGGTGATGGCGTCGGCCACGGCACGGGGAACCTGGGTGCCCCCCGGACCGTCGAAGTAGGCCACCGGCCGCCCGGCGTGCTCGCGGGCGAGCGCGGGGAAGGCGGCGCGGATCTCGTCCACGCCGGCCATGCGGAGCTCGTCGGTCACCGTGCCCTCACCTTCCCGCGGGCGTGCCGTAGGGGTACATGGTGCGCAGGTCGGCGTGCTCCCAGGGGAGCGCCTCGAGGAACGTGGTGCCCACGAAGGGCCCCGGCGCCTCCACCACGACGATGGTCTTCGCGAAGCCCGTCTCGTCGAAGCCGCGGCGGAAGTGGACCCGGGACTTCACCACGAACACGTCGTAGTCCGCGGGGCTCACGGGGCCGAACTCGAAGCCCTCGGGGTCGGTGATCTGGGTGTAGGCGGGCACCAGGATCACCAGGTTGCCCTCGCCGAAGGAGACGGCCGCCGTGTAGTCGTAGCCGGCCCAGGGGCCCACGTACGCCACCGTGCCCTGGATGCGGAAGGGCGCGCCCCCCGACTCGGTGTACCCGCCGATGTCGGCGTCGAAGGCGTCGCCCGGCTGGGTGCCGGCGGCCTGGAGCGCCTCCAACGTGGCCGGCGACGAGATGGCGCCGTAGAGCACGTGCCCGATCCCCGCGGCCTCGAAGGCCCGCAGGATGTGGGTGGCGTCCCCGGGGCGGTCCGAGTGGTCGCCCACCGCCACCGGCACCGCGCCCGCCGCCACCGCCGCCCGCACCGTGCGCGCCGCCGCGTCGGGTTGGGGGAGCGTGCCGTTGGCGAAGCGCTCGCGCACCCGCCAGATGTAGTCGGCCATGTCGTCGGCGATCTCGTCGGCCAGGGCCTGGTCTCCGTTGGTCATGACCTGCACGGTGGCGCCCACGTCGGGGACGTCGGTCCAGGGGAAGCCGTAGAAGACGCTCACGAACACGTCGGGCTCCCGGGCCTCCCACCGGCGGGCCCGCTCCATGATCTCCATGGACGGCGCGGCGCCGGTCCACTGGTACACCGTGGGGGTGATTACGCCCGGCTTCCGCGTGGCCCGCGCCGACGTGTACGTCCCGCTCATGGCCCGGTGGAGCGCGCGGGCCGCGCGCTCGCCCTGCTCGTCGGCGTCGTAGTGGGGGTAGCGCTTGGTCACCATGGAGAAGTCGGCCCACCGCAGGAACTCCTCGTCCTCGTTCCCGTGGAGGTCGAAGGTGGCGGCGATGGGCACGTCGGGGCCCACCACCTCGCGGAAGCGGCGGGCGATCTCGGCCTCGGGCCTGGGCACGTCCCGCACCCCCATGGCCCCGTGGAGCGCAAGATAGACGCCGTCCACGGGCATCTGCGCCCGCAGCTCCTCCAGCATGGCGTCGAGGAAGTGGTTGAAGGTCTCCTCGGTGTTCCAGCTCCGGGACGACCCGCCGAAGACGTCGTCGGGCGACGTGAGCCCCACGAGCTCCATGTCGCCGTAGTCCTCGGCCTGGCGCACGAAGCCCCGTATGTAGCCGTCGGAGCGGAGAAGCTCCTCTCCACCCACGGGGGGTCCCAGACGCGTCCAGTCGTCCACGGTGACGTCGCCCCCGGGGCAGAACGTGCACGTCTCGTGCTGGAACTTCATGACGGCGACGCGGAACGCGGGTTGCTCGGCGGGGGGGCCGCACGAGGCGCCGGCGAGGAGAGCGGCTAAGAGGGCGCAGCGTATACGCACGAAAACCTCCGGGCGCGGGGAGCTGAATTCGGATGTCGGCCGGACGGGCGGACGGAGCCCCGCCGTCACGCTGAAAAAGGCGCGCCCGGCCCATCCGTCGCAAGACGGATCTCGATGGGGGGAAAGTCCCGACAGGTCCGTGGTGGTTCTCCCGACAGAAGCGGCGCCGGCCTGTGGCGTTCGTGTATGTGAAAAAAGGTGCGAACATGACCGACCAGAACGTCGCTGACTTCCAGGATACGGTGCTGCGGTACGGGCGCTCCCGAACCGCCCTCATGGATATCCTGCGAGACATACAGAGCCATCACCTGCACGTACCCCCCGAGGCCATCACCGTGGTGGCGCGGGAGCTGGGCGTCCACCGCTGGGAGGTGGCGGCCTTCGTCTCCTTCTACGAGTTCCTCACCGACCGCCCCACCGGACGCGTGGTGATCCGCGTCTGCGACGACGTGGTGGACCGGATGCGTGGGTTCCAGCGCGTGCTGGATTCCTTCCGCCAGGCGCTGGAGATCGAGCCCGGCCAGACCACGCCCGATGGCGCGTTCACCCTCCTCACGGCCCCGTGCATCGGACTCTCCGACCAGGCCCCGGCGGCGCTGGTGAACGAGGTCCCGGTCACCGGGCTGGGCACCGACGAGGTGTGGCGTCTCGTGCGGGAGCTCCGCTCCCACGGCGACCCGGCGCGGCTGGTGAAGAGGCTGGGCGACGGCAACAACGCCCACCCCCTCGTCCGCTCCATGGTGAAGAACAACCTCCAGGAGGCAGGGCCCCTCTTCGGCCCCATCGCCCGGGGCGAGGCGCTGCGCAAGGCGGTGTCGGTGAGCCCCTCGGAGGTCATTCGATCCCTCAAGACCGCGCGCCTCCGCGGCCGGGGCGGGGCGGGCTTCCCCATCGGGCTCAAGCTCGAGTTCGCCCGGGCGGCGCCGGGGCACTGGAAGTTCGTATTCTGCAACGCCGACGAGGGCGAGCCGGGCACCTTCAAGGACAGGGTCCTCCTCACCGAGCGACCCGACCGGGTCTTCGCCGGGCTCACCATCACCGGGTACGCCGTGGGCGCCCGGGAAGGCATCGTGTACCTCCGCGGCGAGTACGCCTACCTCCGCCCCTTCTTCGAGGACGTGCTGGAGCGCCGGCGCGCCGACGGCCTCCTGGGCAGGGACGTGGCGGGCAAGAAGGGCTTCGACTTCGACATCCGCATCCAGATGGGCGCCGGCGCGTACGTGTGCGGCGAGGAGTCTGCGCTCCTCAACTCGTGCGAGGGCCGGTGGGGCGATCCCCGCAACCGCCCGCCCTTCCCCGCCCAGCGCGGCTATCTGAACTCCCCCACGGTGGTGAACAACGTCGAGACGCTGGCCTGCGTCACGAAGATCCTCGAGGAGGGACCGGCCACCTTCGCCCAGCACGGCACGCAGCAGAGCACGGGGACGAAGCTGTTCTCCGTCTCCGGGGACTGCTGGAAGCCCGGCGTGTACGAGCTTCCGTGGGGTCTCACCCTGGCGGACTTCCTGGAGCTCGTGGGAGGGAGCGACGCCCGGGCGGTACAGGTGGGCGGGCCCTCGGGGCGGCTGGTCGCCCCGGCGGAGTATGGACGTCGCCTCTGCTACGACGACCTCTCCACGGGGGGGGCGATGGTGGTGTTCGGCCAGGAGCGCGACCTCCTGGAGGTGGTGCGCGATTACCAGGCCTTCTTCCGCCACGAGAGCTGTGGGTACTGTACACCCTGCCGGGCGGGCAACGACGTGCTGGTGCACTACCTGGACCGGATCCTGGCGGGGAAGGCCGAGCCGGCGGACGTGGAGGCCATGGAGCGTGCGGCCCGGGCCATGCGGACGGCGAGCCGATGCGGGCTGGGGACATCGGCGGCCAACCCCGTCCTGACCTCGCTGGAGGGGTTCCGGGAGCTGTACGAGTCCGCGGTGGCCGAGGCTCCCGAGGGACGCCGACGGGCCTTCGACCTGGGCGCCGCCGTGGCGGGCCACGAGGCCCTGCGGACGGGGTCTCCCCGGGTCGAGCAACTCCCCGACTGGGCCGACTAGGAGAGCGACGCGCATGGCCAACCCGGTGACCTTCACCCTCGACGGGCGCGAGATCCAGGCGGAGGCCGGCATGACCATCCTCGAAGCCGCCGACGCCGCCGGGATGTGGATCCCCCGCCTCTGTCACATGCCCGGCCTGGAGCCCTGGGGGGGGTGCCGGGTGTGCACCGTGCGGGTGAACGGCCGGGCGGCGGCCGCGTGCGTCCAGCCCGCGGCCACGGGCGCCTGGGTGGAGAGCGACACCGAGGAGCTCAACGAGGCCCGCCGCACCGTGGTGGAGATGATGTTCGTCGAGGGGAACCACTTCTGCATGTTCTGCGAGAAGAGCGGCGCGTGCGAGCTGCAGGCCCTGGCGTACCGCCTGGGCATCACCGCTCCGACCTTCCCCTACGCGTACCCCCACCGGGACGTGGACGCGTCCCACCCCGACATCTTCCTGGACCACAACCGGTGCATCCAGTGCGCCCGTTGCGTCCGGACGTCGCGGGACCTGGACGGAAAGAACGTCTTCGGCCTGGAGGAGCGGGGCCGCCACCGCCGCGTCTCGGTG
Organism: Gemmatimonadota bacterium; assembly: GCA_045863275.1. GTDB lineage: Bacteria > Gemmatimonadota > Gemmatimonadetes > Longimicrobiales > Gaopeijiaceae > SZUA-318. Next base: position 13,877 of record BTVB01000025.1, read on the forward strand.
AACACCGAGGCGCGCCTCGCCGACACCACCGCGGACGTGACGGACCGGGCGCTGGAGGTGTGCCCCGTGGGGGCGCTCCTCCCCAAGCGCCGCGCGTACAGGGTGCCCCTGGGAGAGCGCCGCTACGACCGCGCCCCCATCGGCGCCGACGTGGAGAGAGGCTGACATGGGCAAGAAGCGCATCGCAACCACATCGCTGGCCGGATGCTTCGGGTGCCACATGTCCATCCTGGACCTGGACGAGCGCATCCTGGAGCTGGCGGAGCTGGTGGACTTCGACCGCTCGCCCATCAACGACTTCAAGCAGATCACCCAGCGCTGCGACGTCGGCATCGTCGAGGGCGGGTGCTGCAACGCCGAGAACGTGCACGTGCTCCGGGCGTTCCGCCGCCAGTGCGACGTGCTCGTCGCGCTGGGCGACTGCGCCACCATGGGCGGCGTTACCGCCCTGCGGAACCTGGTGCCCCTCGAGGAATGCCTCGACGAGGCGTACCGGAACGGCCCCACCGTCCACAACCCCACGAACCGCATCCCCGACGACCCCGAGCTCCCGTTGCTCCTGGACCGGGTGTATCCGTGCCACGAGGTGGTGAAGGTGGACGTCCACCTTCCCGGGTGCCCGCCCTCGGCCGACGCCATCTGGGCGGCGCTCACGGCGCTCCTCTCCGGAGACCCCGCCGCGCTCCCCGCCCACCTCCTCAAGTACGACTGACCGCCATGGCCATGGACTCGACGCGCCCCGTCCCCGAGCCCGCAACCCGCCGGGTGGTCATCGACCCCGTGACGCGGGTGGAGGGCCACGGCAAGGTGACCATCCACCTGGACGAGGACCGGCGGGTGGAGCAGGCGCGCCTGCACATCGTGGAGTTCCGGGGCTTCGAGCGCTTCATCCAGGGACGGCCCTTCTGGGAGATGCCCGTGGTGGTGCAACGCCTGTGCGGCATCTGCCCGGTGAGCCACCACCTCTGCGCCGCCAAGGCCGTCGATCGGCTGGTGGGCGGCGAGGCGCTCACGCCCACCGCCGAGAAGATGCGGCGGCTCATGCACTACGGTCAGTTCTTCCAGTCCCACGCCCTCCACTTCTTCCACCTGGCGTCTCCCGACCTCCTCTTCGGCTTCGAGGCCGACCCCGCCGAGCGCAACGTCCTCGCGGTGGCCGTGCGCTTCCCGGCGATCGGGCGCCAGGGGATCCTCATGCGCAAGTGGGGGCAGGAGATCATCGCCGCCACCGCCGGCCGCAAGATCCACGGCACGGGCGCCATCCCCGGCGGCATCAACAAGAACCTCACGGAAGGGGAGCGCGACGCGCTCCTCGCCGACTATCCCCAGATGCTCCAGTGGGCGAGGGACGGCATGGCCCTTGCCCGGGATTACACCCTGGAGCATCTGGGGGAGTTGGCCCGCTTCGGCAGCTTCGAGTCCAACTACCTGAGCCTCGTGCGCCCCGACGGCGCCATGGAGCTCTACGACGGCGTCCTCCGCGCCATCGACGCCGACGGCAAGCCCATCTTCGACGGCGTGGACGACCAGACGTTCCAGCAGATCCTCGCCGAGGAGGTGCGCCCCTGGTCGTACATGAAGTTCCCCTTCATCCGGTCCCTGGGTCCCGCGAAGGGCTGGTACCGGGTGGGCCCGCTGGCGCGGGTGAACGCGTGCGACTTCATCGACACCCCCCTGGCCGAGGAGGCGCGCAAGGAGTTCAAGAAGCTGGGGAGCGGCCGCCCCGTACACCTCACCATGGCGTACCACTGGGCGCGCATGATCGAGACGCTCCACGCAGCCGAGAAGATCGGCGAGTTGCTCCGCGACCCGGACCTGCAGGGGACGGACCTGGCGACGGTGGGGGAGAGGCGGAAGGAGGGCGCGGGCGTGCTGGAAGCCCCCCGCGGCACTCTCTTCCATCACTACCGCATCGGAGACGACGACCTCGTCGCCGAGGCGAACCTCATCGTCGCCACCACCTCCAACAACGAGCCCATGAACAGGGCGGTGACCGAGGTGGCCCGCCGGGTCATGGACGGACACCCGAGCGTCACGGAGGGTATGACGAACCAGGTGGAGGTGGCCATCCGGGCCTACGACCCGTGCCTGTCGTGCGCCACCCACGCCATGGGGCAGATGCCGCTGGTCCTCGAGCTCTACGACGTGGCGGGAGAGCTCCTGGAGCGGCGGCCGAAGACCACTCAGAAGCCTGCCCCCATCAAGGAGGTATGATGACCGGCGAGCACAATGTCCTCGTCATCGGATACGGGAACCCGGGCCACTGCGACGACGGCCTGGGCATGGCCCTGGCCGATCGCCTGGAGGCCCTGCACATCCCGGGGGTGAAGGTGGAGACCCGCTACCAGCTCAACGTGGAGGAAGCCAAGGACGTGGCCGAGCACGAGGTGGTCGTGTTCCTCGACGCGTGCCTGTGCGCGCCGCCGCCGTTCTTTCTCCGGACCCTCGAGCCCCGCACGGGCACGCAGGAGTTCACCACCCACTCCCTGGCCCCGGAGGGGGTCCTGGGGCTGGCGGAGGACCTGTACGGCGCCCGACCCAGGGCGTACGCCCTGGCGGTGAGGGGGTACGACTTCCACGACTTCGGCGACGAGCTCACCGACGACGCCAAGGTCAACCTGGCGGCGGCCCTCGAGTTCCTGGGCGAAGCGCTCCAGCCGGGGGGCTCCCTGAACCCGGAGCACGGACCCGCGGAGGTCGGCGCGTGAACGGTCCCGGGCGGCGCCGGGTCCTCTACGTCGAGGACGACCCCGACTACCGGGAGGCGGTGCGCGCCGTCCTGGAGGCGGCGGGCTACGACGTGGTGGAGGCCGCTTCGGCGGAGGAGGGGCTCGCGCTGTTCAAGGCGTCCCCTCCCGACGCCGCCCTGGTGGACCTCATGATGGAGGAGGTGGACGCCGGCATGACGCTGGCCAAGGAGCTGCGGGCCGCGGGCGCCACCATCCCCGTCGTGCTCCTCTCCTCCGTGGGCGACGCCCTGTCCCTGGAGCTCGCGGCGGAGGAGCTGGGCGTGGCGGCGGTGCTCCAGAAGCCCGTGCGCCAGGAGACGTTGCTGGGGATCCTCCGCTCGCGGATGGGATAGGCGGCCGCCGCCCTCACGCGTCGGCGGCAGGGAGCTCCATCCAGAACGTCGTGGTCCCGTCGCGTCCCGGGTCCATGCCCACCCGCCCGCCGTGGGCCTCGGCGATGCGCCGGGTGATGGAGAGACCCAAGCCGCTGCTGGGCACGTGGTTCGCATCCTGCACGCGGCGGATCTTCCGCCCGAACTCCTCGAAGAGCCGACCGACCTCCGAGGGCGAAACCCCGGGCCCCCGGTCGGTGACCTCCACACGGGACCACATGCGGCCCTCCGCGTACCTGGAGCGGGCACGGAGGACCACCTCGCCGGTGCGGGGCGCGTACTTGATGGCGTTGCTCACGTAGTTCGCCACGGCCTCCCGGAGGAGGCGGTGGATCCCCCTCACCGGGCGCGCGCCGTCGGCAGGAGACACCACCAGCTCCACCCCCACCATGCGTCCCTGCTCGAGGTACTCCTCGACCACGTCCGCCAGGACCTCGTCCAGCGCCACCGGCTCGGCCTGGCCCACCACGTCCTCCGTCTCGAGGTCCCCAAGCGTCTGGAGGTCCTGGACCATCTCCTGGAGCCCTTCCAGGCGGCGCCCGATGCGCAGGAGCCAGTCGTTCTGCCGTTCGTTCACCGGCCCGGCCAACCCCGCGACCAGATTCTCCAGGAGCATCTGGGAGGCCCCCACCGGCGAGCGCAGATTGTGCAGCGCAACCCGCAGGAAGTCGCGCCGGAGCTGGGACAGCCGGTCCAGCCGCTCGTTCTTGAGCCTCAGCTCCCGCTCGCTGGCGCGGAGCCACTCCACCAGGGAGATGACCAGGGTGTCGGTGAGGATGAAGAGCACCCCGTAGACGGCGACGATGGCGAAGGCGGTGTAGTCGTCCAGCGGGAGCGACAGCGCCTCGGAGCGCAGGGCGGGCGCCATCGCCCAGCCGGCGATCTCCGCGTACGCCTGGGCGCAGATGAGCACGTACGCGAGGACGGAGAAGGAGATGGCGGCCTCCCGCGTCAGCATGATGCTCCCCAGCACCACGTGCAGCAGGTAGAACGCCGTCACGGGCGAGCGGACGCCCCCGAGGAGCCCCACCGCCAGCGCCAGGGCCAGGTAGTCCACCACCACCGCCGCGTACACGAGGAGGCGGAGCCGGTCGTAGGCCCGCGCCGACGCGTCGGGCTCCACGTGGGCCCGGCCGAGCTGGTGGAAGAGGACGTTGAACGCCAGGAGGGCGATGGCCGCCCCGCTGAGCAGGCGGGCCGACCCCGTGTCCATGGCCCCTGCGAGGAACGCCAGCCAGGGTCCGGCCAACAGCGTGCCGCCCACCACGAAGCGTACGCGGCTGTTCAGGAGCAGCCGGCGCCCGAGGATCTCACGGTAGCTGAGCGAGGACTCGAAGGAGCCGGCGTCCAGCGCCGCCCCCCCGAGCACGGGGTTTCGGTCGGCCATCGGTGCCTAATGATAACCCCGGGACCGCGCACCGGGAGTGCAGTCCGCGACCCGGCCCACGCGACCCTGGCGCCGCGGCGGCCGGGTCATTACTTTCGGTTTTCCTTCGGGCGCACCCGACCACGACCACGGACAGACGAGGATGACGACGATGAACGGTGCGATGCTGCTCCCCGAGTTCGACCAGGAGATGGCCAACACGCGCAAGGTGCTCGAGCGCGTGCTCGACGATCAACTCGGCTTCAAGCCCCACGAGAAGTCGTGGACGCTGCGGGAGCTGGCGGGCCACGTGTCCCAGCTCCCCGGCTGGTGCACGGCGACGCTGGGGATGACCGAGCTGGACCTGAGCCAGCCCTGGGAGCAGCCCGAGTTCAACTCCCGGGCGGACTTCCTCTCCGTGTTCGACGCCCAGGTGACGGAGGGGCGGAAGGCCCTCGAAGCCGCCAGCGCTGACGACCTCGCGGTGAACTGGACGCTCAAGATGGGAGACGAGGTGATCTTCTCGATGCCTCGCGCGGCGGTGTACCGCTCCTTCGTGATGAACCACCTCATCCACCACCGGGCGCAGCTCACGATCTATCTGCGCCTCACCGGCGCGCCGGTCCCGGGGATGTACGGGCCGTCGGCCGACGAGCAGTAGCGGGAGAGGAGGCTCCGCCGCGCCTACCCCGCGGCGATCTCGTCCAGGAACGCCCGCCCGTACCGCTCCAGCTTGGCGGGACCCACGCCGGGCACGTCCAGGAGCTCCTCGGACGTGCCCGGCCTCCGGGCCGCCATCTCCCGGAGCACCTTGTCGCTGAACACGATGTAGGCCGGCACCCCCTGCCGGTCGGCCAGTTCCTTGCGGAGCGTGCGCAGCCGGTTGAAGAGGGCCTCCTCCTCGGGGTCGCCGGGGCCGAGGGTGGAGCGCACGTGGGCGGCGGCCCCGCCCTTCCGCCCACCCCGCACCGTGACGCCCATGGCCGCCGCCAGCTCTTCCGCCCCCACGCCCGTGCACACGTCGCACGACGTGTCGCACGGAGCCATGGCCTCGTCGAAGTGGGCCAGGATGGCCTGGTGCCGGCACCGCCCCGACTCCAGGAGGTTGAACAGGTCCACCGTGCCCTGCCGCTTGGCGCGCCACAGCTCCGGGTCGTCGATCTCGTCGAGGAAGCGCTCGTGGAGCTTCACGTCGGCCCACGAATAGAAGAGCGTGCAGTCGCTCTCCAGGCCGTCGCGGCCGGCGCGCCCCATCTCCTGGTACCACGACTCCACGTCCCTGGGCATGTCCCGGTGGATGACGAAGCGGACGTTGGACTTGTCGATGCCCATGCCGAAGGCGACGGTGGCCACCACCACGTCGGCGTCGTCGCGCTGGAACGCCTCCTGGTTCCGGTGCCGCTCGTCGTCGGGAAGGCCGGCGTGGTAGGGGAGCGCTCGCACGCCCTGGGCGCGGAGGAACTCGGTGGTCTGCTCCACGCCCCGGCGGCTCAGGCAGTACACGATGCCGCTCTCGCCGGAGCGGCGGCGCACCAGCGCCAGGATCTCCTTGCGGGTGTTCCCCGAGCCCTTCTTCCGGCACCGCACGTGGAGGTTGGACCGGAAGAACGAGCCCTTGTACCCCGCGGGCTTCTTCATGCCGAGCTGGCGGAGGATGTCCCGGGCCACCGTCCGCGTGGCGGTCGCGGTGAGTGCCAACACGGGGACGTCGAGCCCCTGCTTGAGCCCCTCCAGCCTCCGGTACGAGGGCCGGAAGTCGTGGCCCCACTGGCTGATGCAGTGGGCCTCGTCCACCACCAGGAGCCCGATGGGGCAACCCTGGATGAAGTCGCGCAGCCGGCCGTCCAGCGCCTCGGGAGCGAGGTAGACCAGCTCGTACTCCCCACGGCGGAGCGCCGCCAGACGCGCCTGCCGCTCCTCGAAGGCCAGCGTGGAGTTGATCTCCACCGCGCGGAAGCCCAGGGCGCGCAGGGCATCCACCTGGTCCTTCATGAGAGAGATGAGAGGTGAGAGGACCAGGACCGTGCGCCCCAGGACGCGAGCGGGGAGCTGGTAGGTGAGGGACTTCCCCGCCCCGGTGGGCATGACGGCGATGCAGTCCTTCCCCTCCAGGACGGCGTCGATGACCTCGCGCTGCCCGGGGCGGAAGGAGTCGAACCCGAAGACGTCCCTGAGGACGACGAGGGGGTCGGGCCTCACCGCCCTGGGGTTCCTCCGCCGGAGGGCGGGATGATGGCCTTCAGGTCGTTGGAGAGCCCGCCGCCGCCCATGTACTGGAGCAGCCCCGTGACCGCCGCCGCCTGGTTCACGGTGAGGAGCCCCACCGTGTAGATGGCGTCGGCCTCGGGGGTCTCGCCCTCCGCCGCCTCGGGCACCCGCACCGCGGTCATGCTCACCACCTCGCCGGCCCGGAGGCGGGCCAGGTCCGACGCCTGGGCCGGGAACACCGCCTGGAGGAGGCCGCCCTCGCCGATCTCCGAGCTCCAGATCACGTCGTCCCCGGTGAGGTCGCCGAAGTGGACGATGACGTGGGTCTCGCCGTCCATGGGGGGCGGCACGCTGGCGGCGATCTCCAGCGCCGGCGCCATGACGAACGCCGGGTGGTCGAAGGTGAAGCCCAGGGAGTCCAAGTTGGCCTCGAACTCGGCGATCTCCGTCTCGCCCAGGTCGCTGCGGTTGCGCAGCATGGGCGCCAGCGAGAGCGCCAGCACCGCGTTGGCCCGCCGCCCCTGGCTACCCGTGCGCGCCCCCACCAGCGCGCCCTGGGGGGTGGCCTGCATGGGTCCGGGCTGGCTCCAGGGCCGGTACTCCTGGACGTCCCAGAGGTCGGCGGGGGCGTCCACGAAGCGGAAGCCCTCCTGGGGCTCGGCGGCGGCCGCCGCCTGGCACACCGTCGCACTGGAGGGCCCGCACGCCTCCACCACCGCGCTCCGCACCAGGATGGCGCCGTCGCAGGGGGCCACGGCGGCCTCCGCGGCGGCGGCGTCGCCGAGCTGGGCGCGGGCCTCCTCCTGCAGTGCCTGCATGGCGCCGCGGAGGCGGTCCAGGATGGCGGCGCGGGCTTGGGCGCGCTCCTGCTGCAGCGCGTCGGTGCGCTCGGCCACCCAGCGCGCCGCCAGCGTGCTGTCCTGGGCGAACCAGTCGCCCACGGCCTTCTCCAGCTCGTCGGCGGCGTCGATGGGATCGGCTTCGGCTCGGTCCTCCAGGGAGACGGCCCTGCCCAGGGCGCGCACGCGCTCGAGGCGGGCGGCGTAAGGCTGAAGCGTCCGGTTCAGGTCCTCCATGTGGCTCATGGCGGGGACGCAGGCCCGTGAACGGGCCAGCTCCACGTCGGCCAGCCCGGCGGGGGGCTCTTCCTGCGCGTGGAGGGCCAGGGGAACGAGGAGGGCGGCGAGGAGGAATCCGGCTTTCACGCTGGCTCCGGGGGTGCGATGGGTTGCGTCGATGCGCGCGTATGATAGCGAAAAACCAATGAAGAAGGTCCCCCCGGGCCGAGGGATGTCTCGATGCGCGGGCCCCCCCCGCAACCCCGGGCCGTGGCGCCGGTATTAGCTTCCTGGACGGCGACGGGTCTCGACGCAACCCGCAGGAGCGGCGCCCCGTCCAAGAAGGATGGACGGGCGCACCACGGGAGCGAGGATGGGTGAGGGACGGAACGGCCTCTGGCAGGAGCTGAAGCGGCGCCACGTGGTGAGCACCGCGGCGGGGTACGCCGCGGTGGCCTTCGTGGTGCTCCAGCTCGGCGAGATCCTCTTCCCGGCCTTCGGCCTCAACGAGGCCGCCATGCGCGCGCTGGTGGCGGTGGTCATCTCCGCCTTCCCGGTGATCCTCGCCCTGGCCTGGGTCTTCGACGTGCGCCACGGGGCCCTCCACCGCACCCCGGCGGCGACGGAGGAGGCCGCGGGGAGCCTGGGCGAGGGTCGGGGGGCGCCGTCGCTGGTGGCGGTGAGCCTCGTGCTCCTGGTCGCCGCCGCGCTGGGCTTCACGGGGCTCTACACGGTGCTCCAGGTCCGGTCCCCGGACGCCCCGGCGGCGCCTCCCCGGGGCGCCTCCATCGCCGTGCTCCCTTTCACCGACATGAGCGTCGCCGGCGACCAGGGGTACCTGGGCGACGGCCTGGCCGAGGAGGTCCTGAACATCCTGGCCGGCGTGGACGGGCTCCGGGTGGCCGCGCGCACGTCCTCCTTCGCCTTCCGGGAGAGCATCCAGGACGTCCGGGAGATCGGCAGCGAGCTGGGCGTGGCGACGCTCCTGGAGGGGAGCGTGCGCCGCGAGGGCCAGCAGGTCCGCGTCACCGCCCAGCTCATCGACACCAGCACCGGCTTCCACCTGTGGTCCGCCAACTTCGACCGGGCCATGGACGACCTCTTCGCCGTCCAGGACGAGATCGCCGGCGCCATCGTCACGGAGCTCCTGGGCCGCCTCGACCTCCCGGCCACGGCCACGGTGCGCCACGAGCCGCCGCGGGAGGCGGTGGACGCGTACTGGAAGGGGCGGGCGGAGTGGGGGCGGCGGGGAGCGGCGGGGATCCCCGCCGCCATCAAGCTCTTCACCGAGGCCGTGCGCCTCGACTCCCTGTACGCCGAGGCGTACGCGGGGCTGGCCGACTCCTACGCCCTCCTCCCCCAGGTGGCGCTGGGCACCGACCCCGACGAGTCGCTGGCCCGGGCCGAGGAGTACGCGCGCACCGCCATCGGCCTCAACGACGCGCTGGCCGAGCCCTACGCGTCGCTGGGGCTGGTGCGGGCCTTCCGGGGAGACCGGGTCGGCTCCCTGGAAGCCTTCGGCCAGGCGTTGCAGCGCAACGCCTCCTACGCCCCGGCCCACCACTGGCGGGCCAACGTGCTGGCGGACCTGGGACAGCTCCAGCCGGCGCTGGCCGACGCCGGGCGGGCCGCGTCGCTGGACCCCCTGTCCGTGCCCATCGCCACCGACCACGCCTACCTCCTCCTGTGGGCTGGCGACGCCGGAGCCGCCGCCGCCGAGTTCGAGCGGGCCGTCCGCATGGACTTCGGCTCGGCGCGGGCCCAGTTCGGGCTGGCCCTGGTGGCGCTCCAGCGCGACGAGCCCGTCTCGGTGCACATGGCCATGACCCAGTGGACGGCCATCGCCGGGCTCCCCCTGGACGTGGCCTCGGAGCTGGCCGCCGGCATGATCTCCTTCCGCGCCACGGGAGGCGCGGGGTCGCTCCCCGCGGTGCTGGGAGACATGGTGGAGGGGCACGTCATCAGCGCCGGGACGGCGGCATCGCTGGCCGCGCTGGTGGGCGCCCGTGACGAGGCGGTGGCGTGGCTCCGCGAGGCGGTGGGGGACCGCTCGTGGGTGGACCTCTATCTCCGGGTGAACACGATCTACGACCCCCTCCGGGGGGACCCCGCCTTCCAGGACGTGGTGGCGTCGGTGTCCTGAGCCGGGCCGAGGGCTGACGGCGCCGGCGCGGGGGCGTATGTTGCCCGCCGTTTCCCTCGCCCCCAGATGCGCGACACCAGCCACGCCACCCCGGACGCACCATGCTCTCCGCCCTCGCCCTCGCCGCCCTCGTCCAGGTTCCCCCGCCCGCCCAGCCGCTGTCGCCGGGCACCACGTACGACCCGGCCATCCCCACGCTGGAGCAGGTGGCGGGACACGGCTTCCGTGACGAGATCACCGCGCCCGAGGACGTGATCCGGTACTTCGAGGCTCTCCACGAGGCGGCTCCCGACCGCACCCGCCTCCTCCGGTACGCCGAGAGCTGGGAGGGGCGGCCCCTGGTGGTCATGGTCCTCGGGACGCCGGAGCGCATCGCAGGCCTCGACGCCCTCAAGGAGGACCTGCGGCGCCTCAACGACCCCCGTGGGCTCTCCCAGACCGACGCCGACGCGCTCCTGGCCCGCCTCCCCGTGGTGACCATGGTCCTCCACGGCATCCACGGGAACGAGATCAGCTCCAGCGGCGCCGCCATGGCCGAGGCGTACCACCTCCTGGCCGCCCGGGGCGACGCGGACGTGGAGCTCGTTTTCCGGGAGAGCCTGGTCCTCATCGACCCCATGGAGAACCCCGACGGGCGGGCCCGCTACGTGGCGGCCAACCGGCAGGCCGCGTCCCGCTGGGCCGACGCCGACCCCGTCGCCGCCGAGCGCGACGAGCCGTGGCCCCGCGGACGCGGCAACCATTACCTCTTCGACCTGAACCGGGACCTCTTCATCCAGAGCCAGGCGGAGACCCGGGGGAAGGTGGGGGTCATGCTCGAGTTCCGGCCCCAGATCGTCGCCGACCTCCACGAGATGGGCGGCAACAGCACCTACTTCTTCCCGCCCACGGCGCCGCCGTCCAACCCCTGGTTCACGCCCCGGCAGGTCCAGCTCATGGACGTGTTCGGGGAGGCGAACGCCCGCGTCTTCGACGAGCGCGGGTTCGCCTACTTCAACCGCGACACCTACGACCTCTTCTATCCCGGCTACGTGGACATGTGGCCCATGACCCACGGCGCCCTGGGCATGACGTACGAGCAGGCGTCGGCGCGGGCGCTGGTGCTGCGGAAGTCCGACGGCACGCTCATGACGTACGGCGACGGCGTGACGCACCACTTCACCGCCGCCATCCAGACGCTGGTCACCGCCGCCCGGAACCGGGAGCGCATCCTCCGGGACTACCTGGCCTTCCGCCAGGACGGCGTGCGCGGGAGCGACCGGGGCCCCGCCGAGTACGTCCTCACGTCGTCGGACCCGGGGCGGACGGAGCGGCTGGCGCGGCTGCTCGTGCGGAACGGTGTGGAGGTGTTCAGGGCCTCGGCGGACGTCCAGGCCGAAGGGCGGACGCTGGCCCAGGCCGGCACGTTCATCGTGCCCCTCACCCAGCCCGCGTCCCGCATGGCGCGCATGCTGCTGGACCGCCACGTGCCCATGGACGAGGCGTTCCTCGAGCGCCAGGCCGAGCTCCGCGCGCAGCGGGAGGACCACGAGATCTACGACGTGACCGCGTGGAGCCAGTCGCTCCTCTGGGACGTGGAGGTAGTGGAGGCCGCACGACCCACGGGCGCCCTGGGCGCCGCCGTGGGCATGGAGGAGATGGCCCAGCCCCTTCCCCTCGCTCCGGCCCGGGTGGGGTACCTCCTCCCCTGGGGGGTGAACGCCGCCGCCGCGGTGGCCGAGGCGCTGCGCGAGGGCATGGTGGTGCGCAGCGCCGGCGGCGACTTCGTCCTGAACGGACGCGGCTACGGCGTGGGCACGGCCATCGTGCGCGCGTCGGACAACGGCCCCGACCTGGCCGCGCGCCTGGGCGCCATCGCCGCCCGCCACGGCGCCGAGGTGGTCCCCGTGGACGACTCGTACGTCCGGGAGGGCACGAGCCTGGGGAGCGGCCGCACCCGGGCGCTCCGCGAGCCCCGCGTGCTCCTGGTGTGGGACGAGCCCGCGTCGTCGCTGTCGGCGGGGTGGGCCCGCTACGTCCTGGAGCGGCGGTACGGGCAGCGCACCACCCTCGTCCGCGCCGGCTCCCTGGGGCGCACCGTGCTCTCCGACTACGACGTGGTCGTCTTCCCCGACGGCAACTGGGCCGGCGCCGTGGGCGGCGCTCTGGTGGCCCGCCTCCAGCAGTGGATGAGGGACGGCGGCACGCTGGTCACGCTGGCGGGCGCCACCCACTGGGCCGCCCGGGAGAGCGTGGGGCTGTTGGCCACCAAGGCCGAGCGCCGGGGGGGGCGGGCCGAGGGCACCGACGCGCCCAAGCCCGGCACGCCCGAGCAGCCCATCGAATACCTCGACGCCATCGAGCCCGACGACGAGGCCCCCGAGTACGTGCCCGGCGCCATCCTCCGGGGCGTGCTGGACACGGAGCACTGGCTGGCCGCGGGAACCGACGGCGAGCTGGGCGTCTTCGCCGAGAGCGACCTGGTGCTCTCCCCCATCACGCTGGACCGGGGGCGCAACGTGGGGCGCTACGGCGACGTGGACGACCTGGTCCTGAGCGGCGTGGTCTGGGACGACGCCCGCCCCCAGCTCGCGAACAAGCCCTTCCTGGTCCACCAGCCCTTGGGGCGCGGCCAGATCGTGGCCTTCACCGAGGACCCCAACTACCGGGCGTACACCGAGGCGACCATGCTCCTGTTCATGAACGCGGTGCTGCTGGGGCCGGGCCGGTAGGGGGGGGTCACAGCGCGACGAAGGACAGCGTCCCCGAGGGGTTCGCCGGGTTGGCCACCGGCGACGCGTCGGCGAAGGACGACTCGAGCCGCCAGAAGCCCACCAGGCCCGGCGCCTGTGGGGCCACGTCCCCAGCGCCCGCGCTCTGGATCTCGGCGGGGGCGAGGGCGCGTGCCCACAGCGTCACGTTCTTGAGCACCCCCGTGAACTGTCGATAGGGCTCCTGCTGCTGGTCGCAGCTCCCGATGAGGATCCGCTGGGGCCCGGAGACGTTGAGGGGGCCGGGGGCGCCCCGCAGGGACGCGGCCAGACGCTCGCCGTCCAGGTAGATCTCCAACTGGCCTCCTCGGCGCACCGCGCCCAGGGTGTGGCGGTGACCGTCCAGCGCCCCGGTCGCCGCGGAGTTCACCTCCGAGAACGTGAACCCGTCGTCGGTGGCGAACTTGACCGAGCCGTCGGGCTTGAGCACCAGCAGCCACCCGGCCCGCGTGGGGCTCCCGCCCTCGGTGGATTTCTTCGAGACCACGGTCCCCGCGCCGGTGGTGCGGAACACCACCGTGATGCTGAAGTCGCGCGTGCCGAAGTCGTAGGCGGGCCGCGACCCCACCACGGCGGCGCCGGAGGTGACCCCCAGTCCCAGGGTCGTCGGAGGAGGAGGTGGGGGCACCACCTCGAGGCCGAACGCGACCGGCGGCGTGTCGGGAGCGCCCGGAGCGGTGGCGATGACCGTGAACGGCCCCTCGGCGTAGTACGCGCGCACCCCACGCCCCCCCATGCGGTCCAGCCTGGCGGCTCCGTCCGCTCCGGAGAGGACCGAAACGGACCCCGCGGTGCCCGGGTCGATCTGCACCGCCATCTGCGGGGGGTGCGGGCCCACGGAGAAGGTCACGGAAGCCCCCGCCACGGGCCGGCCCGAGGCGTCGGTCACGCGGACCACCAGGGGCGCGAACCACGCCGCCCCCCCCGGGACGTCGGGCGCGGTCCGCGCGACCGCCTGCCCGTCGCCGGACACCAGGGTCAGCGACAGCCGCTGCGGCCCCGGCGGCAGCCTCTGCTCCAGTACCGCGAGCCTCGCCAGGATGTCGGGGATGGCCGGCACCTGGTCCGGGCCAAGGGGTCCCTCGATCCACGCGGCAGGCACGTGGGGAAGTTGCTCCAGGGCGATGGGCCCCGTGAGCCTCTCCGCCGGGATGGCCGGGAGCTGGTCCACGGAGAGCGTGCCCGTGAGCCTCTCCGCCGGGATGGCCGGGATCTGGTCCACGGCAAGCGTGCCCGTGATCTTCGCCGCGGGAACGCCGGGGAGCTGGTCCACGGAGAGCGTGCCCGTGAGCTTCTCCGCCGGGACGGCCGGGATCTGGTCCACGGCAAGCGTGCCCGTGAGCTTCGCGGCGGGAACGCCGGGGAGCCGCTCAGGCGCCAGCGTCGCCGCCGACGCCACCGAGGGGTCCAGGTCGATCTGGAGAGACTGCGCCGTTCCCACGACCTGCACGGCCAGGCCCGCGAGGATGAGCGCCCCGGCGGGGAGACCCGCCTCCTGGGCCACGAGCCCCACCAGCGGCGCCGGCCGGAGGCGGCTGGCCGAGCCCGGGACGGGCTCCTCTCCGAACGACAGCGTGAGGTACCATCGGCGCGTGCTCCCGACCGCATACCACCGCGCGTCGTCCAGGCACAGGACGAAGCCGTCGGCGGTGGGTTGGACGTCGGCGCCGTCGAAGCGGGCGTGATCCACCAGCGTGACGACGCGCCCCGAGGGGTCGAAGGCCACCCCGGCCTGGACCGCCAGCGTGGAGCCCGCCTTCTTCCCCACCAACGCCGGTCCCGGGCCCACCCCCAGCCCCACCACCACCCCCGGCGTGCACAGGAGGCGCGTCTGGAGCTCCCGGAGGGACACGTGGAGCGCCTGCTCCTTCACGAAGTCGTCGGCGTTGAGGAGCTGCCCGTCCTGGTAGACGGGCCTGAGGATGGGGGTCAGCGGAAGGTCGGGCACGGTGGGCTCCTCCTCACGCCGCCAGGCGGCTGTTGACGCCGAGCCGGCTCCTGCCCAACACCAGGCCCGTGGGCTCGTCGGTGGTGGCGAGGACCCACGGGCTCCGGATGCCGTCGCGGTTGTACCCGTCGAACTCGGCGAGGACGCCGTCCAGGTACGACACGAGCCCGTCCGCGACGCTGTCCTTGAAGCCACGAAGGGTGGCCTGGGCGGAGGTGATCTGGGCCCGCGCGTCGTCGGACATGAACGTGTATCCCCGTAGGCTGGTGCGGACCTCGGCGTTCATGCGGTACACACCTGCTCCCCCCACCTCCGCCAGCGCGCGGGCGTCGGGGAAGGTGGCGTCGGCGACGTCCAGGAGCGGGGCCCCGGCGGTGTGCCCGTCCGCGACGCCGTCCATGTAGACCAGGTGGCACGTGAGGAGCCGGCCGTAGTCCTGCCGCTCCGCCTCCGTGGCCCTCCACCGCACCGCGCACACCACCCGGCTCGCCCCGTCCAGCGCCGTCGTGAGCGCCGCCGCGGCGATGCGGTCCCCCACCTCCCCCACGCGGGCGCGGATGGCCTGTACCGCCCTGTCCACGTCGCGCTGGATGGCCCGGATCCGGTCTCGTGCCGCCTCCTTGTCGTCGTCCCCGCCGCCGAAGAGCTTCTCGATCTCCTTCCAGATGGCCTGGAAGAAGCTCAGGACCTCGTGCACCCCGAAGAGCGCCGCCGCGATGAGCCACGCCGCCAGCTCGGCGGCGGCGGCGATGGTCTCCGCGGTCGCGGCGGCGCCCTCCGCCGCCAGGGACTTGGCCAGGTCGCCCAGCCCCTGCTGGAGCGCCCGACAGATCATGCGCGCGAAGCCCTGTGCCGCTCCGCGACGGGCCACCTCGAACGCGATGACCTCGTACGAGCGCGGGTCGGAGAGCACGTCCCCCAGGATGCGCTCGGCGCTGTCGAGGAGCGTCCGGCACAGCGCCAGGGGCAGATCCCCCAGGCTGGAGGGCAGATCCACCACGGCCCGGAACTCCACGACGGTGTCCCGCGGGGGGAATCCGGCCACGTCCAGCGTGTACGTGAGGGCCAGCGGCACGACGAGCTTCCCGTCGGCGGTGGTGGGGCTCTTGCCCTGGGCCAGGGAGGGCCGGAACCGGGTGCTCACCAGCCCGTCGGCCCACTCCTTCACCACCTTCTCGCATCCCCCCGCGGCGTTGAGGAGGTCGGACACCTTCTGCGCCAGGTCCGGGAGCGTCACCGACGGCAGCCCCCCGATGGCCTCGATGCGGAAGCCCCCCTGCCGGTCCCAGGCGAAGCTCACGTCGAGCCGCACCGGCTGGTCACCCACGCCGGCGGGGAGGTGCACGGTGCCCAGGTCGGCGTGCACGTCCCCGTGGAACGCGTCCCGGGCGGGCAGGTAGTCGGCGGCGACCTCGGCCAGGGGGGTCCCCAGGATGGTCACGGTGGTCCGGACCCGGAGGTGCCGCTCCGCCCGCCGACTGGCGAACTCCAGGTACGGCGCATCCAGGCTGAAGAGGCCGGGGAGGATGTCGATGCGGTCCGGCGAGGTGGTGACCAGCGTGCTCTCGCCGTCCTGCATCCCCAGCGCGACCTGGAAGTCGAAGCTGTCGAACATGCGGAACGTGCCCTGGGCGTGGTACCCGGGCTGGAAGGCCACTGCGGGCCCGCCCGCGACCGGGGCGTACGGCCACGTCCAGCCGGGTGGGCTGCCGGCGGGCGCCCGCAGCCAGTAGAGCACCCCCGAGCGGAACGCGAACTGGTCGGTGACCGTGGCGGCCCAGGCCATGTACCCCCCCGCGACGCTCCCGAGGAGCTCCGTGAGCGTGAGGGGGGGCTCGGCGGTGAGGGCCACCATGGCCAGACGGGGCGCGCCGTCGTCCAGGACCAGGGCCCCGTCGAGGCGGAAGCGGGGGAGCGAGGGAAAGAGGGCGGTGCCGCGCACCGCCAGGTCGGCGCCCGTGCCGCCCCCCGGCCGCTCGTAGACGCGGCCGTCCACCGTCAGCCCGGTGAGCGTCACGCCGGTGAGGCCCAGGGGGTCGCGGATCTCGGTGGTGGCCGTTCCAGGCGGGAGGAGGTGCGCGTCGAACGGCATGTCCCCGGAGAGGACGAAGCGCACTTCGTCCCCGCGCACGACGACGCCGCCGTACAGGCGTACGGCGTCTCCCCCCAGGTCGAGGCCCAGGGTGTACAGCAGGTACGGCGTCGCCGTCGTGGTCATGCGTTGGGGAAGGTGGATCCGGGCCGGCGGGGGGAGGCCGGCCCGGCGGCTCCGTCAGGGCGCGTCGTCCTTGACCACCTGGAGGTAGACGCCCTTGATGGACAGGCTCCCCTGCACGAGCACGATGGGGTCGGCCCACGTGGCCGAGAGGCCCAGGTTGAACGACGTGGCCCGCTTCTCCGCCGGCGGGATGTCGGTGCCGTCCGACTTCTTCGAGGGGGGCACCGTCATGGCGAACTTCTCCACGGCCATGTTCAGGCTCGCCAGCTTCGCCCCCATGGTGTTCAGGGGCGCGGGCAGCTTGTTCCAGTCCGGCAGCGTCGAGACGCCGAAGTTGGTGTTCACGAAGCCCGCCAGGTCCGTGAGCGAGCCGAGCTCGACGCGGTCGGCGAGCTCGAAGTGGGCGGGGCGGCTCGGGTCCGTCGTCGCGTCCTTGGGCGACAGGCAGACCTCCTTCTCGTTGAGTTCGAGGACCAGCCCCGGTGTAGCGGTTGTGGCCATACAGACCCCCAGGTGAAACCAACGGTGGAATGAAGTCCGCCGACCTGGGGGGGATTGTTCTCAGGCGGAAGGGATGAGCACGTTGCCGAATGCGTCCAGCGGAGAGCAAGAGCCGCGATTACGTAGACGCCTCCCGGCCGCTGGGCCCGCCCGTGGGCCAGACCCCGGATTCGGCGTCAGCCGACCTCCGTCAGGACCAGCTTCCGCCAGCGCACCTTGATGCCCCCGCCGTCGTGGATCTGGAGGGCGACGTGCCCCGTCGCCTCCCCGATGCGCTCGTCGGTGAGATCGATCATCCGCGTCCCGTTGAGCCAGGTGGTCACGCGGGGGCCCACCACGCGGATCCGCAGCTCGTTCCACTCGCCCATGCGCAGCGCCGCGTCCAGCGCGGAGTCGGGCCGGGCGAGCCAGCCCCGGCCGTACGACTCGTAGATCCCGCCCGTGTGGAGCCCCGGGGGCGCCACCTCGGCCTGCCAGCCGGTGATGCGCACGCCGTCGAGGGTGGAGCGGAAGAAGACGCCCGAGTTGCCGTCGGCCTCCTGTTTGAACTCCAGCGTCAGGTCGAAGTCGCGGTACGTGGCGTCCGTGCGGAGGTAGCCGTACTGGGCGTCGGGGCCGCTCTCGCAGACCAGCTCCCCACCCTCGACGTACCAACGCTCGGTCCCGTGGACCGTCCACCCGGTGAGGTCACGGCCGTTGAAGAGGGAGACGGCCTCCTGGGCGTGAAGGGGAGCCGCGGCCAGCGCGAGGAGGGCGACGCTCGCCGCGAAGGCCCCGCACGTCTTCATCGGACGTCCCCCAGCGGCCGGATCTTCAGGTTCTTCAGCGCCACGGGCGTGCCGTGGTCCTGCAGGCCGATGGCGCCGCTGGGCGCACGCGCGTAATGCTCCTCCGCGGCGAACTTGCTCTTCGCCACCAGCGCCTCCCACTCGGGAGAGTACAGGTCGTACGCCACCACCAGCCGTCCGTTCAGCCAGTGCTCCACGTGCGTCCCCTCCACCAGGATGCGGCCGGTGTTCCACTCCCCCGGCGGGTGGAGCGTGCGGTCGGGGTTGGCGTGGAGGTCGTAGTTCTCGCCGGTGAGGTGCGTCGGGGGCTGCCAGTCGTCGGTGGGGGGGTACGCAGGGTCGTCCAGCACCTGGTACTCGGGCGCCACCTGCCAGAGCTCCTTCCCCTCGGCCTCGCGCACCCGGTAGAAGACGCCGCTGTTCCCCACCGGGACGAGGCGGAAGTCGAACGTGAGCTCGAAGTCGGTGAACTCCTCCACGGTGAGGAGGTCGCCGCCGTCCATGTTCCCGCCCTCGGCCTCGTGGGTGAGGGTGCCGTCCTTCACCACCCAGCTCCCCGGCACGTCCTGGCGCCCGTACCCGCGCCACCCCTCCAGCGACGTGCCGTCGAAGAGGAGGCGCCACCCCGCGGCCCGCTCCTCGGGGGTGAGGGTGTTGTCGGCGGGGGCCTGCGCGACGGTCGCGCCGGCCTCCACGTCCGCCTCGGCGGGCGGCTCGCCGCCACCGCACGCCGCGACTCCACCCAGGAGCGCCAGCCAGGTCAGCGCCCGGGCGCTCACGACCGAACCTCCATGGCCTCGGGATCCCATCGGACGACCTTCTCCTCGAAGTAGCTGTCGTTGCACGCCAGCGCCGGCGCCGCGGCCCTGAGGCCGAAGACGGCGTCCTCGGCGGGGCGGGTCCCCTCGCGCACCGACGTGAAGAAGTTCATGAAGTGGTCGAAGTGGGCGCCCTTGTAGCCCCGCTCCGCCACGTACACGCTCTCGGCCGGGGGGAGCATCTGCTTGCGCTCCTCCATGGCCGCGGCCATCTCGTCGGCCTTGGCCTGGAGGAAGACGTCGGTGGGGCTGGTGGACTTGTTGCGGCGCAGCACCACCTCCTCCCAGGTGACGTCCATGGCTCCCTCGTTCCCCACCAGGCGCAGGTACGTGGACCCCGAGGTGCCGTCCACGAAGTTCACGCGAAGCGAGAGGTTGAAGGGCGGGTGGGCGGGGGTCTCGGGGTAGTCGAACATGCCCAGGAGCACGTCGGGGACCTCGCGGCCGTCCTTCCAGTACCGGAGCCCGCCCTGGGCCATGATCTTCGTCGGCCCCAGCGACGACGTGATGAAGTGCAGGCTCGAGAAGAGGTGCACGAAGAGGTCGCCGGAGACGCCGGTCCCGTAGTCCCTGTAGTTCCTCCACCGGAAGATCCGGAGCGGGTCCCAGGACCGGCGGGGCGCGTCGCCCAGGAAGCGGTCCCAGTCCACCGTCTCCTCCGACGCGTCTTCGGGGATGGCGTACTGCCACGCCCCCACCGGGTCGTTCCGGGCCCAGAAGCCCTCGGCGTAGTTGAGCTGGCCGATGGCCCCCTCCGCCAGGAGCTCCCTGGCCTTCTCGTTGCCCAGGGAGCTCATGCCCTGGCTCCCCACCTGGAACGCCCTCCCCGTCTCCTCCTGTGCGCGCACCAGCGCGGCGCCCTGGGCGATGCGGTGGACCATGGGCTTCTCGCAGTACACGCCCTTGCCGGCCCGGAGCGCGTCCACCGAGATCCGCTGGTGCCAGTGGTCGGGCGTGCCGACGATCACCGCGTCCACGTCGTCTCGGGCCAGGACCTCCCGGTAGTCGCGGGTGGTGAACACGTCGGCGCCGTGCTTCTCCCGGACCGCCTCGCGCCGTCCATCGTAGACGTCGCACGCGGCGACGAGCTTGACGCCGGGGACGGTCAACGCCGTGTCCACGTCGGCCATCCCCATCCCGCCGGCGCCGATGACCGCGAGCTGGATCCGGTCGTTGGCCGAACGGTGGCGGCGCGCGGCCATGACCCGCTCCACGCGGGGCTCCGAGGCCGAGAGCACGTGGGGCGTCGCCCCGGCGGCCAGCGCGCCCGCTGCGATGCCGTGGACGAAGCGGCGGCGGGAGAGGGGGGACGGCGTCTCGCTCATGGGACCTTCCTCCTCGCGTTGCGTGGGGGTCGCCGGACGTGGTCCAACCTAGCGCCCGCTCCGTCACGCCGTCACGAGCCGGGCCGCCTGGGCTCCTGTGGGCGAAACCCGGGGGCACGGCCCAGCGCGGGTCCATCGGGCCCGTTCCGGGGTAGACGAGGGTCATGGCGACCCTGTCTCCAGGCACCGAGGTGACCATCCGGCCCGACGCGGTGGGAAGGCTGAGCTTTCCCCCGCCCGTGGGCGCCACGCTCCTCATCGCCGTCCACGAGGGCGCCCTGAACGCTCCCGGGAGCCCGCACACCCAGGTCATTGGCCTCCGCTCGGGCGACCTGGTCTGGGCCGGAGCCCTCGGTGAGCACCTGCTCCGGGTGGTGTCCGACGGAGGAGGGGATCCCCGGCAGCTCCTGGGCGACGCCGTCGGAACAGGGGAGCGCCTTTGGGACGTGGTCTGGCCCGAGGAGCTGCTGGCCGATCCACGGCGCGGCCCTCTCTCCACCGTCTATCGCGGAGACCGGCCCTGGGTCGTCATCGGCGAGGTCACGGGCGGTGACCTCCTGGCGGCCCCGCTGAACGACGCGACGAACCCCAAGCGCTTCACCCCGCTCCTGGGGCGCGACGAAGTCCAGATGCCCGGCTCGTCAAAGGACGCCCAACTGGAGCTCGCCCACGTCTGGACGCTGCCGGCCTCGCTGGGGGCCGTGGGCGCGGTGCTGCCGGCGGCCCGGGACAGGGTCCTCGAGGCACTCAAGGACTATTTCTGAGCGCCGGAGGGCGCGCGAGGGGCCGGGATGTGGGGCCTACCCCTTCGGAGCCACCAGGGCCTGGAAGTCCGACCGCCAGCGATCGACGCGACCACGCGCTACGGCATCGGCCACGACGCGGGCGCAGTCCTGGTCTGGACGAAGCGAGGTCGCGCTCCCCGCTGAGGCGCGTCAGGACCCGATCCAGTACGTCGCCTTCAGCATGAAGACGTTGTCGGCGTCGGCACCGAACATGGCCCTGCTCCCCCGGCCGAACTCGAACCTCCCGCCGTCCAGCTCGTCGGCTCGGCTCTGCTGCCAGACCAAGAAGAGGGTGGAGCCGGGCCGCCACTCCCAGCGAAGCACGCCCGTGCCCCTCAGCGACACCCGGCTGAAGTCCCGGTCCGAGACGGTGAACGCGGCCGCCGGTCCCGTGCCGTCGGGATCGATGAGGTAGTCCCCCTCGGCGTCCACGGAGATGCTCCCCCGATCCAAGCCGTAGCGGTCGAAGTCGAAGGACCGCGGCGCCCGGAGCTCCTTGAGGGCGCCGTAGTCGCCGCTGGCCAGGAAGGGTTGGGCGTAGATCTCCAGCGTCAGGTCGGGGGTGAAGGTGAGGTTCAACCTCGTGTCGATGGACAGCGTGGTCTGCTTCAAGTCGGCGAAGACGTACCGGCGCCCATGGGTGGACGAGGCCGTCGCGTCCTCCACCCGGGTCACGTACTGGGCAGCGGCCTCGTTCACGGAGATGCGGGGCCCGAGGGAGAGCTCCCAGGTGCTGCTGGGCTTCATGCCGACGGAGCCGCCGAAGCTCACCTGCCGCCCGCCCGCCTCGTCCCACTGGAAGCGACCGTTGCCCCGGAAGGTGTAGGGACGGGAGAAGTCGGAAGACCCGCCGAAGGAGAGCTGGTTACCGGCGAGCGTGCGCGCCAGCGGCCCGCCACGCGTGAGGCGGTCGTCCAGGGCCGCGAAGTCGTGGGTGAGGCCGAGGTTCACGGACCAGTAGTTCATGAAGGTCCAGTTGCCGCGGACGTTCATCCCCGTGGCCAGGCGGTCGTTGCCGAAGTTCCAGGTGGCGTCGGTTCCGGCGTTGACGTTCCAGCGCCGGAGCACGGTGCCCGGGCGGTTCTCGCTGTATTCCAGGCGCACCGACGCCGAGCGACGGTCGGCGTCGCGCTGGTACCCCAGGTCGTTCACCTCGAAGCCGGGGCTGGTGGCCCCCAGCTCCACGCCTCCCTGCCAGTGGAGCCCCGCCTGCTTCTGGAGCTCGAGGCTGGCCCTGTATCCCAGGAGCGTTGCGGCGGCCGAGTCCACCGACACGTAGTCGGCGTCGGGCCGCTGGTAGTAGCGGGCGGAGGACCGCTGCGCGGAGATCATCACCGTCGGGTCGCCGGCGATGCGGCTGGCCACGAAGTGACCGTTCAGCGACCAGGTCCGGTCGGCGAACTCGTGGAGGAAGTCCACGCCCCCCACGTAGGCCGACGACCGCAGCGCCGAGGCCATGGCCGCGTCGCCCAGCTCCCGGTTCACCGCGGTTGCGATGACACCGATGTTCGTCTGACCCTCCCTCGAGTCCCGCCGCGCCCGGGCCACGAGGTAGCTGGTGAGCGGCTCCACCTCGGCCTCGTGGTGCTGATTCGCGTCGTCCGCGTAGGCCGCGATCTCCCGTTGGGTCACGGCCTCCATGATGCCCAGGGACCAGCCGCCGGCCGTCTTCCCGGTGAGCTTGGCGGCACCGAGGATGGTGGCGGCCTCCGGCGCGTCGCCGTACACGGCCTCGTCCGGGAGCCCCCCTCTGGGCGCGGCGCCGATGCGGCGCGAGTAAAGGATCTGGGCGCCGCCGCCGCCACCGCCGTCGCCACCACCCCCCATCCCGCCCCCTCCGAACATCCCCTCGCCGCCGCCGCCACCCCCGCCGCCCCCGAAGGAGAAGACGTCGGCCCCCTCCACGAAGAAGGGCCGCTTCTCCTGGTAGCGTGTCTCGTAGGCCGTGAGGTTCACGGTGGCGGGATCCACCTCCACCTGGCCGAAGTCGGGGTTGGCCGTCGCGTTCAGCGTGAGACTCGAGCTCAGGCGGTACTTCAGGTTCAGGCCAGCCCCGTAGAAGATGTCGGAACCGTCGCGGAAGGGGTCCTTGAAGGACACCTCGTCGTCCTGGGCCACCGTCACGAAGTCGGCCCTCCCCAGGAAGTAGGGGAGGAGCTCGAGGCCGCGGGACTGCCGGATCCCCTGGAGCCCCACGAGGTCGCCGAAGCGCGCGATGCCCGAGCGCTCGTTCTTGGGCGTGAACGAGAAGACCGCGTTCTCGCGGTTGCGGGCGATCTCGCGGGTGAACTGGACCCCCCACGACTGCTCCTCGGCGTTCCGGAAGCGGAGCTGCGAGAGGGGGATGCGGGCCTCCAGGCTCCACCCCTCGTCGCCGACGTGGGTGGCGGCCTCCCATACCGGGTCCCACGAGCTGTCGCCGCGGCGGTCCTGACCTCCCGAAAGGGCCTGGTCTCCCCGGACCCCCGACGGGTTGATCTCGAACTTGAAGCCCGTGCGGTTGTCGTTGTAGCTGTCGAAGGAGATGACGAACTGGTCCGAGTCCATGAGGAACCCGTCCCTCCGGCCCAATCGGGTGGAGACGGGGCTACGGTCGTAGAGCACGGCCCCCACGTAGATGGCGTCGTCGTCGTAGAGGACGCGGACCTCGGTCCTCTCAGAGACGGGCTGCCCCTCGAAGGGGTCGAGCTGGATGAACTCCGTGACCGGGGTCGCCTGCGCCCACGCCGCCTCGTCCAGGACCCCGTCCATGTGGATGACCTCGGCGAGCCGTTCCGCGCGGACGCTGGGGAACGGCCTGGCGCGCCCGTTGCTCCCGCCCTGCTGGGCGAGGGCGGGGGCGGGGATCAGGGCCAGGAGGACGGCGAGGACGGGAGCGGAACGTCTGTATGAGGCCATCGGTTCACGACCGAAATTGGGCGGTCTCCTGCACACGGCTGGAGTTCGTCGTCCTTACTCCACACCCGGCCGACTCGAAGTGCTGAGGCCTCCCCCATCCAGCGCCGGGTGCCGCCCGTCGCTACGTCACGGCCTACGTAGAGCCCCCCCGGCCCCTGATGCGGGCGACGTAGAGAGGCCAGGGGTTCCTCGGGACATCGTTCAACCGTGGACTCCAACGCCCTTCCAAGTCCTTCCACGGAGAACGACCATGTCCCGCGCCCCCTTCCTCGCCATCGCCGCCGCGCTCCTGCTGGGCGCCCTCCCCGCCGCCGCCCAGGACCGTCCCCGGGTGCCCGAGGCCATGCAGGTGAAGAAGCTCCCCCGCCAGAGCCTCAACGGCCCCCGCTTCGGCTTCACCGCCTTCACCGGCGACGTGGCCGACCAGCGGGACGCCGCCGGCCTGGAGGCCATCATGAGCCAGTTCGGCTGGCAGTTCGAGAACCAGATCGTCTCCACCAGCTCGGGAAACCGCGCGCTCCTGGAGGGGCTCGTCCTCCTGGGCGGCCTGGAGCAGGGGGAGTTCAACCTGTCCTTCGCCGGCCTCGCCGGCTTCCGCACCGAGGCCGGCATCGAGTTCGGCGCCGGCCCCAACTTCAACTTCAACCGGGACAGCGAGGCGTGGACCACCTCCATGCAGGTGGCCGCCGGCGCCACGCTCCCCTTCGGCGACGTGTACGTGCCGGTGAACGTGGCGCTGGGCTTCGCCGAGGGCGGCACGCGCCTCACGGCGCTCATGGGGTGGATCGTCGGCTGACGGCCCTGTCGGCTCGGGCGCCGCGGGCTATGTTGCCCGGACATCCGTGGCGGCCCGCCGCCCCCACCCCGGCTCCACCGAGGTCTTCCATGCTCAGCGCCCTGGCCCTCGCCGTCCTCCTCCAGGTCCCCGAGACCCCGCCCCTGGCCCCCGGCACCCGGTACGACCCGGCCATCCCCACCTTGGCGCAGGTGACGGGGCACGAGGTCACCGCCGCCATCACGCCCCCCGAGGGCGTGGTGGCCTACATGCGCGCCCTGGCCGACGCGGCGCCGGGCCGCGCCCGTCTCCTGGAGACGGGGCGCACCTGGGAGGGCCGCCCCACGGTCATGCTGGTCATCGGCTCGGAGGAGCGCATGGCCCGGCTGGACGCGGTGAAGGCCGACCTGAAGCGTCTCGCCGACCCCCGGGGCCTCCCCGACGCCGAGGCCGAGCGGCTGGTGAGGGAGCTGCCCGTGGTGGTGGCGCTGGTCCACGGCGTCCACGGCAACGAGATCAGCTCCAGCGGCGCCGCCATGAGCACGGCGTACCACCTGCTGGCGGCCCGGGGCGACGCGACGGTGGACCTGATCCTCCGGGAGTCGCTGGTCCTCATCGACCCCATGCAGAACCCCGACGGCCGGGCGCGCTTCTGGTTCCAGAACACCATCGCCGCCGCCCGCTGGCCCGACGCCGACCCCCTCTCCGCCGAGCACGACGAGCCGTGGCCCGGCGGGCGCGTGAACCACTACCTCTTCGACCTGAACCGCGACTGGTTCGCCCAGACCCAGCCCGAGACCCAGGGCCGCGTGGCGGCCCTCCTGGACTTCATGCCCCACGTGGTGTCCGACCTCCACGAGATGGGCGGGAACTCCACGTACTACTTCCCTCCCAACGCCATCCCGGGGAACACCTGGACCACCGACGAGCAGCGGGGGCTGGGCGACCTCTTCGGCCAGGCCATGGCCCGGGCCTTCGACGCCCGGGGCTTCGCCTACTTCAACCGGGACACGTACGACGCGTTCTATCCCGGCTACGGCGTCTCATGGCCCATGGCCCAGGGGGCCATCGGCGCCACCTACGAGATGGCGTCGGCCCGGGGGCTGGTGTACCGGAAGTCCGACGGCACGCTCATGACGTACGGCGACGGGATCCTGCGCCACTTCACCGCGTCGCTGGCCACGCTGGAGAGCGCTGCCGCCAACCGGGAGCGGGTGGTGCGCACCTTCCTCGAGTTCCGCCGGAGCGCCGTGGCCATGGGGCGCACGGGGGCCCAGGAGTACGTGCTCCACTCGGCCCACGACCCCGCCATGGCCCGCCGCCTGGCCGACGTGCTGGTGCGCAACGGCGTGGAGGTGGGCATGGCCGCCGCCCCCGTGCGCGTGGGCACCCGCACCCTCCCCGCCGAGGGCACGTACGTGGTGCCCCTGGCCCAGCCGGCCCACCGCCTCATCCGCAACCTGCTGGACCGCCACACGCCCATGGACGCGGCGTTCGTGGAGCGGCAGATCCAGCGCCGGGCCAACCGGGAGCGGGACGAGATCTACGACGTCACCGCGTGGAGCCTCCCCCTGCTCTGGGACGTGGAGCTCCTCGCCTCGGACCGGCCCACCGGGGCGCAGGTCATCTCCCTCAACGACACGCGCCAGCTCCGCGACGCCATGAGCCTTCCCGACGCGCGCGTCGGGTACCTGCTCCCCTGGGGCACCGCGGCCGCGGCCACCGTGGCCGAGGCGCTCCGCGCCGGCATCGTGGTCCGCTCCGCCGGGGGCGACTTCGAGCTGGGGGGCGCGCGCTACGCGGTGGGCACCGCCATCGTGCGCACGTCGGACAACGGCCCCGACCTGGGCCGCCGCCTGGCGCTCATCGCCGCGAAGTACGGCGCGAAGGTGGTGCCGGTGGACGACTCCTACGTCCGCGAGGGGACGAGCCTGGGGAGCGGCCGCGCCCGGGCCCTCCGCGAGCCCCGCGTGCTCCTGGTCTACGACCAGCCCGGCTCCACGTACTCGGTGGGGTGGGCGCGCTACGTCCTGGAGCGGCGCTACGGCCAGCGCACCACCGCCATCCGGGCGTCGAGCCTGGGCCGTGCGGTGCTCTCCGACTACGACGTCATCGTCTTCCCCAGCGGCAACTACGGCGGCGCCGTGGGTCAGGGCATGGTGGAGCGCCTCCAGGCGTGGATGCGGGACGGTGGCACGGTGATCACCATGGCCGAGTCCACCGCGTGGGCCACCCGCGCGGGCCTCCTGGCCACCAAGGCCGAGCGCCGGGGCGGACGCCCCGAGGGGACCGCCCCCCGGGCCGAAGGCACGCCCGACCAGCCCATCGACTACCTGGACGCCATCGCCCCCGCCGACGAGGAGCCGGAGCAGACCCCCGGCGCCATCGTGAAGGTCCTGCTGGACTCCGACCACTGGCTCTCCGCCGGCACCGACGGCGAGATCGGCGTCCTGGTGGAGGGAAGCCGCGTCTTCAGCCCCATGACGCTGGACCGGGGGAGCAACGTGGGCCGCTACGCGGAGGAAGACGAGCTGGTCCTCTCGGGGATCGTCTGGGACGCGGCCCGCCCCCAGCTGGCGAGCAAGGCGTTCCTGCTCCACCAGCCGGTGGGGCGCGGACAGGTCGTCGCCTTCGCCGAGGATCCCAACTACCGGGCTTACGCCGAGGCCACGGAGCTGCTCTTCATGAACGCGGTGCTCCTGGGGCCGGGGCGGTGAGCCCCGGCGCCCCCGGCGCCTAGCTCATCCAGCCGGCTGCGGAGGCTCTTCTCCCCAGGACCACGAGGGCGACGGCCACGAGGAGCACGAAGCCCTGGAGGCCCAGGGCCAAGGCGTTGGCGGGCGCGGCGTCCCCGGCGACCACGAAGATCCCCACGTCCTGGACGACCACGCCGGCGAGGGAAGCCACCAGCACGCCCGTGGCCCAGCGCCTGCGGAGCACCAGGAGCAGGCTCCCCAGCGCCCCACCCCACACGGCGATGGCGGTGGCCGACACGCCCCACCACGTCCGGGACGCGTACAGCGCCTGCTGGGCCTCGCTCATGGCGGCCACCCGCTCGGGCGAGATGGAGACGTCCGCCAGGTAGGCTGCACACCCAAGGAGGTTCCAGAGGAGGGCGACGACGGCGACGGGCCGGAACCACTTCGGGGGTGTGGTCACGTGGGCATCCCGGCAGGAGGGGCAGGACCGCCGGACATGGATGCTACGGCGACACCGCGGCCGCAAGAGCGTCGAGCGCCTCGCAGGGACTCGCGTTCAGGGCCGCGGGTCCGTGGGAGCCGGATAGACGGCGCTCCGCGCCATCTCAAGGTACAGGAGGGAAAGCGCCAGCAGCACCGGGCCGACGAACACCCCCACGGCTCCGAACAGCACGATGCCGCCCAGGACCCCGAGGAAGACCACCATGGGGTGCAGGCGCGCCCGGGACCCCACGAACACCGCCCGCATCACGTTGTCCACCGTGGAGATCACCAGGACTCCGAACCCCAGGAGGAGCGCGCCGCGCACCGGTGAGCCGGTGACGAGGAGGAGGAGCCCCGTGGGCAGCCAGATCACGCCGGGGCCCACGAGGGGCACCAAAGAGGCCGCGGCCATGAGGGCACCCCACACCGCCGGGGCCGGGAGGCCGAGGGCGAGGAACGCCAACCCCCCCAGGGTCCCCTGGAGCGCGGCGACGAACAGGTTGCCGTAGACCACCGCGGAGATCACCTGCCGCGCCCGCGTGAGGAGCGCGCCCGTGTCCGCGGTGTCGAGCGGCGTGAGTCGGTGGGCCAGCTCCAGCAGCCGGTCGGAGTCGCGCAGGAGGAAGAAGAGCGTGAAGAACGCCACGCCGGTCTGGACGGCGAGCCCTCCCACTCCGGCCAGGAGCCCGAAGGCCCGGCCCATGAGGAACTCGGGCGCGCCTCTCACCCACGTGGCCACCGCCGCGCCCGCCTCCAGTCCCTCCACCCCCAGCCGCTCCAGCCAGAGGTCCAGCGTGCTCTGGAGCGCCGGCACGGACCGGAGGGCCGCGGGCCCCATGCTCCTGGCCCATTCGGCGGCACCCGCCATCTCCCCCAGGGCGACGCGGCCGAGGAGGTACAGGGGAGCCACCAGCCCGAGGATGCCCAGTGCGGTGCTCAGCCCCGCGGCGAGGCCAGGCCGGCGCAACGCGCCCGCGACCCGCTGGTGTACCGGCATGAGGATGAGGGCCAGGACGGAGGCGGTGACCAGGGCCGGCAGGAACGGCCAGAGGAGCATGAGCAGGGCAACACCCGCCGCGGCTCCCACCGCCATCCGGATCCCGAGACGTGCGCCTTCGCCTCCCGCGGGGGTCATGGCTCTCAGTCCTCCGTGGTGGGCGCCCGCCGATCCGCGCGGCCCGCCCCCGAGTGCCCCTCGGCCACCTCCCGGTAGTCCTCGAGCGCGGCCTGGACGACGGCCTCGGCGTGTGCCCTCCCGTAAGGCTCGGCCACCGTGACGGTGTGCCCCTCCGCCGGGGGCAGCTTGTACGTGGCGAAGTAGTGGCGGAGGCGACCCACGAGGGCGGCGGGAACGTCGTCGATCTCCTGGATGGCGCCGTAGACCGGGTCGTCCCGGAGGACGGCCACGATCTTGTCGTCGGCCTGGCCGCCGTCGAGCATGGGGATGCCCCCCACCACCCGTGCCGTGAGCAGGACCTCCGCGCGGGAGATGGGCCGCTCCCCCAACACGCAGATGTCCAGCGGATCCAGGTCGCCCGAGTGCGAGCCTTGCATGAGCGCGGCGACGCGGCGGCCCGCATAGGTCTGGGGGACGAAGCCGTAGAGCACGGGAGGGAGAGAGGAGGTGCGCTGGAGCCGGTCCACCCTCAGGTACCCGCTCGCCTTGTCGACCTCGTACTTCACCAGGTCGAAGGGCGTGATCTCCACGAACACGTGCACCAGCCGCGGCGGCTCGGGCCCCGGTGACAGGCCGTGCCAGGGGTGGGGGCGCCACCGGGAGAAAGTCGGGATCACGGGGAAGGCACCTCCGCGACGCGTAGGCTCCGCCATCCATAGTACACCGGTATCCCCAGGGCGACGATGACCAGCCCGGGCCAGGTGTATTGGGGACGCATCACGAGCAGGTTCACGCAGAAGAGCCCGGTGAGGGCCACGTACGCCGCCGGGAGCCACGGGTATGCGGGGACCCGCACCGGGCGCTCGGCGTCGGGGCGCCGGACGCGCAGGAGGAAGAGGCCGACGACGGTGAGCATGTAGAACAGAACCGCGGCCATGATCACGTAGTCGAGGAGCTGGGAGTACGTTCCCGAGAGGCAGAGGATCGAGGTCCACAGCGCCTGCACCCAGAGCGACACCGACGGGGTGCGGTAGCGGGGATGGAGCCGCCCGGCGCCCCGGAAGAAGAGATCGTCCCGGGCCATGGCCCAGTACACCCGCGCCCCCGCGAGGATGAGCCCGTTGTTGCATCCGAAGGTGCTGATCATGATCGCCACCGCCATGATCACCAGGCCAACCTCGCCGAACATTGCCTGCAACGCGGCGGTCCCCACCCGGTCCTGGGGCGCCGAGGCGATGGCCTCCGCCGGCAGGACGCTCAGGTACGCGACGTTGGCCGCCACGTAGAGCGCGGTGACCACCAGCACCCCCACCGCCATGGCGAAGGGGAGGTCGCGGGCCGGGTCCTTCAACTCCCCCCCTGCGAAGCCCACGTTGTTCCACGCGTCCATGGAGAAGAGCGCACCCACCATCGCGGCGGCCACCACGGGCACCAGCGCGCCGGACACGTCCCCGGCGGCCATCAGGCCCGCGCCGAAGTTCGCCCCCCACCCCTGCGGGTCCCGGCCGACGGACAGACCCAGCAACACCAACGCCAGGAGGGCCGCCGTCTTGATGGCGGTGAGGGAGGTCTGGATGAGCGCGGCCGTGCGGACGCCGCGCACGTTGATCCAGGTGAGAAGGAGCACGGACAGGATGGCCAGGACCCGCTGCTCCGAGACGCCCACCTGGATGTCGCCGCTGGGGAGTGCGAGGGTGAAGCCCAGGAAGACGTCGGGGGACAGTCCGGGGAAGAGGACGGCGGTGAACCGCGCGAAGGCCACCGCCACCGCCGCGATGGTCCCGGTCTGGATCACCGCGAAGACCGTCCATCCGTACAGGTAGCCGAACAGCGGCGAGATGCCCTCGCGCAGGTACACGTACTGGCCGCCCGCCCTGGGGAACATGGCCGCCAGCTCCCCATAGATCACGGCGCCCATGAGCGTCAGGACGCCGGCCAGGGCCCAGACCGCCAGAAGCAATCCCGGAGAGCCCACCTGCCGGACGATGTCGGCGGACACGATGAAGATCCCAGACCCGATCATGGATCCCACGACCAGGGCCGTGGCGTCGAGGCGGGTGATGGCTCGGACGAACCCGACGTCGGTCGCGGCGGCCGCTGGGTGGGTCATGGGTGGCTCCGGAGGGGGACGGGTCGCAGGTCGGGCGACGGGCCCCGGGGAGCAAGCCCCGGAGCCCGTCGCCCGGGCCTCACGTATCGGACCTCAAGACCTTCCAGAGGGCCCAGACCATCAAACCACCGCCGGCCAGGAAAAGCATGGCCAGCGGGTCGGAGAAGCCCTCACGAATGCGGTCCCAATACCCGTCGGGGGTTCGGGCCGCCGCTTGGAGCAGGAACATGGTCGCATCTCCTCGGCCCCACGGGGGCCGCACGCTGTAGTGTCCGCGCGCACGGCGCGGACAGGACTTGCGTCGGACCCGCGCGGATGCGCGGGCCCGGCGGCGGATCAGCGGGACGGAGTCGGCCTCGGCCGAGCCCGTCAGGAGACTGGGGGCGGGGCGGTGTTGCGGTTGGGGACGAAGCCCGTCGGGAGGCGCCGGACGGAGGGAGCGTCGGGCGCGGGGAGCCGGCCGGAGCTGACGTCGCGGGGCTCGAACCGCCAGGTGGGTGGCGGGGACCCGGCCCGCGGCGTCGCCGCCCGCGTCCCCGAAGCCTCCCGGGGACGTGTCACCCCGGGGGGGGCGTACGGCTCGAGGGACGGGTCGCCCTCCACGGCGACGGCCACCGGCGACGCATCCTCGGCGCTTCGCGCCTGGGCGACCGTGCCCGCCAGGAAGACGTAGAGACCGGACCCCACCCCCAGGAGGAGGGCGGCGGCGGCGCGGCTCCCTACCGGTGCGGGCCAGCTCCGGCGCATGACCACGGTCTCCACGAGAAACGCCCCCGGCTCCCCGAGATGGTCCCGGGGCCGGAGGCACCATGAATCGATAGCACGCGGCGCGTCGCCGGGGAAGCCCCCTACCGCAGCAGGAACCCCTCCCCAAGCGGGTCGTCGGGGTCGAGGAAGAACTCGCTCCGCCCCGTGAGGTGGGCGCTCCCCGACACCCGGGGGATCACCGCGTCGTGGGGTCCCACGCGGGCCGTGCCCACCACCTCACCGTCGAAGGTGGTGCCCAGGAGGCTCTCCACCCGGATCACCTCCCCGCCAGCCAGCTCCCCACGGGCGTGGTGCAGCGCCAGGCGCGCGCTCACCCCGGTGCCGGTGGGGCTCCGGTCCACCTCGCCGTCGGCGAAGACGCACACGTTGCGGGAGTGGTGGCCGGGGTCGTGGGGCGGCCCGACGAAGATGGTGCCGTACAGGAACGAGAGGTCGGGGTCGTCGGGGTGGACGGGCTGGCCCGCCGCCGCCACCGCGGCCTTGATGGCGCGGCCGACGCGGATGAGGGCCTCCGTCTCCTCGCGTGCCAGCCGGAGGCCCAGCGCCTCCGCGTCCACGAAGGCGTAGAACGCCCCCCCGAAGGCCACGTCGTAGCCGACCGTGCCCAGGCCGGGGACGTCCACCTCCCGGTCCCGCGCCGCGACGAAGGACGGCACGTTCACGAAGGAGACCCGGCGCACCCGGCCTCCGGTGACCTCGCCCCAGGCCTCCACGAAGCCCGCGGGAGTGTCGATGCCCACGCGCCCGTCCGGGCCCCCCTCCACCAGCCCAAGCTCCAGCGCCACCGTGGCCACGGCGATGATCCCGTGGCCGCACATGGTGCTGTACCCCTCGTTGTGGGTGAAGAGGACGCCGAAGTCGGCGCCCGCCGTCACGGGGGGAACCACGATGCACCCGTACATGTCCGCGTGCCCCCGGGGCTCCCACATGAGGGCGGTGCGCAGCGCGTCGTGGCGCTCCCGGGCCTCCCGGCGCAGGGCGAGGATGGTGCCGCCCTCCAGGAGAGGGAAGCCCTCCAGGATCACCCTCAGGGGCTCCCCGCCGGTGTGGGCGTCCACCGCCAGGACCCGGGTCCAGGTCTCCGGGGGTGACCAGTCCCGGGCCTTCCTGCTCCGGTCCCTCACGCCATCTCCCTCTTCAGCGCGCCCCGGATCGCCGCGAGGAGCGCCCGGTCGTCGGCGGGCTTCTGGAAGTACTCCACCGCGCCCGCCTCCAGGGCCCTCTCGCGGTTGGCGGCGGGGTCCCGGGCCGACAGGACGATGACGGGGACGGAGGCGAGGGCCGCGTGGCTGCGGAACCGCTGGAGGAGCGCGAAGCCGTCGCCCGCCGGCAGGCCCAGGTCGAGAAGGATGAGGTCCGGTCTCTCCCGCACCCCCACCGCCAGGGCGGACGCCCCGTCCAGGGCCTCGGCGACCTCGAATCCCTGGCTCTCCAGCCGCACGATGAGCCCCGCCCGCGTGTCCCGGTCGTCCTCGACCACGAGGATCTTCGCCGGGGACCCCGGCCTCGCCTCGACCTCCCAGACGTGGTGGGAGATCACCCGCAGGAGGTGCTCCGGGTCCGGCGGCTTGGCGAGGTACGCCACGGCCCCCGCGCTCTTCGCCCGAGGCTCCTCCGTGACCGGATCCCGGGCGCTCAGCACCACGATGGGCACGCCGGCCAGGCGTCCGATGCGCCGGATCCGGTCCATCACCGCGTACCCGTCGCCGGCCGGGAGACCCAGGTCGAGGAGCACCAGGTCCGGGGGCAGCTCCTGGGCGGACGCCACGGCGCTGGCCCCGTCCACCGCGGTGGTCACGTCGAATCCGGCCGCCTTGAGTCGTATGGACAGCGCCCGGCGCACGTCGGCGTCGTCCTCGACGATGAGAACCCGTCGCGGCATGTCAGCCTCCCTCCTGAGCCAGGGGTAGGGTGAAGTGGAAGGCGCTTCCCCGCCCGACCTCGCTCTCGGCCCAGATCCTCCCACCCAGGTGCTTCACGATCTCACGGCTGATGTAGAGGCCGAGACCGAGGCCACGCCGGGCGAGGGCCTCGTCGGACTCGGCCTGGTAGAGTCGCTGGAACAGGTGCTCCTGCGCCTCCGCGGGGATCCCCGGTCCCGTGTCCTCCACGGACACCCTGAGGAACCCTCCCTCCAGGCCCGACCGCACGCGCACGGTGACGCGGCCCCCCGCCGGGGTGAACTTCACGGCGTTGTCCAGCAGGTTGGTGACAACCTGCCGGACGCGACCCGCGTCCGAAAGCACTTCCGGCACCGGGGCCTCCGTCTCCAGCACGATCTCCACGCCCCGCTCGGCCGCCGGCGCCGCGGCGGTTTCCACCAGCTCCTCGACGAGCTCGTCGATCTGCACCGGACCCATCTCGATGCTCAGCTTCCCCGATCCGCTTCGGGTGGTATCCAGGAGGTCCGCGATCATGCGTCCCAGCTGCTTCAGGTTCCGCTGCGCGATCTCGAGGTACTCCCCCTGCCGGTCCGTGATGGGCCCGGCGATGCCGTCGAGGAGGATGGCCACGAACTGCTGGGCGGCGGTCAACGGTGTGCGGAGCTCATGGGAGACGTTGGACAGGAGCTGGTCCTTGAGCTCGAGCTGCGCTCTCCGGACCTGGTCCAGCTCCAGGTGGGCGCGACGCTCCGCGCCGAGGGCCCTCTTCCAGTGGTCCAGCAGCGTGACGACGATGAGGAAGATCATCAGCCGCATGAACGCGTTCCAGTACGGAATCCAAACCGCCGAGTACGCCTGGTGGCCGAGCCACAGGTCGTTCGCCAGCCAGCAGAACGCCGAGGCGCCGGCCATCCCGAAGCCGGCGCCCCGCCCCGCGTACCACGCCGCGACGGCGATGGGGATGAAGTAGAAGATCGAGAAGCTGACCTCCGTGCCCACCACGTAGTCGCCCACGGCGACCAGGAGGACCAGGGCGGCGGAGATGGG
Source organism: Gemmatimonadota bacterium (assembly GCA_045863275.1). Lineage (GTDB taxonomy): Bacteria > Gemmatimonadota > Gemmatimonadetes > Longimicrobiales > Gaopeijiaceae > SZUA-318. The sequence continues at coordinate 48,686 of BTVB01000025.1, forward strand.
CAGGGCATCCTTGCCAGCCACCCGATCGAACCGCTCCCACGGCGGTTGGGCGCCAGCCGTCTCGCCGGACGTGGAGGTGGGTGGATTCTCCATGGGTGGGGGGCCGAACGGCGTGGGATCGGGTGGGAGGCGGAGGCGGACCATCGAAGCTACACCTGCCCCGTGCCGGCGACCACACGCTGGCCGGGGGCCCGAGAGCCCGCCCGCCACGGAACCTTCTCCTTGATGGGGCGGTCTCTTTGTGGGAAATTCAGCTTTGACTTCGTGTAAGCACTTTACGGGTGAGTGACATGCCGGAACAGACGAAGGGGAACGCCGCCGAGGTGGAGGCCCCCCGGGCCAAGAACAGGGTTTCCACGAACGCTCCGTCGTCGGAGGAGATGATGCCCGACGCACCGCCCGCCACGCCGGGCGCCCTGGAGTACGACTACACCAACTTCTACTTCGGCGCCGGCGAGGACCCGTTCGCCCTCCTTACGCCCTTCGACGACTGGTGGAGGGAGGTGAGGCCGGCGGGGTACTACCTCTACGAGCTGCCCCTCCACACGGCCCCGGGCACGATGGTGGACGTGGAGGACACGAAGACCCACCAGGTCCGGCACGGCCTCATCAACTTCGCGTCGTACAACTACCTGGGCCTCTCGTACCGTCCCGAGGTGAAGCAGGCCATCAAGGACGCGGCGGAGATCTACGGCGGCGGCGCGTCGGGCTCGCCGATCCTCAGCGGGACCACCGAGATCCACCGCAAGCTGGCCGAGGAGGTGGCCGCCTTCAAGAACAAGGAGGCCGCGCTCATCTTCCCCACCGGGTATTCCGCCAACGTGGGGACCATCGCCGGGCTGATGCGCTCCGGTGACCTCATCGTGGCCGACCAGTATGCGCACGCGTCGGTGGTGGACGGTATGGTCCTGTCCAAGGCCACCAGCCGCTTCTTCCGCCACAACAAGCCCGAGGACCTGGACCGCAAGCTGGCGGGCTTCCAGGGCAAGAAGCTGGTTATCATCGAGGGTGTCTACTCCATGGACGGCGACGTGCCTCCGCTGGCCGACATCGTGGAGGTGTGCCGCAAGCACGGCGCGCGCCTGATGATCGACGAGGCCCACTCGGCCTTCGTCTACGGCGAGAACGGCCGCGGCGTCGTCGAGGACCAGGGCCTGGAGGACGAGGTGGACATCCACCTGGGGACGTTCTCCAAGAGCCTGGGCGGCCAGGGCGGCTACACCGCAGGCTCCTTCCAGCTTGTGAACTACCTGCGCGGCTTCTCCCGCTCCCGCTTCTTCTCGTGCGCCCTCTCGCCCGTGGTGGTGGCGGGGCTGCGCAAGGCGCTGGAGCTGGCCTCCAACGAGCCGGAGCTCCGGAAGAAGCTCTGGGACAACGTGGCGTTCATGCAGAAGAAGCTCGCCGACGGGGGCGTGCCCATCGGCGACTCGACGTCGCAGGTCATCCCCATCATGGTCCGCGACGACGCCCGTATCTTCCAGATCGGCGAGGAGATCTTCCGCGACGGCGTCTTCATCAACCCGGTGAAGTACCCGGCGGTGGGCAAGCACAAGTCCCGCTTCCGCATGTCCATCTCCGCGGCGCACACGGAGGAGGAGCTGGACAGGGGCGCCGACATCATCATCGGCGTGCTCAAGAGGTACGGGATATGTCGGTAGGGAAGTACCGGTTCCGCACGGGGGTCAGCGCCTTCTTCGAGATGGCGACGGAGGACGCCCTTGCGGTGCTGCCGTCCTACCTGCAACCCATCGAGGTCCGGCACCAGCGGAGCGTGCTCTCCGTGAACGCCTTCCTCTTCGAGGACAGCGACGTGGGCCCGTACACCGAGCTCATGTTCTCGGTCATCGTTCCGCCCATGGTGGCCGAGTGGGGCCAGCATGCCAAGGCGGGTTTCTACCCCTTCCTGGCCGCCACCAGCTCCGCCGAGGCGCGCCGGCGCAGACAGGAGCGCTTCCACTTCCCGTACCTGGACCAGGACATCGACGTCCAGTTCATCGAGTCGGGCGACCGCCTCCGCGTACGGGCGTGGGGCGGCGGTGAGCCCATCGTGGACTTCAGCGTCACCCAGGGGGCATGGGAGTCCACCAGCCACCTTCTGCAGGGCTTCAGCACGTGTGGGGGCCAGCGCTTCCGCAGCACCGTGCAGATCTCCGGCGAGTACACCATGCACGAGAACGAGAAGGGGAGCATGACGCTGTACCCCCATCAGCTCACCAGCACGCTCCTCGCCACCGAGGTGGCCCAGTACCCGTTCCGGGAGCACTGGCTGCGCAACGGCACCGAGGTGTTCCACAGCCTGGAGACGTTCTGACGGCCGTGTCCGTCCGCCGTGCCTCGACCCCCATCGCCCTCACGGCCCTCCTCGCCCTGTCCCTGATCCCTCGCCCCGTGAGCGCCCAGGCAGCGCCCGGTCCCGGTGCCTTCAAGGGCACCTGGGAGGGCCAACTGGACGCGGGCGCGGTGAAGCTCCGGCTGGTCTTCCACGTCACCGTGGGCGCCGACGGAACGCTGGGCGGGACGCTTGACAGCCCGGACCAGGGCGCCGCGGGAATCCCGGCCACGTCGGTGTCCGCGAGCGGGCCGACGCTCACCTTCGCCATCGCCGCGCTGGGGGTTCGCTACGTGGCGACGCTCTCCTCCGACGGTGCCACGCTGGCCGGAACGTTCAACCAGGGCGGCGCGAGCCTCCCCCTCTCGCTGAAGCGCACCGATGCCCCCGCCCCACCGCCGGAGCGGCCGCAGAACCCGAAGGAGCCCCTGCCGTACCGTGCGTTGGACGTGGAGCTTCCCGGCGGCGCGCCGGGGGTGACGCTGTCGGGGACCCTCACGCTCCCCCCGGGCTCGGGACCCTTCCCCGCCGCCGTCCTGGTGAGCGGCTCGGGGCCCCAGGACCGGGACGAGGCCCTCATGGGCCACAAGCCCTTCCTGGTGCTCTCGGACCACCTCACCCGGAGCGGCGTCGCCGTGCTCCGCTACGACGACCGGGGCGTGGCCAAGTCCACCGGCGACTTCCAGGCCGCCACCACCGAGGACTTCGCCGCCGACGCCCTGGCCGCCGTGAGGTTCCTCCGGGCCCGCGCCGACATGGGCACCGTGGGGATCGTGGGCCACTCCGAAGGCGGGCTCGTCGGGCCCCTGGCGGCGAGCCGCTCCGCCGACGTGGGGTTCGTGGTGATGCTCGCAGGGCCGGGGCTCACCGGAGAGGAGATCGTCCAGCTCCAGAGCGAGCTCATCGGCCGCGCCGACGGCGCGGCCCAGCCGCTGGTGGAGGCGAACCTGGAGACGCAGCGGCGCCTCTTCCAGGTGGTGCGCTCCGAGCCCGATCCCTCCGCCGCCGCGCCCCGGCTCGAGGCCATCCTGCGGGAGGCCATGGCGGCGCTGCCGGAGGAGGCACGCCGGGCGGAGGAGGCGCGGCAGGGGCCCAACGGCCTGGCCGCCCAGGTGCGCCAGGTGAACGGCGCCTGGTTCCGCTTCTTCCTCACCTACGACCCCCGCCCCACGTTGGAGCGGGTGCGCGTGCCTGTCCTGGCGCTCAACGGAGCCCTGGACCTCCAGGTCCCGGCGGAAGCGAACCTGGCGGAGGTGGACGCGGCGCTCCGCCGGGGCGGCAACACCGACGTCACCACGCGCCTCCTCCCCGGCCTGAACCACCTCTTCCAGACGGCCACGACGGGGTCGCCCACCGAGTACGCACGCATCTCCGAGACCATGAGTTCCGTGGCCTTGGAGGCGGTGAGCTCATGGATCCTGGAGCGCTTCGGGCCGGGCCGCTGAGCCACCGCGGAACGCCGGTTGCCGGGCGGTGGTGTAACAGCTACTCTACGACCGTCCCCCAACCGACATAGAGCATGGTCTCGCGCCGTCCGCAGGATCTGGTCTTCACCCTCTTCGGGGAGTACCTCGCCCGGCTCGAGCGGCCCGTGTGGGTGGGGAGCCTCATCGCGCTGCTCCGCCCCTTCAAGGTCTCCGAGGGGGCCGTCCGCACGGTCCTTTCCCGCATGGCCCGGAAGGGGTGGCTCGTCTCCCGACGCTCGGGCAGGAACTCCTATTACACCCTCACCGCGCGGGGCCGCCGCATCGTGGAGCGCGGCGAGGAGCGGATCTTCCACCCGCCCCACGTCACCGACTGGAAGGGACGCTGGTTCCTGGTGGCCTACTCCATCCCCGAGGACGTGCGTCACCTTCGCGACCGCCTCCGCGTCCGCCTCGCGTGGCTGGGCTTCGGCTCCCTGGGCAACGGGGTCTGGATCTCGCCCCACGACGTCCACCGCGAGGTGGCGGAGATGGCGGACGAGATGGGGCTCCAGGGCAAGCTCGTGTGCTTCGGCGCGGACCAGGTAGGCGCCGTGGATCACGAGGACCTCGTCGAGCGCTGCTGGGACCTCCCCCACCTGGCCGAGCGGTACCGGACCTTCCTGAGCCGCTGGCGCGCCGAGGCCCGCCAGTGCGCCCTGGACCTGAAGGCGGGCGTCCTGGGCGAGGACAAGGCGTTCGTCCTCCGGTTCCAGCTCATCCACGAATACCGCACCTTCCCCCTCGAGGACCCGTTCCTCCCCGACGTCCTCCTCCCGCGCGACTGGCCGGGCCGGGAAGCCATCACGCTCTTCAACGACCTCCACGACCTCCTCGTCGGACCCTCGGACCGGTACGTCGCGTCCGTGCTCTCGCGTGAGCCGGCGTACCGCAAACGAGTCCGCACGGGAAGCGCCACATGAGCCCATCGCGACGGATCATCGAGCCCTTCCGCATCAAGGTGGTGGAGCCCATCCGCATGACCACCGCGGAGGAGCGCATGGTCCACCTGCGGGAGGCGGGGTTCAACGCCTTCAAGCTCCGCGCCGAGGACGTCCTCATCGACCTCCTCACCGACTCGGGCACGTCGGCCATGAGCTCGGAGCAGTGGGCGGCCATGATGCGCGGCGACGAGGCGTACGCCGGCAGCAAGTCGTGGTACCGCTTCGAGGCGGTGGTGAAGGACATCTTCGGCTTCCGCCACGTCATCCCCACGCACCAGGGGCGGGCGGCGGAGCGCATCCTCTTCACCACCGTGTGCCGCCCCGGCCACGTGGTTCCCAGCAATACCCACTTCGACACCACCCGGGCCAACATCGAGGCCACGGGCGCCGAGGCCGTGGACCTGCCCATCCCCGAGGGGCTGGTGCCCTCCAAGGTGCACCCCTTCAAGGGGAACATGGACGTGGCCGCGCTGGAGGCGCTGGTGGCGAGGGTAGGAGCGGAGCGCATCCCGCTCTGCATGCTCACCATCACGAACAACACCGGCGGCGGCCAGCCGGTCTCCATGGCCAACATCAAGGCGGTGAGCGCGGTGTGCCGGCGCCACGGCATCCCCTTCTACCTGGACGCGTGCCGCTTCGCCGAGAACGCCTTCTTCATCAAGAAGCGCGAGGAGGGGTACGCCGCCGTCCCGGTGAAGGCCATCGCGCAGGAGATGTTCGCCCAGGCCGACGGGTGCACCATGTCGGCGAAGAAGGACGGCCTGGCCAACATCGGCGGCTTCCTGTGCTCCAACGACGACGCCCTGTCGCAGCAGGAGGAGAACCTCCTCATCCTCACCGAGGGGTTCCCCACGTACGGCGGCATGGCGGGACGCGACCTGGACGCGATCGCCGTGGGGCTCGAGGAGGTCCTCCACGAGGACTACCTGACCTACCGTATCGAGGTGGCGCGCTATCTGGGCGAGCACCTCACCAACGGGGGCGTCCCCATCGTCCAGCCCCCGGGAGGGCACGCCGTGTACGTGGATGCCGCCGCGTTCCTCCCCCACGTGCCCCCCCTCCAGCTCCCCGGCCAGTCCCTGGTGGCGGAGCTGTACCTGGAGGGCGGCATACGCGCCGTGGAGATCGGCACGGTCATGTTCGGCCACCGCGACCCCGACACCGGCGAGGAGGTCCCCTCCAAGATGGAGCTGGTGCGCCTCGCCATCCCGCGCCGCGTCTACACCAAGAGCCAGGTGGACTACCTGGTGGACGTGGCGCTGGACGTGTACGCCCGCCGGGAGCGCATCGGCGGGTTCCGGTTCGTGGAGCAGGCGCCGGTGCTCCGCCACTTCACCGCGCGCTTCGAGCCGCTGTACGAGCTGGAGGTGTCGGCGTAGGGGGACGGGTGCCTCGCCCCGTCAGTCGGCCCGCAGTGCCACCATGGGATCTACCCGGGTGGCATGCCGCGCCGGGAGCCAGCTCGCCAGCGTCGCCACCCCCAGGAGCACCACCGCCGCGCCCAGGAAGGCCTGCGGGTCCGACGGTCCCACCCCGTAGAGGACGCCGCGCAGCAGGCGGGTGACCGCCCACGCGCCGCCGCCGCCCACCACCAGCCCCGCCAGGCTCAACGCCAGGCCCTGGCGGACCACCGTGCGCACCACGCGGCCCGGGTCGGCCCCCAGCGCCACGCGCACGCCGATCTCCCGGGTGCGCCGAGCCACCGCGAACGCCACCACCGACCAGACGCCCGCGCACGCCAGCAACAGCGCCAGCCCCGCGAACGCGGTGAGAAGGATGCCCAGGATGCGGGTGTCCCCCGACGCGTCCGCCTCCAGGTCGGCCACCGTGCGCACGCTGAACACGGGCATGTCCGGGTCCAGCTCGGCGAGGGCCGCGCGCACCCACGGGATCGACGCCAACGGCTCCCCCCGGGTGCGGAGGAACACGGTCTCGCCTCCCTCGGCCTGCCTGTAGGAGAAGAAGGCCTCGGCCATGACGCCGTTGGCGGGCCGGTCGAAGAGGACGTCGGCCACCACCCCCACCACTTCGGCCCCCGGGCCGTCCTCCGGCGTCGCGGTGACGCCCACGCCCACGGTGCGCCCCAGGGCGTCGCCGTCGGGGAAGAGCTCCTCCGCGGCGCGCTGGCTCAGGACCACCACCGGGCGGGAGTCCGCCTGGTCCTCCGACGTGAAGGTGCGGCCCTGGAGCACGGGCACGCCCAGCACGCGGAAGAAGTCGTCGCTCACCATGTGGACGCCGATGGGCGGGTTCGTCCCTTCGCTCCAGGTGCGCTCCCCCGCCCGGTGGACGCCGGTGATCATGCAGTGCCCCGTGAGGGGCGGCGCGCACCCCAGCGCCGCGCCCTCCACCCCGGGGAGCCCCCGGAAGCGCTCCAGGGCGCGGGCGTGGAAGGCGGCGGGGTCATCGGACCAGCGGCTCCCCCGGGGGATGACGTAGTTGAACGTCACCAGCCCCTCGGCTTCGAAGCCGCGGTCCACGTCCTGGAGCTCGCCCAGGGAGCGGAGCAGGAGCCCCGCGCCCACGAGGAGCACCAGGGCGGTCCCCATCTCCCCGGCGACGAGGAGGCTCTTCAGATCCCACCGCCGGCCGGGACGGGCGCCCCCCTCCACCCCACCCCGCAGCCGCGCAGCCGGGTCGGAGAAGCCGACGCCCAACGCCGGCACCACGCCGAAGAGGAGGCCCGTGCCCACCGCCACCAGGGCGGCGAAGGCCAGGACCCACGGGTCCAGCCCGACGGCGTCCACTCCCGCGGCCCGGACGTTCCAGCTCGCGTCCACGAACCTCCGGGGCCAGAGGGCCGCCAGGGCGTCCAGCCCCACGCGCGCCATCACCACCCCCGCGACGCCCCCACCGACGGAGAGCAGGAGGGCCTCCGCCAGGAAGGTCCGGGCCACCCGCCACCGCCCCGCCCCCAAGGCGATGCGCACCGCCGCCTCCCGCACCCGGGCGCTGGCCCGGGCCACCAGGAGCGCGGCCAGGTTTGCGCACGCCACCAGGAGGAGGAGGGCCGCGGCCGCCGAGAGGACCAGGAGCGACGTTCGCGCCTGGGGGTTCACCCTCGCCTCGGCCAGGCTCCGTGCCGTGCCGCCGCGGACCACGGTGGGGTCGGTGTCCGGGTACGTCTCCTCCACCACGCGGCCCACCTCCCGCATGCGGGCGTCGAGCACACCGATGTCGGTGCCCGGGGTGACCCTGCCTATGCCCACCAGCCAGTGGGCATGCGCACCCGTGGCCAGGAAGCGCGCCGTGAACTCGGCGCCGGTCCGCACGGGGACCCAGAGCTCCGCCTGCCCCGTGAGGCCCCGGAAGCCGGCAGGAGCCACGCCCACCACGGTCACCGGCCGGCCGTTGAGCACCACGTCGCGGCCCACCAGGGCCGGGTCGCCCCCGAAGCGCTCCCGCCAGAGGGCGTGGCCGAGGACGGCCACCAGCGGGGCTCCCTCCTCGTCCTCGATGTCGAGGAAGGCCCGCCCCGCCACTGGCGTCACGCCGAGCACCTCGAGGTACCCTGGCGTGACGTATTCCGCCGTGAGGTAGGCCGCGTCGCCGGCGCCGGTGAGGGTGACACTGCGTCGCGCGTACGCCGCGGCCCGCTCCAGGGGGAGGTCCATGTCCTCCAGGAGGCGGAACTTGGGGTAGGACCAGGGGAAGTCCCGCGGGGGTCCCGGGCGGGCCGTGGACGAGTCGCTCAGGCTCAACACCACCAGCCGCTCGTGGTCCGGGAAGGGCGGGTGCGCCAGCAGCGTGGCCCGCACGGCGGAGAAGAGCGCCGTGTTCACCCCGATCCCCAACCCCAGCACACCCACCGACGCCAGCACGAAACCCGGGCTCCTCCCCAGGGTCCGCGCCGCCACCCGCACGTCCGTCCACGCGTCGTGCCATCCCATGATGCCCCCTCCTCCCCGTTCGCGCCGGGTCTCGGCCCGGCTCCGCGCTCCACTCCTCACCAGGTCCGCGAGGACCCGCACCGCGAAGCTCCATCCCCCCGCCGCGCCCCTCCGGCGGCGCTCGGCGTAGGCCGCCACCGCCACCGCCTCCATCTCCCCGCCGTCCCGGTCCCGGGCCGCAGGGGGGTGGGCGAGGAGCGCAAGCCGGACGGCCAGCCGGAAGGCCCGGTGTCCCGTCATCGGCTCTCCGGCACCAGCCTGGCCGCCGCGGCCACCCGGAGGAGGCGGGTCAGGCGGGCCGACTCGGCCCGGGCCACCGCCACCCCCAGGGGCGTCGCCCTGTAGTACCGCCTCCGGGCGTCGGCCCCCGGCTCCGGGGGCTCGGCGAGCTCCTCCAGGAGGCCCCGGGCCACCATGCGCGCCAGCGTGGTGTACAACGTCCCCGGGAGGAGGGCGTCCCTGCCCCCGGTCTTCTCCTCCAGGGCCTGCATCATCCCGTACCCGTGGAGCGCCTCGTCGCCCAGGGCGAGGAGGACGTGGTACTCGGGCGCGGTGAGGGGGAGGAAGGACTCGGGGTCGGCGTGGGTCATGGGGTGTCCTGGCCGCGGGAAACTATCATGTTGCACATTATAGTGACACACAAGGGTTCCGCAAGGTTGCACCGGGGCGGTGGGAGGCCGACCCTTCTGTCACCGACGCGCTCCGCCGCTCGTTCTCCGTGGGAGGCCGACGACACGTCGGCCCCCGACCTCGACCCTCTTCCCGGACCCTGGGCCATGCCGTCGCGCCGAACCGCCACGCTCGCGCTCCTCCTCGCCTTCGGCGCCGCCCCGGGGTGCGACTTCGCCTTCACGGGGCCCCACGACGCCGAGTCGGCGCTGGTCCGCGTGCGGGTCACGGGGGGCCTCGCGGCGGCGGACTACACGTACCAGATCTCCAGCGAGGGCGACGTCACCGGGGTGGAGTGCGTGAGCCTGTGCGACTTCGCCGCCGGCGACACCCTGCTCCACCTGAGCAGGGCGCAGCGCGAGGCCTTTCTCGACGCGGTGAACCGCTCGGGGCTCCCCACCGCCGGGCGTCCGGCGGAGTACGACACCGACTGCTGCGACCAGTTCACGTACGAGGTGCACTACACCTCGGGCCGCGAGGTGCGGAGCTTCTCCGGCGGCCTGCCCAACTTCCCCGAGCCCCTGCAGGCCCTGGTCACCACGCTGCAGCGCTTCTACCAGGGGGTCCCGCCGGTGATCCTGCGCCAGTCCAGGGGGCTGGCGGGGTTCCGTACGGATCCGGTGGATGTCTCCGGCGCGCGGGTGGACGGCGGCTACCTGGCGCTGGACGTCGCCTACGGGGGTGGCTGCGCCGTCCACGACCTGGACGCCGTGGCGTGGACCGGGTGGATGGAGTCCCACCCCGTCCAGGTGGGCGTGGCGCTGACCCACGACGCCCACGGCGACGCCTGCAAGGCGCTGGTGAGCCGGACGCTGCGCTTCGACCTGGAGCCGCTCCGGGAGGCGTACGCGGCGGCCTACGGAACAGGCCCGGCCACGCTGGTGCTGCGGGTCGAGGTGGCGGGGAGCCCGGGCGTGATCCCGCTGACGTTCACCTTCTAGAGCACGGCGGCGGGCTGGACCGCCGGGTCGGGAGAGCCCCGTGGCCCTCCCCCGGGCCGGCCCGTACCTTGGCGGCTCCACCTTGCGGAGCCCCCGTCATGACCCGTCGCGCACCGTTCCCCCTCCTCGTCGTCTCCCTGGCCCTGGCCACGGCGTGCTCACCCCCCGACGCCGGCCGCCCCGACTTCGTGGCGGCGGCGTACCTGAGGCTGGTCGCCGCCGAGGACGCCCGCCCGGCGGGGGGAGACGACCTCGAGCTGCTCCTGCGGGGGACACGCTCGCCGGCGCCGGCGCTTCGGGCGGTGGCGGCGCGGGCGCTGGGACGCCTGGAGGACCCCCGACACGTGGAGGCCATCGCGTCCCTCCTCTCCGACCCCGACCCCTCCGTGCGGCGGGAGGCGGCCAACGCCGTGGCGCAGGCGGTCCACCGGGGGGACGGGGCGCCGGCCCTCCCGCTGCTGCTGGCGGCGACGAGCCACGAGGCCGACCCCGCCGTGCTGGGCGTCCTGGCCCGGTCGCTGGGACGGCTCCGCGTCGAGGGCCCCGACCGCGCCGCCGTGGCGCGGGCCCTGGTGGCCCTGAGCCGCCCCGCCGGCGGGGACGCCTCCCGCTTCCAGATGGAGGGCGTGGTGCTGGGCATGGCGGCCTTCGTGGGTCGGCTCCGGGGCGAGGCCCCGCCGGAAGCCCTCCGCCGGCGCCTGGCCGAGCTCGCCGCGTACGGCCTCGACGCGCCGGCGGGCGACGTGAGCGCCATGCGGGTGCGGGGCGTGGCCGTGGCGACGCACGCCGCCCTGGGGCTGGAGGCCGGGGAAGCGGAGGCGCTGCTGCGGGACCCCGCCGCCGAAGTGCGCAGGGCGGTGGCGGCGCGGCTGGCGGCGCTCCCCGAGGCGGAGCGCCCGCGGGTGGCGGCATCGGCGCTGTCCGACCCCTCGCCCCAGGTGCGCCTGGAGGCGGTGCGCAGGGGGCTGGCTCCCCCACCCCTCTCCGGCGAGGCGTGCCTCCTCCTCCTGGCCACGGCCGGCGCCGACGCCGACGCCCACGTGCGCCACGCGGCGCTGGACGCGCTGGCGACCCCCTGCCCCGACCGGGGTGGACAGAGCTCCCGCCTGGCGGAGTGGGCGGGGCCGCTGGCCGAGGGAGCGTCCGAGTGGCACGCGCCGGCTCACGCGCTGGCCGCCCTGGCGGCGGTGGACCCGGCCCGCGCCTCGGGGCCGGCACGGACGTCCGCGGGCCACCCGGTGGCCTTCGCCCGGACGTGGGTGGCGATGGCGGCGGGGCGGGCAGGCGACGCGACGCTCCTCCGGGAGCTGGCCGGCGACGCCTCGCCCAACGTGCGCACCGAAGCGCTCCGGGGCCTCGCTTCGGTGGCCGGACGGGGCGCCGACCCGGAGCTGCTCCAGGCGCTCCGCGACGCCGACGACAACCAGCTCCTCCTCGCCGTGGCGGGGCTGCTTGCGGGCACCGACGCGCGGGCCGACGCCGCGGACGCGGCCCTGGGCGCGCTGGAGCGCATCTCCCAGCCGCGCTGGGAGACGCTCCGCGACGCCCGCATGGCCCTCCTGGACCTGGTGGACGCCACCGGCGACACCACGCTGGTGCCCCGCGTCGAGCCGTACCTCCGCGACTACGACCCGGCGATGGCGAAGCGGGCAGCCGACCTCCTCCTCGGGTGGACGGGGAAGCGCTGGATCGACGCGCCCCGGGGCTCGCCCCGCCTCGCCGTCCCCACGCTGGAGGAGCTCGGCGCCATGGAGCGGGGGAGCGTCGTCCTCCACATGGCCCGAGGGGGCGCCATCCACGTCCGGCTCATGCCCTGGCAGGCCCCCACCAACGCCGCCCGCTTCTGGCGGCTGGCGAGGGAGGGGGCGTTGGACGGCCTTACTTTCCACCGGGTGGCGGCCAACTTCGTCGTCCAGGGCGGGAGCCCGGGGGCCAACGAGTACGCCGGCCACGGCGCCTACACGCGGGACGAGGTGGGGCTGGTGCCCAACTGGCGGGGCACGGTGGGGCTCTCCACCCGGGGGCGGGACACCGGCGACGGGCAGATCTACGTCAACCTGGTGGACAACGTCCGCCTGGACCACGACTACACCATCTTCGGCGTCGTCATGGCAGGCATGGACGTGGTGGACGCCGTCCTGGAGGGCGACGTCATCCGGCGGGTGGAGGTCTTCGACTGAGGGCCGGGGCCCGGAGGCGGGAACTCCTCCGGGCCCGACAACGGCCTCAGGCCTGCACCACCACGTCCTCCGGCGTGATGTGGTCCAGCCCGTACTTCTCCGGGAGCATGGACGCGTCCCACAGGCCCTCCCACTTGGCCACCACCGCCGTGGCGGTGATGTCGCCGGCGACGTTCACCGTCGTGCGGCTCATGTCCAGGATCCGGTCAAGCCCCAGGATGATCGCGATCCCCTCGCCGGGCACCCCGAACATGGCCAGGATCCCCACGAGGAGCGGGATGGACCCGCCGGGCACCCCGGCGGCGCCGATGGCCGTGATCACCGACATGAGCATGACCACCACCGTCTGGCCGATGCTCAGGTCCACGCCGAAGACCTGGCACAGGAAGATGACGGTGATCCCCTCGAAGAGGGCGGTGCCGTTCATGCACATCGTGGACCCCAGCGGGAGCACGAAGCCCGCGATCTGGGGCGGCACGCCCAGGTTCTGCTCCGCCGTGGCCAGCGCGGTGGGGAGGGTGGCGCTGGACGAGCTGGTGGAGAACGCGGTCACCAGCGCGGAGCGCAGCCGCCCGAAGTACTTGAGCGGCGACATCCCCAGGTAGAAGCGGATGATGAGCGACAGCGTGATGGCCACGTGGAGGAAGAGGGCCCCCAGGACGATGGCCACGTAGAAGCCCAGGGGACGGAGCAGCTCGAACCCGAAACGGGAGGTCACGCCGAAGATGAGGCCGGCCACGCCGTACGGGGCGAGCCTCATGGCGATCTCCACGATCTTGATGACCACGTCCTCCAGCGCCTGGAGGATGGCGATCATGGGCTTGGCCCGCTCCGGGTCGATGAGCGTGAGCGCCGCGCCGAAGATGATGCCGAAGAAGATGATCCCCAGCATGTCCAGGTCGGCGGCGGAGCGCACCGGGTTGCGCGTGACGATGTTGATGACCGTCTGCACGCCGAAGTCGGTGTTGGCCGCGGCCTCCACCCGCACCGAGGCGTCGCCGGCGTAGCTGGCCAGCAGCTCCTCCTGGACCGTGGGGTCCAGCGCGTCGCCGGGGCGCAGGCCGTCCACCATGATCAGCCCCAGCGTGGCCGCCGCCGCCGTGGACAGGAAGAAGTAGGCGATGGCCTTGCCGCCCACCCGGCCCACCTTCCGGACGTCTCCCAGCCCAGCCACGCCCAGCGCGATGGACGCGAACACCAGGGGGATGACGATCATGAAGAGCATCCGGAGGAAGATCTGCCCCACCGGATTGGCCAGGTAGTGGTTGAACCCCGCGACCAGGGGGTGGTCGCCGCCCAGAGTGAGGTTTCCCGCGACACCGAGGAGAGCACCGACCAAGAGGCCCAGGAGGATCTTGGTATGGAGCTTCATCCCCGGCCCGTTGCCGCCGATGGGTTCGGACATGGGGGGCGCCGAAGCGCGTACGGAGGTCATTGTGAGCCCCACGGAAAAAGGGCGCGGACCGGGAGAGGCGGTCCACACCCTTTGGGGCAGGTGGACGCTAGTGGAGCCCCCCTCCGATGGCAAGGCAGCACCGCCCCCTGGGCCAACGCAGGGCGCCAGGCCATATTCCGGGGTCTGTTCGACACCCTCGCAGCCAACGGCAGCGATTTCGGCGGGCCCACCGCGTGTTCGCGTGCGCGGGCCCGTCTCCATTCTTCCGGCGTCGTCACCGGCGTCGCTGAACCGGAAACTGGGTGCGGAGGCTCCAGCGCCGCCGCGCCGACGAGGAGCAGCCCGTGAAGCTACATACGAAGATCGCCCTGGGTCTCGTGTTCGGGGCCCTGGTGGGGAGCCTCACAAACGCCTTCTTCGGAGACGCGGCCTGGGTCCGTTGGGTCACGGACAACGTCGCCTATCCGGTGGGCCAGGTCTTCCTGCGCATGCTGTTCATGACGGTGGTGCCCATCGTCTTCACGTCCATCGCGTTGGGCGTGGCGGGCATCGGCGACATGAAGACGCTGGGTCGCCTTGGCGGGCGGACCTTCGGCTACTTCGCCCTCTCCACGCTCATCGCGGCCACCATCGGCCTCACGCTGGTCAACACCGTGAGGCCCGGCGGCGGGCTCCCTGCCGACACCCGCGACGAGCTCATGGCCCGCTTCTCCTCCGAGGGCCTCGCCCAGTCGGGCCCGGCCGAGTTCGGCATCTCCACGTTCGTGAACATCGTGCCGCGCAACCCGGTCCAGGCCGCGGCGGACATGGACATGCTGGCGCTGATCTTCTTCTCCCTGATCTTCGGCGCCGCGCTCACCATGATCCCCAAGGAGAAGGCCGACCCGGTCCTGGCGGTCCTGGACGGCATCGGGGAGGCGGTCATACGCATCATCGACATGGCGATGAAGCTGGCCCCCTACGGCGTCTTCGCCCTGATCTTCGGCATCACGTCCCAGTTCGGCTGGAGCATCCTCCAGCAGCTCGGGATGTACATCGTCGTGGTGATCGTGGGCCTGCTGATCCACGCGACGGTGGGGATCTCGGCGCTGGTGAAGGTCTTCGGGAAGATGAGCCCGGTGACCTTCTGGAAATCGGTGAACGCGCCCATGATCACCGCCTTCTCCACCAGCTCCAGCATGGCGACGCTCCCCACGTCCATCGCCACGGCGGAGCAGGAGCTGGACGTGCAGCCCAAGATCGCCGGGTTCGTGCTGCCCCTGGGCGCCACGATGAACATGAACGGGACGTCCCTCTTCGAAGGCGTGACGGTCCTCTTCCTGGCGCAGGTGTTCGGCGTGGACCTGAACATCGGCCAGCAGATCGTCGTGGTCGTGCTGGCGGTGCTCACCGCCATCGGCGCCGCCGGCGTGCCCGGCGGGTCGCTCCCCCTCATGATGCTCGTCATGGCGACCGTGGGCGTGCCCCCCGAGGGGATCGCCATCGTGCTGGGCGCCGACCGCGTGCTGGACATGACCCGCACCACGCTCAACGTGTGCGGCGACATCTCGGCGTCGGTCTACATCGACCGGGTGGACCGGGAGTGGGAGGGCATGCCCCCGGCGCAGCCGGGCCGGCGCGCCATGGCGGCGGCAGCCGACTAGGTGTTGCAACCAGGGACGTTGTTCACGAGTTGGGTGAGGCGTCGCTGAGGA
>BTVB01000026.1:0-5878 GCA_045863275.1 Gemmatimonadota bacterium
GGTGTAACCGGGGTTTACTTCGCCCGGGGGCTGTGTGTTGGGGCCGGTCTGGCCGCGGGCGCGGGGTCGCCCCTTTGTGGGAGCCCGGCGCCGGCTCTATATTTGCAGGCCTGCAGAGCCGCCCCGGGGCGGCACTTTGCGAAGTGGGGGAGCTGGTGGCCCCCGCTTTTTTATTCGGTATCGCCGGTGTTTGAAGGAGGTTGGGGATGAGGTCCAACCCCGAGATCGAACGTGAGCTGGAGTCACGGGTGGAAGCCCTGGGCTACGAGCTCGTGGACGTTCGATGGGGCGGGAGCGGCAGCCGGCCGTCCCTCCGGGTACGGATCGACCGGTCCGGATCCACCGCCGGCCACGGCGTGACCGTGGACGACTGCGCCAAGGTGAGCCGGGCGCTGGAGGCCTGGCTGGACGGTCGGGAGGATCTGCCCGCCCGGTACGTGTTGGAAGTCTCCTCTCCAGGGGTGGATCGGCCACTCCTGCGGGATCGGGACTACGAGCGGTTCAAGGGAGAGCGGGTGGCCCTCAAGGGCCACGACGTTCTCGCCGGGAGGGCCAGGAGGCTCGAGGGCGAGCTCCTGGGCCTCGCGGAGGACGGGGGTGCCGTGCGCCTGCGGCTCCCCGATGGCGACGAGGTGAGCATCCCGCGGGAGCAGGTCGCGGGTGCCAACCTCGTTTTCACGTGGAGGTGAGAGAGGAACGATGGCCAACGCCGCCCAGATCGTAGCGGCCTTCAGGGACGTGGCTTCCACCAAGAGCCTCACCCCGGAGGAGATGGAGGATCTCGTCAAGGACGGGATCCTCGCGGGGCTCGCGCGCATCTATGGAGCCAACGTCAGGGCCGAGATCGACATCGACGACGTGACCGGCGACTTCGACATCGTGGTCCTCAAGCGCGTGGTCGAGGAGGTGGAGGATTCCTCCTGTGAGATCGCGTTGGAGGAGGCCCGCTGGGACGACGACACCTACGAGGTGGGTGACGTCATGGAGATCCCGGTGAACTTCGCCGAGTTCGGACGCAACGCCGTGATGGCCGTGAAGCAGCGCATCGTCCAGCGGGTCCGGGAGAACGAGCGCGACCGCATCCGCGACGAATTCAACGACCGCGTGGGAGAGCTCCTGTCCGGCGAGGTCCAGCAGATCGAGCGCGGCAAGCTGGTGGTGATGCTCAACCGCCAGAAGGACGCCGACGCCATCATCCCCTGGAAGGACCAGAACCCCCGGGAGCGCTTCCGGCAGGGCGACCCCATCCGGGCGGTGCTGAAGAAGGTGGAGGAGACGCCCAAGGGCCCCAGGCTCATCCTGTCCCGGGCGGACCCCCTCTTCGTGGCGGCGCTCTTCAAGCTCGAGGTCCCCGAGATCTACCAGGGCATCGTCGAGATCAAGGAGATCGCCCGCGAGGTGGGTGGCCGCACCAAGATCGCCGTGTACAGTCGCGACGACTCCATCGACCCCGTGGGCGCGTGCGTCGGTCTCAAGGGCTCGCGGGTGCAGGCTGTGGTCTCGGAGCTGGGAGGCGAGCGCATCGACATCGTGCCCTGGCACCCCGACACCGAGGTCTTCGCACGCCGGGCGCTGGCGCCGGCGCGGGTCGCCAAGGTGGTGAGCGACACGTCGCGACAGGTCATCACCGCCATCGTGGACGAGGACCAGCTCTCGCTGGCCATCGGGCGCAACGGCCAGAACGTACGACTGGCCTCCCAGCTCATCGGCTGGCAGATCGACCTCTACGGGTCGCGGGAGTGGCTCGAGAAGGGGTCGGACCTGTCCCTCTTCGGAGGCGCGCCGGAGGACCACTACGAGACCGCCGATTTCCCGCTCGCGGAGCTGGATCTCGTCGAGTCCACACTGGCGGCCCTAGCCACGGCTGGGTATGATACGTTTCTACAGATCATCGACCTGGAACGCGCGGATTTCCTCGCGATTCCGGGAATCGGCGAGCCCGAGGCGGACCGCCTCCTGCAGCTGATCGATGAGCTCACCGTGGTGGAGGGCGAAGGGACGGCTTCCGACGAGGCCGGCTTCAGCTTCGACTTCCAGGGTGAGCCGCCGGCCGACGGCGAAAACGCGGAAGAGGCCGGTGACGGAGAGGAGCAGGAGGGCTGACCAGGCCCTCCGGCTTCTGGGCCTGGCTCGACGGGCAGGCTCGGTGGCGCCGGGGACGGACGCGGCGCGCCGGGCGGTCCGGTCGGGCGAGGCCCGGCTGATTTTGATGGCTGGGGACGCGTCGAGCGTCCAGATGGACAAGATACGAAGTTCAATGCGGAACCGGCCGATCCCCTGGGGGACCCTGGGGGATCGTGCCACGTTAGGTGCCGCCGTGGGCCGTGGGCCCACATCGGCGGTTGCCATCACGGCGGTGTCGTTGGCCAAGGCCCTGGAGAGGGTTCTGGGGCTGGGCGGGGACACGGCGCCGGAGACAGAAGAGGAAGAACGATAGCATGCGGGTCATCGAGCTAGCCCAGGACCTCAAGGTCGACGTCGAGGCGCTCATTCACCTCCTGAGGGAGATGGGGATCCCCGTCTCCGGCGGGGGCGCGTCCATCACCGATGGCCAGGTGGCCAAGGTGCTGGCGCGTGTGGAGCGCGAGCGGCGGGCCGGCCACAAGGACCCGGCGGAGGCCATCCAGGCCGCGCTGGAAGAGGCCTCGGCTGGCCCCCGCCGCCGGCGTCGCCGCAAGGCGGCGGACGAGCCGGAGCCCGAGCCGGCTCCCGAGCCGGAGCCGGAGGAAGGGCCGGTGGCGACGCAGGAGGAAGAGGAGGCCGAAGCCGTCCACGCCGAGTTCGAGGACGACGAGGAAGAGGCCGTCGCCGAGGACGAGGAGGACGAGGAGGACGAGGGGGAAGAGGCGGAGGAGATCGAGGCCGCCGAGGAGGACGACGTCGAGGAGGCGGAGGCCGACGAGGTCGTCGCCGCCGAGGCGGAGGCCGAGGCCGAGGAGGAGGGCGAGGAGCAAGCAGCCCCCGCCGAGCCCGCCCAGCCGGTGGCGCCGGACGTCCTCACGCCCCGCCCCGGGCAGGGCTCGCGCCCCCAGCCGGCGCGCCGTGGCGCGCCCGACGCCCCGGTCCGCACCATCCGCCGACCCGCTCCCGCCCCCGCCGCCAGCGCCGGACCGGGCGGGCAGGTGCGCATCCAGGCCGAGGGCTACACGGCCGACGGACGCCGCAAGGAGGGCGGGAAGGGCAAGAAGGGCAAGAAGCGACAGCGGGTCGACCAGGACGCGGTCCAGGAGAACATCCAGCGCGTCATGGCCGAGCTGAAGGGCTCGGGAGGCAAGGGCAAGAAGCGCCGCAAGGGCGCCTCCCGGGAGGAGATCGAGGCCCAGCAGGAGGAGGAGCGCCAGGAGCGGGAGCGCGAGGCGCGCACCGTCCGGGTCAACGAGTTCCTCACCGTGGCCGAGCTGGCCGAGCTCATGGACGTGTCGTCCACGGAGATCATCGGCTCCGCCTTCAAGAACCTGGGCCTGTTGGTGACCATCAACCAGCGCCTCGACTTCGACCAGATCGAGATGCTCCTCGACGAGTTCGGCTTCACCGCGGTGCGTGAAGAGGAGTACGGCGCCGAGGCCGCCGAGGAGGAGGAGGCCGACCCGCCGGAGAGCCTCAAGCCGCGGCCCCCCGTGGTGACGGTCATGGGCCACGTGGACCACGGGAAGACGCTGCTCCTCGACCGCATCCGGAAGACCAACGTGGTGGCCGGCGAGGCGGGGGGCATCACCCAGCACATCGGCGCCTACCACGTGGAGCTCCCGGACGGCCGGAGCATCTCGTTCCTGGACACGCCGGGCCACGCGGCCTTCACCGCCATGCGTGCCCGGGGTGCCGACGTCACCGACGTGGTCATCCTCATCGTTGCCGCCGACGACTCGGTGATGCCCCAGACCATCGAGGCCATCAGCCACGCCCGGAACGCCGGCGTGCCCATGGTGGTGGCCATCAACAAGGTGGACCTCCCCGCGGCGCAGCCCGGCAGGGTGAAGCAGGAGCTCCTGCAGCACTCCGTCCAGGTGGAGGACTTCGGGGGCGACGTGCTCGTGGCGGAGATCTCCGCCAAGACGGGCCAGGGCATCGACGAGCTCCTCGAGAAGGTGCTCCTGCAGGCCGAGATGCTGGAGCTCACCGCCAACCCCGACCGGGAGGCCCAGGGCACCGTCATCGAGGCTCAGCTGGACATCGGGAAGGGCCCGGTGGTCACGACCCTGGTGCAGCGCGGCACCCTGCGGGTGGGCGACTCGTTCCTCGTGGGCATGCAGGAAGGCCGGGTGCGGGCGCTCCTCGACGAGCGCGGCAACCACGTGGAATCGGTGGGCCCGGGCATTCCCGTGCAGGTGCTGGGCGCGGCGGGCGTTCCCCAGGCCGGCGACGTCATCCAGGTGATGGAGGCCGACCGGGCCGCCGAGATCGCGCAGGCCCGCCAGCGCCTCGACCGGGAGAAGCAGCTCCGCATCCGCGAGCGCGGCTTCAAGCTGGGCGACTTCTCCAAGCTGGTGGCCGAGGGCCAGACCGCCACGCTTCCCCTGGTCATCAAGGGCGACGTGGACGGGTCCGTGCAGGCGGTGGCCGACTCCCTGGAGCAGCTCGGAACGTCCGAGGTTCAGGTGGAGATCATCCACCGCGGCGTGGGCGCCATCAACGAGTCCGACGTGCTGCTGGCGCAGACGGCGGGGGCGGTGATCATCGGCTTCCGCGTGCGGCCCCAGACCGCCGCGCGGATCGAGGCGGAGCGGGCCGGCGTGGACATCCAGTCGTACGACGTGATCTACGAGGCCGTGGACGACGTGCGGGCAGCCCTCGAGGGCATGCTCGCGCCGGAGAAGAAGGAGACGGTGCTCGGCGCCGCCGAGGTCCGGGAGGTCTTCAAGATCAGCAAGGTGGGGACCATCGCCGGGTGCTATGTGTCGGAGGGCAAGATCGACCGGAAGGGCAGGGCACGCCTCATCCGCGAGGGCATCGTCGTCTACGACGGCGAGCTGGCCTCCCTCAAGCGCTTCAAGGACGACGCCAAGGAGGTCCGCGAAGGGTACGAATGCGGTATCGGCATTCAGAACTTCAACGACATCAAGGTGGGCGACGTCATCGAGTGCTACACCGTGGAGGAGGTCGCCAGGACGCTGGCCGGCGCGAACTAGGCCTCGTCCCGGATCGGTGAGGGATGTCCAGGGTGGTCGCCTCCCAGACGTGGCAGCTCTCGCTGCCGGGGTGCGCCTCGCTGAAGGAGAAGCGTTCGGTGGTGCGCTCGCTGAAGGATCGGCTCCAGGCGCGTTTCCACCTTTCGGTGGCCGAGACCGGAGACCAGGACGTCCTCACCCGCGCCGAGGTCTCGGTGGCGCTGGTGGCCACCGACCGCCGCTTCGCCGAGAGCGTCCTGGACAAGGCCGACCATCTCGTACAGGAGCTGGGACGGGCCCTGGTCCTCCACACCCAACGCGACTTCCACTGACCATGGCCTCCAAGCGTACCGCCCGCCTCAACGAGCAGCTCAAGCGCGAGATCGCCGAGCTGGTCCGCACCGACGTGCGCGACCCCCGCGTGGGCCTGGTCTCGGTAACCGGCGTCCAGGTGTCCTCCGACCTGAGCTTCGCCCGGGTCTTCGTCCGCGTCCTCGGGGAGGAGGCGGAGCGACAGGAGAGCCTGGAGGGCCTCCAGGCGGCGGCGCCTTTCATCCGCCGGGCGTTGGGTCAGGAGCTGCATATCCGCCGCATCCCCGAGCTGCGCTTCCAGGAGGATCGCTCGCTGGAGCACGCGCAGCGCATCGAGGAGATCCTCCACGAGGTCCTTCCCGAGGGCCCGGACGACGACGGCGGGGAGCCCGAGGCGTGACGGCGGGCGCCCTCCTGGGGGTCCTGCCGGTGGACAAGCCCGAGGGCCCGACCTCCCACGA
>BTVB01000026.1:5888-63962 GCA_045863275.1 Gemmatimonadota bacterium
GCGCGCCGGGCCCTCGGCGAGCGCCGTATCGGACACACCGGGACGCTGGACCCCTTCGCGTCGGGGCTCATGCTCCTGTGCGTGGGGGCGGCCACGCGCCTGGCCGAGTTCCTCACGGGGATGGACAAGGGCTACGAGGCCGTGGTGCGCCTGGGCGTCGCGACCGACTCGGGTGACCGGGACGGCGAGGTGACGCGCGCGACGGAGGCATGGCGGGACGTGACTGCGGAGGACGTGGAGCGCGCGCTGTCGGGACTCCGCGGCACCATCGTTCAGCGCCCCCCGTCCCTGAGTGCCAAGAAGGTGGAAGGCGTGGCGGCGCACCGGCGGGTGCGGCGTGGCGAGGCAGTGGAGCTTCCGCCGCAGCAGGTCACCGTCCACGAGCTGCGGGTCGAGGCCTTCGCGCCGCCCGAGCTGCGAGTGGCCGTGCGCTGCTCGTCGGGGACGTACGTCCGCGCCCTGGCCCGGGACCTGGGGGAGGCCCTGGGGGTGGGGGCGCACCTCACGGCGCTGCGGCGCACGTCGGTGGGCGCCTTCGACCTCACGGGCGCCCTGGCCCCGGAGGAGCTCTCCGACGCCGGGCGCGTCGCCGCCGCGCTCCTCTCCCCGCTGGAGGCGGTGGCGCACCTTCCCCGTCTGGACGTGCCGCCCCCCGCGGTGGACGACCTGGGGCACGGCCGCTCGGTGGAGGCGGAAGCGCTCGCGGACGGGGAGACCGTGGTGGCCGCCGCCGCCGGGAGGCTGGTGGCGGTGGGGGCGGTGCGCCAGGGGCGCTTCCGGCCCCGGAAGGTCTTCCCGCCATGACCAGCGCCGTGCGCTGGACCTATCCGCCGGGGATCCCGCGGGACCGGGGCACCGTGATCACCGTGGGGACCTTCGACGGCGTGCACCGGGGCCACTGGGAGGTCCTCCAGGAGATCCGCCGGCGCGCCGAGGCGACGGGCCGCCGCAGCGTGCTGGTGACCTTCGACCCCCACCCCCTGCGCATCGTGCGCCCGGAGCACGCGCCGCCCCTCCTCACCACCCCCGTGGAGAAGAAGGAGATCCTGGCGGAGAGCGGGCTGGACTACGCCGTCTTCCTCTCCTTCACCGAGACCCTGTCCCGCTATGAGCCGCGGCGCTTCGTGGAGGAGATCCTGGTGGGCCGGCTGAGGGTGGAGGAGCTGGTCATCGGGTACGACCACGGTTTCGGCCGCGACCGCTCGGGGGACGCGGACACCCTCAAGGCCATCGGCGCGGAGCTGGGCTTCGACGTGGACGTGGTGCCTCCGGTGGTCACCGACGGAGAACCGGTTTCGTCGTCGCGCATCCGGAAGGCGGTGGCCGAGGGACGCATGCCCGAGGCCCGCGCCTGCCTGGGCCGGCCCTACTCGGTCCGGGGCGTGGTGGTGAGGGGCGACGGGCGCGGCAGGCAGCTGGGCTTCCCCACGGCGAACCTCAAGGTGGGCAACGCGGAGAAGCTCATGCCCCCGTCGGGCATCTACGCCGTGCGCGGGGTGCTCCGGTCGGGCACGCTGCCAGGAGCCCTCCACCTGGGGCCGCGGCCCACCTTCCAGGGCTCCCCACCCACGGTGGAGCTGCACCTCATGGACTTCGACGCCGACCTGTACGGCGAGGAGGTGCGCGTGGACTTCGTCGAGCGCCTCCGGGACGTACGCCCCTTCGACAGCGTGGCGGCGCTGGTGGACCAGATGCGGGAGGACGTGGAGGTTGCGCGGCGGGTGCTGGACGGGGAGGGCGGGGGACCCGGAGAAGACGCCCCGTAGGCGCCCCGGCTGGACGTCTTGGATGGTTCTATCTAGTTTTCTAGGCTGATTTTCCACAGATACGCAGCTTCCCTTGCAGCGTAGACTCTCGAGGAGGCACGGCGCCCATGCCGATCGTGAAGGACGACATCATCAAGAAGTACCAGATCCACGAAGGGGACCGGGGCAGCGCCTCGGTCCAGGTGGCGCTCCTCACGGCGCGCATCGACGACCTGAGGAGCCACTTCGACGCTCACAAGAAGGACCACCACAGCCGCCGCGGCCTCCTGAAGATGGTGGGCAAGCGCCGGCGCCTTCTGGAGTACCTGAAGCGCACGGACCTGGAGCGGTACCGGTCGCTCATCGCAGACCTCGGTCTGCGCCACTAGAGTTCTTGTCGGCGGCGGTCGCCTGCGAGGTGGCCGCCGCCGGCCTTTTATGCCGAAGGCTCGGGCACTTCGGACGAGAGACGGCCTCAACCATGACCTGGCTGCAACACGGGCCGCGCACGCAGCGTGCCCCTGGCGGCGGTCGCTCTCTCCTCCGATTCCCCGACTCCCTTCGGCTCGTCAACCCCAGACCCCGGCGTGGGGTCGGAAACCGAAGTGAGTGAAAACGACATGATCCAGAGGATGGAGCGCCAGTTCGCTGGCCGAACCCTTTCCCTCGAGTTCGGCCGCATGGCCAAGCTCGCCCACGGCTCGTGCCTGGTGCAGTACGGCGACACCGTCGTGCTCGTGGCCGTCACCGTGGATGACAAGCCCACCCACCTCCCGTTCTTCCCCCTGACGGTGGAGTACCGGGAGAAGACCTACGCGGCGGGCAAGATCCCCGGCGGCTTCTTCAAGCGCGAAGGCCGGCCCGGCGAGAACGAGATCCTCTCGGCCCGCCAGATCGACCGGCCCATGCGGCCCCTCTTCCCCGACGGCTTCCAGCACGAGACGCAGATCGCGTGCTTCGTGCTGTCGGCGGACCAGGAGAACAACGCCGACGTCCTGGGCGTGCTGGGCGCCTCCATGGCGCTCAACATGTCCAAGATCCCCTTCAACACCACCGTCGCGGCGGTGCGCATCGGGCGGATCAAGGGCACGTGGGTCCTCAACCCCACGTTCCAGCAGCTCGAGTACTCGGACCTGGACATCACGGTGGCGGGGTCCAGGGACGCCATCATCATGGTGGAGGGCGGCGCGCTCGAGGTTCCCGAGAGCGAGATCCTCGAGGGGCTGAAGATCGCCCACGACGGCATCAAGGAGCTGTGCGCCCTCCAGGAGGAGATGCTGGAAGGGCACCGGGTGCCCGACATGGACTGGACGCCCGTCGAGCCCGCCGCGGACCTGAAGGCCAAGGTCGAGGGCCTGGCGGCGGCCCGGGTGGAGGAGGCGCTCAACCTCCCCGACAAGCAGGAACGGCAGCAGGCCATCGCCGCCGTGGCCGACGACATCTTCTCCACGCTGGTGGACGAGGACGAGGCGTACGCCGAGCACGAGAAGTCCGTCGGCGAGATCCTGCGAGGCATCGAGAAGAAGACGATGCGCCAGCAGATCCTCGACAAGGGCGAGCGGGCCGACGGCCGCGGCCTCGACGACATCCGGGCCATCACGTGCGAGGTGGGGGTCCTTCCCCGCACGCACGGGTCGGCGCTCTTCACCCGCGGACAGACCCAGTCCCTCGGCGTGGTGACGTTGGGCACGTCCCGGGACGAGCAGCGCATCGACTCCATCGACTCCCGCGAGGAAGTCACCAAGTCGTTCATGCTCCACTACAACTTCCCGCCCTTCTCCACCGGAGAGGCGCGGCCCTTCCGGGGCACCTCCCGCCGTGAGATCGGCCACGGGAACCTGGCGGAGCGGGCCATCCAGCCGCTGCTCCCGGCCTACGACGACTTCCCCTACACCATCCGCATCGTCTCGGACATCCTGGAGTCCAACGGCTCCTCGTCCATGGCCACGGTGTGCTCCTCGTCGCTGAGCCTCATGGACGCGGGCGTGCCCATCAAGGCGGCGTGCGCCGGCGTGGCCATGGGGCTCATCAAGGAGGGCGAGCGCGTGGCGGTGCTCACCGACATCCTCGGCCTCGAGGACGCCCTGGGCGACATGGACTTCAAGGTGGCCGGGACGCGCACCGGCGTGACCTCGATCCAGATGGACATCAAGATCGAGGGGCTCACCGTGGACATCCTCCAGGAGGCGTTGGAGCGGGCCCACAGGGGCCGGATGCACATCCTGGACGTGATGGACCAGGCGCTGGGCGGGCCCAGGGACGACATCTCGCAGTTCGCCCCGCGGATCATCTCGATCATGATCAACCCGGAGAAGATCGGCGAGATCATCGGGCCCAAGGGCAAGACCATCCGGGCCATCCAGGACGAGTCGGGCGCCACCATCGACATCGACGACTCGGGGCTTGTGAAGATCGCCGCCGTGTCCGGCGAGGCCGGCGCCCGCGCCCGGGAGATGATCGAGGCCATCGTGGCCGAGCCCGAGGTGGGTCGGATCTACGAGGGCCCGGTGAAGAACACCACCACGTTCGGCGCCTTCGTGGAGATCATGCCCGGCACCGAGGGCCTCTGCCACATCTCCGAGCTGCAGGAAGCCCGCACGGAGAAGACGGAGGACGTGGTGAAGAAGGGCGACATCGTCCGCGTGAAGCTCCTCTCCATCGACGAGAAGGGGCGCCTGCGCCTGTCCCGGAAGGCCGCCCTCGCCGAGGAGGCCGCCACGGCCGCTGCCGTCGAGGGCTGATGCGGAGGCCCGCTTGAAGCGGCGCGACACCGGAGGGCACGGGCTGAAGCCCGTGCCCTCCTCGCCTTCCCTGGAGGCGGCCTCCGGCCCGGGGATCCGGGAGACCTACCTGGACAACGGGGTCCGGGTCCTGTCGGAGCGCATCGCCGGCGTACGGTCGGCGGCGGCCGGCGTCTGGGTCCGCCACGGCGCCGCCCACGATCCCGACCGGCACTCGGGTGCGAGCCACCTCCTGGAGCACATGGTGTTCAAGGGGACGCGGGCCCGCACCGCCCGGGAGATCGCCCTGGCCCTGGAGGGCCTGGGGGGATCGCTGGATGCGTACACCAGCCGGGAGCACACGTCGTACCAGGCCAGGGTCCTGGACGAGCACCTGCCGGTGGCGCTGGACGTCCTCGCCGACATCGCGGTGAACCCCCTGCTGCGGGAGGAGGACCTGGCGCTGGAGCGGGAGGTGGTGCTGGAGGAGATCGCCGAGGTGGAGGACACCCCCGACGACCTGGTCTTCGAGCTCCACGGGGAGCGCCTGTGGCCGGGGAGCCCCTACGGGCGCTCGATCCTGGGCACCCAGGAGACGGTTGCCGCGATGCCCGCGGACGCCCTCCGGGAGCTGCACGCGACGGCCTACCGGGGGAGGAACCTCCTGCTTGCGGCGGCGGGGAACGTGGACCACGACGAGTTGGTCGCCGCCGCTCGCCGCCTGTTCGGGGGCCTGGAGGAGGGCGCGCCCTCGCCCGCCGTGGCGTCCCCCGGGGAGCCCGCGGTGGCGGATGTCCGCGTGGAGCGCGACACCGCCCAGGCCCACGTGGTCTTCGGCACCGCGCTTCCGCCCCATGCCCACCCCTCCCGCTACGGCCTGGTGCTCCTGTCGTCGGCGCTGGGGGGCGGCATGAGCTCGCGGCTCTTCCAGCGGGTGCGAGAGGAGATGGGGCTCTGCTACTCGGTGTATACGTGGCAGTCGTTCTACGCCGGGTGCGGAGTCGGCGGCGTATACGTGGGTACCCGCCCCGCCACGGAGGCGCGGGCGGTGGAGGCCATCCGGGAGGAGCTGGGGCGCGTCGCCGCCGAGGGGCTCCCCCCCGAAGAGCTGGAGCAGGCCAAGCTCCAGGTGAAGGGCCAGGTGATGCTGTCCCTGGAGTCCACTTCGGCCCGGCTGTACCGGCTCACCGCTTTCGCCCTCTACGACGAGCCCTTCGCGGGGCTGGACGACGTCCTGGCCAGGGTGGACGCCGTGACCGGCGAAGAGGTCCAGGAGCTTGCGGGCCGGTTCATGCATCCGGCGGGACAACTGGTCTTGAGGCTCGGTCCGGTCTAGTTTTATCTGGCTCGGCGCGGCTTTCCCGCCAGACCGAAATCCCTCCCCGACCATAACCGGCTTCGACCCTTCGATAGCGAGACCGACATGCTCATCGGCGTACCCAAAGAGATCAAGCCCGACGAATACCGCGTCGCGCTCACCCCCGCCGGCGCGGAGATGCTCATCGGCGCTGGCCACCAGATCCTCATCGAGACCAAGGCCGGGCTGGGAAGCGGCTTCAAGGACGAGCTCTACAAGCAGGCCGGCTGCGAGATCGTCGCCACCTCCGACGAGGTGTGGAAGCGCGCCAAGATGATCATGAAGGTGAAGGAGCCCATCCGTCCCGAGTGGCCCAAGATCCGCAAGGACCAGGTGGTCTTCACCTACTTCCACTTCGCCGCGGACGAGGAGCTCACGAAGGCGTTCCTCAAGACGAAGGCCGTGGCCATCGCCTACGAGACCGTCGAGCTGGCCTCCGGCGAGCTGCCCCTGCTGACGCCCATGTCCGAGGTGGCGGGGCGCATGGCCGTGCAGGAAGGCGCCAAGTACCTGGAGAAGCCGCAGGGCGGCCTGGGCGTGCTCCTGGGCGGCGTGCCCGGCGTGCTCCCCGGCAAGGTCGTCATCCTGGGCGGCGGCGTCGTGGGCACCAACGCGGCCAAGATGGCCGCCGGCATGGGCGCCCGCGTGGCGATCATGGACATCAACCTGAACAGGCTCCGGTACCTGGACGACGTCATGCCGGCCAACGTGACCTGCCTGTTCAGCACCCCGTACGCCATCCGCAAGCAGATCGAGGACGCGGACCTGGTCGTGGGCGCGGTCCTCATCCCCGGTGCCAAGGCGCCGCACCTGGTCAAGAAGGACGACCTCAAGAAGATGAAGCCCGGCTCGGTGATCGTGGACGTGGCCGTGGACCAGGGCGGGTGCGTGGAGACCATCAAGCCCACCACCCACCACGACCCCGTGTACACGGTGAACAACGTCATCCACTACGCCGTGGCGAACATGCCCGGTGGCGTGCCCCGCACGTCCACGCTGGCGCTCACCAACGCCACCCTCCCCTACGCCCTGGCGCTGGCGGGCAAGGGGTGGAAGAAGGCGTGCCTGGACGACCCCGCCCTCAAGAAGGGCGTGAACGCCGTGGACGGCCAGCTCACCTACCAGGGCGTGGCCGACGCCTTCGGGATGAAGTCCAAGAACGTCGACACCTTCCTGAAGGGCAAAGCGAAGGCGTGACGTCTCCCGAGCGTCCATCGGACGTCCCCACCGGGGGCGGGGCGGAGCCGCCCCGCCCCCGGGTCCGCTTCCGGCGGCTTCCCACCAACACGGACCTGCCGCTGCCCGAGCGCGCCACCCCCCACGCGGCGGGGTACGACGTGCGCTCGGTGGAGGAGGTGACCCTCGCTCCCGGTGAGATCCGCCTCGTGCCGACGGGTCTGGTCATGGAGCTCCCGGAGGACCTGGAGTGCCAGGTCCGGCCCCGCTCCGGCCTGGCCCTGAAGCACGGGATCACCCTCCCCAACAGCCCGGGGACCATCGACCCCGACTACCGGGGGGAGCTCCGGGTCATCATGCAGAACCTTGGCCCGGCGGCGGTGACCTTGTCCCGGGGCGAGCGCATCGCCCAGCTCGTCTTCGCCCGCTTCGAGACCCCCCTGGTGGAGGAGGCCCGGGAGCTCTCCGACACCCACCGGGGCGAGGGCGGCTTCGGAAGCACGGGGCGGGCGTGAGCACGCCGGCCGCGGGCGGCCCCGGACCCGTAGCATTCCCCTGGCACTCCGGGCCCTGGAAACGTATGTTCTCGGGCCCCTCCGATCCCCGTTTTCCGCAGAAGATACGCGAGCATTGCCTGGCTTGAGCAGCTGGTTCAGCTCGGGGAGCCTCGTCCCCGTCAACGACATCGCCGTCGACCTCGGCACGGCCAACACCCTCGTCTACGTGAAGGGGGAGGGGATCGTCCTCAACGAGCCCTCCGTCGTGGCGGTGGAGAAGGGGTCGCGTCGCATCATGGGGATCGGGCTCGAGGCCAAGCGCATGCTCGGCCGCACGCCCGAGGGCATCGAGGCCATCCGCCCGCTGAAGGACGGGGTCATCGCCGACGTGGACGTGACGGAGATGATGCTCCGCCACTTCCTCAAGCACGTCACGGCCAAGCGGGTGTTCCGAATCAAGCCGCGGGTGGTGGTGGGCGTGCCGTCGGGCATTACCGAGCTGGAGCGCCGTGCGGTGCGCTCGTCGGCCATGGCCGCCGGGGCGAAGGCGGTCTACATGGTGGACGAGCCCATGGCCGCCGCCATCGGCGTCGGCCTCCCCGTGGAGACGCCCACGGGGAACATGGTCATCGACATCGGCGGTGGCACCACCGAGATCGCCGTCATCGCGCTCTCGGGCATCGTGTCCAACACGTCCATCAGGGTGGGAGGCGACGAGCTGGACGTGGCCATCGTCACCTTCCTGCGCAAGAACTACAACCTGCTCATCGGTGAGCCCACCGCCGAGGCCATCAAGATCCAGATCGGGTCGGCCTTCGACTTCGGCGAGGAGCGGGAGATGGAGGTGAAGGGGCGGGACCTGGTGAGCGGCATCCCCAAGACGGTGACCGTGCACTCCCAGGAGATCCGCGAGTGCATCCAGGAGCCCATCCAGGCCATCGTCGAGGCGGTGCGCCGGGCCCTGGAGATCACGCCTCCGGAGCTGTCGTCGGACATCGTGGACCGGGGCATCGTGATGACCGGTGGCGGGGCGCTCATCCGCGGCCTCGACCGCCTGCTCCAGCACGAGACGAACCTGCCCATCCACGTGGACGAGGAACCCCTCACGTGCGTGGTGCGGGGCGCGGGCCGGATCCTCGACGACCTGCACAAGTACCGCACCGTCCTGGTCCAGTAAGCCTGCGAGGGACGCGGCGTGCCTCCCTACGCCCCCGAGCCCGAGATCACCGGCGGACGGCGCCAGGTCGCCCTCGCCGTCGTGTTCGTGCTCCTCTCGCTGGTCTTCCTCTACCTCCCCGACGGCGGGCAGCAGCAGGTGGCCTGGGCCCTGCGCGCCTCCGTGCTCCGCCCGTTCATCCGCGCCCAGGAGGGGCTGGTGGCGTCGCGCCTCCGCGCCCGTGAGGTGAGCGAGGTCCAAGCGCAGCTCGACTCCCTCACGGCGCTCCTCTCGGCCCAGGGGGCGCTGGCCGACGAGAACCGGGCTCTCCGGAACCTCCTGGGGCTCACGCGCCGCCTGGGGCCCGCGTTCCGCCCGGCGTCGGTCCTGCGCCCGGGGACGCCGGGCTCGGAGAGCATGTTCATCCTCAACGCCGGCGCCGACCACGGCGTGAAGGCCGGGGCCCCGGTGGTGGACCGGCACGGGCTGGTGGGCGTCATCCGTGAGGTGCGCCCGAAGACGTCGGTGGGCATCGACTGGACCCACCCCGACTTCCGCGCCAGCGCCATGCTGGCCTCGGGGGCCGGTTTCGGCATGGTGGAGAACCAACGGGGGCGCTTCCGCGAGGAGGACCGCCTCCTCCTCAGCGGCGCCGCCTTCCACGAGGTGGTGCCCGAGGGGATGCTCGTCCTCACCTCAGGCCTGGGGAACATGTTCCCCAGGGGTATCCCCATCGGGACCATCGACGGTGTCGCCGAGGCCGAGGGCCGGTGGCGGAAGAGCTACTGGCTCAGGCCCATGGTGCACCCGGCGTCGGTGACCCACGTCCTCGTGGAGGTGGCGGGCTTCGCCGGCGACCTGGGGCCCGCCTGGACGGACCCGCCGGCCTTCGACTCGGTGGCCGGGGGCCCCCCGGCCCCCGCCGACACGGCGGCCGCGCCGGGCGCCGGAGGTGGACGGTGAGGTCGGGCGCGGTGGTCTGGGTCGTGGTTGCCGGCCTCTTCGTGCTCCACTTCCTGCTCCACGTCGGGCTGGGCATCGGGGGGGCCGCGCCCGACCTCCTCGCCGTGGCGCTGCTGCTGGCGGCGCGGGAGGTGGGCATGGGCTGGGGGGCTGGCGTCGGCCTCCTCTTCGGGCTCCTGGAAGACGCCCTCAGCGTGCTCTCCTTCGGCGCGAACAGCGTGGCCATGACCATGCTGGGCCTGGCAGGGGCGACGACGCGGGACCTCTTCGTGGGCGACTCGCTCGTCTTCCTGGTATCGTACTTCGTGGTGGGCAAGTTCTTCCGCGACCTCCTCCACTGGGTCGTGGTGGGCGGCGCGCTGCGGGAGCCATTCGTCTCGCACGTCCTCGTGGAAGGGCTCCTGGGCGGGCTCTACGCGGCGGTGGTGGGGATCCTGCTCATGGCCGTCACGGGACTCTGGCGGGAGGGACCCCGATGAAGCTCTTCCACCCCCACGCCAGGCGCATGCGCGCCCAGGGCGCCGTGGTGGGGCTCGCGCTCCTCATGGGGCTTCTCCTGGCTTCGTTCTTCCGCGTGCAGGTGCTCGGCTCCAGCACCTGGACCCTCCGGGCCGAGTCCAACCGGCTCCGCCAGCTCCCCGTCCCCGCTCCCCGGGGCACCATCTACGACCGCAACGGCGAGATCGTGGCGGACAACGTTCCCGGGTACGCCATCACGCTCCTCCCCGGCCCCCCCGACTCCATCCGCGCCACGTTGGAGCGGATGAGCCGCTACATGGAGCTGTCGCCCGAGACCATCGACCGCCTCGTCGCCCAGCTCCGGCGGTACGGGCGCGAGGTGGTGGTGGACGCCGACGCCGACTTCCAGGTGGTGAGCGCCCTGGAGGAGCGCCGCTCCGAATTCCCCGACGTGTACATCGAGATGCGGCCCAAGCGCCGGTACCTGGCCGGCGCTGCCACCGCCCACGTGCTGGGCTACGTGGGCGAGGTCACCGCCGACGAGTTGGCGTCGGAGGACTTCCCCGGCGGCCGCTACGAGCAGGGCATGGTGGTGGGCAAGACGGGGATCGAGCGCCAGTACGAGGCCCAGCTCCAGGGGGACCGGGGGCTCCGGTACGTGGAGGTGGACGCCAGGGGACGCATCGTGGGCGACTTCGCCGGCGTCACCTCCGACCCCGCGGTCCCCGGCCGGGACCTGCGTCTGAACCTGGACATGGACCTCCAGCGCTACATCCACCGGATCTTCCCCGACTCCATGGCCGGCGCGGTGGTGGCGCTGGACCCGGCGGACGGCGGCGTCCTGGCCCTCTACTCGGCGCCCAGCTTCGACGCCAACGAGTTCGTGGGGGGGATCGGCGCCGACCTCTGGCGCCAGCTCAACACCGACGAGCAGAAGCCCCTGTTCGACCGGTCGGTCCTGGGCCTCTACGCCCCGGCGTCCACGTGGAAGCTCGCCGCCGCCGCCATCGCGCTGGACCTGGGGGTGGTCACCCCGGAAGAGACCATGCCCGTGCCGTGCACGGGGGCGTGGTTCTGGGGGAACCGGGTCTGGCGGTGCCACCGCTCGGAGGGCCACGGCTACCAGAACCTGTCCCAGGCGGTGGCCAACTCCTGCGACGTGTACTTCTACCAGCTCGGCCTCCGCATCGGCCTGGACCGCATGCTCCAGCGCGCCACGGAGATCGGCTTCTCCCGCCAGTGCGGCATCGACCTCCCCCAGGAGAACCAGGGCACCTTCCCGGCGGAGCGGGCGTTCTGGAACCGGCGCTTCGGGTACTCCCCCCAGGAGGGCGAGGTCCTCTCCCTGGCCATCGGGCAGGGCCCCAACGACCAGACGCCGCTGAAGATGGCCCAGTTCTACACGGCGCTGGCCCGAGACGGCTCGGCGCCGGCGCCGGCCATCGCCCAGGGGGTGGAGCTGGGGGAGGGGTGGTCGCTGAATCTGGCCCCGGAGCACCTGGCGTCCCTCCGAGAGGGGCTGCGCATGGTGACCGCCCCCGGGGGCACGGCTCACTACGCGGGGACGCTGGAGCACTGGGAGGTCCTGGGGAAGACGGGCACCGGGCAGAACGCGCTGAGCGTCCAGGGGCTGGCCGGGGACCACGCCTGGTTCGCCGCCATCGTGGGGCCCTTCGGCGGGGCGCCCGAGATCGTCGTCGTGAGCCTGGTGGAGCACGGCGAGAGCGGGTCGCAGGTCGCCGCCCCCATCGCCACCAAGGCGGCGGACTTCTATCTCCGGAAGAAGCACGGCATCGCCCAGGACTCCGTCCAGACGCTGCGGGAGTGGCTGCAGACCCGGGGTTGGCCCGAGTGGTACCGGCGGCGCTACGCCGGGGGCGGGCCGTGATCCGCCTCTTCGAGCGGTGGGCCGTGGACCCCGCTCTGGTCCTGGCCCTCCTGGTCCTCACCCTCTTCGGGATCGCCGTCATCTACTCCGCGGGGGTGGTCTACATCCCCAACCCCGTCACGCAGCACGCCTGGCTCCGACAGAGCCTCTGGTTCGGCCTGGCCCTCGCGGCGTTCACCGTTCTGGCCCGGGTCCCCCTCCGCTGGATCGAGTGGGTGGCCATCCCCTCGTACGTGTTCTCCCTGGTCCTGCTGGGGGCCACGCTGGTCATCGGCACGGGCGCCGGCACGGCGGTGGGGGTGAAGAGCTGGATCCGCTTCGGACCCATCGGCTTCCAACCTTCGGAGATCGCCAAGATCGCCACCGTCCTGGTGCTGGCGCGCCTCCTCAGCCAGCGCACGGAGGGGCCGTCTTCCCTCCGGGAGATCCTGGCCCCCGCCACGCTGGTGGCACTGCCGCTTGGGCTGGTCATGCTCCAGCCCGACCTGGGCACCGCCATGGCCTTCGTCGGGATCCTCTTCGCCATGCTCTATTGGGCGGGGACGCCCGTGGCCCTGCTCCTCCTGGTGGCGAGCCCCGTCCTGGGGCTGGTGCTGTCCTTCGATACCCGGATCTGGTCCTGGTACATCGTGGCGGTGGTGGCCTTCCTCTACTTCTACCGGTACCGCCTCTTCCTCTTCGAGTCGGTGACCGTGGTGCTGGCCAACTTCGCCGCCGGGACGATCTCCCGGCCGTTGTGGCACTCGCTGAAGCCATACCAGCAGAACCGGATCCTCGTCTTCCTCGACCCCGAGGTGGATCCCCGGGGGGCGGGGTACCACATCATCCAGTCCAAGGTGGCCATCGGCTCCGGGGGCCTCCTGGGGAAGGGGTTCACGCTGGGCACCCAGAAGCGCTTCGACTTCCTGCCCGAGCAGCACACCGACTTCATCTTCAGCGTGGTGGGGGAGGAGCTGGGCTTCCTGGGGACGGGGCTGGCCATCCTTGCTTTCGGGTTCGTGCTCTCCCGCCTGCTGCGCATGGCCCAGGAGTCCCCCGATCCCTTTGCCGGCCTGGTGCTGTTGGGTATCTTCGGAGCCTGGCTCGTCCACATCTTCGTGAACATCGGGATGACCGTGGGGCTGGTCCCCATCACGGGCATTCCGCTCCCGTTCGTGAGCTACGGCGGGACGTTCCTCCTCATGTCCTGGGTGGCCGTGGCCATCGCGGTTCGGGTCGCCCACGAGCGGTAGGAGTTGTCATTGGCCTGGTTCCGTAAGGACAAGAAGCCGCTCACCGCGCAGGACAAACGGGACGTTCCCAGCAACGTCTTCGACAAATGCGCCGGATGCGGGGAGATCCTGTACCGGGAGCGGCTGGCCCAGAACCTCAACGTGTGCCCCAACTGCGGGCACCACCTGCGCATCTCCGCCGAGGAGTACGTCGAGATCCTCATCGACTCGGGGACCTTCGAGGAGCTGGACGACGGGCTCCGCGCCGCCGACCCCCTCCGCTTCCGCGACCTGAAGCCGTACCGGGACCGCATCGCGGTGGCCGAGGCCAAGGGGAAGTCGGAGGCCCTGCTCTCCGGCACGGGGGAGCTGGACGGGATCCCGGTGGCGTTGGCCGTCATGGACTTCTCCTTCATCGGCGGCTCCATGGGCTCGGTGGTGGGCGAGAAGATCGCGCGCGCGGGGCGGGTGGCGCTGGAGCGCCGCATGCCGCTCCTCGTGGTGAGCGCGTCGGGCGGCGCACGCATGCAGGAGGGGATCTATTCCCTCATGCAGATGGCCAAGACCTCGGCGGTCCTGGCCCGCCTCCACGAGGCGGGGCTCCCCTACTTCTCCATCCTCACCAACCCCACCACCGGCGGCGTGACGGCGTCGTACGCCATGCTGGGGGACGTGAACCTCGCCGAGCCCGGCGCCCTCGTCGGCTTCGCCGGGCCCCGGGTCATCGAGGAGACCATCAAGCAGGAGCTCCCCAAGGGGTTCCAGCGCTCCGAGTTCCTCCTGGACCACGGGATGGTCGACCGGGTGGTGGACCGCCGCGACCTGAAGGACACGGTGTCGCTCCTCCTCCGGCACATGACGGGTCTCGCCGCCCGGGAAGCCTGACGAGCCATGGCCGTCACCCCGAGGGGCGCCGGGGGCGGGCCCCTCGCCCCCGAGCGGCTCGACCGCCCGTTCTCCGACCCCCTCGTCGGTCGCCTCTTCCCCCCGCTGGCCACGGGCGTCCACTGGGACCTGGACCGCACCCGGAACGCCCTGGAGGCGCTGGGGAACCCCCAGCTCCGCTACCCCTGCATCCACGTGGGAGGGACGAACGGGAAGGGCTCGGTGGTCACCACGCTGGCGGCGGTCCTCACCCGCGCCGGACACCGGACGGGGAGCTTCACGTCACCCCACCTGTGCTCTTTCCGGGAGCGCATCGTGGTGGACGGGCGCCCGCTGTCCGACGGCACCCTCGTGGAGCGGGCGCGCGAGGTGGGGGACGTGGTGGTCCGCTTCGGACTCACCTTCTTCGAGGCGGTGACGGTGCTGGGCCTCCATGCCTTCGCCGCCGAGGAGGTGGACGTGGCGGTGGTGGAGGTGGGGTTGGGCGGGCGCCTGGACGCGACGAACGTCCTGCGCCCCCTCGTGGCGGCGGTGACCAACGTGGACATGGACCACGCCGACTACCTGGGGGACACGCTCCTGGCCATCGCCGGGGAGAAGGCGGGGATCGTCAAGGGGGGCGTGCCCTTCGTCACGGCCGAGTCCTCGCCGGAGCTGTTGGCGCTCTTCCGGGAGCGCGCCAGGGCAGCCGGTGCGCCCTTCCACGCCGTCGACCTGGCCGCTCGCCTCCGCGACCTGGAGATGGGGCGGGACCACACGGCCTTCACGCTCACCACCCGGGCCTGGGGGGACGTGCCCCTGCGCACCCCGCTGGTGGGCCGGCACCAGGCCGCCA
Source organism: Gemmatimonadota bacterium (assembly GCA_045863275.1). GTDB lineage: Bacteria > Gemmatimonadota > Gemmatimonadetes > Longimicrobiales > Gaopeijiaceae > SZUA-318. The sequence goes on from BTVB01000026.1 coordinate 20,781, forward strand.
ACGCGGCCCTGGCGGTGGAGGTGCTCGAGCACCTGCCTGCGGAGATACGACCGGGACGCGACGCCCTCGTCGAGGGCGTCGCGGCGGTGGTCCACCCGGGGCGGGACCAGATCGAGGTCCTGGGAGGGACCACCTGGCTCTTCGACGTGGCCCACAACACCGCCGGGATCCACTCGTTGGTGGACACCATGGACCGCCTGGACCTGCCCCGCCCCCTGGTGGCGCTGGTGGGCGTCCTGGGGGACAAGGACTGGCGCGCCATGCTCCCCCCCCTGTTCTCCCGGGCCGACTTCGCCTTCCTCACCCAGCCCCCTTCGGCGCCTCCCGAGCGCCGGTGGGACCCGGTGGTGGCCCGGGAGGCGGTGGGGCACGTCTGCCCCATCCAGGTGGAGGACGACTTCCTGCGGGCGCTGGGGCTGGCGCGGGTGGAGGCGGGGCAGGGGACCGTCGTGGTGACGGGCTCGTGCCACACGGTGGGATCGGCCCTCAAGGTGTTGGACCTGGAGCCCTTCCCCGGGCCCCGTTAGCGAAGGCCGGTCCGCACCCCGGCCCGCCACGGTTGAACTCGCCCGCCCCACCGCTAGATTCCGCCTTCCTATGGCCAACGGCGGATTCTCCAGGCTTCCCGGCTTCCGGGACTTCCCCCCGGAAGAGCTGGCGGTGCGCGCCCACGTCTTCGACGCGTGGCGCAGCGTGGCCGTGCGCTACGGCTTCCAGGAGTACGACGGCCCGCCGCTGGAGTCCCTGGAGCTGTACACGGAGAAGAGCGGCGAAGAGATCGTCGGCCAGCTCTACAACTTCGTGGACAAGGGGGACCGGCAGGTCACCCTCCGCCCGGAGATGACGCCCTCGCTGGCGCGCATCCTGGCGGAGCGGAGCCGCGCTCTCCCCAAGCCCATCCGCTGGTTCACCGTGCCCCAGCTCTTCCGCTACGAGCGGCAACAGCGGGGGCGCCTGCGCGAGCACTTCCAGTGGAACGTGGACATCGTGGGCGAGGAGGGGGTGGCGGCCGACGCCGAGGTGCTGGCGGTGGCCATCGACGCCCTGCGTGAGCTGGGCCTGGGCGCGGAGGACTTCCGGGCCAGGGTCTCCGACAGGCGCCTCCTCACGGAGGTGCTCGCCGCCCTGGGCGTGGCCGAAGAGCGCAGGGGCGCCGCCTTCGCCGTCATCGACAAGGTGGAGCGCATGCCCCGGGACGTGGCCCTGGAGAAGCTCTCCGCCGAGGCGGGGCTGGACGCCGCGGCCGCCGACCGGCTCGTGACGCTCCTCGGGCACGTGGGGCTCGACGTGCTGGCCCGGGAGCTCGCGGGCCACGAGGGGGTGCTGTCGGCACTGGAGCCCCTCCGGGCCTATGTCGACGCGCTGGATGCCATGGGGCTCGGGGACTTCGTGGAGGTGGACCTCACCATCGTCCGCGGTCTGGCCTACTACACCGGGATCGTCTTCGAGCTCTTCGACCGCAGGGGGGAGCTGAGGGCCATCTGCGGGGGCGGCCGCTACGACCGCCTGCTGGAGCTGGTGGGGGGCGATCCCCTCCCCGCCGTGGGGTTCGGCATGGGCGACGTGGTCCTCGGGGAGCTGCTGGCGGAGCGGGGGCTCGTGCCCACCTACCGGCGGAAGGTGGACTACTTCCTGGTCCCCATCGGTGAGGATCAGCGCGGCGGGGCCCTGGCCCTGGCGCACCGCCTCCGGGACCGGGGGCGGAGCGTGGTCTACGCCCTCAAGGACCAGTCGGTGCGCAAGCAGTTCAAGGCCGCCGAGACCGAGGGAGCCCGCTGGGTCGTGGTCATGGGCCCCGACGAGGCAGCCCGCGGCGTCGTGATCCTGCGGGACATGACGGAGGGGTCGGAGCGGGAGGTCGCCCCGGCGGACCTCCCGTGAGCCGGCGCGAAAGCGCGGAGGCCCGGGCCGTCCGCCGGGTCGCGTCGAGGGCGGCGCGTCGCCTGGACGTGGCGGAGTGGGTGCTCCTGCTGGCGGCGGCCCTGTTCGCCGTGGTGGGCGGGGCGCTGGTGGCGGGGCTGCTCTCCGGCCCCCTGGGGGTGCCCTTCCGCCTGGCGTGGCTCGTGGCGGCGGCGGTGATGTTCGGCGTGCCGGGGCTTCTGGCCCTGAGGAAGATGAGGCGGGAAGATCGCGAATGGCGCGAGAGGTCGAGACCCGAGAACGACGAGACTCATGTCTGAAGAGAAGAAGCTGACGCCGAGGGGAGAGGACTTCTCCGCCTGGTACAACGAGGTGGTCCTGCGCGCCGAGCTGGCCGACTACTCCCCGGTGCGGGGAAGCATGGTCATCCGCCCGTGGGGGTACGGCATCTGGGAGCTCATGCAACGCGCCCTGGACGACATGTTCAAGGCCACGGGTCACGAGAACGCCTACTTCCCCCTCCTCATCCCCATGAGCTTCATCGAGCGGGAGAAGGAGCACGTGGAGGGCTTCGCGCCGGAGCTGGCGGTGGTCACGCAGGCGGGCGGCAAGGAGCTGGAGGAGCCGTACGCCATCCGGCCCACCTCCGAGACGATCATCTACGCGATGTACGCCAAGTGGGTGCAGTCGTACCGGGACCTCCCCGTCCTCATGAACCAGTGGTGCAACGTCATGCGCTGGGAGCTGCGCACCCGCCTCTTCCTGCGCACGTCCGAGTTCCTCTGGCAGGAGGGCCATACCGCGCACGCCACGGCGGAGGAGGCCGAAGCGGAGACGCTCCTCATCCTGGGCATCTACCGGAAGTTCATGGAGGAGTGGATCGGCATGCCGCCGGTCACGGGCCTCAAGAGCGAGTCGGAGAAGTTCGCCGGCGCGGTCCGCAGCTACGCCTGCGAGGCCATGATGCAGGACAAGAAGGCCCTCCAGGCCGGAACCTCCCACTTCCTCGGGCAGAACTTCGCCCGCCAGTTCGACCTCAAGTTCCAGTCGGAGGCGGGGCAGGAGGAGTACGCCTGGAACACGTCCTGGGGCGTGTCCACCCGCATGGTGGGCGGTCTGGTCATGACCCACGGCGACGACAACGGCGTGGTCCTGCCCCCGCGCCTGGCGCCCGTCCAGGTGGTGGTGGTCCCCATCCTCCGGGGCGACGACACCCAGGCGGCGGTGCTGGCCAAGGCCGACGAGGTGGTGGCGCGGCTCAAGGAGCTGGGCGTGCGGGCGAAGCTCGACGCCCGGGACAACCTGTCGCCGGGGGCCAAGTACTACGAGTGGGAGCGCAAGGGCGTCCCCTTCCGCGTGGAGATCGGGCCCAAGGACCTGGAGCAGGGTCAGCTCGCCCTGGCGCGCCGGGTCACCCCAGAGGGCGCGAAGCGCAAGGAGTTCGTCGCCGAGGCCGAGGCGCTGGCCGGAATGCCGGCGCGCCTGGAGGCCTTCCAGACCGAGCTCATGGAGACCGCCCGCCGCCGCCGGGAGGACAACACCGTCCGTGGCGTGCGGAGCATCGGTGAGCTGGAGGAGGCCCTGGACGGCGGCGCAGGCTTCGTCTACACGGGCTGGAACGGCGATCCGTCGGTGGAGCAGAGGGTCAAGGACCAGACCAAGGCCACGAGCCGCGTCATCCCGTCGGAGGAGTTCCGCTCGGCCACGGCGCCGGCGAAGTGCGTTTCGGGCGAAGGCGACGCCAAGGTGGAGGTGATTTGGGCGAGGGCGTACTGAGCGGCCCGTTCCCCCGCCGGGACGGCGTCCTCCTCTGCGGCGAGGTTCCCGCCGAGGAGCTGGCGGCCCGGTTCGGCACGCCCCTGTACGTCTACGACATCCGGCGCATCGAGGCGCGCGTGCGGCGCTTCCAGGCTGCGTTCGGCGGCATCGAGCACCTCCTGGCCTACTCGGTGAAGGCCAACGGCAACCTCACGCTCCTCCGGCGGCTGCGGGCGCTGGGGTGCGGCGCGGACATCACCAGCGCCGGCGAGCTCTTCCGGGCGCAGCGGGCCGGCATCGCGCCGGAGAAGACCGTCTTCGCCGGGGTGGGGAAGACCGTCGACGAGATGCGCGCCGCGCTGGCCGCGGGGATCCACGCCTTCAACGTGGAGAGCGGGGAGGAGCTCCGGCGCCTGGAGGAGGTGGCGGGCGCCATGGGCGTGGTGGCTCCCTTCGCGCTGCGGGTGAACCCCGACGTGCTCTCCCCCACGCCCCACGAGTACACCGCCACCGGCCATGCGGCCACCAAGTTCGGCGTACCTCTCCTGGAGGCGGCGGAGCTGTACCGCTGGGCCGCGGGGCGCTCCCACCTGCGGGCCCGGGGCGTGGACATGCACATCGGCTCCCAGATCGTGGACCCGGAGCCGTACCTGAAGGCGCTGGACCGCGTGCTGGAGCTGGCGGGCTCGCTGGCGGAGGAGGGCCTCGGCCTGGAGTTCCTGGACATCGGGGGCGGCTACGGGATCTCCTACGACACCGGCCCCGAGCTGGACGTCGAGCGCCTGGCCGAACGCGTGGTGGCCCGGGTGCGGGACGCGGGGCTCAGCCTCATCCTCGAGCCCGGGCGCTCGGTGGTGGGCGACGCCGGCCTCCTGCTGACGCGGGTCCAGTACGTGAAGCGCGCGGGCAAGACCTTCGTCATCGTGGACGGCGGCATGAGCGAGCTCATCCGACCCAGCCACTACGGCGGGTACCACGCCATCGAGCGCGTGGACACCCGGGTGCCCCGCCCGCTGGAGACGGTGGACGTGGTGGGGCCCATCTGCGAGACCGGCGACTTCCTGGCACGGGACCGGGAGCTGAACGTCCCCGAGGCCGGCGAGCTCCTGGCCGTCCGCACCGTCGGCGCGTACGGGTTCGCCATGGCGTCCAACTACAACGGGCGCCGGCGCCCCGCCGAGTGCATGGTGGACGGCGACCTGGTGACGCTGGTGCGCCGCCGCGAGACGCTGGAAGACCTCATCCGCGGGGAGGAAGGCCCCGAGGCGACGCCATGAGCCACGAGCACGACCGCATCCTCATCCTGGACTTCGGGTCCCAGTTCACCCAGCTCATCGCCCGGCGCATCCGGGAGGAGCGCGTCTACTGCGAGATCCACCCGCCCACGCGCTCGCTGGCGTGGATCCTGGAATGGAAGCCCGCCGGGATCATCCTGTCGGGAGGGCCCTCGTCGGTGTACGACGAGGGCGTTCCGACGGCGGAGAAGGAGCTGCTGCGCTCGGGGATCCCCATCCTGGGCATCTGCTACGGCATGCAGCTCATCGCCCACCTGGAGGGGGGCAAGGTCCACCACGGGAAGCGGGAGTACGGCCGCGCCGAGCTGCACGTGACGACGGACGACGGCCTCTTCGCCGGCTTCGCCCCGGAGGAGAGCACCACGGTCTGGTGCTCCCACGGCGACCACGTGGACGAGCCGCCCGCGGGCTACGAGCGCCTGGCCTCCACCGCGTCGCTTCCCATGGCGGCGTTTCGCTCCACCGAGCACCCCATCTGGGGCGTGCAGTTCCACCCCGAGGTGGCCCACACCGTCCGGGGCGACCAGATCCTGTCGAACTTCCTTTTCGACGTGTGCGGCTGCTCGCCCACGTGGACCGCAGGAGCGTTCATCGAGGACACGGTGGCGCGCATCCGGGAGCAGGTGGGCGACGGCACGGCCATCTGCGGGCTGAGCGGCGGCGTGGACTCCTCCGTGGCGGCGGTGCTGGTCCACCGCGCCGTCGGCGACCGCCTCACGTGCATCTTCGTGGACCACGGCCTCCTCAGGAAGCACGAGCGCGAGCAGGTGGAGCGCATGTTCCGCAGCCACTACCACATGAGGCTGGTGGTGGAGGACGCGTCCGCGCTCTTCCTGTCCCGGTTGAAAGGCGTCAGCGACCCGGAGAAGAAGCGGAAGGCCATCGGGAACACCTTCATCGAGGTGTTCGACGCCACCGCGGCGCGGGAGGGGACGGGAGCCACGTTCCTGGTGCAGGGCACCCTGTACCCCGACGTCATCGAGTCGGTGTCGGCGGGAGGGCCCTCGGTGACCATCAAGACCCACCACAACGTGGGCGGCCTTCCCGAGGAGATGCCCTTCCAGCTCATCGAGCCCCTCCGTGAGCTGTTCAAGGACGAGGTGCGCCAGGTGGGACGGGAGCTGGGGCTCCCCGAGGAGTTCGTGGGCCGCCACCCCTTCCCGGGGCCGGGGCTGGCCATCCGGATCCTGGGGGAGATCACGGAGGAGCGCCTCGCCGTGCTGCGGGACGCCGACGCCATCTACCTGGAGGAGATCCGGGCGGCGGGGCTCTACGACGAGATCTGGCAGGCCTTCGCGGTGCTGCTCCCCGTGCAGTCGGTGGGGGTCATGGGCGACGCGCGGACGTACGAGAACGTGCTGGCGCTCCGGGCGGTGACGTCCCGCGACGGCATGACCGCCGACTGGTTCCCGTTCCCCCACGACGTGCTCGGGCGCATCTCCACGCGCATCATCAACGAGGTGCGGGGGATCAACCGGGTCACCTACGACGTGAGCTCCAAGCCCCCCGCCACCATCGAGTGGGAGTAGGCTCGGCCCGGGCGCCGGGGTCGGGGCCGCCTGCCGGGCCTCCCCTCAGCCGGGGATGAGCCCCGAGGCCACCCGGTACGCCGCCGCCGACGTACCCCCGAAGGAGGGCGCCACCCGGAAGTAGACCGTCTCCCCCGCCCGGACGTTCAACGTGAGGGACTCGTTGCCGAGGACGCCGTCCATGTCCTGGTCGGAGACGTCGGCGGGCATGCGGAAGTCCCCCTCCTCGAAGAGCTCCAGGCGCAGATCCCCCTCGCCCTCGCTCCGGGTGAGGACGGTGAGGACGCCGTCCCGGTCCGCCGTGATGACGAACCAGTCCCAACGGTCCCCGGTGGCGGGATCCAGCGTGTCGTCGTGGCTCTCGCCCGGGGCCAGCGCCTTGGCCGCGCTGGGACGGCCGTCGGGGTCGGGGGGAGCCTGGGCCACGTCCGAGGCGAGGAAGGTCGCGCCCACGTGGAAGGAGGCGGACTCGCCGCTGAAGCTCTCCACGAGCACCAGGTAGCGCCCGGGCCCCGGGATGGCCACGACGAGCTGCTCGGCGCCCACGTCCCCGCCGGCGTCCCGGTCCGACACCCCGTCGGGGAGGGCCTGGTACTCCTCGTCGGTGACGGTCAGGGAGAGGTCCTCGCCCGCTTCGGCCCGGACCACCACCGAGAGGAAGCCGGGACCCCGGGCGTCGAAGACGAACTCCGCCGCCTCGCCGTAGGAGAGGAGCGCCCGGCCCATGGCACCCATGGGGAGGGCCTCCTGCGCGGACAGCGTGGGCGGGGCGGCCAGGACGGCCAGGGCCAGGGACCTTACGAGCGTGCGCTTCACGGGGCCTCCCGGAAAGGGCCCACCGGTCATCGGGGCCCGACCACGGCGTCGGCCTCGATCTCGATGAGCATGTCGGGGTGGATGAGTCGCCGGACCTCCACCATGGTCGTCGTCGGAGGGTGCTTCCCGAACGCCTCGGCGTGGGCGCGGCCGTAGTCCTCCCACCGGTCGATGTCGGTCACGAACATGCGCGTCCGCGTCACGTCGGCGAGGGAGGCGCCCAGCCCCGAGAGGGCCTCCTCGATGATGGCGAAGCACCGCCGTGCCTGGCCGTACGCGTCCCCCGGCGCATGGACGCCACCTCCCTCAGCGACCGGCGCCGTGCCCGTGACGAAGATGCGGTCCCCGGCCCTGAGGGCCCGGCAATACCCCACCCTCGCCTCCCAGGGCGCACCGCTGAAGACCCTCTCGAACGACATCTCCCTCGCCTCCCGCTCACCCGGTGGAACCTGCGGCCTCCCACAACGGTCCAACATTCCCGACGGGGACGCCAGGGGCGTCCCTCCTGTACCCATCCACCGGGAGCTCCAGGTGCGCGCCACGACCGTCGGGCCTGCCTTCGTCCTCTTCGCGCTTTCCTTCCTCCTCCCTCCTACGCCGGCCCGGGCCCAGGCGGCTTGGGACGCCCCGCCCCTGGTGAGCCCCTACGCGCCGCAAGGGCTGAGCCTGCTCATGGTGGCCGGCTCCCCGGGGGAGCAGCTCGGGGTGATGGGCGTGTGGCGGCACGATCATGCCTCCCTGGGCATGGCGTACCGGGCGGGGCTGGTCCAGAACGACACGGACGACGCCTCGGTGTTCGGCGGCGTGGACGCCTCCGGGCTCCTCACGTCGAGCATCGAGGACGCCGACATCCGCGTGGTCTGGTGGACGGGGCTCGGCGGGAGCGTGGGGGAGCACCTGGTGGTGTCCGTTCCCCTGGGTCTGGTGGGGGCCTGGCGGGGGCTCGGCGACGGCAACGTCTTCGCCCCCTATGCCGGGGGTCACGTCACCCTGGACATGTCGACGCAGGACGGGGAGGCGCTCCACATGGACGCGTCCCTCGACGTGGGCCTCGACCTGACGCTGGTGTCCGGGTGGGTGGTGCGCTTCGGCGCGTCCCTCTTCGGCCGCGGCGCGGCGGCCATCGGCGTCAGGATCCCGAGCTGACGCGCCGGCAGACCCGCGCCGGGGGCCCGGTGCGGCGGGTGGGCCTCAGACCACCCGGCAGATGAGGCACTTCAGGTAGGCCGACTCGGGGCACGTGGCGGCCACCGGGTGGTCCGCCGCCTGTCCCCGGGCCTCCAGCACCTGCACCGAGCGCCGGGCCGCCATCCCGGCGCGCCCCACCGCGTCGGCGAACTCGGCGGCGGCGACCCGGCCCGAGCAGGAGCACGTCACCAGGATCCCGTCGGGCCGCAGGCACGCCAGGGCCAGCCGGTTGAGGCGCTCGTAGGCGCGCACGGCTTGACGGACGCCCTTCCGGGTCCGAGCGAAGCGGGGCGGGTCGAGGACGATCATCCCGTAGCTCCGCCCCGCCTCGGCCTCCCCCTCCAGCCACTGGAAGGCGTCGCCACGGGCGAAGGTGGTCTTCTCCCCGACGCCGTTCCGGGCGCTGTTGGCCGCCGCCAGCGCCAGCGCCGACTCCGACGCGTCCACCCCCACCACCGACGTGGCCCCGGCGGCCGCCAGGGCCACCGAGAATCCGCCGGTGTAGCAGCACACGTCGGCCACGCTCCGGCCGGCGGCATAGGCCGCGGCCCGGGCCCGGTTCTGCCGCTGGTCGAGGTAGAAGCCGGTCTTCTGGCCGGTGCGCAGGTCCACGGCGAAGCGCAGCCCTCCGTCCACCACCTCGTAGGGACCCTCGGGAAGCGTGCCGCGCAGCGGCCCGTCGCGGAGCTCGAGTCCCTCCTCCTCCAGGATCCCCTTCTCCGTGCGGAGCACCATGCCCGTGGGCTGAAGCTGGGCCTCGAGGGCGTCGAGGAGCGCCTCGCGTCGCCGGGCCAGGGCCAGGGACGTGAGCTGGACCGAGAGGTAGGGGCCGTACCGGTCCACGGTGAGCCCCGAGAGGCCGTCCCCTTCGGAGAAGACGAGGCGGCACGCCCCGTCCGGGCTCCCCAGCCCCAGGACCCGGTGGCGGAGCCGGACGGCGTCCCGGATGAGGTCGGCGAAGAAGGCGTCGTCCAGAGGCTCGGGGTCCCAGCGGTAGAGCCGGACCCGGATCTGGCTCCGGCTGTTGTAGAGGCCCCGGGCGACGAACTCTCCCCCCTGGGTGACGACGTCCACCTCGTCGCCGTCCGAGGGGTGCCCCTCCTCCGACTGGATGGCGCCGGAGAAGAGCCAGGGGTGGCCTCCGAGGAAGGGAGCCTCCCTTCCGGCGGCCAGCGTCACGCGAGGGAGGGGCAAGGGGGCTACCCTTCGCCGCCGTCCGGGAGCACGCGCGCCGCGTCCAGGCGCGCCTCCACCTCGTCCCACACGCCCCGCATGAAGGCCACGTCCCCGCCGTGGAGCTCGGCGAAGGCGAGGAGCCCCTCTTCGGTGACCCCGTGGCGCGACAGGATCTTGGCCCGGGTCTCGTCCGTGAGGCGGTGGTCCGGGGCGCGGATGGCCTCCGTCCGGAGGTCCACGTAGGCGGCGATGAAGGCCTCACGGTCCACGCCCGGGGACTCTCCGGCGGGGGCAGCCGCCTCCCCGCCGCAGGCCGACGCCGCCAGCGCCAGGAGCAGCGCGAGGGCGGGGAGGGTCGCGAGGCGGAGTCGGGGCGCGTGTGCCATGCGGGTCCGGGGGCGAAGTGCGGTACGGAGGCCGGCGCGGGCGGCCCGGCATGGATCATAACGGCTCCGCCCACGGGTGACGATTCCCCCGTGACCGTGCCGCCCGTGCGATACGGCGAACCGGGCGCCAGGTTCCAGGGTACCCGGTGGAGTGGGCGTGCCCCGTCGGCCGCCCCGCATTTCCCCGGACACCGAAGGACGCTCACCGTGATGCACCGCGCCAGCCCACGCACGCTCCCCCTCCTGGCCCTCGTCACCGTCGCCGGGTGCGCCGTGAACCCGGCCACCGGCCAGCGCGAGCTGTCCCTCGTGGGCGAGGGGCGCGAAGTCGAGATGGGTCGGGAGGGGAGCGGGCAGGTGGCGGCGTCGCTGGGCCTGGTGGCCGACTCGGCCCTCCAGACGTACGTGTCGGAGCTGGGGCTCCGGCTGGCGGCGGTCTCCGAGCGGCCGGACCTCCCCTGGTCGTTCCAGGTGGTGGACGACCCGGTGGTGAACGCCTTCGCGCTGCCCGGAGGCTTCATCTTCGTCACCCGGGGCATCCTGGCCCACTTCGAGTCGGAAGCGGAGCTGGTGGGGGTGCTGGGCCACGAGATCGGCCACGTCACCGCGCGCCACTCGGTGCGACAGATGAGCCGCCAGCAGCTCCAGCAGATCGGGCTGGGGGTGGGGATGATCCTCTCGGAGGACGTGCGCGACTACGGGCAGCTCCTTGCCACGGGGATCGGCCTCCTCAACCTGCGCTACTCCCGGGGGGACGAGACCCAGTCCGACGAGCTGGGCGTGCGGTACATGAGCCGTGCGGGGTACGACCCCGAGGCCCTCGTGGGCGTCTTCGAGATGCTGTCCGCGGTGTCGGGGGGGGAGGGGGAGGGGGAGGGGCGCGTGCCCCAGTGGCAGCTCACCCACCCGTACCCGGAGAACCGGGAGGCGCACATCCGCGACGTCATCGCCAGCCTGGACGCGGTCCCGCAGGCGGACCCGGGGCGCGCCCGGTACCTGGACCGGCTCCAGGGCCTCGTCTACGGGGAGAACCCCCGGGAGGGGTACTTCAAGGAGGCGCGGTTCCTCCACCCCGGCCTGGCCTTCCAGCTCGACTTCCCCCGGGGATGGAAGGGGGTGAACCAGCGTTCCCTGGTGGGCGCCGTGGCCCCCGGCCAGGAGGCCTTCGTGATCCTCGAGATCGTGGACGACGCCCGGGATCCCGTGGCGGCGCTCCGGGCGTTCCTGTCCCAGGAGGGCGTCCGGGGCGGGCGCGTCCGCGAGGACGAGATCTACGGCATTCCCCGCGCCGGCGCCCTCTTCGCCGCCACCACCGACGACGGCGAGGTGCGGGGCGAGGTGGCGTTCCTCCGCCACGGGGAAGCGGTGTACCGCATCATGGGGATGTCGTCCGCGGCGGCGTGGGACCGGGTGGCCTCCGCCGTGGGGTCGTCGCTGGCCAGCTTCCAGGGCGTTGCCGACCCGGCGGTCCTGAACGTGCGGCCCCGGACGCTGGAGGTGGTGCGCGTGCCCGAGGCCATGACGCTGGAGGAGTTCCACCGGCGCTTCCCGTCGGCGGTGTCCCTGGAAGAAGTGGCGCGCCTGAACCGCCGGGCCCCCGGCGACCGGGTGGACGCGGGCACCCGCCTCAAGAGGGTGGTGGGCGACCCCCTTCCGTAGGGGAGGGCTGGCTCGGAACTTGAACTCCTCCAGGGGAGCACCACCGGGGCGCTGCCAACGTGGCAGCGTCCCGCCATCATGGCCGCTCAACGACGGACCCACGCCCCATGCTCAGCGCCGAACGCCTCACCGTCAAAGCCTCCGAAGCCCTCCAGGCCGCCGCCGCCGACGCCCGCCGCCGGGGGAACGCCGAGGTCCACGGCGCCCACCTCCTGGTTGCGCTCCTGGACCAGGAGGAGGGCATCGTGGTGCCCGTCCTCCAGAAGCTGGAGGTGAACGTGGGGCTGGTGCGGTCCCGGGCCGGCGAAGCCCTGGACCGCATGGCCCGGGTGGAGGGCGGCTCCGACCCCACGCTCTCCCGGGACCTGCGCAAGGCCCTGGACGGCGCCGAGGACGTCTCGAAGGAGCTGGGAGACGAGTACGTCTCCACCGAGCACCTCCTCCTGGGGCTCACCGGGGAGAAGAACGACGCCGGACGGATCCTCCGCGAGGCCGGTGCCACGCTGGCCGAGGTGCGGGCGGCGCTGGCGCAGGTGCGCGGCGCCCACCGGGTCACCGACGACACGCCCGAGGACTCGTACCGGGCGTTGGCCCGATACAGCCGCGACCTCACCGAGCAGGCCCGGCGGGGCAAGCTGGACCCGGTCATCGGGCGGGACGAGGAGATCCGCCGGGTGATCAAGGTCCTGGCCCGGCGCACCAAGAACAACCCGGTGGTCATCGGCGAGCCCGGCGTGGGGAAGACCGCCATCGTGGAGGGGCTGGCCCAGCGCATGGTCGCCGGGGACGTGCCCACCACGCTGGCCAACAAGAAGCTCCTCCAGCTGGACATCTCGGCGATGCTGGCCGGCGCCAAGTACCGGGGTGAGTTCGAGGAGCGCATGAAGGCGGTGATCAAGGAGATCACCGAGGCCGAGGGCCGGTACGTCATCTTCATCGACGAGATGCACACCATCGTGGGCGCCGGCGCCGCCGAGGGGGCGGTGGACGCGGGGAACATGCTCAAGCCGGCGCTGGCCCGGGGCGAGCTGCGGGTGGTGGGCGCCACCACGCTGGACGAGTACCGGAAGCACATCGAGAAGGACCCGGCGCTGGAGCGGCGCTTCCAGCCGGTGTTCGTGGCGCCTCCGTCGGTGGAGGACGCCGTGGCCATCCTCCGTGGGCTCAAGGAGCGCTACGAGGTTCACCACGGCGTGCGCATCACCGACGACGCCATCATCGCCGCGGCCAAGCTCTCGGACCGCTACATCGGCGGGCGCTTCCTCCCGGACAAGGCCATCGACCTCATCGACGAGGCGGCGGCCAGGCTGCGCATCGAGATCGACTCGCTGCCCACGGAGATCGACGTCCTGGAGCGGCGCATCATGCAACTGGAGATCGAGCGGCAGGCGCTGCAGAAGGAGTCGGACCGTTCGGCGGTGGAGCGCCGCGAGGACATCGAGGCCGAGCTGGCGGGGCTCCGGGAGAGGAGCCAAGGGATGAAGGCCCGCTGGCAGGCCGAAAAGGAGGCCATCGCCCGCATCCAGGAGCTGCGTACCCGGGTGGACGAGCTCAGGGTGCAGTCGGACCGGGCCACGCGCACCGGCGACCTCAACCGCGCGGCGGAGATCCGCTACGGCGAGCTGCCCAAGGCCGAGGAGGAGATCAGGACGGCCACCGGCCGACTCGAGGAGCTCCAGAGGGAGGGCAAGTTCCTCAAGGAGGACGTGGAGGCCGACGACATCGCCGAGGTGGTGGCGGAGTGGACCGGCATCCCGGTGAAGCGTCTCATGGCGTCGGAGCGCAAGCGCCTGACGCAGCTCGAGGCGCACCTGGGGGAGCGCGTCATCGGCCAGGACGAGGCCGTGCGCGCCGTGTCCAACGCCGTGCGCCGCGCCCGCGCCGGCCTCCAGGACCCCAACCGCCCGGTGGGGTCGTTCATCTTCCTGGGCCCCACCGGGGTGGGGAAGACGGAGACGGCCCGGGCCCTGGCCGAGTTCCTCTTCGACGACGAGCGGGCCATGGTCCGCATCGACATGTCCGAGTACATGGAGAAGCACGCGGTCGCCCGCCTCATCGGCGCGCCCCCCGGGTACGTGGGGTACGAGGAGGGGGGGCAGCTCACCGAGGCCGTGCGCCGGCGTCCGCACGCCGTGGTCCTCTTCGACGAGATCGAGAAGGCCCACCCTGAGGTCTTCAACGTCCTCCTCCAGATCCTGGACGACGGGCGCCTCACCGACGCCCAGGGGCGCACGGTGGACTTCCGGAACGTGGTGGTGATCATGACCTCCAACATCGGGAGCCAGCTCATCCTGGCGGCGGCGGGCGAAGGCGACCGGGAGGAGGTGGAGCGGCAGGTGCGCGCCCACCTCCACGACCACTTCAAGCCCGAGTTCCTCAACCGCGTCGACGACATCGTGGTCTACCGCCCCCTGGGGCCCGTGGAGCTGCGCCGCATCGTGGACCTCCAGCTCCAACGCGTGGTGGCGCTCACCGCGGAGCTTGGCGTCGTCCTCGAGGTCACCGAAGAGGCGGAGGACCTCCTGGCCCGGGAGGGCTTCGATCCCGCCTTCGGCGCCCGCCCCCTCAAGCGGGCCATCCAGCGCTCGGTGCAGGACCCCCTGGCGCTCCATCTCCTGGACACGGAGGTGGCGGAGGGGACCCGCATCGTCGTGCGCCCCGACGCCTCGGGCGAGCGATTGGAGTTCGACGCCGTGCCGCCTGCCGGCGACGGCGGGGAGGGAAAGGCGTGAGGTCACGGCCTCCGGGGTTCCCGCCACCGCCGGATTCGCCCAGATTCCCTCGTCTCCCTCGCCCGCCCCACCCTGGAGGTGTCATGAGGACGCACGCCCCTGCGACACGGATGCTCCGGCTCCTCTCCGCGGCCCTCGTCCTGTCCCTTGCGGGGTGCACCACCGTGGTGCGCCAGGGGCCGGGCGCCGGCGTGGTGGCGCAGCTCAGCCTGGAGCGCTTCCTCCAGGCGTCAGCGCAACGCGACCTGGAGGGGATGGCCCGCCTCTTCGGGAGCGAGGGGGGTGCGGAGTGGGACACGGGCTCCACCTTCGGGTGCGCCTTCAAGAAGATCGGGTCGTGGTTCGGGGGCTCGTCCTGCGTGAAGAAGCGGGACGTGGAGGTGCGCATGGACGCCATCGCGCGGATCCTCCAGCACCAGGACTACCGCATCACCCGCGAGGAGACGGTGGCGGGGCGGCTGGGCCGGGCGACGCGGATCTACGCGAACCTGACCGTCGCCGGCCAGACGGTGTCGGACGTGCCCTTCGTCATGGTGCGGACCGGGGGCGGCCAGTGGCTCGTGGAGCAGATCGACCTGGAGCGCGTCATGGCCGGCACCCGGGTGCGGCGGAACAACGCGCCCGGGGGACGGTAGCCTGAGCGGCGCCGGGTCCTACGCGTGCTCGACGAGTTCCACCAGGATCCCGCCGGTGCTCCGGGGGTGCAGGAAGGCCACCCGGTGCCCCCGGGCGCCCGGGCGGGGCGCGCGGTCGATGAGCTCCACGCCCCGCGCGGCCAGCGCGTCCAGGTCGGCCTGGAGGTCGGGGGAGCGGTAGGCGATGTGGTGCAGCCCCGGCCCCCGCTTGGCCAGGAAGCGGCCCACGGTGGTCTCGGGGCCCAGGGGCTCCAGGAGCTCCACGGGCCCGCAGAAGGCCACCCTGACCCCCTGGGCCTCGAGGGTCTCGGGGGCGGAACCGGGGTGGCCCGAAACGAGTTGGTAGATGCCCAGCGCATCGTTCAGGGAAGCGACGGCGACGGCGACGTGGTCCAACTCGCGTGCGCCTGATTCGAAGACGATCATTCCAGGTCCTGGCGACAAGGAGAAAGCCGAGATGGCGACCAGCAACACGATCCTCGAAGTGACCGACGACAACTTCGCCACCGAGGTGGAGGGCAACCAGGGGCTTTCCATGGTGGACTTCTGGGCCACGTGGTGCGGCCCGTGCCGCATGGTGGCTCCCATCGTGGAGGAGCTGGCCGAGGAATACCAGTCCAAGGGGCTGAAGGTGGCCAAGATGGACGTGGACGCGAACCCCTCCGTGCCGTCGCGCTACGGGATCCGGTCCATCCCCACGATCCTGTTCTTCAAGGGCGGCCAGCTCGTGGACCAGGTCATCGGCTTCGTCCCCCGTCCCCACCTGGAGGAGCGGATCCTCAAGCACCTGTAGGGAGCCCGGCGGCTCCCTGACCGGGCCGGCGGAGGCCGGCGGGACACGCTCCCGCCGGCCTCTTCGCTTGCATCGGGGCTCCGGCGGGGGCCCGGTGGTGCCGGGAGATCCGGCTGATAAGTTACCGCGTGGCCACGCTCTTCATCGTCAGCACGCCCATCGGGAACCTGGGGGACCTGAGCCCCCGCGCCGCCGAGACCCTCCGCGCGGCCCACCGCGTCCTCGCCGAGGACACGCGGCGCACCCGCGTGCTCACCGACCACGTGGGGAGCAAGGCCCCCCTGGTGTCGTTGCACGCCCACAACGAGGCGGAGCGCGTGCGTCTGGTGCTGGCGTGGCTGGACCACGGCGAGGACCTGGCCCTGGTGTCCGACGCCGGGACGCCGCTGGTGTCCGATCCGGGAGGGCGCCTGGTCCAGGCCGTCACCGGGGCCGGCCACGCCGTGGTCCCCATTCCGGGTCCCTCGGCGGCGCTCGCCGCCCTCGTGGGCTCGGGCCTTCCCGGCGACCGCTTCCTCTTCCTGGGCTTCCCCGAGCGGAAGGGGAAGGCGCGGACCCTCCTCCTGGAGCGGGTGGCCGCCAGCCGGGAGTCGGTGGTCCTCTTCGAGTCCCCCCAGCGCCTCGTGCGGCTCCTGGAGGACCTGGCGAGAGCGTGCGGCCCCGAGCGCCCCGTGGCCGTGGCCCGGGAGCTCACGAAGCTCCACGAGGAGTTCGTACGGGGGACCCTTTCGGAGGTCGCCGACTACTACCGTCAGCATCCGCCCAGGGGTGAGGTGTCCCTGGTGGTCGGCCCCGCGCCGGAGGCCCCCGCCGACGCCTCGGACCTGGAGGCGGAGGCGAGGGAGCTGGCGCGGGCGATGTTGGGGGAGGGGGGCAAGCCCAGCGGCGTGGCGCGGGAAGTGGCGCGCCGCCTCGGCCTGCCCCGCAACACGGCGTACCGCATCGTCCAGGAGCTGGAAGGGTGATCTGGACCCTCATGGCAGCGTTGGCCCTCGTCACGGGCCCCGGCCCCACCCGGGCCGCGGCGGACTCGGTGACCATCGCCCGTCTCCAGTACGACGGGGGCGGGGACTGGTACGCCAACCCGTCATCGCTGCCCAACGTCCTCGCCGCCATCCGCGAGCGCACGGGGATTCCGGTGGCCATGCGGGAGGCCACGGTCTCTCCCCTGGACCCGGGGCTGCGGGACCATCCCTACCTGTACATGACGGGGCACGGCAACGTGCGCTTCTCCCCGGCGGAGCGGGCGGCGCTGCGGGCCTACCTCGACGCCGGCGGGTTCCTCCACGCCGACGACAACTACGGCCTGGACGCGTCGTTCCGGGAGGAGATGGCACGGATCTTCCCCGACGAGGAGCTCACCGAGATCCCCGCGGACCACCCCGTCTTCCACGTGGTGTACGACTTCCCCGAGGGCCTGCCCAAGATCCACGAGCACGACGGCAAGCCGCCCCAGGCCCTGGGCATCTTCAGGGGGGGCAGGCTGGCGGTCTTCTACAGCTACGAGTCGGACCTGGGGGACGGCTGGGAGGACCCGGACGTCCACGACGACCTGCCCGAGGTCCGTGAGCGGGCGCTGCGCATGGGCGTGAACCTCTTCGTGTACGTCCTCGGGCAGGCCACGCCATGACGCCGTCCCGGCGGCGCCTCGAGCACAGGGTGGAGGTCGTCCGCTCCCACCTGTCCCTCCGGGCCCTGGCGGCGGGCGCCGTCTGGCTGGTGGCGGCGGCGGGGGTGGTCCTCGCGCTGGCGTGGCTCCTGGCGGGCCCGGAGGGTTGGAGCCAGGGGAGCGACGCGCCGCTCGTCCTCGACCTGGGGATCCTGGGCCTGGCCGGGCTCCTCGTGCTGGGGGTGCGGGCCGGAGCCAGGCGTTGGTTCGGGGAAGCGCCCCTCTCCGACGCCATGGAGTCGGCCGCGGGGCTCCGCTCCGGCACGGTGCGGGGCGCGCTGGAGCTGAACCGCTCCCTCCCCGACGGGGTGTCGGCGGCGCTGGTGGCGCGGGCCACCGACGAGGCCGCCCGGGCGCTGGAGCGCCCCGCCTCCGAGCTGGCGGGGACGCTGGGCCGCCTGGTCTCGCGGTGGATCCGCCGCGGTGCCGGCGTCGCGGTGGCCATGGGGGCGGTCTTGGCGCTCCTTGCGGCGGCGGCGCCGCAGCGCGCCGCTCGGGCCTGGTCGGGGCTCTCGGCGCCGCTGCGCACCATGGCCGACCCGGTCTACCCGCCGCTGGTCGTCACACCGCGCTCCGTGGAGGTCCTGCGCGGCTCCGACGTGGAGGTCCGGGTGGACGCCCCCGGACGCCTCGAGGTGGACCTCGCCTGGCAAGCCGCGGGCGACGTGGCCCACCGGGAGACGCTCGCGGTGGTGGAGGGGGTGGCCCTGAAGGTCTTCTCCGCGCTGTCGGCCACGGTGGAATACCGGGC
The DNA here is from genome assembly GCA_045863275.1 of Gemmatimonadota bacterium. Lineage (GTDB taxonomy): Bacteria > Gemmatimonadota > Gemmatimonadetes > Longimicrobiales > Gaopeijiaceae > SZUA-318. The sequence goes on from BTVB01000026.1 coordinate 39,028, forward strand.
CCACGCCCCCGACGGCGCGTCCACCCCGACGTACCGGCTGGTACCGGTGGACCCTCTCTTCGTGAGCGACCTCACCGTGGAGGTGGCGTACCCGCCCCACACCGGGATCGGGCCGGAGGAGTACCGTGGCACCGTGCCGCCGCTGCGGGTGCCGGTGGGCACCCGCCTCGTTCTCGAGGGGCAGGCGAGCCGCCCCCTGGCCCAGGCGGCTCTGGTGGACGGCGCCGGTCGGGAGGCGTTCCGCCTCACGCCGGAGGGGACCCTCTTCGCCGGCACCTGGCGTCCCGTCGCGGGGGGGCGCTTCGCCTGGCGCTTCCTCGACGAGGAGGGTGATCCGGCGGCCCTCCAGCCCGAGCCCCTCGAGCTGACGCTGGTGGCCGACTCGGCGCCGTCGGTCTCCATCCCCGTCCCCGGTCGCGACACCATCCTTCCCCTCAGCCTCAAGGTGCCCCTCGTCCTCGAGGCCCACGACGACTACGGCCTCCGGCGCCTGGAGCTGGTGGCGTGGCGGGTGAGCACGTTCGGCGAGGTGCACGAGCCGGTGACGCAGGGGCTGGACCTGGGGGGGACCCGCGCCGCGCTGGCTCGGCCTCTCCTGGACGTGACGGGGTGGGAGATCCTCCCCGGGGACCAGGTCCGCTACTACGCCCGGGCGGTGGACAACAACCCGGAGGCCCAGGCCACACGCTCCCGGGAGTACGTCCTTCGCATGCCCCTGGCGTCGGAGTTGCGCCGGGACGCCGAGGAGCAGCTCGACGACGTGGCCCTGCGCCTGGAGGAGCTGGCGGCGGAGGCGGAGCGGAAGGCCGAGGAGACGCGGGACCTCCAGCGGGAGGCCGCCGCCAACCGGCCGGAGGAGGGGAGCCGGCCGGGCACGCCTCAGCAGGGAGAGATGGGCTTCGAGGAGAAGGAGGAGCTGCGCAAGGCGCTGGAGGGCCAGGAGGCCCTCACCGGCGAGGTGGACTCCCTGCGGGCGGAGTTGGAGGCGCTGCAGAAGACCATGGAGGACGCCGGTCAGGCCGATCCGGAGCTCAGCGCCGACCTCGAGGAGCTCCAGGAGCTCCTGCAGCAGATCGCCGGCGAGCAGCTCAAGGAGCGCCTGGAGGAGATGTCCCAGGGGCTGGATCAGGAGTCCATGCGCCAGGCCCAGGAGTCGCTCCAGGAGCTGGCGAAGGAGCAGGAGAACTTCCGCGACCGCCTGGAGGAGTCGCTGGAGCGCTTCCGCCGCGCCGCGGTGGAGCAGGACTTCCGCGCCACCCAGAGCGAGATGGACGAGCTTGCGCGGAAGGAGCAGACCCTGGCCGACGCCATGAAGGAGGGCGACCGCCCGGAGCTGCGTGCCCGGCAGCAGGAGGAGCTCCAGGCCGAGGCGGAGACGCTCGAGTCCCGCATGGAGCGCCTGCAGGAGCGGCTGGAGCAGCTCGACGAGCGGGACGCGGCGCGGGAGGTGGGGAAGGCGCGCCAACAGGCCCAGGAGGGGCGCCGGCAGATGCAGGAGGCCGGGGAGCGGGCTCAGCGGCAGGAGAACCAGCAGGCCGGCGAGAAGGCCGAGGAGGCCGCCGCGAAGATGGAGGAGGCCGCCGAGCAGCTCGAGGAGGCCCAGCAGCAGATGGCGCAGCAGAAGGCCGAGGCCGCGCTTCGGGCGCTGCAGCGGGCCGCCGACGACGCCCTGTCGCTGGCCCGGCGCCAGGCCGAGCTCCGCCGCTCCATGGAGGGTGCGTCCAGGGACCGGCTCACCGAGATGCGCGGCGACGAGGCGTCGCTGGTGCAGGGCGTGCGGAACCTGGCGCAGAACCTCCAGACATCGGCGGAGGGCGTGCTGTCGGGGAACCAGCAGCTCTCGGTACAGATGGGGAGGGCCATGGAGTCCCTGGAGCGGACCATCCAGGCGCTGGAGAGCCGGAGGGGGCCCACGCCCTCGCCCGCCGCCGCCGCGGAGCAGGCGGTGGACGACCTGAACCAGCTCGCCCTCATGGCCATGGCCGGCGCGGAGCAGATGACCGGCCAGCAGGGTCAGGGGCAGAGCGGGGAGGATGTGTCCGAGCAGTTGGAGCAGCTCGCCCAGCAGCAGGGGGAGATGGTCAACCAGACGGGGCAACTCACGCCCATGCAGCTCGGGGAGCAGGCCCTCCGGGAGCAGCTCGAGCGGCTGGCCCAGGAGCAGCAGTCGGTGGCCGAGGACCTGGAGCAGCTCTCCCGGGAGGAGGGCGCCCAGGAGGAAGCGCTGGGCGACCTGGAGGAGCTGGCGGCGGAGGCGGAGGCGTTGGCCCAGGCCCTGGCCCAGGGGCGGCTGACGCCGGAGATGATGCAGCGTCAGGAGCGCCTGTTCCACCGGCTGCTGGACGCGGGGCGGAGCCTCCAGAAGGAGGACGAGGAGGTCTCCGACGAGCGTGAGTCGACGGCGGCGGGCGCCTTCGAGCGGAGCGACGTCGTGCCCCTCTCCCAGGACCAGCTCGGGGCACTGCGCTTCCGCCTCCCCGACGCCGAGCAGCTCAGGCGTCTGCCGCCCGCGGTGCGCCAGCTCGTGCTCCAGTACTTCGAGCGGCTGAACCGCGGGGGCGGGGGAGGGGGCGAGTGACGCGCCTGTGGAGGACCGCGGTGGGGGTCGCCTGCGCGGCGGCCGTACTGGCCGGCGGGGCCGCGCCGACGGCGGCGCAGGGCGTGGAGGAGAGCCGACTCCTGAGGGACGCGGCGTCCCGGGAGGCCCGAGGGGACTTCGACGGCGCCGAGGCGGTGCTCCGCCGCATCCTGGAGGCCAACCCCGCCTCTTCCGGGGGACTCTTCGCCCTGGAGCGGGTGCTCCGAGCCAAGGGGGAGCCCCGGGGAGTGCTTCTCGCGGCGGACGCCTACCTGGCCCGGGACGGGAGCGCTTCGGGCGTCCGCCACCTGAAGCTCCGCATCCTGGTGGAGGTGGACTCCCTGGCCGCCGCCCAGGAGGAGGCGGAGCGCTGGCTCCAGGCCCAGCCCACCTCGGAGACGGCCTACCGGGAGGTGGCCGGTCTCTTCGAGAGGGCCTTCGGTCCGGCGCGGGCCCTGGCCGTGCTGGAACGGGGGCGCCGTGCCACCGGCGACCCGGGGGCGCTGGCGCTGGAGATGGGGGACCTGAAGGCCGTCATGGGCCAGCGGCAGGGGGCGCTGGAGGAGTGGGCCCAGGCGGTGGGCGTCGACGGTGCCCAGGCAGCGGCGGTATCGCGCCGGGTGGCGGGGCTCTCCGACGATCCCCGGGGCGCCGCCCGCGCCCTGGTGGCGATCCTGGGCGCTGCCCCCCAGGCCGGTCGCCGCCGAGCCGGCGTGCAGATCGCCCTGGACCTGCGCCTGGGCGACGAGGCGCTTGCCCTGGCCCGGCGCACGGTGGGGACGCTGGAGGACCGCCAGAAGGCGGCCTTCCTGGCCGACGTGGCCCGTCGGGCCCGGGACGCGGACCTGGGCGACGTGGCCTCCTGGGCGTACGCGGAGCTGGGCCAGGATGCGGCGAGCCCCGCCGAGCGCCGCCAATTCGACCAGCGGCTGGTGGAGATCTCCCTGGCGGCCGGCGACACCCTGGCGGCGTTGGAGGCCCAGCGCCGGGTGGTGGCCTCGTTCACGCCGGGCTCGGTGGACCACCGGAGGGCCAGCGCCGAGGAGCTCCGCCTCCAGGGCGCGGTGGTCCCGCCCGAGGACGCCCGGGCCGGCCTGGACGACTTCCGGGCCCGGTTCCCCGACGCCCCCGAGCTGGACGGCCTCGCCGCGGACGTGGCGGGGGCCCTCATGGCCCGGGGCGACGCCGAGGGGGCGGAGGCGGTCCTCGAAGGCATGGGAGGCCCCCGAAGCTCCCTCCAACGGGGCTACCTGCTCCTGGATGCCGGTCGCATCGACGAGGCCCGGAGCTCGTTCCTCCTGGCGCTTCCGGGGCTGGAGCCTTCTTCGGCCACCGAGATCATCCAGCTCGTGTCCCTCGTGGGCCGCCTCTCCCCCCAGTCCGGCGAGGTGCTGGCCCGGGCCGGGTCCCTTGCCCACCGGGGCCGCGGCGCCGAGGCCGCCGAGGCGGTGGCGGCCTCCCTGGACGCCCTGGACGAGGCGGAGCGGGCGCCCCTCCTGGCCGAGGCGGCTCGCCTGGCGGAGACGTCGGGGGGGGCGGACGCCGCCGCGGACCTCCGTGCCCGACTCCTCCGGGAGCACCCGGACAGCCCCGAGGCCGCCGAGGCGTCCCTGGCCCTGGCACGCTACCACGCGTCGCGGCCCGACGGCCGGAGCGAGGCCATCCGCCTCCTGGAGGAGCTGGTGGTGCGGAGCCCCGACGCGCCCATGGTCCCCGACGCCCGCCGCGAGTTGGAGCGTCTGAGGAGGAGCCGGTGAGACGCGTGCGGGCCTTGGCCGCCGTTCTCGCGGGCGTACTGGCGGCGGCGTCGCCCGTGGCGGGGCAGTGGCTCCTGGTCCCCATGGACCGCGCGCAGCAGAACCACCTGAAGGCGTACGGCCTCACCTACTGGACGCTGACCCAGGGCCTCAAGTCGGAGTGGCTTCTCAACCACCGGGGTGGGAGCTTCCTCCTCCCCGACCGAGCCGACGTGCGCCGGGAGGCGGCGTTCCGGGGCGTGACGCTCCAGACGGTGGACGCGGGACAGGAGGCGCAGCTCCGCGCCACCATCGCGGACTCGAACATGGAGGCCGTGCCGCTGGAGAAGGCGCCCCGGGTGGCGGTGTACACGCCCCCCAACTCCACCCCCTGGGACGACGCCGTCACCATGGCGCTGGAGTACGCCGGCATCGACTACGAGACGTTGTGGGACCCGGAGGTCCTGGACCAGGACCTGACCCAGTACGAGTGGATCCACCTGCACCACGAGGACTTCACGGGTCAGTACTCCAAGTTCTACCTCACGTACGCCGGCGCGCCCTGGCTCCAGGAGGAGGTGGCCCGCAACCAGGACGTGGCCCGGTCCCACGGCTACCCCACGGTGCCCGCGCTGAAGAAGGCCGTGGCGGCTCGGATCCGCGAGTACGTGGAGGGGGGCGGCTTCCTCTTCGCCATGTGCTCCGCCACGGAGACGCTGGAGCTGGCGCTGGCGGGGGGGAGCGTGGACATCGCCGCCGCGTACTCCGACGGGACCCCCCCCGACCCCGACGCGTCGGCGAAGATGGCGTGGGACCGCACGCTGGCCTTCCAGGGAGCCCAGGTCCAGACGGCGCCCTCCGTGAACGCCTTCAGCGACATCGATGCGCACCAGGTCAACACGTCATGGCGCAAGGACTTGGGCGTCTACACCTTGTTCGAATTCTCGGCCAAGTTCGACCCGGTGCCCGCCATGCTCACCCAGAACCACGAGTCGGTCCTGCCCGACTTCTACGGCCTCACCACGTCGTTCCGCGAGGACCGGCTGAAGCCGGGGGTCATCGTCCTGGCCCAGGAGGCGGGGTGGGCCAAGTACATCCACGGGACGCTGGGGGAGGGGACATGGACGTTCTTCGGCGGCCACGACCCCGAGGACCCGGAGCACCAGATCGGGGACCCCCAGACGGACCTGGCGCTCCATCCCAGCTCTCCCGGGTACCGCCTCATCCTGAACAACGTCCTCTTCCCCGCGGCCAAGAAGAAGAAGCTCAAGACGTGACGTCCCCCGGGGGGAGGAACGGCCCATGAAGCGCTTCCGGGGCGACGCCCCGGACATCCCCGAGGGCTTCCCCCTGGACCCCCGGCGGGCGGTGCTGGCGGGGCTCGACGGCCTGGACCCGGAGGAGGAGGCGCCGCCGGCGCCCTCGCGGAGGAAGCCGCTGCGGCCGCTGCGCCTCACCCGGGAGAGCCAGGCCCGGGTCCGCGCCGAGATCGAGCGGGCCGGCGGACGCGAGGTCTGCTTCCTCGCCGACGTGGACGACCAGCGTCGCGTCCACGATCCCCGGGCCGTGTCCCGGGGGAACTTCGACGCGGTGCTGGTGGCGGCCCGCGACGCGCGGGAAGGGAGCGTCATGCTCCACAACCACCCCTCCGGCGTGCTGGAGCCCTCCGACGCAGACATGCGCGTGGCGGCCCAGCTCTACGACCAGGGGGTGGGAACGGCCATCGTGGACAACGAGGCCCAGCGCCTGTACGTGGTGGTGGAGCCTCCGCCCCCCCGGGTGCGGGTCCCCCTGGACCTGGACGAGCTGGACGCCCTGGCGGGGCCGGGCGGGGCCCTGGCCGCGGCCCACGGGGGGTACGAGGACCGGCCGGGTCAGCGGGAGATGCTCCGGGCGGTCGCGCACCGCTTCAACGAGGGCGGCGTGGCGGTGGTGGAGGCGGGGACGGGGACGGGGAAGTCGCTGGCCTACCTCATCCCGGCGGCGCGCTGGGCCCAGGAGAACCGCGAGCGCACCGTGGTATCCACCAACACGATCAACCTCCAGGAGCAGCTCGCCGGGAAGGATCTCCCCCTGGTACGCCGCCTCCTGGGAGAGGACGTGCGCTGGGCGCTGGTGAAGGGGCGGGGCAACTACGTGTCCATCCGCCGGGCGTACCTGGCCGCGGAAGGTCAGGAGTCCCTCTTCGAGGAGGACCGCACCGAGGAGGTGAAGGCCCTCCTCGAGTGGATCCGCAGCACCGACGACGGCTCCCTCTCCGACCTGGCCCATCCTCCCTCCGACGAGCTCTGGGAGGAGGTGCGCTCCGACCCCGACGCGTGCCTCCGGGCCCGGTGCCCCCACTTCCAGGAATGCTTCTTCCAGAAGGCCCGCCGGCAGGCCGCGGCGGCGGAGGTGTTGGTGGTGAACCACCACCTCCTCTTCACCGACCTGGCGGTGCGGCGGGCCACGCAGAACTACACGCAGGCGGCGGTGCTGCCCCCCTACAAGCGCCTCGTGCTGGACGAGGCCCACAACGTGGAGGACGCCGCCACCACGCACCTGGGCGTCGAGGTGACGCGACGGGGGCTCTATCGCACCCTCTCCCGCCTGGACCGGAAGGGGCGGGGGATCCTCACGGCCCTCCACGACGCCCTGGCGGGCGCGGAGGAGTCGGGGGCGCTCCGGGAGCGCATGGAGACGCGCGTGCGCCCCGCCCTCTCCCGCGCCCGGGCCGTGCTGGAGGGCTTCCTGGACGTCATGGAGGGCTTCGTCGGACCCGACGCGGGCACCGTGCGCCTGGGCCCCCAGGGCATCGGCGAGCCGGCGGAGCAGGAGGCGGTGGGGGAGCGCCTCTCCACGCTGGTGGCGGTACTGGGGGACCTGGAGCGGGAGCTGTCGGAGCTGCGGGCCCGGGTGGAGCTGGTGGAGGGCATCTCCGAGCGGCTGGAGGGGCGCCTCCTGGACCTGCGCAGCGTGGAGCGGAGGCTGGCCGCGGTCTCGGCGGGGCTCCGCCTGGTGCTGGCTCCCGGCGAGAACGCCGCCGGCTTCGTGCGGTGGATGGAGTCCCGGGGCCAGGGCCGGCGGGCCAACCTCACGCTTGCGGCCGCCCCCATCGAGTTGGGCACGCTCCTGCGCGAGTCCCTCTTCACCCAGGTGGAGACGACGGTCCTCACCTCGGCCACGCTCACCACGCGCCGGAGCTTCGCGTTCCTCCGGGAGCGCTTGGGGCTCGCCGCGGGGGACCTGGAGGCGCTGGACGAGCCCCTGGCGTACGAGGAGCGGCAGGTCCCGTCCCCCTTCGACTTCGCGACCCAGGCGCTCCTGGCCGTGCCCACCGACCTCCCCGCCGCCGAGGCGGGGGGCGACGCCTTCCAGCAGGCGACGGCGAGGGTGGTGGGGGACGTGGCGGCGCTGAGCGACGGGGGCCTCTTCGTGCTGTTCACCTCCCACGCGGCGCTCCGGCGCGTGGCCGAGCTCCTCCGGGCCGCGGGCGTGGAGGGCCGCTGGCCCCTCTTCGTCCACGGGGAGGGCGACCGTCATCGACTCCTCCACGACTTCGTGCGCGCCCACCGGGGCATCCTCCTGGGCACGTCCTCTTTCTGGGAGGGAGTGGACGTCCCCGGGGAGCCCCTCCGGGCCCTCATCCTCCAGAAGCTCCCCTTCCGGGTCCCCACCGAGCCCATCACCGCCGCGCGCATGGAGGCCATCGAGCGCGCCGGGGGCAGCTCCTTCCACCAGTTCATGCTCCCCCACGCGGCGCTGCGCCTGAAGCAGGGCTTCGGGCGCCTCATCCGCTCCCGGGCGGACCGGGGGACCGTGGTCATCCTGGACGACCGCATCGTCGCCAAGCGCTACGGCCGGTACCTGCGCGACTCCCTCCCCGAGGCGCCGCTGGTCAAGGGTCCCTGGGACGAGGTGCGGGCCCGGCTGCGCCGCTTCTACGAGGGTCCGTCCGGGCCCCTTGGAACGGCTCCCGGCGCGCCGTAGATTGCTGCGTTCGGCGGGACGGCCCGCGACGACCCTCCATCGTCAGGCACAGGGAATCCATGAAGCGCAGCATCGGCCTCATCATCGGCGTGGTGTACATCCTCTTCGCCTTCGGCGCCTACAAGACGGGGATGGCCGGGTGGACGGCCGGGCACTCGGACCTGGGCTTCTGGTGGACGGTCATCGGCGTGCTCCTCACCATCGCGGGCCTCGGCGCGCTCCTGGGCACGTGGATCCACGCCTGGTCCCAGGACGACCACGCCCACTGAGCCTTCCCCCCGGACGCTCCACGAAAGGCCGCCCTGCCCACCGGTAGGGGCGGCCTTTCTCGTCAGGACCTCCTCAGGCGCGCTGCGCCGGAGCACGACATGCTACCCAAGAGGCCATCGAAGATCATCTGCGTGGGCCGCAACTACGCCAAGCACGCCGCGGAGCTGGGCAACGAGGTGCCGGCCGAGCCCCTCCTCTTCCTCAAGCCCTCGTCGGCCCTCATCGGGGCGGGGGAGGCCATCGTGATCCCCCAGGGCGTGGGAAGGGTGGACTTCGAGGGGGAGATCGGCGTGGTCATCGGCTTCCGCGGGCGGCGCATCCCCGAGCAGGACGCCTGGGCCGTGGTGGAGGCGCTGGTGCCCGTGAACGACGTGTCCGCCCGGGATCTGCAGAAGAAGGACGGGCAGTGGGGCCGGGCCAAGGGCTTCGACACGTTCTGCCCCGTGGGCACGCCGGTGCCCGTGGGCGACGTGGACCTGGACGCCCTGGGGGTGGTGACCCGCGTCAACGGGGAGGTGCGCCAGGACGCGCCCGCCACCGACATGGTGTTCTCCATCCCCTTCCTCGTGGCCCACGTCTCCCGCATTATGACGCTGGAGCCCGGGGACCTCATCCTCACCGGGACCCCCGACGGCGTGGGGCCCCTGGCCCCCGGCGACCGCGTGGAGGTGCGGGTGGGCGGCGTGGGCTCCCTGTCCAACCCGGTGGAGGCGGAGGCGTCATGACCCCGCGTGCCAGCAAGAGCCTGTCGGCGCTCCCCGGCTATCCCATGGCCGGGTTCAAGGAGCGGCGCATGGCCCTGGAGGCCGAGGGCGTGGACATCATCGACCTGGGCGTGGGCGACGCGGACCTCGCTCCGCCCCCCGCGGTGGTGGCGGCGCTCCAGCGCGCCGTCGAGGACCCCACCATGTCCCGCTACCCGTTCCAGGTCGGTCTCCCCGCGTTCCGCACGGCCGTGGCGGCGTGGATGGAGAAGCGCTTCGGCGTCGTCCTGGACGCCCAGGCCGAGCTCCTCCCCCTCCTCGGCTCCAAGGACGGCCTGGCCCACCTCCCCTTCGCGTTCATGGACCCGGGGGACGTGGGGATCATCCCCGACCCGGGGTACCCCGCGTACCGGGGAGGGACGGTGTTCGCCGGAGGGGAGCCCTGGATGGTGGCGCTCCGTCCGGAGCACGACTTCCTCATCCCCCTGGATCTCATCCCGGCCGACGTCGTGGGCCGGGCCCGCGTCCTCTACCTCAACTACCCGAACAACCCCACCGCCGCGTCGGCCCCCGACGAGTACTACCGCCAGGCCATCGCGTTCTGCCGGGAGCACGGGATCATCCTGGTCCACGACCACGCCTATTCGGAGATCGCCTTTAACGGGTATCGGCCCCCGAGCATCCTGGAGTTCGAGGGAGCGCGCGAGGTGGCGGTGGAGTTCCACTCCCTCTCCAAGACCTACAACATGACGGGGTGGAGGATCGGATGGGTGGCGGGGAATCGGGACCTCATCGCGGGCCTCTCCCGGGTGAAGACGTTCATGGACACCGGCGTCTTCCTCGGCGTGCAGGCCGCGGGCGTCGCGGCGCTGGAGAGCTGGGACACGTGGGTCCCGGGAAACGTGGCCGTCTTCCAGTCCCGGCGGGACCGGGCGGTGGCGGCGTTCCGGAGCGCGGGGTACGAGCTGCCCGAGCCCCGGGCCAGCATGTACCTCTGGATCCCCGTCCCCGGAAGCGAGAGGTCCCACGATTTCGCCCGTCGGTGCCTGGACCGGGAGGGGGTGATGGTGCTCCCCGGCGCCGGTCTGGGCGACGGGGGCGAGGGCTTCTTCCGGGTGGCCCTCACGGTGCCGGAGCACCGGCTGGAGGAGGCGGCCGCGCGGCTCGGACGCCTCCTCTGAGGCGGAGGGACGAGTCGCCGTTCCACCGGGGGGACCCCCGTAGGAACCGGGGTGGGGGCGCGGGTTAGCACACTCATGCAGCGGACCGCCGGCAGCGCAGTCGAGCCCTCGGAGCCGGGCGCCGGCCACCGGCGTTCCCGGACGTCGCACCGTCGTGCCCTGGGGGTGGGCCTCGCCCTGTCGGCGGCGGTGCACGTGGTGGCGCTCGCCCTGTACCCCACCGTGTCGCGCCTCGACCTCCCGGGCAGGCTGCCCCAGACGCTCCCGGTCCCCCGGGCCGTCGGAGGGGGCATGACCGTGCTCGACCTGGTGGCGGTGGACGCCATCGAAGACGCGGAGCGCCCCCCCGCGCCCGCGGAGGTGCGGGACGTGGAGGCGCCCACCGTGAGCCCCGGGCGACCCCAGGTGGGCGACCCCCGGGGCACGGGGCTGGTGGCTCCCGGTCCCACCGCCGCCGAGCGCCTCCGGCCCTCCCTCGAGGACCGGCGCATCTGGGCGCCCCTCGACCCCGCGCTCAACGAGCTGACACCGGAGCAGCGCGCCGAGCTGGAGCTGGCGGGTCTCATCACCGACTGGCAGGACTCGCTCTCGGTGGAGGCGGAGCGGCAGCGGGCCCTCACCGACTGGACCACCACGGACGGCCAGGGCCGCCGGTGGGGGGTCTCCGAGGGGAAGCTCCATCTGGGCGACGTGACCCTGCCCCTCCCCTTCTCCTTCGGGACCCCGGTGGGGAAGCGCGACGAGGTGGCCCGCCGCGCGTGGGAGTGGGAGGAGATCCAGCGGGGGAGCATCACCGGCGAGACGCGCGACTCCTGGAAGGAGCGGGCCCAGGCCATCCGCGAGCGGAGGGACCGGGAGCGAGCGACGCAGGCCCGCCCCGACACCTCCCGGGTCCGCCGCTGACCGGTCCCCCCGGTCGACGCGTCGTTACCCCTCGGCAAACAAATGTCGCACTCCGGAAACAAATGACTCTGTTGCGCCGCCTTATGGCGATATAGGTTGGAACTTCAGCGTTATTGCGTAAACAACCGTTTCGGTTGCGTCCGAACGTCGGCGCCGGGGGGCGTCGGCGGCTCCCCCGGGAAGGGCCCCGCGACACGGAGTCTGCCTCCGCATGACCAGGATCCATTCGGGCAGGGCCTTCTACGCCGGCCTCCTCGAGGCCCTCACGCAGGTCATGGGCTCGGCGAAGGGGTACCTGGTGGACCACGGGCCCCGGGTCGCCCTGGTGGCGGCCCAGATCGGGGACCGAATGGGGCTGTCCCGCAGGGAGATCTCCGAGCTCCTCTTCGCCTCCATCCTCTCGGACATGGGGATGGTGGGCCTGGCGGAGGAGGCCTGGGAGAACCCGGTTCCCGAGCTGCCTCCCGACGTGCGCGCGCGGGTGCAGAAGCACCCGGTGCGCTCCCAGCAGCGGGTGAGCCTCATCCCCCACCTGGAGCACCTGGCCCCCCTGGTGCGGCACCACCACGAGTGGTGGGACGGGACCGGGTATCCGGACCGGCTCTCGGGTGCGGAGATCCCCGTGGGAGCCCAGATCCTCCGCTTGGCCGACACCGTGGTGGCGCTGGGCCAGCCCCGCCCCCATCGGGGGCCCCTCTCCGACGAGTCGATCCGAGAGGCCGTGGAGGAGGGGAAGGGGACGGAGTTCGGGCCGGAGGTGGCGCGCACCTTCCTCCAGCTCCACCGGGCGGGGGACATCCCGGAGTACGACACGGCCGCGTTCCGCCACGCCGTGAGCCGCGCCTCGGAGCACCTCCTCCCCGACGAGGTCTCCCCCCTCTCCAGCGACCAGCTCCTCACGATCCTCGCCAACCTCATCGACGCGAAGGACCCGTACACCGCGGGTCATTCCCGCCGGGTGGCGACGCTGGCCGTGGAGGTGGCGGGGCAGCTCGGCCTCCAGGAGCACATGCAGTCGACGCTGTGGGCGGGCGGGTACCTCCACGACCTCGGGAAGCTCAGGGTCCCCATCCGCATCCTGGCGAAGAACGGGCGCCTCACCGACGAGGAGTTCGCCCGCGTGCGCGCCCATCCCACCGACGGCGCCACCATCCTGGAGGGGATCCCGTCGCTGAGGCACCTCACCACCGGGGCCCGGTACCACCACGAGCGGTGGGACGGAGCGGGGTACCCGGAAGGCCTGAGGGGAGACCACATTCCGCTCATCGGGCAGATCCTGGCGGTGTGCGACTCCTACGACGCCATGACGTCCAAGCGGGCCTACCGGGACTCCCGGACGCACCGGGATGCCATGGAGGAGGTGGCGCGTTGCGCCGGCGTCCACTTCAGCCCCCGCGTGGCCGCCGCCTTCCTCGCGCTTCCCGAGAGCACGTTCGAGGCGGTGAGGGAGAAGGCGCCCCCCCACAAGGGGCCCTTTCGCTCGGAAGCACCCCTTTTCCGGCACCCCGATGCCCGTGCCGGCGTGGCCGCGGCCCGCGTGGTCTGAGGCGTATCGGGTCTGACCTCGCCGGGAGGTGGACGGGTTCCCGGTTCCGAAGCTCCGCTGCGTCTGCCATCTTAGGGGTTCGGCGTTTCCCGTAGGGCCCCCCGAAGAGTTGGAGCCGACGTGTCGAAGGAGCTTCCCACCCGCTACGACCCCCGGGCCATCGAGCCCGCACGCTACCGCGCCTGGCAGGAAGGCGGGCACTTCCACGTGCCGGCGTCCGCGGTACTCGAGGACGGGCTGGATCCCTACGTCATCGTCATCCCGCCCCCCAACGTCACCGCGGTGCTCCACATGGGGCACGGCCTGAACAACACGGTCCAGGACCTCCTCATCCGGTGGCGGCGCATGCAGGGGCGTGCCTCCCTTTGGGTCCCGGGCACCGACCACGCCGGCATCGCGACGCAGAACGTGGTGGAGCGACGCCTGGCCGCCGACGGGAAGCACCGCGACGACCTGGGGCGCGAGGCCTTCGTGGAGGAAGTCTGGGACTTCGTCCGCCACACCGGCGGCACCATCCTCGACCAGCTCAAGGCCATCGGGAGCTCCTGCGACTGGGAGCGGACGCGCTTCACGCTGGACGAGGACCTGAGCCGGGCGGTGCGCGAGGTCTTCGTGCGCCTGTACGAGAAGGGGCTGGTCTACCGGGGCGAGTACATCATCAATTGGTGTCCGCGCTGCCACACGGCGCTTTCCAACGAGGAGGCGGAGCCCACCGAGACCGAGGGGCGCCTCTGGCACCTCCGCTACCTCCTGGACGAGTCGGCGTGGGGCGCCGCCGAGGCAGCGGCTGGCGCCGGGGCCAAGGCCCTGGGCCGCCTGGACGACGGGCGATGGTATCTCACCGTCTCCACCACCCGGCCGGAGACCATGCTGGGCGACACGGGCGTGGCGGTCCATCCCGAGGACGACCGCTACCGGGGGCTGGTGGGCGCCGGCGTCCACCTTCCCCTCACCGGACGTACGATCCCCGTCGTGGCCGACGCCTGGGTGGACCCGGAGTTCGGCTCCGGCATGGTGAAGGTGACGCCGGCCCACGACCCCAACGACTTCGACATCGCGGGGCGCACGGGCATCGCCGTCCTCGACGTCATGACGTCGGAGGGGAAGATGGGGGAGAACGCTCCAGAGGCGTTCCGGGGCATGGACCGCTTCGACGCCCGGCTTGCCGTGCTCGACGCCCTGGAGAAGGAAGGGCTGATGGCAGGGGAGAGCCCCCACACCCATGCGGTGCCCCACTGCTACCGGTGCCACACGGTGGTGGAGCCACGGCTCTCCCTCCAGTGGTTCGTGAAGATGAAGCCGCTGGCGGAGCCGGCGCTCCGGGCGTCCAGGGACGGGACCATCACGTTCACGCCGGAGCGCTGGAAGAAGGTCTACGAGCACTGGATGGAGAACATCCGGGACTGGTGCATCTCTCGGCAGCTCTGGTGGGGGCACCGCATTCCCGTGTGGTACTGCGGGTGCGGCGAGGTCATCGTCGCCCGCGAGGACCCGTCGGCGTGCCCGAAGTGCGGAGGAACGTCACTGGAGCAGGACCCCGACGTCCTCGACACCTGGTTCAGCTCTTGGCTCTGGCCCTTCTCCGTCTTCGGATGGCCCATGGAGACCGACGACGTGAAGGCGTTCTATCCGGGCCACACCATGGTGACGGCGCCGGAGATCCTCTTCTTCTGGGTCGCCCGCATGATCATGGCGGGATACGAGTTCCTGGGGGAGGCGCCCTTCACCGAGGTGTATCTCCACGGGACGGTGCGCGACGCCAAGGGCCGCAAGATGTCCAAGTCCCTGGGCAACGGCATCGACCCGCTCCACGTGGTGGAGGCCTACGGCGCCGACGCCATGCGCTTCACCATCGTGAACCAGTGCGCCATCGGCACCGACATCTTGCTGGACCACGAGGACGTGGAGGCGGCGTTCGCAAACGGGCGCAACTTCGCCAACAAGATCTGGAACGCGGGGCGCTTCGCCCTCATGAGCCTGGGCGAGGCCCCGGTGAAGCCCGTGGACGCGGTGCGCGGCGACCTGGAGCTGGAGGACCGCTGGATCCTGGCGCGGCTCGAGCACGCCGTGGCCGCCACCACGGAGGACATGGAGCGCTTCCGCCTCCACGAGGTGGCCGAGGATCTCTACCACTTCTTCTGGGGCGAGATCTGCGACTGGTACCTGGAGCTGGTGAAGGCGCGCCTGGGCGATGGCGCCGACCCGGCCAGCCGGGAGGCAGCGCGCACGACGCTGGTTACCGCGCTCGACGGGGCGTTCCGCCTCCTCCACCCCATCATGCCCTTCATCACCTCGGAGCTGTGGGCACGCCTGCCGTGGCCCGAGGGCACGGCCCGCCCCGGCGACCTCATCGTGGCGCCATGGCCCCGGCCCGAGGAAGGGCGCAGGGACGCCCAGGCCGAGGCGCTCATGGGCGCACTCCAGGAGCTCATCGTGGAGGTCCGCCGCCTCCGGAAGGAGTACGGCATCGGCGAAGGCGTGCGCATCGCCATCCACGTCACCTCCGCCGACGGGCGCTTCGCCCGCACGGTGGAGGAGCAGGGGGCGGCCCTCGAGCGCCTGGCCCGGGTGGACCGGGCCACCACCGGCCCAACGCCCGGGGGGGTCGGCGCCCACGCCGTGCTGAAGAACGGCGCCGAGCTCTTCCTCCCCCTGGAGGGGGTCATCGACGTCGCCAAGGAGCGAGGGCGTCTGGCGGGCGAGGTGGCGCGCCTCGAGGGCCAGCTCTCGGGCACCGAGGCCAAGCTGGCCAACGAGTCGTTCACCGCCCGCGCCCCGGCCCACGTGGTGGACAAGGAGCGGGAGAAGGCGGCGGGCCTCCGGGAGCAAGTGGGCAAGCTCCGGGAGAAGCTCCAGGCGCTCCAGGGGGTGGGCTCCTGAGGGCGACGCCGGTGCGGTCGGGCGCCAAGCGGCTGCTGGGGGTGCTCGTCGCCGGGGCGGCGGCGGGCCTCGCCGGGGCGTGTGCCCGCCAGGGAGCGCCGCCGGGAGGGCCCGAGGACCGCCGGCCCCCGGTTGTTGTGGCCACGGTACCGGACACGTTCGCCGTCCTCACCGAGCCGTTCCGCGGGCCTGTGGAGTTCGTCTTCGACGAGCGAATCAGCGAGCGCGTCGCCGGAGGCTCGCTGGACCAGGCGGTGATCATCTCGCCGCGCACGGGCGACCTGCGCGTAAGCCACGACCGTCAGTCCATCAAGGTGGACCTGCAGGGCGGGTTCCGCCCCGGGCTGGTGTACCGGGTGACGCTGCTCCCGGTGGTGCGGGACCTCTTCAACAACGCGCTTCTCGCGCCCTTCGAGCTCGTGTTCTCCACCGGTGGGGAGTTCAACGCCTCCGCCGTGGCGGGCACCGCGTGGGACCGCATCACCGCCGAGGGCGTGCAGGACCTCCAGGTCGTCGCCGTGGCGGACGACGAGGCGGAGCCGCTGCCCCACGCGGCCCGCACCGACTCGGCGGGGGTGTACGTCTTCCGGTACCTGCCCCCCGCGTCCTACCGGGTGGTGGCCTTCCAGGACCGGAATCGCAACGGCGTCGCCGACCGCATGGAGCTCCAGGGCGAGACGGTCTTCCAGGTGGGGGGGGCGGACACCCTGTTCGTGGACGTCCCCGTCCTGCAGCCCGACACCACCCCGGCGCGCCTCACGCGGGCCACGCCGCTGGACTCGGTGACGGTGGTGCTGGACTTCGACGAGTTCCTCGACCCGCTGTCCGCCGCCGGCCTCATGGGCGTGACCCTCACCCGGGAGGAGACGGGGGCCCTGGTGCCCCTCCAGGTCCTCCACGAGCGGGAGTACGTGGCGTGGAGGGCGCAGCTCCAGGACTCCTTCGCCCGCCTCGACTCCCTCGAGGCCGCCCGGCGGGCGGAGGACGCCCTGGAGGATATCCCGCTGCGCGGCGATTCGGCCCGGGCCGATACCGCCCGTGCCGACACCGCCGTGGCCGCTCCCGGTCCCGCGAGGCCCGCACAGCAGCCCCGTGCCTCCCGCCCCCTGCCGCCGGAGCTCCCGGCGGCGACGGGCGGCGGGCGCCCCGCACCGGGAGTCCGGCCGGGTCCGCGGGGCGTCGAGGCCCTGACCCCCGACGGCAGGCCCCTTCCGGCCCGGCGCCTGGTGCTGCGCCTGGAGTCGTTCCTGGAGGCGAGCGCCCGCTACGACCTCTTCGCGGGGAGCGTGGTGAACATCAACGGTCTCGGGGGCGGGGGCGGGGAGTCGGCCGTGATCTTCACGCCGCCGCCCGACTCCACCCGCGCCGACTCCCTGGCGGTGCCCGGCGGCGCGCCGCCGGACACGTCGGTGGCGCCGCCGGACACGGGACGCGTGGATCCGGGGCGCCGGCCCGGTCGGCTCTTCCTTCCCGAGCGCCGACGGTGAGAGAGGATCCCCGGAGGAGGATCCCGGCGGTGGAGGCCCTCCTCCAGTCCGCCTCCTTCCGTGGGTTGCTGGGGGCCCACTCCCGGGAGAGGGTGGTGGTGGCGCTCCGCGCCTGCATGGAGGACGTGCGCCGCGACCTCGGTGCCGAGGAACCCGACGGGCCGGACGTGGACCTGACGTCGCCGGAGGGGTGGGCCGAGCGGGCCGCCGCGTGGCTGGAGGCCGAGGACGTGCCGTCCCTTCGCCCCGTCGTCAACGCCACCGGGGTGGTGCTGCACACCAACCTGGGACGCGCGCCCCTGGCCGCCGCCGCCCGAAAGGCCATGACACGGGCGGCGACGGGCTACGGGAACCTGGAGTTCGACCTTGCCACCGGACGCAGGGGGTCGCGCTACGACCACTGCGCGGCGCTCCTCCGCGAGCTCACCGGCGCCGAAGGGGCCCTGGTGGTGAACAACGCCGCGGCGGCGCTGGTGCTGGCCCTGAACACCGTGGCCCGGGGGCGCGGCGTGGCCGTGTCCCGAGGGGAGCTGGTGGAGATCGGGGGAGGGTTCCGCATCCCCGAGATCCTGGAGCGCTCGGGGGCGCGCCTGGTGGAGGTGGGGAGCACCAACCGCACCCGTGTCGCCGACTACGCCCGGGCCCTCGAGGAGGAGGACGTCGCGGCGCTCCTCAAGGTCCACCGCTCCAACTTCCGGATCTCGGGCTTCACCGAGGAGGCGCCCGTGGAGGCCCTCTCGGAGCTTTCCCGCCAGGCCGGGCTCCCCCTCCTGTACGACCTGGGCTCGGGCCTCTTCGCCGAAGCCGGCGCCCTGGGCCTTCCCCCGGAGCCGCGGGCCCACGAAGGGCTGGCCGGCGGGGCGGACCTGGTGGTCGTCTCGGGAGACAAGCTCCTGGGGGGGCCCCAGGCGGGCCTGGTCGTGGGGCGGGGGGCGCTGGTGGAGGCGCTGAAGGGGAACCCCCTGTGCCGGGCCCTCCGGGTGGACAAGGTCACGCTTGCGGGGCTCGAGGCCACGCTGCGCCTGTACCGGGAGCCGGAGAGGGCGCTGGAGGAGATCCCCACGCTCCGCATGCTCCGGGCGAGCCCGGAGGCCCTCCGCGAGCGTGCGGTGGCCATGGCCGCCGCGCTGGCGGCGTCGGGGGCGGTGGCGGAGGCTCTCCCCCACGACGGCGCCGTGGGGGGAGGCACCTACCCCGAGGCGCGGTTGTCGTCGTGGGCGGTGGCCCTGGACCACCCGGGAGGGGGGCAGGCGCTGGCGGCGGCCCTGCGGGAGGGAACGCCCCCCGTGGTGGGCCGCATCGACGACGAGCGGGTCTACCTGGATCTCCGCACCGTGGACCCCGAGGAGGACGCGCTCGTGGTACGGCGCGTCGTCGAGGCGTGGAAGGGGGCGACTCCGTGAGCGGCGGCCTCCGCCCCGCCGTGTTCGTGGACCGGGACGGCACGCTCATCGTGGAGCGGAACTACCTGGCCGACCCCGAAGGCGTGGTCCTCGTCCCCGGAGCCGTCGACGCGCTGAGGGCCCTCCGGGCCGCGGGGTACGCCCTCGTGGTGGTCACGAACCAATCGGGGATCGCCCGGGGGCTCTACACCCTCGACGACTACCGGGCCGTGGCGGCCCGCCTGCACCGGGTCCTGGCCGAGGAGGGCGTGCCCGTCGACGGTACCTACTACTGCCCCCACCACCCCGACGAGACGGGCCCGTGCGCCTGCCGCAAGCCGGCGCCGGGCATGTACCTCCAGGCCGCCGCCGACCTGGGCCTCGACCCGGAGGCCTCCTGGTTCGTGGGGGACAAGATCACCGACGTGCTCCCCGCGGCGGAGCTCCGCGGTCGGGGGATCCTGGTGCGCTCGGGGTATGGCCGGGAGCTGGAAGCGGCCGTCCCGGCCGGAGTCCCGGTGGTGGACGATTTCCCCGCCGCGGCGCGCCATATCCTGGGCACGTCGGGCGGCTCCGGAGGCCGTTGACCCCTCCGGGGACCCCGGGTAGCTTCCGGCTCCTGGTGACGGCCTCCCGGGCCGAAACCTGACGCATGAAGCAGTGTATTCCATACGCGTGACGGCGCCGGGACGGCGCCCCGACGCGAACGGCAACCCGAAGAGGGCGTGACCCCTATGCTGACGCTCACGCAGACGGCGGCCCAGAAGGTCCAGGACTTCATCCGGGAGCACGGGGTGGAGACCGGGGCGGGGCTGCGCGTCGCGGTCCTGCCTGGCGGATGCTCGGGCTTCCAGTACGGCCTCAACGTCGAAGACGGTCCCGAGACCGACGACGAGGTGCTCGACCTCGCCGGGGTGAAGGTCTTCGTGGATCCCTTCAGCGCCCAGTACCTGGACGGTGTCGAGATCGACTACGTCACCAGCTTCATGGGGCAGGGCTTCACGTTCCGTAACCCCAACGCTTCGGGGGGATGCGGCTGCGGGAGCTCGTTCACGGTTTGATCTCGCCAGCCGGCGCCCTCCGGAGCGCCCTTCCCACGGTCCTCGACTACTCGGCGCTCGCCGCGGAGGAGCTGCGCGCCCGCGTCCGGGCCCGCAAGGCGGAGCTGAACGCCGTCATCCTGGGCCACAACTACCAGCGCGTGGAGATCCAGGAGGTCAGCGACTACCTGGGTGACTCGCTGGGGCTCTCCCAGGAAGCCGCCGCCACCGACGCCGACGTCATCGTGTTCTGCGGCGTCCACTTCATGGCGGAGACGGCCAAGATCCTCTCCCCGCAGAAGACGGTGCTCATGCCCGACCTCCGGGCCGGGTGCCCCATGGCCGACTTCGTCACCGGCGACGCGCTGCGCCGCCTGAAGGCCGAGCACCCCGGGGCCGCCGTGGTGGCGTACGTCAACTCCACAGCAGAGGTGAAGGCCGAGTCGGACATCTGCTGCACGTCGTCCAACGCGGTGAAGGTGGTGGAGTCCATCCCCGCGGACCGTCCCATCCTCTTCGTTCCCGACCGGAACCTGGCCCGCTACGTCCAGCAGCGCACCGGCCGCGAGAACATCATCGCGTGGGACGGCTACTGCTACGTCCACGACGACATGGTCCTCGAAGAGCTGGACCGCGCCCGGGCCAAGCACCCCCGCGCGCTGGTGGTGGTTCACCCCGAAGCCCGCCAGGAGCTCCTGGACCGGGCCGACGTGGTGACGTCCACGGCGGGGATGGTGGAGTACGCCGAGAAGCACGACGAGGTCATCTTCGGCACCGAGCGGGGCCTGGTGGATCGCATGAAGCAGCGCTTCCCCCTCAAGACGTTCATTCCCCTCTCGGGGGCGGCGGTCTGCGGGAACATGAAGCTCAACACGCTGGCCAAGCTTGCCTGGTGCCTCGACCACCGCCGGCACGAGGTCGTGCTTCCCGAGCACGTCCGCGCCGGCGCCGAGCGGGCGCTGCGGGCCATGCTGGACCTCTCCGGCGGGTGGACGGCGCCCACCGAGGAGGAGAAGGAGCTGGAGCTGGCCGGCGTCCGCCCCGGCGGTTGCGGGTGCGCGTGACGTGATGCGCGTCCGCACCTTCACCGGGGGCGGTTTCGCGGAGAACGGATACCTGGCGACCTGCAACGGGACCGGTGCCACCGTAGCCGTCGACCCGGGTGGTGCCGCGGACCGGATGGTCGCGACGCTGACGTCCGAGGGGCTGGGCCTCCACGCCATCCTCCTCACCCACGCCCACCTGGACCACATCGAGGGCGTCCACGTGGTGCGCGGGGCTTTCCCCGACGCGCCCATCTGGCTCCACCCCGCGGACCTGGGCCTCTACCGGGCGCTGCCCCAGCAGGCCGCCGCCTTCGGCCTGTCGGTCCCCGCCCAGCCCGAGCCCGACCGGGAGCTGTCCCACGGAGCCCGGTTCGTGTTCGGCGCCTGCGCCTTCCAGGTGCGCTTCACGCCGGGCCACGCCCCGGGCCACGTGATCTTCGTGGCGGAGGAGGCAGGCCTGGCCCTCGTGGGCGACGTCGTCTTCCAGGGCTCCATCGGGCGCACGGATCTCCCCGGCGGCGACTTCTACGCGCTCATGCGCTCCATCCGGGAGCAGGTACTCACGCTCCCCGACGCGCTGGTGCTCCACCCGGGGCACGGCCCCGCCACCACCGTGGGGGACGAGCGGCGGGGGAACCCCTTCCTCGTGGCCCACTACGGCGGGGAGATGGCGTGAGCACCCCCGACACGCTGTCGGCGGCGGTCTTCGCGTCGGGCGGGGGCAGCAACTTCCAGTCGCTGCTGGCCCACCAGGGCGAGGGCACGCCGTGGCGGATCCGGGTCCTGGTGGCCGACCGTCCGGGCATCGGCGCGCTGGAGCGGGCGGAGCGCGCAGGCGTCGCGGCGCGGGTCATCCCCACGAAGGGCCGGAGCGCCGAGGCGGTGGCCGACGAGACGCTGGCCACCCTGCGCGAGCACGACGTGGGCGTGATCTTCCTCGCCGGATACCTGAAGCTGGTGCCCGCGCCGGTCATCGCGGCGTACCGGGGGCGGATCCTCAACATCCACCCGGCGCTCCTCCCCTCCTTCGGGGGGAAGGGGATGTGGGGCATCCACGTCCACCGGGCGGTGCTGGCGTCGGGCGCGCGCCTGAGCGGCCCCACGGTCCACCTGGTGGACGAGGAATACGACCGGGGCATGATCGTGGCCCAGTGGCCCGTGCCCGTGCTTTCCGGCGACACGGCCGAGACCCTGGCGGCCCGGGTCCTCCAGGTGGAGCACCGCCTCTATCCCTTGGCGGCGGACCACGTATGCCGCGCCCTCCTGGAGGGGCGCGAGGCCGTCCCCCTCGCCCCCCCGGGCGAGGCCTTCGGATTGGTCCCCGACGCCGCGGCGCCGGGTCTCTGACAACCTGAACCATCAAGGTAGCGGATATGAAGCGGGCGCTCCTCAGCGTTTCCGACAAGCACGGCCTCGTGGACTTCGCCCGCGGCCTCGCCGAGCGCGGGTGGGAGCTGGTCTCCACCGGCGGTACGGCGCTGGCGCTGAGGGAGGCGGGGCTGGCGGTGAAGGACGTGGCGGAGATCACCGGGCACCCGGAGATGATGGACGGGCGGGTGAAGACGCTCCATCCTGCGGTGCACGCCGGCATCCTCTACCGCCGCGACCGTGAGGACGACCTGGCCGCCATGGCCGCGCAGGGCTATGGGCCCATCGACCTGGTGGCCGTGAACCTCTACCCCTTCCGCGAGACCATCGCCCGGGGCGGCGTGGGCGTGAAGGAGGCCATGGGGAAGGTGGACATCGGCGGGCCCACGATGATCCGGGCGGCGGCGAAGAACCACCGCGGAGTCTGGGTGGTGGTGGACCCGGCGGACTACGCCACCGTCCTGTCGGCCCTCGACGGCGAAGGGGAAGAGGGCCTGCTGAGGCGGCAGCTCGCCGCCAAGGTCTTCCGCCACATCAGCGCCTACGACGCCGCCGTCGCCGCGTACCTGGAGGAGGGCACGGGCGCCGATCCCCTTCCCGAAGACCTGCCCTTGGGGCTGCGGCGCGTTCAGACGCTCCGCTACGGCGAGAACCCCGACCAGGCCGCCTCCTTCTACGGCTTCGGCCTGGCGTCGGGTCTGGCGGCGCTGGAGCAGCTCCATGGCAAGGAGCTGAGCTACAACAACTTCCTGGACCTGGACGGCGCGCTCCTCTGCCTGTCGCCCTTCGCGTTCTCGCCGCGCCCGGCGGTGTGCATCGTGAAGCACACCACGCCCTGCGGGCTGGCGGTGGGCGGCACGTTGGCCGACGCCTACGAGAGGGCGCTCCGGTGCGACCCGGTGAGCGCCTTCGGCTCGGTGATCGCGGTGAACCGCATCGTGGACGCCGCCACGGCGGCCCTCATGGCCCAGCTCTTCATCGAGTGCATCGTGGCGCCGGGCTTCGAGCCCGAGGCGTTGGAGACGCTCACCGCCAAGAAGAACATCCGCCTCCTCACGTACCCCGGCCACGCCGGGGCGCTGGACTTCGAGCCCCGGGCGGGGTGGTGGGCGGAGGCGGACGAGGCCGTGCGCGCGCCTGCCCGCTTCGTGGCGGCCCACGGGCGCCTTCCCCACGGGCGGGTGCTCCGCTCGGTGTACGGTGGCATGCTGGCCCAGACGCCGCCCTTGCCTCCCTTCTACGGCGTGGAGGATGGCCACTGGAAGGTGGTGACGCGGCGCGCGCCCTCGGACACGGAGCTGGACGACCTGCGCTTCGCCTGGGCGGCGGTCTTCGGCGTGAAGTCCAACGCCATCCTGCTTGCGGGCGGCGGCGCCACGCTGGGCATCGGCGCCGGGCAGATGAGCCGCGTGGACTCCTCGCGCATCGCCGTGCGCAAGGCGGAGGACGCCAAGCTGGACCTGACCGGGTCGGTGTTGGCGTCGGACGCCTTCTTCCCGTTCCGAGACGGCGTGGACGCCGCCGCGCTCGCCGGCGTGAAGGCCATCGTCCAGCCCGGTGGGTCGGTGCGGGACGAGGAGGTCATCACCGCCGCCGACGAGCACGGCATCGCCATGGTGTTCACCGGGCGGAGGCTCTTCCGCCACTAGCCCGGGGGTCGCGGGTCAGCACCCGTCCTCGTGGTACCACCGGAAGAGGCGGACGAGGGTGTCATAGCCCGCGGGGGCGTACGTCCAGAACGTCTCCCACCCGTGGGCGCCGGGCCGGCGCAGCTCGTGCACCACCACCAGGTCCCGCCCGCGGAGCTCGTCCTCGGTGACGTCGGGGACCGCGAGGCGCACGTCCCGGAGCCAGAGCTCGGGCTGGTCGGCGAAGCCCGCGTCCACGGGTAAGGGCGGGCCGCTCCGGACGATGCGCCATCCCTCGGGTCCCTCCTCCACCACCGCAAGGCTCAGCGTGAGGAGGCGCGTGTCGTCGAGCGTGCCCCAGGTGGAGAGGACGTGGGCCACCGGCAGCATGACGGTGAGCGTGCCTCCGTCGAAGACCACCCGGCCTCCGTGGTCGCCCTCGAAGGCGTCGTAGCTCCCCATGGAGGAGGCGTGGAAGGCCACGCCCGCGAAGGGGAGGCGGGGAAGGGCGGGGGCGGGGGCCGCCGCCGCGGGCGAGGGCGCCGGCACGAGCGTCTCGAGGAACGTCGCGCCCAGCGCGGCTCCCGAGAGGATGGCCAACACCGAGACCAGGTCACCACGTCGTCCTGTACCCATGCCGCACCTCCCGTGGAAGCGGGTTCCGCCCGACGCATCCCCCCCGGGGTGGAGGGACGCGGGTCCTGGTGGGGAGGAATGCAGGTTGCGTGCCAGCGCGCGCCCCGGTCAGGGCGCCGGGGCTTCCTCCACCAGGCGGGAGACGGCGGCGTTCATGGCCGGAGGCGTGAAGTAGCCCACCACCGTGTGGCGGATCCGTCCGTCGCGGCCGATGAGGAAGGTGGTGGGGATCCCCGGGATCCCCCCGAAGCTCCGGCGGTGCTCGGCGGTGGCGCGACCCACCGCGTAGCTGATGCCCCGCTCCTGGAGGAACGCCCGGACCGGCGCGTCGCCGCCCACGTCCGTGGCCAGGCCCAGCACGACGACGTCGTCGCCGGCGCGGCGCTCGTGGAGGCTCTGGAGGGAGGGCATCTCCAGCCGGCAGGGCATGCACCACGTGGCCCAGAAGTTCACCACCACCACCTTCCCCTCCAGCGCGGAGGAGCGGATGGTGTCGCCGTCCAGTGTGACGAGGGTGAAGGCGGGCGCCTCTGCGGGGCGCACGGAGACGCCCACCAGCGCGCCGAGCTGGGGCCCCAGCC